>CAWJMR010000001.1:0-257487 GCA_963843965.1 uncultured Gemmatimonadaceae bacterium
CCATCGTCAGCCAGGCGATCGTCTCCCCCAGCTGCGCCTCGGTCACCAGGGCCATCTCGTCGGCACAATACTGTCCGATGTGCAGTGCCTCGGCGTCGATCTGACCGGCCAGGCCATCGGCCAGGGTGGGCGTGACCACCGTATCGACCACGTGACCGGCGGCGAGACTCTGCGCCATGGCCGACGTCTCCACGCTCTGCGCTCCGACGATCCGCACCGATGGCGCCAGTTCGCGCAGTACGGCGCCCATGCCGCCCAACAAACCACCGCCGCCGGTACAGATCACGACCGTACGCATGTCGGGCACCTGCTCCAGCAGTTCGAGGGCGACCGTACCTTGGCCAGCCAGCAAATCGAGGCCGAGACAGGGATTGATGAACCGGATGCCCTCGCGCGCCGCGTGCGCCTTCGCGACCACCATCGCCGCGTCGTAGTCGGCGGCTTCGTCGTTCACGATCGTACCGAGTGCGCGAATGCCGTCCTTCTTCACCTGCGGCGCATTGATCGGCACGTACAGCGTTGCGCGCGTATTGAACGCCTTCGCGGCATAGGCCACACCCAACCCGTGGTTGCCGGCGCTCGATGCGACCACACCCTTGGCCCGTTCGTCGTCCGACAGCCCCGCCAGCACGTTGTAGGCACCGCGCACCTTGAAGGAGCCGGTGGGATTTTCCAGTTCCAGCTTGAACAGCACCTCGACGCCGAACGCGTCGGACAGCACATCGGAGCGAATCACGCGGCTGGGTGCAAGCACGGGGCGCAAACGCTCGGCGGCAGTGTGCACCGCAGCGATGGCAGGGATGATGCTCGGATCGGGAGTCAGCATGCGCGAATGATAGCGAAAATCACGGGAATCGCCGGACTCGCGTGATACGTCGACGAGGCGTCGGCGACGTTGTGTCACAATTTCGGACGTTCCCATGCGACATCCCACGCGCTGGCACCGATGCCCGCGCCCACGATCGGGCCAGTGATCTGCCCGACAAAACTCCCCACCGCCGCCGAGAAAAACATCACGTCCTCGTCGTCCGGCGCCGCCGCCGAACCGATGCCGGCACCGATCGCCATACCGGCCGCGGCTCCCGTCAGCAGTCCCACCGCCGCGCCGATCGGGCGGCTGGTCCGATGAACCTGCAGGCAGCGTGCGGCGGCGTACGGGAACGCCACGCTGTCGCCGGCGACGGTGATGAGGCGCAGCACCGAATCCGACGCGGAGACGAATCGCCCCTCGGTGAATGTCATCCGCCCGTTCCTCTCGTGGCTGACCCGCACCCGTGCGCCGGTCAACGGCATCGGCACCCGCGACTGCTTGTGCGACAAAATGAATGGCGCTGCGGGCCAGAAGGCGATCGAAGGAATGATCCGTCGCGCCTTCTCGCGGCCGGTGCGCGGACACGACGCCGACAGCGCGTGAGCGGGGGCGAGTGACGCAGCCACGAGCAGAACCCAGATCGATACACGGTGCATGATGCCTCGCTGGACGGACGCGGACGGACACGGGCAGAAGTCCATCGTACAAAAGGCGTCCGCTAGCTCCTGCGCGAAATACGTCAGAGCAGACGTCCGCCCCGCACCCGCGCGATATAGCCCGCCACATCGAACTTGAGCTTGGCCCGTGACGTGACCATGGGCCGGATGCCACCCCAAATCGGCTTGTTTCCCCATGGCCGATCCCAGAGTCCCAGACACCACATAATGCCGCCCACGCTGTTCGGGTCGCGGCCGTCGAGCGCATACTTGTCGTTCAGCAGATACAGCCACGAGCGCGCCTGCTCGTAGTCTTCCGTCCACAACAGCACCGTCTTGCCCCAAAGCATGCGCGGATAGTTGTGGATGATGCCGTCCTGCACCAGTTCGCGCTGCGCGGCGTTCCAAAGCGCATCGTGCGTCTGTGCCGACTCCAGTGTCTCGAGGTCGTACAGCACCGGCCGCGCGTCGCGTACATGCTCGGCCATCGTCTTCTGAATCCAGGCCGGCAGCGCCTCGAGTCGATCGAAATCTCGCGTGCGGATGCACCAGTTGAACGCGAGTTCGCGCCACGTGGTGACCTGCTGGACGAACGCGTCGAGACTTTCGGCGCTCGCTCCACTCGCGCGCGCCTCTCGCACCACGCGCGCCGACGCGATCTGTCCGAAATGCAGATACGGCGACAGTCTCGAGGTGCCGTCGCTCACGCCGGCTTCGTTGCGACGGTCGGCGTAGGGCGCGAGTTCACGCGACACGAAGTGCGTGAGACGGTCCGCCGCCGCGACGCTTCCACCCACCAACGGTACGGCGGGGACTGTGTGATCGATGTCGCACGCACCGACCGCGACGGCGATGTCGGCATCGCTCATGGTGGCGATAGGCAGCAGCGACAACCCGCGCTCACTCACCGTCGCGCGCAGCGACGCGCGCAAGGCGTCGCTCACCGGCACCCGAGGCAACGCGTCGGTCACCGGCTCGATGCTGTGGTCCAGCAGCTTGGCGATTTTCGGACGAATGGTGCGCGCCGCATACTCGGGCTTTTCGAAGGCGCCGCTGGGCACGGTACACACACTGTCGATCGCGAGCACGCGACAATTCACGCGTTCGGCAAAGCGCTCCGTGCGCTCGCGAATGCCGGCCGTGGGAAACAGGTCGGTGATGACGACATACGCGCGTGCGGCCAGGCGATCGACCACGCGACGGTCATCCTCGCGAGACGGACGCAGCACGAACTGGTAATACAGGCCACGCGCCTCGGCGTCGCGCGCCGTATCACGCGCGCCTTGCAGAATGAACGTGTGATGCCGGTCGGCCGCGTACGGATAACTCGGATCGAGCCCTTGATGAATCATGAGCGGGCGATTCACGCGATCGGCCGTGCGGATGGCGGCACGCAGTGCCCAGTTCTCGTCGAGGCGGTGCGATGACTGCATCCAGTACAGCACGTACTCGCCATCCGGGTTGTACGTCTTCCCGTTGACGTCGACGGTGCGCGCCACCAGCTGGTCGCGAACGTAGTCGGCGTCGAGCGCGTGCGGGGCAGGGGCCGTGCGGATCGCGGGCGTCGTCATAGAGAGGTCATAGAGAGTCCGGAACGCGCGAAGCCGGCGGAAAGTGCCTTCGAAACGGACGCAAACCGACGCGTCACCGCTTGACACCGGTCCTTCGGCCGCTACCTTCCGCTTGTTACCCGATCGGCCCCGCGCCAACAGGAGCGGGGCCATTTTTGTCCGAGTAACCGCCGTGAGTCTTACGGTCCCGGGGCTGTAGCTCAGCTGGGAGAGCGCTGCATTCGCATTGCAGAGGTCAGGGGTTCGAGCCCCCTCAGCTCCATTTGGTGCAGGAAATCGAGACCGTTCCGTGACGGTTTCGGCGCTGGTGTGACGCGGGAACCTTCTGCATCGTCCAGTGTACAGACAGTGAAGCCCGCCGCCGTTCGGTAGGACGGAGAGTTCCAATGACGGTGCGCGTGGCAGTTTTCGAACCCCTGGGGCCTGTAAAGGCTGCCAGGGGTTCTTTGCTTTCATAACAGCGAAGTAGGGGGTACGGAGTATGGGGTAGAGGGCGGGCTGCGCCTTACTCCCTACTCCCGACCCCTTACTTCACCGTTAGCGCGTCCACGTCCGCGCGAAACGCCGCCATGCTCTCCGAGATGAACCGGCTCTCCTCTTCCTCGACCTTGCCCGCGTAGTCGCTCATCGCGGTGAACCCGAGGTTGCCAAGGAAGCGCATGATGGCGCTCTCGCGCACCGTGACGTCGAACTCGCGGGTGAGCAGCGTCTGGCCTTCGGGGCCGGTGCGGAAGCCGAGGGTGAACAGCACGCCTTTCCCCTCGAAGGGGCGACGCAGGGGTGACCGGAGCAGCCGCTCGGTGATAAGCGGCAGATGCCACTCCGGTTCCTTGGTGAAATGCATCGCCCAGCCTCGTTCGCGCGCGCTCCTCGTGTGCACGAACTCTCCCTGCATCTTGGTGACGCCCACCGTGAAGAACGAGATCTTGGCCAGCGCGTCAACGTGGATTTGCAGGGTGTCCGGCATCCGGCGCGCGGCGCCGAGGATGGGCTGCAGCTGGCCGTCGTGCGACCGGAAGCGCACGGTGAGCAGCTGATTCCGCGCCTCGGCGTCGAACCAGTCCGACCCGCTGCGGTCAGTGAGGCGGTACCGGTATCGGGCCGGCTCCACGTACTTGGAGATGTACTTGGCGAAGGCGGGGAAGCCGCGCTTGAGACGGTCTCCGCTCACGGTGATCTGCAGCGTGACCAGTGTGGAGCCATCACCCTGCGGCGCGGTGGCGATCGAGTCGATCGTGAGCAGGCGGCCCAGCGCGGTCGTCGTCCGCGGCAACACGGCGTGGTAGTCGGCCCGGACCGCAGCGGCCGGCCGCTCGGACGACAGGAACAGCGCGCGAAAGATGTCTTCGGCCCGGCTGGGTGGCATGGGCCCGATGGCCTGGTCCACGCGCGTGCGCCAGGCCCAGTCGTTCTCGCCGAGCTGTTCGAGCTCGATCAGGTGCCGCGAGTCGCCGATCTTGACCGGCATCGGTACGCCCGGCCGCGCCGTGAAGATGTACTGGGCGCCGTTCAGGCCGGCTTGAATCTCGAGATCGCGGTCGGCCCCGGCGCGAGTGGTCCGCATGCCCGTCCACAGCGACGTGTCGCTCCCCAGCTTCGATGGCGCGAATGCATAGCGGGCAATGCGCATGCGCGCGGCTGAGAACTTGGGGTTCCGCGCCACGTTCGTGAAACGCGCTTCGATCGCCGCGGCGAGGGCGTCGGCGTTCGCCTTGGCGGAGGCTATGTCGGGGCCGTAGGCCAGCGCGGCCGCCCGGCAGCCGCCCAACATCAGGACGGTGGCCCCGGCGGTTACCAGGACCGTGGCAAGCCGTTGCGCCGAAGATCGCGGAAGAAGTCGCATGGGATTCCAGTACACCTTAGAACAGTCAGGTGACACGACCCGCTCGGCAAGCGTCCGCTGCCGATTACTTTTCGTGATTCGCGTCGCCCATTGAACGCTGCACTTCTCGGTATCCGCCGTGTCTGACTCCGCTCCCGAAGCCGGTTCTGAACCCACGTCCGCCCCACGTCGCGACTTCATTCGCGAAATGGTGGCCGACGACGTCGCCAACGGCCACTTCGGCCGTGGTCCCGCCACGCGTTTCCCGCCCGAGCCGAACGGCTTCCTGCATATGGGACACGCCAAGTCGATCTGCCTGAACTTCGGCATCGCCAAGGAGTTCGGGGGCACCTGCAATCTGCGCTTCGACGACACGAATCCGGCCACGGAAGATGTGCGCTACGTAGAAGCGATTCAGCGCGACGTGCGGTGGCTGGGCTTTGAGTGGGATGGGCTGTACTACGCGTCGGACTACTTCGAAAAGCTGTACGACATCGCCGAAACGCTGGTGCTCAAGGGCAAAGCGTACGTCGACTCGCAGAACGAAGAGGAGATCCGCGCCGGACGCGGCACCGTGACGACGGCCGGCACGCCGGGACCGTATCGCGATCGCTCGGTCGAGGAGAATCTCGATCTGCTGCGCCGCATGCGCGCCGGTGAGTTCGCCGACGGCACGCACGTGTTGCGCGCGAAGATCGATCTCGCGCACGTCAACATGATCATGCGTGATCCGCTGCTGCTGCGTATTCGTCACGCGCATCATTATCGTCGCGGCAACGACTGGTGCATCTACCCGCTGTACGACTTCGCGCACGGACTCAGTGACGCCATCGAGGGCATCACGCGCTCGTTGTGCACGCTGGAGTTCAAGGACAGTCGCGAGATCTACGACTGGCTGGTGAAGGAAGCGGGTTTCGAGAATCCGCCCACGCAGATCGAGTTCGCGCGGCTCGAGCTGGACTACACCATGCTCAGCAAGCGCAAGCTGCTGCGCCTGGTGAACGAAGGCCATGTGACCGGATGGGATGATCCGCGCATGCCCACGATCGCCGGGTTGCGCCGTCGTGGAGTGCGTCCGGAAGCCATTCGCGAGTTCTGCGAAACGATCGGTGTGGCGCGCAAGGACGCGCGCGTGGAGATCGCGGCGTTCGAGCATGCCGTGCGTAACGACCTGAACATGGAAGTGCCGCGCGTGTTGTGCGTGCTCAATCCGCTCAAGGTCGTGCTCACGAACTATCCCGAGGGTCAGGTCGAAGATCTCGACGCGCCGAGCTTCCCGCACGATGTGCCGAAGACGGGATCGCGCAGCATGCCGTTCTCGCGCGAGCTGTACGTCGATCGCGACGACTTCATGGAAGATCCTCCGAAGAAGTTCTATCGCCTGGCGCCGGGCAAGGAAGTGCGGTTGCGCTTCGGCTATCTCATCACGTGCAACGAGGTCGTGAAGAACGACGCGGGTGACGTGATCGAGTTGCGGTGCACGTACGATCCCGCCACGCGTAGCGGGCAGGCGCCGGATGGCCGGAAGGTGCAGGGCACGATCCATTGGGTGAGCGCGGCGCAGGCGCTGTCGTGCGAAGTGCGCGTGTACGATCGCTTGTTCTCGCAGCCCGATCCCGACGCTGTGCCCGAGGGGCAGGACTTCATTTCTGCGCTCAACCCGCAGTCGCTGGTGGTGATTCCGGATGCCAAGATCGAGCCCAGTGTGGCCAACGATCCCATCGGGTCTCGCTACCAGTTCGAGCGGACGGGCTACTTCATGAGTGAGGTGGAGAGCAGCACGCCGGAGAAGCTGGTGTTCAACCGGATCGTGGGGCTGCGGGATAGCTGGGCGAAGGAAGTGAAGCGAGCCTGAGTCGGATTGCGCGCGCGTGCGTAACGGGGGTGACGGAGTTCCGTCGCCCCCATTGCACGTTAGGGCATGAACGTTTCGCCGCCGAGTTGCGAAAACCGCCGAGAGCCGAGCAAACTATGGGCATGCCAATCGCGCATGAGCGTCGCTGGTCGGTCGAGGACGTCTGGGCGTTGCCAGACGATCCCCACCATCGCTACGAGACCGTGGACGGGGAGCTGCTGGTGAGCCCCATGCCGCGGTTCGCGCACCAACGCGCTGTCTCGCGTCTGGGGCTCATGTTGGGTGAGTTTGTGCAGCGGCAAGACGTTGGCGAGATCATGTTCTCACCGTACGACGTCGTGCTCGACCCGTACACGCTGATGCAACCGGACGTGCTCGTGATCGCGCCGGTGGGCCTCGACGTGGTGCGCGGGAAAGTGGCACCGCCACCGCCGTATCTCGCGGTCGAAGTGTTGTCGCCGAGCACGGCGCGGGCCGATCGCCTGCGAAAGCGGCCGCGGTATCAGCGCGCGGCGATCGAGTGCTGGCTGGTCGACCTGGACTCACAGCTGATCGAGCGATGGACGTCGGACGCGGACCGGCCAGAGATCTGCGCTGAGCGGCTGGCGTGGCAGCCAGCCGGAGCCCGGGAGCCGTTCGAGCTGGACGTCGCGGCGCTGATGCTGTCGATACTGGGATCGGACGACACCGGCGCCGAGGGCACTACCGTCCAGCCGTGAGTGTTCTATATTTGACTTTCGATCGGCTTGAGCCGGTCGAAAGCCAGCTGCCCCTTAGCTCAACTGGCAGAGCGTCTGACTCTGGATCAGAAGGTTCCAGGTTCGAAACCTGGAGGGGCAATACAAAGCGCCGCCGTCACTTACGTGAACGGCGGCGTTTTGCATGGGCGGGGGGATCTCGGGACATTCCTGGTTCCATACTGTCAGAACCTTCCGCGTTCGGCTGCGACGCAAGTCTGAAGACGCAGCCCCTACAGCTCCTGAACGATCAGATGCACCCATCGCACGACGCGCTCTCGCTCCACATGCGGAACGGGTAGTCGCCACACTCGCTCGACGAGTGTGGTGCTCGACAGGAACTCCTCGGCCAGTAGCGTGAGAACGAACTCGCGGTCTTTGTCGCGGCGAGGTCATGCCCTTCAAGGCACAGGCCCGTGCTGGTTTCGGACGCGCAGACGGTGACGGTCCGCTCCTCCCACCCCGCCGGCAGCGTGGCCGCCTCGGTGATCGGGAGGCCGTGCACGTAGAAGCCGTGCGCCTGATGAAACGGAGAGTCTTCACCGATGGTGTCACTGGCGGGCTCCTCGTTCGCCATCAGAGACGACGCCTACGAAGGGTGTGGTCTGCCGCAGCCGCGTGGCCACTTCGCCGGGATCGCGCAGGAACGCGGCGATGCGATGCGGCGGCAGCGTGCGGATGTGCTCCCACTCGCGCAGCTCGTGCGCCTCGGCGGCCGACGCCTGCTTCAGGCGCTGCTGAACCCAACGCTGCGCGGCGTCGATCAGACGCTGGTCGCGTGTAATCGCCTTTGCCACTCGCTCCGCCTGTTCACGGGACCGCTCATCAAGGTCCTCATGAGTCTTTGCGGCCGGGGGCTCGTCGTCGTTCGGGTGCGACGCGCGGGCCGATAGTGGCAACACCCCGTACAGTAGGGTGGCGCCGCGAACGGCGTCTTGCAGGTCGGCGGCCATCGTCTCAAGATCCGCGCGCGTGCGCACCAACAGGTCGATGGTCAGGTCGAAGCGCCGCCCGAGATCGCGAAGGCGACCGGTCAGTTGTTCGGCAATAGCGTGGCGTTCCCGCACGGTCGTCAGTACACCTAACCGCAGCGCATCGTGCGCCGAGTCCATGCCGCTGGCGTGCGGACCTTCAATCCATGCCGCACGCGGCGCCGGGGTGATCGACTTCATCAGCTCCTGGAGCGAGGCGATGAGTATGCGGCGCCGCTGACGTTCCGCCTCGAAAAGGGTACGCAGGACTGGAGCGAACGCGTGAGTCGGACTCAGATCGATCACGCGCCGCCCGCCCGCACCGATGGCGCGCACGATCCCCAGCTGCGCGAGACGATCAATAGCGCGGAGCACGCCGGAGAGGTTCAGCCGCGTGGCGCGCGCCAGCTCGCCGGGGGGCAGTGGGTGCTCCGACTCCGAAAGCACCCGCGGGAGGCGGACGTGCGACACCTGGCCGAGCAGCTCGTCTGTCTATGTCCCGGCGCAACGGCAAGACAGTGAAGCCAAACTATGCGGGTAGTTGACAGGCAAGCCTTTCGGTCGTACACTGAACTATCCACATAGTTCTGGAGCCACAATGGACCAAGTAATGCTTGGCGAACGCGAGTTGGATGTGATGATGGTGCTCTGGACTGCCGGCCCGGGCACCGTGGCCGAGGTCAAAGAGCGTCTCCCCGCGGCGCTGGCATACAACACCGTGCTCACCATCCTGCGGAACCTCGAGGCGAAGGCGCTCGTGGATCATGAGGCTGAGGGGCGGCTGTTCCGGTACTTCCCCGTTGTCAGTCAGGAGGCGGTGAAGGGCAGCGCCGTGTCGCGACTGGTGGCAAAGTTTTTCGGCGGGTCGCCCGTGAGCGTGGTCGCACATCTCCTCGACAACGACGCCCTCAGTGCCGACGAGCTCAAGGCATTGCACGCTCACCTGAACGGCCGTTTGGCCGAATCGGAAAAGAAGGACCAATGATCGCCGCGCTCGCGATGTATGCCCTTCTTGTGGGGCTCCTGCTCGGCGTCCTCGCGGTCATCGCCGAGCGCGGCGTGCGTCTCGTCGGGGGACCAACGCGATTCGTGTGGGCCGTCGCCATGTCGGCCATGGTCGTGTTCCCGGCGGCCGCGATGCTCATGCGAGAGCCGCCGATTGTTCCGGCGCCGACGGTGTTGCGCGGAGGCGAAGTAGCGGCGCCGGGCGGATTGGTCAGCATGTCTTCAATAGGGGACGACAACGCATTGGTCGTCAGCACCGCGCGCGAACGCCTGACCTACTCATGGCGGGAGCTTCTCAACCGCGTTCACGACGGCGCAGCGGGATACGATGGCGTTCTGCTCGCGCTCTGGGCCGTGGTGTCGGCCTTCCTCTTGGGGATGATGCTGCACGCCCTTTCCGAGGCGCGGCGTATGCGACTGGGGCTGAAGTCCGAGACTGTGTGCGGCGCAACGGTGCTGGTGTCCGAAGAGATCGGCCCCGCAGCGATGGGCGGAAACCCGAGAGCCATCGTGATTCCGCGCTGGGTGATGGATCTCGACGACTCGCTCCGGTCGCTCGTGATCCGTCATGAGCAGGAGCATCTGGCCACCCGTGACCCCGCAATGCTGACGACGGCGCTTTGCACCTTGGTGCTGATGCCGTGGCACCCCGTGCTGTGGTGGAGTTGGCGCCGTCTGCGCCTCGCCATTGAGTGCGACTGTGATGCCCGCGTGCTTCGCCGGGAGCCGAGCCCGAAGACGTATGGGCAGCTACTCCTGCTCGTCTCGCACCACCGATCAACCGCTCCTCGGGGACAACGTCTGCTGATGTCGCTGGCTGCTCCACTCTCCCCGCAAGCATCACAACTCAAGCAAAGGATTGACGCCATGACGACCCGTCCAACTCGGCACAAGCGCTCGACCATCGCGGCGCTGGCCGTCGGTGTCATTGGTGCCTCGTTGCTGATCGCCGCCGTGCCGACACCGAGCAGCAATCCGCTGAACGCGGCGGGGTCTCCACTGGAGTATCGGTGGGTCGCTCGTCAAGGCGGTGCCGGAGTATCAGTTCTGCCACGCCGCACTGAGGTCGCGCTCGCCATGAGCGGAGTGGGTGACAGTGTTGCGGTTGCCGTCACCGAACCGTTTCTGACGCTCGCCGACGTTGACTCGATCATGGTAACGGATATCGACAATGGCGAAGCGATGGTTGGGGCGGTGGTGAGCGCAGCAGCACGCGAGCGCTTACGGGCGAACACGCGGCAACACATTGGATCAGAGGTCGCCGTTGTGGTTGATGGTGCTGTTGTCACCGTCGCTACGGTCAAGTCAGAACTTGGGGGACCACTGCCGATTTGGACGGGGGCAGCCGCCGACGCGTCCGCGATTGCCGAGAGACTTCACGAGGCACAGCGCGGGCTACGCCAACGCGGCTCCGCGCCATCCGGCAGCCTATCGGCGGCGCGCACAAGCCTGCCCGGACAGGGCCCTAACGTAACCGTCTATGCGACGAAGGTTGGCACCAAGAATGTGGTCGTTGATAGTCGCGGACAAATCGCCGGAGAGATTCTCATCTACGGCGCCGGGCCAGTGAAGGTCGGACTCGGGACGGCCGAACCTCAGGTCGTCGGTGACACCATTCGCCTGAAGATTTTTCCCGCGTTTATCGCGGACGTGACCGACGGTGATGTACACGTCGAGTTGCGCGGTGAGGGCGAACTCGAAATTGCCGCCACGGTGACCGGCGGACCCGCGGCGAGGGTCAGCGCGACCGGCCAACATCTCGTGCTCCTGAAGGGCGGCACCGGGATCAGGACGGTGCGCCGGAAGTAGCCGCCCCATCACGCCGGCAAGGATCCGTTTCCCGTGAGATAGTTCTGGATCAGAAGGTTCCAGGTTCGAAACCTGGAGGGGCAATACGAAACCCCGCCAACGACTTCGGTCGTTGGCGGGGTTTTTCGTTCCGGTTACGTGTGCTACCCCGACGCCAGATCCGGATACACCCACGGATAGCGCGCCTCGCGCCCAGCGCGCAGTAACGACGCCAGCTGCACGTCGCCCCGACACGCCGACGGACCCCACCGCTTCACCCGACCGGGATCGCCTGACTCCCACGACACGAGTTCGTCGCTGGCCGGATCGAAGGCCACGAAGTACTGCGTCGGTGTCCGGTGCAGCTGCACCACGTCATGGTGACGCAAGTCGATCAGCATCGGGTCGAGCAACGCCGTGAGGATACCACCGGGCATGGCCGGAGTCTTCGCCTCCGGCGTGCGACGGCGCCGATCGGCCAACGCGAGTTCGCGTTCTGTGCGAAGCGATTGAATCGCGTCGTGCGCGAGCCGCGACACGCTGTGCGGCGCCGGCACGGGTCCGACCCCCCGCACCCACGCCAGTACGTGCGCAGCACAGGTGCGCGCCGTACGCTCGGCGTCGAGCGGCTCGGAGGTACTCGGGTGGTCGGACGGAACTTCAGGGACGGTCATTATCCACGGTGCCGTGTGGTTGCAATCGACGCATGCCGTGCAGCGAACTGGAATACTGCAGCATTCACGTTGTACACCGGTGGGGCAAGGGGTTCAGTGCGAATGCCAGCGCGAACTGGCCCGAACCGTCACACCGTGGGACTCGAGGCGTGCCCCTACTTCTTCGCCTGGAGCACTCGCGTCAACAATGACTCCCACACGCCGTCGAGCTTCTCGATCGCGGCCGTGTCCACCGACGCGGGATCCAAGCGGTTCGACAGCCGACGCCGGTTGCGGTGATACGACTTCTCGTAGCGCGCCTCGGCCTGCTCGCTGGGCAGATTCTTCGCGTACCACCCGGCGACGACGGCGAGCGTGGCTTCGTTCCACTCCGATGCGGGAAGCGAGAGGTCCTCGTACTTGAGGACGAGTTCCCATTCGAACGAGCGGTGCTCAGCGGTAAACGAACTCTGATCGGACATTGAGCGGCTCCTCTTCGGGAAATCGGGCAGGGCAGGTGCGACGTCCGCCGCCATCCCCAGAGGGAACTTAGTGCCTCGCGCCGCATCCGGTGGTGTCGGTGACGGCGTGCTCGAGCGGCTGGACCGATCCATGCAATTGACTCGCTTCGCTCACCGCGCCGGGCTGCTCTTCAGCCCGCCACGATGACCTTCCCTCGGATTCGGAGTCTCCATGCCACTGACCGCATCGCAGCTGCAGCACCTCGAGAAGCGCCTCCACGAGGAGCGCACCCGCCTTCTCGAGCAGCTTCAGGACTTCGTGGGCGAGGAATCGTCCGAAGACAGCCAGGATCTCGCCGGCGACCTTTCCAAATTCCCGACGCATCCGGCCGACCTTGGCACCGACGCCGCCAACGAAGCACTCGAAGCTTCCGTCTCCACCCGGCGCTCCGCCGAGATCGCCGAGATCGACGCGGCGCTGGAACGACTGGCGACGTCGCCGGACACGTTCGGCCTCGACGAGCAGTCGGGCGAGGAGATCCCGTTCGAACGACTCGACATCATCCCCTATGCGCGCGCCAACGTCGCTGCGTAGCGGAGTACGGGTACGTCCGCCAGAAACTCAATTGACGACTCCCAGCGCGGCACCGGCCGATCGACCACACTGTCGATCGGCCTTTGCGTGCTGCCGACGCCGCATGTCCCGGTGCCCCGGAGAGGTGATGCCTTGCGCCCAGCCGTAGCCGACGCGTTTCTTAGCGGATCACGACCCGTTTCCCTCACGCACCAGCACAGCCATGGCCATCGAGAACAAGCCCAGTCGTAACGAAGAAGAATATTTCGCCCGCGTCGACGCCGACTTGCGCAAGGAAATGCGCGCTAAGGCCGACGCCGAGCGCGCCGCACAAGTGGCCGCCGAGCGCAACAAGTGCCCGCGCGATGGTACGCCGCTCGTACCGCGCGAAACGCACCACGTCATCGTCGATACGTGTCCCACGTGCGAGGGGATCTGGCTCGACAAGGGCGAGCTGGAGATTCTCGAGAAGGCGCAGGCCGAGCACAGCGGCTTTGTCACCAATCTGCTGAACATCTTCAAGTAAGAGGCCGCCATGTCGCTCCGTCTCCATTCGTCTGCGGTACTCATCGCGGCTTGCGTCACCCTGCCGTCGCTCGCCCGCGCCCAGTCGAAGGGGCTCGACGAGAGCGACATCATGCGTCTCAAGTCGGTCGGTGGTGTGGCGATGGCGCCCGACGGCGCCCGCGTGCTCTACGCCATCAGCGCGTGGGAGCATCCGAACGCCAAGGGGGACACCGCGCTGGGCGACCGGCACGAGCGTCGCTCGCATGTGTTCATGGTGCCCGCGGCCGGCGGCGCGCCGCGTCAACTCACGTTTGGCGAGCGCGGCGAATCGCAGGCGCAGTGGTCGCCCGATGGTCGTACGATTTCGTTTGTCGCCGCGCGCGGTACGGGGACAGGCGAGGACGCACCGAAGCCGCAGATCTGGCTGTTACCGGCCGATGGCGGCGAGTCCCGACAGCTCACCACGGTCCGTGACGGCGTGTCGTCGTACGTGTGGTCGCCTGATGGGTCGCGCATTGCGCTCGTCACCACCGACACGCTCACGCGCGAGCAGGAAGCGAAACTTCGCCGACGCGACGACCCGAAGGTGTACGAAGACGATTTCCGTCTCAATCACATCTGGGTGGTGGATGTCGCCTCGGGCAAGGCGAGCAAGATCACGTCCGGTGCGTACACGGTGAGCGGGGTGCCCAACTGGTCGCCCGACGGGAAGAAGCTGGCGTTCCGTGCGTCACCGACGCCGATGATCCGAGATGAACGCGGCAACGCGTATGTGGTGGACGTGGCGTCGCTCGCACTCGATGCGATCACGACCACGAACGACGCCGAGTCCGCCCCCCAGTTCTCGCCCGACGGCAAGACGCTGGCGTTCACGATGCTCCCGCATGAGATGGCGCCGCACAAGGACGGCATCATGCCGCGCACGCTGCGAAATGCGCGCGTGGTCACGTTCGACATCGCCACGCGTGCGCTCACCAATCATGCCCGTGCTGATTTCGATGTCAGTCCGGGCGCGCTCCGCTGGTCGCCCGAAGGCAAGCAGTTGTGGTTCACCGCGAGCGATCGCGTGTGGAACTCGCTGTACGCGTACGACGTCGCCAGCAAGAGCTACAGCAAGCGCACGAAGGATGTGCTGGTGCAGGGGCTCTCGCCCAGCAGCGACGGGTCGAGGCTGGCGATGGTGCTCGACACCCCCGACATGCCGGGCGAAGTGTACGTGCAGAACGGCTCTGGCACGCCGACGCGCATCACCACCACGAATGCGTGGCTCAGCGAGCGTGCGCTCGGTGCGTCGCGGGTGATCACCTGGAAGTCGAAGGACGGCCGTGAGGTGGAAGGCGTGCTGCTGTTGCCGGTGGGCTACCGCGAGGGCGCGCGCGTGCCGCTGGTGGTGTCGGCGCACGGCGGCCCGACCGGTGCACACACCAACGGATTCAAGGCGGGTACCAGCCCCGGGCAGACGTACGCGGCGCGCGGTTGGGCGGTGCTGTATCCGAATCCGCGTGGCTCCACTGGCTACGGCGAATGGTGGATGCACGCCAACACCGGTGACTGGGGCGGTGGTGACTACCGCGACATCATGACCGGCGTCGATGACCTCATCAAGCGCGGCATCGCCGACTCCACGCGCATGGCGTTCGAAGGCTGGAGCTACGGCGGCTATATGACGTCGTGGGTGGTATCGCAGACTGGACGCTTCAAAGCGGCGATGATGGGCGCGGGTTTACCGTCGCTGCTGTCGATGGCGGGCACGACGGACATTCCGGGTTACATCAATACCTTCTTCGGCGATCCCCAGTACGACGGCTCGATCGTGAACGCCAACATCCGGAAGTACCTCGAGCGCTCGGGCATCAGCTACAGCAACAACGTCACCACACCGCTGCTGATCCTGCACGGCGGGAACGACGAGCGCGTGCCGATCGGTCAGCCCATGGAGTTCTACCGCGCGCTCAAGGATCGCGGCAAGACCACCGAGCTGGTGTTCTATCCGCGTGAGGGACATGGCTTCACCGAGTACTATCACCAGATGGACCGAATGAAGCGCGAGTACGAGTGGCTGGCGCGCTTCACCCTCGGCAATACGGTGAAGACCGCGATGTAACAGGGCGGGAACGCACGCAGCGGGAACGCGGCAACGGCGGGCGGGTTGATCTGGTGTGACCACACCTGATCAAGTCGCCCGTCGTCCGTTTCTGACCGCCGAATGGCGGTACCTCGTGATGCTCAACTACGAGATCCCGCCGGCCGTGCTCGAGCCGCTCGTACCGAAGCACACGGTGCTCGATCTGTTCGAAGGACGCGCGTTGGCGAGCATCGTGGGGTTCCGTTTCCTCAATACGCGCGTGCTTGGGGTGCCGGTGCCGTTTCACCGCGATTTCGACGAAGTGAATCTGCGATTCTACGTGAAACGCCCCATGCCCGATGGGTCGGCGCGGCGCGGCGTGGTGTTCGTTCGCGAACTCGTGCCGAGGGCGGCCATCGCGTACACCGCGCGGCTGTTCTACAACGAGCCGTACGCCGCGTTGCCGATGCACAGCCGGGTGCCGCCCACCCTCATGGCGTCGCCCGGACACCTGATGTACGGCTGGTTCGGCAACGGCCAGCATCAACAGGTGAGTGTCACGGCGGTCGGCGAGCCCGCGCCGCTGGTATCGGGATCGGAGCCGGAGTTCATCGCCGAGCACTATTGGGGCTATACGCCGCAGCGGGATGGCAGTACCGTGGAGTATCAGGTCGCGCATCCCTCGTGGCGGGTCTGGCAGGCGTCGGCCCCCTCGTTCGATGCCGATGTCCGCGGGCTGTACGGCGCCGCGTTCGACGCACCGCTCTCGGCGCCGCCGCGCTCCATGTTCGTTGCCGAAGGATCGAAGGTCACCGTGTACCGCCCCACACGCTTGCCGTAGGCCGACCGATGCCCGCGCCGCACCACTGGTTTCGCCCGCTCGTGATCGCCGGACTGGCCGGCATGATTGTCGGCGCCCTCGATCCCCTCGAAGGATCGATCGTGATTGCGATCGGCAGCGTATTGGTCGCGGTGGGCACGCCGCGGCGGGACAGCGCGGTGGCCGGTCGGGTATGGCTGGCGAGCCTGATGGTCGTAGCCGGTGTGGCCGCCATCTGGATCATGAGCGCATTCGGCGGCGTGGGCGGTCGCACGGGACGGTCGATGTGGTGGCTGATGGTGGCCGCACCGTATCCCGTCGGCTGGATACTCGGATTGGTCGCCGCCGTGCAGCGACTGCGTGAGCTGCGAGAGCGCACGCGTTCGCACGCGGATGCGCCGCTCGGTTGACAGCCGGTAGGCACGCGCTCAACTACCACGCGTGGATAATGTCACACACGCACTGGCTGGCCTGCTCATGGCCGACGCCACCGTCTCGTATGTTCAGCGCCGCATCGGACGCGCCTCCCCGTCACGGGTCGAAGCGCCGTCGCTGGCACGATTCCGCCGCGCGGCCGTGCTGCTGGGTATCGCGGCCGCTGAGTTCCCCGACGCGGATCTGGTCTATTCCGGTCCGATGGTCGCCATGGGGAAGCTCGGCTATCTGCTCCATCATCGAGGACACACGCACACCGTGGTGTGGGCAGTGGTCAGTGCCGTGGTGCTGTGGTGGATCACGCGCTGGTGGTGGCAGCGCGGGCTGAAGGGACGAGAGCGGGCGGACGCCTCGTCGGCAATCGTGTCCCGGGTTGGCGCGCGGGCGCTGTTGGTGCTCTCGCTGGCCGGCACGCTGTCGCATCTGCTCCTCGACTTCACCAACAGCTACGGCGTGCACCCGTTCTGGCCGTTCGACAATCGCTGGTTCTACGGCGATGCGGTCTTCATCGTGGAGCCGTTGCTGATGGTCGTCGCGATCCCACCGCTCGTGTGGGGGTCGCGCCGTATGGTCGGACGCGTGCTGTTGCTGCTGGCGTTGGTGGCGATCCTGGCCCTCTGTTGGTTCGCCGGCCAGGTGTCGCCCGCCGTCGCACTGGGCGTCACGATCATGGCGCTGGTCGGGATGGTCTTGCAGCGCGCGGTGTCCCCGGCGGTACGCCCCCTCACGGGGATCGCAGCGTGGGTCGTTGTCACGACCATGTTCTTCCTCTCGTCGGTTCAGGCGCGCACTGTGGTAACGGAGCTGGTGAGCGATGGCTCGCTGCGCGACGTGGTGCTGACGCCGGGGGCGGCCGACCCGCGCTGCTTCTCGGCCATGGTCGTGACCTCCACCGAAGCCGAGTACCGGGTGACAACGGCCACGGTCGCACCATGGAGCTCAGGACTGAACGCGGCAGGATGCATCGCGGCTGGCTCGGGGGCTGGTCGCAACAGTTTGGGTTCACTGCCGGGAGTGTCGCGTTCGATCCCCTTCGCCGCGTCGCCGGCGGTGGCGTGGGGGGAGACGTGGGCGGTGCCGCGCGCCGAGTTCGTGGCGCTGGCGGCCACGCGCTGCGAGTTCGCGGCTGCCATGCGATTCATGCGCACCCCGGTGTGGTCGCTCGACGCTGGCGGCACGGCTGTGGTGGCCGACGCGAGGTTCGGCATCGGCGGCGGCGGATTTGCGGGGCTGTCGGTGGCGCCGGGAACCGGCTGCCCGCTCAGCGGGAAGTGGATCCCACCCTGGGTGCCGCCGCGCGCGGACGTGCTCGCGCCAGGGCGCTGATCGCGGCATGTTTGGCGCGAGTATTCTGACGTCCTTCTCGCGCCTCCATGCCTCTCAGTCGTCGTCACTTTCTTACCCAGCTCACGGCCGTCGCCGCGCTCGCGCGAAGTGGCGCGATCCCGTCGCTCAGCGCGCAGGCGCGGCCTCGGCCGACGCCGCCGCAGCTCGCCTGGCAGCGCGACGAGCTCGCGGTATTCGTGCATTTCGGCGTGAACACCTTCACCGATCGCGAGTGGGGTGACGGCACCGAGTCGCCGTCGATCTTCACTCCCACGCGACTGGATGCGCGGCAGTGGGTACGCGCGGCGAAGGCGGCGGGGGCGAAGTCGATGGTGCTCACGGCCAAGCACCACGATGGTTTCTGTTTGTGGCCAACGGCGACCACCACGCATTCGGTGGCGTCGAGTCCGTGGCGCAATGGCACCGGTGATGTGGTGCGCGAGTTCGTCGATGCCTGTCGGATCGAAGGCGTGAAGCCCGGGCTCTACTGCTCACCGTGGGATCGCAACCATCCCACGTACGGCGATTCGGCGCGCTACAACGACGTGTACATGGCGCAACTCACCGAACTGCTCACCCGGTACGGCGCGCTGCATGAAGTGTGGTTCGATGGCGCGAACGGCGAAGGGCCGAACGGAAAGCGGCAGACGTATGACTGGCCGCGCACGTGGGCGCTGGTGCGCAAGCTGCAGCCCGACGCGATCATGTTCTCCGACGCCGGCCCCGATGTGCGATGGATCGGCAACGAGCGCGGCGTCGCTGGTGAAACGCATTGGAGCACCATCCGGCCGGAGTCGGTACCGTACATCGGGGCCAGCGGCGATGATGTGATCGCGTCGTTGCAGCACGGACATCCTGATGGGTTGGTGTGGCGCCCGAGCGAAACGGATGTGTCCATCCGGCCAGGCTGGTTCTATCATCCGGCCGAAGATGCGAAAGTGAAGAGTGTCGAAGACCTCGTGCAGCTCTACTTCACGAGCGTTGGTCGCAACTCCAAGCTGTTGTTGAACGTGCCCCCTACGCGCGATGGACTGCTGCATGACGTGGATGTCGCGCGACTGGCCGGCATGCGTGCGTCGCTCTCGTCGCTCTTCGCGCACCCGCTCGCCGTGCGCAACAGCACCTGGCGCGCCGACGGCGCGCGCGCAGGCGTACGCACGATGCAGTTGCGTGCACCGCAATCGCTCTCACTGCTGGATCTGCGTGAACCCATCTCGCAGGGACAGCGCGTGACGTCGTGGAGCGTGTCCACGACCGGAAGCAACGCGCAGGTGCTGGCGAGCGGCACGACGATCGGACACCGTCAGCTGCGTCGTATCCCGAGCATCACCGTCTCGTCACTCACGTTGCGCGTGGAGACGGTGGATGTCGTGCAGCCTGTCGAGCTCAACCTCTTCGGTTGAAACCCGCCTCGGGGAATCGGCCGTAAGCATCTTCACCAGCGCTTGTACCACTGCGCTCATCCACCACCCTCAAGAATTCGTGGCAGGAGTCATCATGCATAAACGCCGGTTCATGAACCGTCTTTCCCGCGTCGCACTGGCAGCCGCAGCAACAGTGGTGGCAACCTCAGTACTGCGCGCGCAACCTGCTGCGCCGTCAGCGGCGAAGCCCGCCGTTCCGGCGCGCTTCGCGTCGCTGCCCGGTGCGAATGTCGTGTCCGTGGTTGCGACCGACTACGCGTTCGAGATGCCCTCGAGCGTACCGGCCGGACTCACGACGATTCGCTTTTCGAATAAGGGCAAGGAACTGCACCACGTTTATCTCGTGAAAGTGGAGAAGGGCAAGAAGCCCGATGATGTGCTCGCCTTCTTCAAGGCTGGCGGACCGCCACCGAAGTGGATGAAGCCCGTTGGTGGACCGAACGCACCGGCCCCTGGCGATGAGACGGTCTTCACCAGCAACCTGGAAGCCGGCGACTATGTCGCGCTGTGCGTCATCCCGAGCCCGGGTGGTCCGCCGCACGTTATGAAGGGCATGATCAAGGCGCTCACGGTCACGCCCTCGGCGCGTAAAGCCGCTGCGCCGACGGCCGACATTACACTTACGCTGTCCGACTACGACCTCGTCTTCTCGAAGCCGTTGGCACCGGGCAAGCATGTGATCGCCGTGCGCAACACGGGCAAGCAGCCGCACGAGTTCTTCATGGCGCAGCTCATGCCGGGCAAGTCACCGATGGACATGGCGAAGTTCGCCGAGAATCCGGTCGGCGCACCGCCGGGCAAGCCGATGGGCGGCATCACCGACATCGTGCCGGGTGACGTAGTCTATCTGCAGGTCGATGTGCCGAAGGGCGAGTTCGCCTTCATGTGCTTCACCCCCGACATGAAAGATGGGAAGCCGCATCTCGCGCACGGCATGATCAAACAGGTCTCGGTCAAGTAACGCGCGTCGATATCGCCAGCGCGGTCTCAGCCCTTCGAAACGAAGAGCCAGATCGCGCTGGCGAATCCGATGGCGGTCACGGCATTGCGGACCCACGCCTGCGGCACCTTCTGCGCGAGGCCCGACATCAAGTAACCACCCGCGCTCGACCCCACGGCCATCACCACACCGATCGGCCAGTTCACCTGGCCCATAATGGCGAACGTGATGGCCGCTATGCCGTTGAAGCAAATGCCATTGAAGTTCTTGAGGCCGTTCATCTGGTGGATGTTCGTAAGTCCCATCAGACCGAACACCGCCAGCATCACGATGCCCGCGCCGGCGCCGAAGTAGCCGCCGTAGATACCGACCGCGAACTGCGCGATGAGCATGCCCGTGGTCGGATTGATCGGGCGTTCGAGGACGCCGGTAGGCGACGCGCTGGCCCGCGCGCGCAGTCGCTTCATGACCGGACCCTGCACGGCGAACAACACGGTCGCTCCGAACACCAACCATGGCACCAGGGCGCGGAACTGCTCGTCGGTGGTGGCCAGCAGCAGCGCCGCACCGATGCCGCCGCCGAAGATGCTCGGAATGGCGAGTCGCAGCGCCCAGCGTTCGGCGCCGGCCAGCTCGCGACGGTAGCCCCACATGCTCGCCAGCGAGCCTGGCCAGAGTGCGAGCGTGCTGGTCGCGTTGGCCGACACCGGCGGGACACCGAGCGCCAGCAAGGCCGGGAATGTCAGCAGCGTGCCGCCGCCGGCAATCGAGTTCACGGCGCCGCCCACGGCGGAGATGGCGGCGATCGCTGCGAGTTGCGGTACGGATGGCTGACTGAGGAGCATGTAGGAAGAATCGCAGCTGTGCTCCAGTTCGTCACCCCCTAAAAGCGCCAGCGTCTCACGAAGAACAGGCCGAACGCGTTCGCCTTCGTGATCTCCTGCTCCGACAGTGACGGCTCCGGGAGGAAGAAGCGCGGCTGAAAGGTCGACTCGATCGACAATCCGGGATTGCGACTGAGCTGATGCTCCACGCGGAAGCCCGGCGTGGTCGTTGCTTGCACTTGCAGTCCGACGAAGGTGCGCGTCGTGAAGTACTTCCCGAACTCGAACTGCGTGCCCTTCAGGAAGGTCGTGAGCGCGCCGAAGTTGCCGCTCGCCAGTTCAGTCGGCACGTTGGACGGTGTGATGTTGAAGACATCGGCGCCCAGCGATCGCGCGGCCTGTCCCTCGAGCTCACTCACGGCTACGCCGAGCGCCACGCCCGTGAGTTGACGCGTGGCCAACGCGGCGCTTGTCCCGACCAAGCTTCCGCCGGCGGACCCACCGGAGAGGCTCGACCCGCCGAACTGCAACAACGAACCGGTCTCGCTGCCGAAGGCGAGATAGCTGAGCAGGTCACTCTGCGAGATCGGCGGTTGGGCGTCGCTCTCCAGCGTGAGCCTCGGCGAACGCAGCGTGCCGCCGATGAGCACACGAATGTCGATGGCCTGACGTGACGGCTGCTGCACCTTGTACTCGGCGGTGATCTGCACGAGCGGATTGATGTCCTGCGTGCCGATGAACTGAACCGCTCCACGCTTCACCTGAAAGCGCTTGCTGAGAAACTCGTACTCGCCGCGGTCGGTGTTCACGATGCCATCGAGTGCCAGCGCCTGACGACGCCGGTCGACGGTGATGCGGAGGTCGTCTTCGCTGTAGATCTCGATGTTGGCTTCCTGCGACCGCACCCACGTGTCCCGGTCCACGGCGAGACCGAGCTCCATGCGCATGTTGGCCAAGAGCGGTGAGGGCTCCGGCAGGAGCTCGCGCTGACGGATATCGGAGGTGTCGATCACGGCGAACACGGCGGGATCGCCCGCGTTGATGACCTCGCGCGTGTCCGGCTTCGGTATGTAGAACACGCCTTCGCGGATGCGCGCCCGTCCCTGGACGAGCACATCGTTGAACGGCCCGCGCATGGTGAAGTCGGCGTCCGCGCTGGCGCGGCCTTGTTCGTTGTTCAGGATGCGCGCGTGCTGCGCCGCGACGCGAATGTCGAAGCTCGGCTCGGCGATGCGCGCGATGCCGATACCTCCGGACATCGCGATGCGACCGTCACTGTCCGCAGTGAGCGAGTCGATCACGATGCTGTCGCCGTTCAGGCGCATCGAGCCGTTCATGCGCTTGAGCGTGACGCCGAGCGCCACGACATCCGTCTGCGCATTGCGCAGCGCGAGCGCGCCCGTGATGTCCGGCTTGCGCAAGGTGCCACGCAGGCTGGCCTGACCGCTCGCGTCGCCGCGTACGTTGGCGAGCGCATCGGTCACGCGTGACAGCAGGTCCAGCGGCAGGCTGTCGGCGCGCAGTTCGCCCGTGGCCGCATCGTCGAGCAGGCGGGAACCTTCCACACCCGTGAACGCGAGGTCGAGCGGTAGCCGCGCCGTGGCGGTAGCCGACGGTCGCGCATCGCCGCGGGCGGAATCCGTGAGTTGCGCGCTCACCTGCATCACCCGATCGGCATAGTCGTACCGGCTGCGCAGGTCCGGCACGGCGGTGCCGCGATAGCTGCCGCGGGTGACGGCGGCCGTACCGGTGATACGCGGGCTGCGACCGGAGCCGGTGATCCGCGTTTCGACGCCGATCACGCCCTGTGCTTCGAGATCACTCTGCACGAGTCCCAGCAGGTCGCCCATCTGGAAATTCTGCACGATGAGATGCAGGTCGGCCACGCCATCGGTGGGAACGATGCCATTGGCGAACACGCGGCCATTCGTGTTGCTCCGCAAGTCGAGACTGTCGATCTCGATACCCGGTTGGCCCCAACGAATCGTTCCGGGGCGAAGGGCGCTCCACTGTGTCGTGTCGAATCGAAGCCGCAGATCATTGAGCGTGAGCTCGCGCTGCTCCGGGCGGATGGCGTAAATCGCGTTCATCGTGTAATCGCGGTCGCTGCTCTGATAGATCGCGACCTGCGCGTTGCCGCCGGGAGCGCGATAGTCACCGCGCACGACCACGCTGTCGAGTGCGAAGCCGGCCGCGACCACGGTGTCGGCGTTGACGCGCAGGGCGACCTGCGCACTGTCGGTGAGCGCACCGTTCCATCGGTACTGCGCCTGGACGCGTTGCACGCGATTGCCCAGCGCCACGATACCAAGTCCCTGCATCACGCCGGTCAAGTCGAATCCGTTCAGCCCACCCTGCACGCGCCCTGATGCCGTGAGCGAGCCCGCCAGCGTATCGCGGCGCAACACGGAGGGCGTATCGATCGCGACGCGAGTCGCAGGTGGCTCGACGCCCGCCGCGCGAGCGACGGCGAGCTGTCGTGCCACCCGCGCCGAATCCTGCCGCGCGCGACGCAGCTGCTCGGCCGTCGACAACGGACGGGGGAATACCTCACTGGTGTCACGCGGCACATAGCGGGCGAGCTGCGCCAAAGAGTCGACGCGGATGGCGTAGCGGAGATCGCCGGTGGCCGCGCGCGAGAGCCCGAAGGTTCCGGTGGCATCCGCCGCTACGCCGGGCGCGTTGAGCGTCAGGGTGTCGAGCGTGGCCAGTCCGCCGCCAATGCGGAGACGCAGGCGCAGCGAATCGAGGGCGACGGTGTCTACGCGCGAGGCGACGACATCCGCCGCATACTCGCCGCGCATCGTCGCCGGATCGATGCCACGGCCGCGCACCTGCATCTGCGCGCTGATCGACGTGGCCGGTGCCTTCTCCACGAGTTCGTTGGCGTTGAAGAGCTGCGTCGCGACGTCCAGCGCGTAGCCCAGCTCTGCACTCGCCAGATCGAGCTGTCCGCGCGCACTGACGATGCCGCCGTCCGACGTTCGAAGCGTCGAGCTGATGCCGAGGGCATCGAGCGGTCCGGTGGCCCGGATCGGCCCCCAGACCGCACCGCGCAATCCCGCTGCGGGGGCAAAGCGGCCAACCGACACCAGAGACAGGGGTCGCGCGGTGATCTGCGCGTGGAACCAGCTGGGCGCGGTCGACGATGACATGCGAAACGCGGCCCGTCCGTCGACGCGCGAACGTTCGCCGCGATCGCGGTGCGTGAGACTGATGGCACGCGCATCCAGCCGACGGTCTGTCTGGCCGTCCAGAATGGTACTGCCTTCGAGCGTACCGCCCACCGGGAGTGAGGACATGGCGATGCGCGCCAGATCGACCTGCAACGGCGCCAAGGTCACGTGCAGATCGCGCGCCGAGAATACGCCGTCGGCCGCGCCGACTTCACCGGTGGCGTACACACGACTCCGGCCCGAGCGCTCATCGTCGAACGTCACATCACCGTCGAGCTGCATGGCGCTGGTGGTGCCGTCGGCCTTCGCGCGACCGCTGATCGTGCCGGTGCGCGGCAGGTCGAGTCCGGGTATCAACCGTTCGATGAGCGACGTGGGCAGTGTCGCGAATTCCAGCGATGTCTCGCGCAGGCGGACCGTGTCCGTGAGCGTGAGCCCCAGCACACCGCGAATGCGCCCGCCGAGCGCGGAGACGTCGAGGTCGCGCACATCGTACCGCTGCGTCGCCCCCGTCCAATCGAGTGCGAGATCGATACGTCCGCCGCCGCTGTCGGGCAGCGCGGGGTACAAAAAGCGGATATCGGCAAGGGCGACGGGCGCGCCAACGGTGCGCAGCAGGAGATCGCCATGTTCGATCTCGTATCGCCCGCTCAAGCGGGCGCGCGAGGCGGGCAGGGTCAGCGCGACGTTTCGGAACCATACCGAGTCGCCGTCGAGCTCGAACTCGCCGGAGGCCTGACGCACGATCGCGCCCGGCGGAGAGAACAGGTACGCGTTCATGCGCAGCGAATCCGCGCGAATAAGCCGCGTGACGAAGTCGGGATGCGCCACGCGCACCAAGGGAAGTCGTGCGTTGATATCCGCGAACTCCTGCACGCCCTGCCAACCTTCACCCGACGTCGCCCGCAAAACGACCGCGCGTTCGTTCCCGTTGAGCGCCGACGCGATCGCGCTGTCCCGGGCGGCGCCGCGCAGCGCCGAATCGGGCGACCACGGCGAACGCACGGTGAGTCGCGTCCGCTGCACCGTCACGTCGTTGAGCACGACCCAGTCGCCGAAGCCCGGTGTGTTGTCCCCGCGCTGCGACGTGTCCTTCGGAAAGATGCGATCGTAATTCCACACGCCGTTGGTCGGTCGTTCGATCACGATGTGGGCGTCGGTGAGTCGTACGTCGCTCAGGTCGATGCGGCGGCCGATCAGCGCACGCAGACCGTAGCGTGCGTGCAGCGCTTTGGCGACGATGAACGGGGCACCGGCGCTGTCCGTAATGGAGAGATCGTGCAGCGTCATGCCCGACAGCAGATTTCCGCTCACGGCGCCGATACGCACATTGCCGTGTGCCGCACCGTTCAGCGCCGCCAGCGCACGCGTGCGCACCTGCTCGCGTCCCCAGTCGGTGTTCGTCACGGCGAACGCGGCCGCGAGGGCCAGCGCCACGATCCCGAGCACGGTTGCCGCCGCCCACACGGCGAGGCGTCGCAGGGACATGGTCATCAGAAGGCCTGTCCGATGCTGAGGTGCAACGTGAGACGGTTCGTGACCTTGCGGAAGAAGCTCAGTCGCTCCGCCGGGTCGGGAAAGGTGCGACAGCCGGCACTCGACAGCGCCCCGCATCCGGAATCGGGCGCGAGCGCAACCAGCACGCGCTGTCCGGTGCTGTCAGTCGTTTCGGTGATGACGGGAAGTGCGCGGCGCAGCGTGGGCCGAAGCCCGAGGTCGATGCGAATCGGCCCGACCGGCGATTCATAGCGCACACCGAATCCCGGCGTGATCGCACCGGTACCACGGGTAATGGAATTCAGCGTGCCTTCGCCCAGAATGGCCCCGTCGACGAACAGCGCGCCGACCAGCGAGCGCCAGACCGGGATGCGCAGTTCGATGCTGCCTTCGAGCAGCGTGGTTCCGCCCAGTGGTCGCACCTGAAAGTCGCTATCGCGAAGCGACGCCTCATTCACGCTGCAGGAAGTAATCGGCACCGACGGCGCGCACCGATACGTGGTGTCGCTGCCGGACGTGGCCCGCCCGCGCAACACGTCGGGCGCGATGGTGAGCACACGTGGACCGAGTTGATTCTCACCGAAGCCGCGCACACTCTGCGCGCCGCCGGCGTAGAATCGCTTGCGGGGATGCAGAATCTCGGACGACGCAAGCCCATCGGCGCCGGCCGGCAATCCCACCGCACTGGCCGTGCTGGCCAGCGGCTGGACCCATCCGGCGCGTAGGTGGATCGCCCCGACCATGCGACGGAAGGGCAGGGGCAGATAGGCGGCCACATCCGTCATCGCCCGGTTGTAGCGGAAGTCGGACGCGGTGAACGCCGAGGCATGTTCCACCTCGGCACGAAAGCGCACGCCTCGTGTGGGAGACAGCGGGGCGTCGCTGCGATCCATCGAGACGGTCAGTGCCACGGGAGAAAGGCGCTGTTCGCCGCGCAGGGCCTGAATCGTCGATCCGTCGCAGACGCCGTAGTTCACACAGAAGTACACGTCACCGGCTTCGACGCTGCTGATCTCGAAGCGATACGAGGCGCTCGCCGGCATGCGAATGCCGAGCTCGCGCGTGAAGGTGGTGCCCACGCCGTAGCCGCGATCCACGAACACGCCGGGGGAGCTTCGCCGATGCGAGAACAGGCTCGCCCCCACGGTGTTGCGCGGCGAGCCGAACCAACGCTGTCGCATGTCGACGCTGGCCTGATAGGTCGGCGAGTAGAAGCGTCCGAGCGCGTTGTCCCGGGAGATATTGGTGAAGTTCACGAAGAACTGACTCTGCGTGAGTTGCTGCGCCAGCAGGTTGCCGACGGTCACGTTCGCGTCGAAACGGCGCGTGCCTCCCAGCCAGTAGTTGTGCGTGAAGCGTGCCTCCGCCTGGACGAAGTCCGCGGTGGTGAAGCCGACGCTCGCCCGTGCCTCGCGTTGCGGCGCTTCGATGACACGGACGACCAGTGACTTCACGCTGTCCGGCGCGCCGGGGACATGCGGCAGCGTATCGATCGTCGCACGTCGAAACAGGGCCGATTCGTAGAGCGCGCGCTGGCTCCGCGCGATACGGGAGCGGCGGAACACATCACCGGGCGCAATACGCAGCGAGCGCCGGATCGAGAACTCGGAGATCTTTTCCTGGCCCTCGATGCGCACGTCGCTGATCGTGACGCGGCGCTTGCGATCTACGAGGAAGCGCAGCGAGGCGCTGTCGGCCGCGGAGTCAACACGCGTTTGCGGCGTGATCGTCGCGTCGGCGAAACCTACTTCCCACAGGGCGTCGCGCACGCGCGCCACCGTGGAATCCACCGCCAGGAGATTGAGCGGCTCGTTCACGCGCGGGCGCAGCAGTCGCACGCTGTCGAACGGGACCGGCTCGGTGGACACGATCCCGCTGGAGGTGACGCGCGTGGGCGGTCCCTCCTTCACCGAGATGATGATGCGCACACCCCGGGTGCCGGAGCGCACGATGCTCGTGTCCACGGTGACGTCGCGATACCCGCGGCGGAAGTAGAACACCAACGCCCGCAGCACGTCGCGCTGAAACTCGTCGCGATCGAGATAGCGACGGTCGTACACGAGGTGCGACTTCGTGATCCAGCAGAGCGGTGTGAGCAGCCGACTCTTGCACGCCGATGGCTGGGACACGAGACTGCGCTGCAGGTCGGCCTTGGGCAGATGCGACGTGCCAGTGATCCGCAGCGCCAGAATCTCTGGAGTTTCCCGCTGAGCCCGGTCGCCATCACGACGGTCGCGCGGTTGCGCGGAGAGGCGTGCCAAGGGCAGCAACGCCGACACGTACCACACGGCCGCGAGCAAGGCGAGCCGTTGTGTGGCGGTGAATCGCGTGACGCCGTGGTACCACAGCGACCTAGTCTGTAGCGAGCGGTACGAGGCGAGCATGGAGGCCCGCAATGCAAGCTGCGGTCCACGCCGCTACGCCGGTCGTCGAACGCGGCCGCGCGCCCTGCGATGTCGTGTTGTGTCACACGATTTCGCGGAGCGCGCGGCGAGGGACTAGCGGCGCAGGGCGGCGAGGGCGAGGCACGCCCAGCCGGCGATGAAGCAGACGCCGCCGATGGGCGTGATCGCGCCGAGCGCTCGAATACCGGTGAAGGCCATCATGTACAGCGAGCCGGAGAAGAGCACCGTACCTGCCAGAAAGAGCCATCCACTGGCGTTGGCCATCGATCCCGGGAATCGCGTCACGACCCACGCGGCCGCCAACATGGCGAGCGCATGGTACATCTGATAACGGGCGCCGGTCTCGAAGACTTCGAGCATGCGCGGTTCGAGCCGGGCCCGCAGGGCGTGCGCGCCAAAGGCGCCGGCGGCGACACCAATGCCGCCGGATAGCGCGCCGATCATCACAAAGAGTCGTTCCATGGCTCAGTTCTTCGGGCCGATCTGATATTCCTTCGGCGGCGTCGCGCCGAGGAGATGCTGCACGAAATAATCCCAGCGACGGCGCATCATGTAGTTCGAGGCCGCGCCGTAGCCGTGCGCCGCATTCGGAATCATGACGAGGTCGAAGTCCTTGCCCGCCTTGATCAGCGCGTCGACCACGAGCCAGGTGTTGTCGGGCGGCACGTTGTCGTCCATCGTGCCGTGCGCCAGCATCAGCTTGCCCTTGAGGTTCTTGGCCAGCGTCTGATTGGCTTCCTTGTCGTAGTTGTCCACCGCACCGATCTTGGTGAGCAGGCCGTGATACCGCTCGCCCCAGTCGTCCTCGTAGTTGCGGTTGTCGTGATTGCCCGACTCGGAAATACCGACCTTGAAGAAGTCCGGGTACTGGAACATCGCCGAGGCTGTGGCGAACCCGCCGCCCGAGTGGCCCCACATGCCGGCGCGGTCCAGATCGATGAAGCGATAGCGCTCGGCCAGCTGCTTCATGCCCGCGATCTGATCGGGAAGCGTGTTGTCACTCATGCGGCCGTAGTACGCATCGTGGAACGACTTCGAGCGCGTCGGATTACCCGTGCCGTCGATGGCCACCACAATGAATCCCAGCTCGGCCAAGGCCTGATTGTCGCGCGTGGCCGCCGAGAACTGACGGCTGCCCACGCTGCCACCCTGCGGGCCCGGGTAGATGTAGTTGATGATCGGGTACTTCTTCGTCGAGTCGAGCGTGGTCGGCGTCCACATCAACCCGTACAGGTCCCACTTGCCCGCGCGGTCCTTCACGGTGATGCGCGTGGGCGCCTTCCAGCCGCTCGCCACGAGCTTCGAAATGTCGCCCTGCTCGAGCGTCGAGATCAGCTTGCCGGTGGTTGCGTTGCGCAGCACGGCGGTCGGCGCAAGGTCGGCGCGTGACCAGCTGTCTACGAACACGGCGCCGTTCGGCGACAGCGTGGTGTTGTGGTCACCGTCTTCCGGCGTGAGCAGCGTAAGTCCCTTGCCGTTCATGCCAATGCGATAGAGATGGCGGAAATACGGATCGCGACCCGGAATCTTGCCGGCCGCCACGAACCAGATCATGCGCGCCTTCTCGTCCACACGCTCGACGGAGAGCACCGGACCGTCGCCGGTCGTGATCTTCGACTTGAGCGCGCCCGTGGTGAGGTCGTACAGATACAGCTGACCCCAGTCGTCGCGCTCGGAGAACCAGATCACTTCGTTCGTCGCGGGCAGCACGCGCCAGTTGGGCACGTTGTCGCCGCTCTCGAACTGCGTCGCCACTTCTTCGCGCAGCACGTCACGCACGTCACCCGTGTTGGCGTCAGCGATGCGCAGCGTGGCGATCTTGTGATCGCGTGTGTTCGACAGGAACGCCAGCTTGCTGCCGTCGGCGTACCACTCCACGTCGGAGAGTTCGCCGCCGCTGCACGAGATGTGATCGCACACGGACGAGCGGTGCTGATCGGCCGGCATCTTGAATCGCACCGTCTTCGGTGACGAGCCCGACAGATCGATGATCACGCGATGGATCATTGACACCACGCTGTCACCCGGCAGCGGATACTTCCAGGCGCTCAGCTCCGGATGGCCGACCTTGGTTTTCACGAGATACATCTCGCCGACGTTGCGCTGATCCTGCTGGAACGTGGCCAACTTCTTGGAGTCGGGCGACCAGGTGAGAATCGCGCGATCCGAATGAATCCAGCCGGCGTTGTCGGTGGCGTACCCGAAGTCCTTCACGCCGTCAGTGGTGACCTGCGTTTCCTTGTTGGTGGCGACGTCGCGAACCCAGAGGTTCCAGTCGCGGATGAACGCGGCCGTCTTGCCGTCGGGTGAGACATGCTCGGGCGGACGACCACCGGGGCGGGCGGCCGGACGGCCGTTGGCGCGTGCGGGCTCAGCCGGGCAGTTGGCACCGGCGGCGGTACAGTCCGTCTTGGTCCCCTTGATCGGGTCGACGACCACGAGCGGCGAGCTGCCATCAGGCAGTCGGACGCGGTAGGTGAACCGACCGTCAGGAAGCCAGGTGGGCTGCACACCGGTGCGCGCGACCAGATTCGCCGTGTTGAAGGCGAGGAAGCGCTCGGCGCGCGCGTAGTCGGCGGCCGTGACGGCGCGCGACTGGGCAAGCAGAGGTGCGGCCAGGAGCGGGCCGACAAGAACGGCACGAAGGAGAGAACGGCGCATCGGCAGGATGGGTGGAGGGTGCGTACCCGTGAAAGTTGCCCCACAGGCCCATGTCAGGGAAAGCCCGAGCGCCAAGTGGGCTGCGGGGGGCAATGATTCGTTGAGATCCCTGCCCACCCTTCACCGGAGTGCCGAATGTCCGCTCTTCTTCCCAAGAACATGGGCACGGTCGACCGTGTGCTTCGCATCGCGCTCGGAATCGGCCTGCTTGCCATCGCGTTCACGGGCCCGCAGACCGCGTGGGGCTATCTCGGCTTCATCCCACTCGTGACGGCCGCCCTCGGATCGTGCCCGCTGTATACGATCTTCGGCTTCTCTACCTGCGCGGCGCCGAAACGCCCGTAGCCAACGTCGGGACGCTCTCGAAAGAGCGCACCGTGGTCTGGCTTACACGGCCGCGCCCGCGACGGCCGCCGCGGTCCGCAGCCCCACCGCCACGAAGGTCAGCGTGCCGTTGCAGCACGACGCTGTGGGCTGCGTCGGGGCGCCGGCCACCCACAGATTCTCGTGGTCGTGCGCGCGTCCGTGCGCGTCGACCACGCTCTGCGTGGGATCGGTGCCCATCCGGCAGCCACCCGTGGGATGTTCCTGCCCGAGATCGTTGGCGCTGTTCTCCATGCGCAGGATTTCGCCGCCGCCGGCTTTGGCCATCGTCCGAAACAGCTCTCGCAGCTGCTCCTCCTGCCAATCCTTCAGCGCCGCGCTTTCCGGCGCGTCCTTGAACGACACGTTCGGCATCGGATCGCCGAAACGGTTCGTCTTCGACGCGTCGAGTGACAGCGCGCTGTCCTTGTCGGGCAGAACATCGTAGTAGCCGCGCACGCGCGCCGTCGCGCCCTTCGCGCGCTGCTGCCAATCCTGCATCAGCGCGTCGCCGAACTGCACCGCGCCATCGTCACCGCGCAACCGCGGCTCGCGGCCTACGCTCGACTCCCAGATACGCAGGTCGTGGCGCAGATAGCGCGCCGAGCGAGGCACTCGCATGAACTGCTTCGACACCAGTGAATGCTGCACGTTGATGCCCGGGAACAGCTCCATCGGCAATCGCAGATACGCGTTCACATTGCGATGGCCCGCCAGATACTTCCCTACGAGTCCGCTGCGATTGGCCAGTCCATTCGGGAACGCGCTGCTATTCGACAACAGGAGCAGATGCGGTGACCACACGAAGCCCGCCGCCAGCACGAAGGTGCCGCCCTCGATGGTGACCTCTTCGCCTGAAGCGTTCGTGCGATTGCCCGTGGCGCGCATAATGCGACCGGTCTTCGGATCGGCATGCAGCTTGCGCACCAATGTCTCGGTCACGAGCGTGACGCGCTTGCGTGCCATCAACGCGTCCCAGGTGAAATCGGGCGAGTACTTGGCGCCGGTGGGGCAGATGGGATAGCAGGTGTCGCACCGCTGACACTGCGCGCGTCCATCGTGCTGCACGGAGTTCTTCGCGCTCGGCGTGCTCCACGTGGCGATACCGGCCTTCGTGGCCCACTGCTGCAGCTGCGCGAGGTTGTAGTTGATCGGCAACGGCGGCATCGGATACGGCTTGCCCCGCGGATCGAGCGCGACCGGGCCCTGCTCGCCGGCCACGCCCATCCGCTCTTCCGCTTCCTGATAGAACGGATCGAGATCGTCGTAACTGAACGGCCAGTCGGTGCCCACGCCGTACATGCTGCGCACTTTGAAGTCTTCCGGCGAGTATCGAGGCGACACACCGCCCCAGTGCATCGCGAGCCCGCCCACGTTCATGCTCGGTGAGAAGCCCCACGTGGTGCCGGTGGCGTTCTGGTCGTCGAGATGATCCTGCTTCCACGGACTCTCGCCGTACGCCCGCCAGCGCTCGCGCGCCTTGACGCGGTCGGCGAACGGCGTCGTGGGCTTGCCTGCTTCAACGACGAGAATGGACTTGGTGGTCTTCTCGGCGAGCGATTCCGCCATGAGTGCGGCGGTGATGCCACTGCCGACGATGACGATGTCTGCGCTGTGCGTGATCATGCGCGTGGCTCCGTGGCCGCGGCGGCGGTGGTGGTGACGGGCAGCGGTTTACGCGTGGCCTCACCCAGCGTGCGGCATACTCCGGGCGCGACACGCGCCCCGAGTGCGGTGTCCCACGCATCGGGCCCCGACGACCAATGCGCCAGCAACGCGATCGCGACATGGTTGGCGTCGAGCGGTGCGGGGAGTCGATCGCCGCGCTGGTCACGCAACACGGCGCGCAGCAGATCCTGACGCTGCGGAACCGTCAGTGTCGCAAAGCCGATCGTACCGTGCTTGTGTGCCAGCACGTTCAGGGCGGTGAGCTGGGCGCGCCACGCCGGCGACGGGTCGGCCGGCAGATACCGGATGTCGGCGTAGCCATAGCCGTGCATCTCCTCGGCCACGGGCTCATAACCATCCGCCCACGCGACGAACGCATCAGTCGCGGCGCGAACGCCAGAAGCACCCAGCGAAGAGGGAAGCACAGCGCTGGCGACGGCATCGAGCAATACGCGATCGAACCCGCGCACGCGCTCCGTGGCGCTCTCGAGACCCGTCGCATTGCTGGCGGTCGGATCCTTCACCGCGCACCCCGTTGCCGCCGTACCGACGGTAGCCACGCCAGCGGTGAGTGCACCGGCGGTCTTCAAGAAGCTGCGACGTGAGGTCACTTGCGTACTCCCGCCTGGCCATCGTTGCGATATACGCGGCCGCCCTTCATGACGAACGACACGTGTTGCGATGCCTCGATCTGCGCGACCGGGTCGCCATCGGTGGCGATGACGTCGGCGGCGTAGCCCACGGCGATGCGGCCGATCTCCTTCTCGAGGCCGAGCGACTCGGCGGCACGGCTGGTCGCGCTGATGATCGCGTCCATGGCCGGTTGGCCGCCGCGACGCACGCGACACACCAGCTCTTCGGCGTTGCGCCCATGTGCGCCGGCGACCGCATCGGTACCGAACACGAGTTTCAGGGTGGGCACCTTGGCGGCGAGGCCGATGCCTTTCTCGGCCAGCGGAATCGCCTGTTCCATCGACGCGAAGCCGGCCGCGTTATAGTTGCCGATACCCTCGAACCACGGCTTGTTGTCGAGGTAATTGTGAAACACGAGTCCGCACTGCGGATCGAAATACGTACCGCGTTGCACCAGCAGCGCACGCGTCGCGTCGTCGGCGAACACGCCGTGCTCCACCTGGGTGCACCCGGCTCGGGCGGCGCGTTGCACCGCTTCCGCCGAATGGGCGTGCACCACCGAGCGCAGTCCCTGCGCCTTCGATTCACCACACGCCGCCTCGAGCTGTTCCGGCGTCATCGTGGCCTCGCCGCCGTCACGAATCGACTTGGAGGCGAAGAGCTTGATCACATCGGCACCACGGGCCTTGAACCGCCGCACCGACGCGCGCAACGAATCGGGTGACCCGCCCCCGGTGCGTTCGCTGAGCGAGCCCAGCGACGTGAGCACCCGCGGGCCGGGAATACGACCCGCGTTGATCGCATCACGGAGCACGGCGTTGTCGGCCTCGCCGATGCTCTGCACGGTCGTGAACCCGGCGCGCAGTGTGGCCCAGGCATTCCCTGCGCGCTGCAGCGTGCTCACCTCGGGGGTGTCACCGTCGCGATCCTCGTGGAGTCGCTGCTTGTCGGTGATGTACCATCCCAGATGAACGTGCGTGTCGATAAGTCCCGGCAGTAGCGTACGCGTACCCAGATCGATGCCCCTCGCCGGAAGCGGACCGGCCGAGGCGCGCATGGCGGTGATCCTGCCACCTTGAACCGTCACGTCCTGATTGCGCAGGGTGCGTCCCGTCCCATCGATGACGCGCGAGGCGCGCAGTACGACGGATTCGGCCGTCTGGGCCGAGACGTTCGTGGCCGCGAGGGCGAGCAGCGCCACAAGGGCGCGGCCGGGGAGAGCGAGTGATGCAGACATCGGGAGCCGGGGCAGAGGGAGACGTCCCCCAAAAGAGGGCGCGGCGCGCCGCGCGGCAAGGCCCCATATTTGCTCTGGAGCTGGGGAGGGTGCCGTCCGGTGCCCGTCCGATATGATCTCGTACGCGAGGGTTGGTCGATGCAGCGCACAGCACAGGCACAGTGGAAGGGCACGGGCAAGGAAGGCAGCGGCACGCTCACGACGCCGAGCGGCGTCCTGAACGCGCAGCCGTATTCGTTCAAGCTCCGCTTCCAGGACGAGGACGGGCGCAACGGCACGAACCCCGAGGAACTCATCGCGGCCGCGCATGCGGGCTGCTTCTCGATGGCGCTGTCGTTCCAGCTGGCCGGCGCCGGCTTCACCGCCGACGAGATCAACACCACCGCCGTGCTGACCATGGAGCCCGTGGACGGCAACCAGACGATCACCAAGATCGTGCTGAAGCTCACCGCCAGCATTCCCGGCATCACCGCCGAGCAGTTCCAGACGCTGGCCGAGAACGCGAAGGCGGGCTGCCCGGTGTCGCGCCTGCTCAAAGCCGACATCAGCCTGGAAGCCACGCTGGCCTGAGTCGCTCCGCAAAACATCACGAGGACGGCGATACTTGCCGTCCTCGTGGTCTCCGTGATATATTCATACGTGTGTATACGTGAATTTCTCGCGGGGAGGATCGATGGCCCACAAGGTGATGCGTCCGGAGTTGCTCGATCTGGTGGCGGACCGTTTCAAGGCCTTGAGTGACAAGGCGCGGCTCAGCCTCCTGCAGGAACTGCGCGGTGGCTCGTGCACGGTGAACGAGCTGGTCGAGGCCACGGGAATGGGCCAGGCCAACGTCTCGCGGCACCTGGCCATTCTGTTCAATCACGGATTGGTGAGCCGCGAGCGCGACGGCGTGTACGTGCGCTACGAACTCGCCGACGCCGACGTGCTCAAGCTGTGCGAATTGGTGTGCGGGCGATTGGAGAGCGAATTGGCCGAGCGCAAGAAGGTGATCAGCGGGCGCTGATCACCATCTGCTCCAGTTGGCCCATCGGCACGGCGCCGACCTGACGCGCCACTTCCTTGCCGTCCTTCAGTAGCGCGATCGTGGGAATGCTCCGGATCGCGAATCGCGCGGCGACACCGGGATTACGATCGGTGTCGACCTTCGCCACGATGGCCTGCCCGCGTTGCTGCTTCGCGAACTGCGCAAACACCGGCGCCATCATCTTGCAGGGTCCGCACCAGTCGGCGTAAAAGTCGACCATCACCGGCACCGTGCTGTTCGCGACCACGGTGTCGAAGTTGGCATCGGTGAGCACCACGGGCGCGTCGAGCACCAGCGGTACCCGGCAGGTCCCGCATTTCGGCTGCGCATCGGCCCGGGACAGGTCAACGCGGTTCAGTTTGCCGCAGGCGGTGCAGGGGAGCACCGCCTTCTTGGCGCTGGTGGTGGTCATCGATGGGGTTCCGTGAGTGTCAGGAGCTGCGTGTCAGGAACTGCGCTTCGGCGTGCATCCGAACATACCCGCCTTGCCCAGCATGAGTTCAAGCGGACAGAAGTTCGTGATGCTCGACTGGAACAGGTTGAACCCCACGAAGGCCGTGAAGAACAGGAAGCCGGGGTGCACGAAGTAGCCGAGGGCGACGGACAGCATGACGAAGACGCCGGCGATGCGACGAATGATCTTGTCGTTACACATGAGTGTTGCTCCGGTTGAGTTGCCAGTAGAGAAGAGGAACCACCACCATCGTGAGCAGCGTGGCGACGATCGCCCCGCTCATCAGCGCGACGGCCAGCCCCTGGAAGATCGGGTCGAGCACCATCACCAAGCCGCCGACCACCACGGCCGCAGCCGTGAGCGCGATCGGACGGAACCGCACCGCGCCGGCTTCGAGCACCGCGTCGGCCAGCGGACCGGCCGCGGGCTTCTTCGAGCTGGATGAAGTCCACCAGCAGGATCGAGTTGCGCACGATGATGCCGGCCAGCGCGATCATGCCGATCATGCTGGTCGCGGTGAAGAACGCGCCGCTGATCGCGTGACCCGGCAGGATGCCGATGAGCGTGAGCGGAATCGGCGCCATGATCACCAGCGGAATCGTGAAGCGCTGGAACCAGCCCACCACCAGCACGTAGATCAGCAGCAGGACGATCGCGAAGGCGAGACCGAGATCGCGGAACACTTCGATCGTGACCTGCCACTCGCCGTCCCACTTGATCGCCGTCTCGCTCACCGTTTCCGGCGGCACTGCGTTGTAGCGCGCAATCGCGGCGCCATTCACGCGAATTGCATCGAGCTGACGGTTCATGTCGAGAATCGCGTACACCGGACTCTCGATCTCACGTGCCACGTCACCCGTCACGTAGATCGCCGGACGCAAATCCTTCCGGATGCGCGAGCCATCCCGTGTGCCGTTGATCACCGTGACGAACCGGGCCAGCGGCTGCGGTCCCTGCATGGTGGCGATGGGCAACGACAGCAGCGCTTCCACACTGCTGCGCTGATCGAGCGGCAGGCGTGGCACGATCGCGATGCCTTCGCGTGCCGTTGGCGAACTGGCGATGCCCGCAGGCGCACCGGACAGCGCGAGGTACAACGTCTGCGTGATCTGCTCCACGCTGGCACCCGACTCGGCCGCTCGCACGCGGTCCACGCGGAAGGTACGCTTGGCCTGCGGCGCCTCGACGGTCCAGTCCACGTCCACCACACCGGGCGTCTTCTCGAACACCTCCTTCACCGCACGCGCCGCCGCCAGTCGCGTCGAATCGTCGCCGGCATAGACTTCAGCCACGAGCGTGGAGAGCACGGGCGGTCCAGGTGGAATCTCGGCCACCTTGGCCGATGCCTGATACAGCCGCGCGATGCTGTCGACACCAGGGCGTACGGCCACCGCGATGGCGTGACTCTGCCGGTCGCGTTCACCCTTCGGCAGCAGATTCACCTGCACATCGGCCACGTTGGGTCCGCTGCGCATGAAGTAGTGGCGCACCAGGCCGTTGAAGTTGAACGGCGCCGACGTGCCGGCATACACCTGCGTGCTCACGACCTCGGGCACCGTGCTCAGATACGCCGCAATGCGTGACGCCGCCTCGTTGGACGTTTCCAGCGTGGTGCCTTCGGGCAAGTCGAGCACGACCTGGAATTCACTCTTGTTGTCGAACGGCAGCATCTTCACCTGCACCGCCTTGAAGCCCACCAAGCTCACGCTCACCAGCAGCAGCGCGATGATGCCGGCGTAGAAGGCGCGCCGACGACCCTGCTGCTCCATGAGCGGCACCATGATCATGCGATAGATCCGGTCCACCTGACCGCCTTCTTCAGGCGGATGCTCCAGACTCGCATGGCCCGCCGGCACCAGCACGGGCTTTACATGTCCCTTGAGCAGTCGATAGGCGAGATACGGCGTGACGATGAAGGCCACCGCGAGTGAGGCCACCATGGCCACTGACGCGCCGATCGGAATCGGCCGCATGTAGGGTCCCATCATGCCGCTGACGAACGCCATCGGCAGAATGGCCGCAATGACCGTGAACGTGGCCAGGATCGTCGGGTTGCCGACTTCATCCACGGCGTCGATCGAGGCGTCCTCCGCGCTGCGATCGCCCATCTCGAGGTGGCGATAGATGTTCTCCACCACCACGATCGCGTCGTCCACCAGAATACCGATCGAGAAGATCAGCGCGAACAACGTGATGCGATTGAGCGTGTAGCCGAGCGCGTAGTACACGAACAGCGTGAGGGCGAGCGTGACCGGGACGGCCACCAACACCACCAGCGCCTCGCGCCAGCCCAGGAACAGCCAGATCAGCGCCGTGACACTCAGCGTGGCGATGATGAGGTGCAGGATGAGTTCCTGCGCCTTCTCGCCGGCCGTCTCACCGTAGTCGCGCGTCACCGACAGCTGGACGCCGCCGGGAATGAGCCGGCCCTTGGCCTGGTCCACTCGCTGCATCACGGCATGAGTGACGGCGGTCGCGTTGGCGCCCTTCCGCTTGGCCACGGCAATCGTGACGGCCGCTTCCGACGGACCGCGGCCATCGCGGTGCGACACGTAGCTGGTGTGCTCGCCGAAGTCCTCGCGCACGTCGGCGACGTTGCGGAGATAGACGGCGCGTCCGCCACGCGACGACACGACCACGCTGCCGACATCGAGCGCCGTGGCCAGTGGCGCGCCGACGTCGATGCGCAGCACGCTGTCGCGCACCGCGATCTCACCGGCGGCGAGCCGCGCGTTGGCGCCGCGCAAGGCCATCATCACTTCGCCCGGTGTGACGCCACTTGCGGCGAGGCGCGTGGGGTCGATCTGCACCCGGATCTGCTTCGGCGCGCCGCCCGTCACGAACGTCTCCGCCACCTCGGGCACCGTGCGGATTTCGTCTTCCAGATGCGCCGCGATCTCACGCAGCGCGTTGGCGTCGACGCCGGCGCCATGCAGCGTGAGCGCCAGCACCGGCACATCGTCGATAGAGTGCGCCTTGATCACCGGCGGCATCGCGCCGGCCGGGGCCTTGTCCATCGCGCCCGCCAGCTTGGCCTGCACCTTCGTGACGCTGCGCTCCTGGTCTTCGCCGACCTTGAAGCGCACCGTGACCATGGCGTAGCCGTCGCCCGACATCGTGTACACGTGATCGACGCCCGGCAGTTCCATCATGCGCTGCTCGATCGGACGCGCCAGCAGATTCTCCGCTTCCTGCGGCGACGCACCCGGCATGGCCGAGATCACGTCGATCATCGGCACCGAGATCTGCGGCTCTTCTTCGCGTGGTGTGGCGAGAATGCCGAGCACGCCCACGGCCAGCGACGCCACGGTGACCAGTGGCGTGAGCTTCGAATTCAGGAACGCTTTCGCGATCCGGCCGGAAATGCCCAACGCGCGTGGCGTGCTCACGAGGCCGCCTTGGCCGACGACGCGGGCGCCGAAGCCGGCACCACGATCGTCTCGCCGGCCTTCAATCCGCTGGTGACCGCCGTATGCGTGGCGGTCGAGACGCCCAGACGTACCCAGCGACGTTCGTCGCCGGCGGCCGAACGCACGATGACGCCGGTGAGATCGCCCTCGCGCACGATGGCCGCATTCGGCACCAGCAGCGCATGCTCACGTCCCACGGGAATGGAGACCATGGCGGCGCTACCACTGCGATACGCGCCGGCCCGATTCGCCACGGTCGCGTTCACGGTGAACAGATTGCCAGCGCCGGCCGGTACCACGCCCTCGATCAGTGCGGAGACCGGCGCGCCGTCGATGGTGGCCGCCAACGTCTGCCCACGCGTGAGGAACCGAATGGCGTCGCCCGCCGCGCTGACGCTGATGCGCAACGTGGAGCCATCCTGCACCGTGATGAGCGGCGCACCAGGTGCGGCGAAGGCGCCGGGATCGACCGCGCGGAAGGTGACGATGCCGCCGAAGGGTGCGGTCACGGTCGCGTAGCTGCGCATGGCGTCCAGCTCGCCCGACGCGGCCTGCGCCGCGCGCAATCCCGCCTCGGCTCTCGCCAATCCGGTCTCGACGGCATCGAGCTGCGCGCGTGTCGCCGCGCTGTCGGCGTAGAGGGCGCGAATCCGCGCGGCCTGGGTGGCCGCATCACGCTGCATGGCCTGCGCGTCCGCGATCGAGGCGCCGACCTGCGCCGACTTGGCGGTGAGGTCGCGCGCGTCGATGCGCAGCAGGGTCTGCCCCGCCCGCACCACATCGCCCTCATGCACCAGCACCGCGGTGACGGTGCCCATGAGCTTCGTGCTCAGCGTGGCCTGCTGAATCGGCTCGGCGACACCCGACGCGGTTATGGCCGCATCGATGACGGTATCGCGGACAACGAGCGCCGTGCCCGCAACGGCGGCGGCGACGGGCGTCGCGCCCGATGTGCCGTGCTCGTTGTTCCCGCCCGAACAGGCGGTCAGTGAAAGGCCGGCAACAGTGACGAGTGCCACCGTCGAAAACAGCGTCTTGGTCGACGTCATTGTGCGTGCTCCCTGATATCGGTTCGGACGCATCAGCGCGCCGTCGTGGTGGAAGAGTCGAGTGCAGTAAGAGCGGCCGGGTCGCCTCCGGAGGCGCGGCGCCACGTGGCGATCGCGTCGATCAGGGCGTAGCGCGCGGCGGCGTGTCCGAGAGACGCGCCGGTCGCCGCGGACTCCGCCGCCAGCAGTTCGGCGATGGTGGCCAGCCCGCCGTCGTAGCGCTTCTGCACGAGGCGGTGCGCTTCGCGACTCTGGTCGGCCGCGTCGCGGGCCAGCGTGAGTCGCTGCAGCGACACCGTGAGACGCCGTGCCGCGTCGTCGCGCTCCAGCTGGCTTTGCGCGCGGGCGGCATCGAGGCCGGCGCGCGCGGCAGTGGCGCGAGCCGTGGTCGCGGCCACGTCGGCCAGTTCAGCGTTGCCGCCGAACAGCGACCACGAGGCCATCACACCCACGGTCCAGTTCTTCTGTCCCGCATACACGGTGCGTGGGTCGTTCCAGTCGTAACGGGCGAAGCCATTCACCCGGGGCAACAGCGTGCTGGCGGCGCGGCGTCGGTCGGCACCCGCCGCCGTCACACCGGCCTGCGCCGCGCGGACATCATCGCGAAGCTGGCCGACGGCGTCCGTCGCGCCGACCGCCGAATTGGCCGCAGCGCTGTCATGCACCGCGAGCGCAATGACCGCCGCATCGTCGGGAAGCGCGCCGGGCAGCGTGGGCAGCTCGGCACCGGTACGTCCCAGCAGCAGGGCCAGCTGCTGTCGTGCCGACAGCGCCTCGCTGCGGGCACTGAGCAACTGTGCCGCCACGTCGGACGCGCGAACGCTGGCTTGCAGGGCGTCGGCCTTGGTGACCAATCCCTGCGTGACCATGGCACGGACCTGACGCACACCGGCATCGGCCGCCTGCTGCGCTTGCGCGAGCACGCCGGCCTTGTCCTCGGCCAGAATGGCCCCGTAGTACGCGCGAATCACGTCGGCGCGGGTGGACACGGCCGACCACGCACCGGCCGCCTTGCTGGCGTCCGCAGCGGCGCGCGCCGCACGCAGGCCAAGCCAGGCGTCACCGTTCACGAGCGGGACTTCGAGCACCAAGCCGCCCTGCGCATTGGTGACTGCGCTGGGATAGTTGAGCTTGGCGGGTTCGAAGGCCGCCGGCGTGACCAGTCGCTGACGCAACGTGGTCCCGAAGGCCCCGATGGGGTCGGTGGTGCGTACGACCCCGGCTTCGACTCGCGCCGAGGGGAGAATGCCTTTGAGCGGCAGGCGGGCGCGGGCCCGGTCGCCGGCCGTGGTGGCGGCGGCGATCCGGTTACCGAACGCCCGCTGGTCGGCCTCGCGGATGGCCTCGCCGAGCGAGAGCGGCGCCGACTGGGCCCGCACTGGGGACGCCGGCAGGGCAGTCAACAGGGCTGCCGCCAGCGCGATCGGGAAATGTGATGAAGTTCGCATATGTAGATATACATAATTACGTATATCTACAATAGCAAGAGGCGTCAGACCGGTCGGCCGCTCGGGCTCGTCAGGCTGCCGCGCCGGCGGTACCTTCCCGTGTCACCATCTCAACACTCCTCCCGAGGCGCCTCATGCGCAGCTCCCTCTTCGCATCGACACGCGCACGCGCGGCGGCGGTCGTGCTCGCTACCCTGTGCTCGGCCACGACGCTCGCGGCGCAGGAGCATGTGCACACCCCGGGCATGACTCATCCGGCGGCCGTGCAGCTTCCCACGCAAGGCGGGCAAGCCGCCTTCGCGGCGATCGCCGAGATCGTCGCGATCCTGCAGGCCGACGCCAACACCGACTGGTCGAAGGTCAACATCGAGCGCCTTCGCCTGCACCTCGTCGACATGGATCTGGTCACGCTACGCAGTCGTGTCGTCGCGACGCCGGTGACGGGCGGGGCGCAGTTCCTCGTCCGTGGCACGGGGGAAACCATCGCGGCCATCAAGCGCATGACCGGTGCGCACGCGACCATGGTGATGAACAGCGGGGGCCCGCGTGTGGTGCGCACGGAACTCCCCGATGGCGTACGCCTGGTGCTGACCGCGGCCGATCCGTCCGATACCGCCGCGGTGGCGAAGCTCCGTGGTCTCGGCTTCATCGGTCTCATGGTCGCCGGGGACCATCACGCCGCGCATCACCTCGCGCTGGCCCGTGGCGACGCGATGGCCGACCACGGGCACTGAGCCGGCGCTACCGCCGTATCCACCGCGGCGTGCGCTGCTGCACCTCGTCGTTGGTGAGACGCTGCAGCGCGGAGCCATCCACGCGCATGACGTACAGCTCGTAGTCGAGATTGTCCGCCATGTTCGACGCGAAGGCGATGCGCTCCCCGTCGGGTGACCACGCGGGCGAGCGGTTGCGCCACGGGAAGTCGAAGGGCCGTTCGACTCCGGTCGCCAGCACCTTGGTCACGAGCACCGTGCGCGCCGGCGAGGTACCACGCACGAACGCCACCGACCGGCCGTCGGGAGACCATCCGCCTTCCGTGTCGCTCTCCCCACCGGCCGTGACCTGACGCAGTTCCGTGCCGTCGGCGCGCACGATGAAGAGATGCAGGTTGCCCGGCGTGCCTGCGGAAAACAGCAGCATCGAGCCATCGGGTGACCAGGCCGGATACGCGTAGGCGTACATCAGCCCCGGGGCCAATGCGATCGGCAGGGCGGCCTCGCCACTCCCGTCGACCTGGGCCACGTACAGGCGACTGACCGTATCGGCACTGCGCTTGATGTAGGCCACCCGGGTACCGTCCGGCGATAACGCGGGACTCGACTCCGTCCCCGCGGCCAACGGAATGCGTTGCGGAGGCGCATCGCGACGCACCACGAACAGGTCCTGAAAATCGTCAGCCTCGCCATCGAGCGATCCGACGAATACCACGCGCGAGCCATCGGCCGACGGGCTCGGATTGCCGCCGAGCAGGTGGGTGCCGAACAGCGGTACGGAGGAGGTGTCGTCGAGTCGGCGCACCATCAGCCGGTCGGCATTGAGCCCAACGGCCGATGTCTCCTCGAACACGAGATCGAACAAGGGAACGGGCAGTGGATCAGGACCGGGACCCGTCGCGCCGTCGCCCCGGCATGCCGTCAGAGAGACGGCGGTGAAGACCAGCGGGAGCAGCGCCGAGACGGCGCGCGAACGAGTGTGTATTGGCGTTGGCATGGGACGACACAACGAGAGGTGGTTCCGCAGCGTACTTTCCTCTGACTACGGCCGTTCGGTCCGTCGGGTTTCCCCGTCTCAATTCGCCATGCCCCACCTGTTCATTCGCTCCACTGTCCGCACCGCCGCCGCGATCGCCATTGGTGTGGCGTCGGCACTGCCGGCCGTCGCCGTGGCCCAAGCGCCCTCGGCGTCGCCCGCCGACTCGCTGCTCGTGCGTCCGCTCGCGTTCCGTGCCATCGGCCCGGCCTCGATGAGTGGCCGCATCTCCGATATCGCCGTGGTCGAAGGTCCGCGCACCCTGCGTGGCGGACGACTCGGCACCTCGATGTACGTCGCCGTCGCCACCGGCGGCATCTGGAAGACCACCAATGGTGGGCTCTCTTGGGCACCCATGTCCGATTCCATCGGTGTCGGCTCCATCGGCGCGGTCGCGGCCGCTCCGTCCAACGGTGACGTGGTGTGGGTTGGCAGCGGCGAGGCCAACAACATGCGCAGCTCGTCGTGGGGCGTGGGTGTGTTCAAGTCCACCGACGGCGGCAAGACCTGGTCGAAGCCGATGCTGCCCAAGACGCAGCACATCGGCCGCATCGTAATCGATCCTCGCGACCCCGACATCGTGTATGTGGCCGCCATGGGACCGCTCTGGGCGCCGGGTGGCGACCGCGGTCTGTACAAGACCATCGACGGCGGCAAGACGTGGACGAATACCAAGTCGATCTCCGCGCAGACGGGCTTCACCGAACTCGTGATGGATCCGGCCAACCCCGATGTGCTCTACGCCGCGTCGTTGCAGCGTGAACGCCGCGAGTACGGATTCCTCCCCGGCGGCACCGAGAGCGCGATCTGGAAGACCACCGACGGCGCAAAGACGTGGACCAAGCTTGCCGGTGGCCTGCCCACGGGCGAGATCGGGCGCATCGGCCTGACGGTGTGCCGCTCGCGACCGAGCACGGTGTACGCCTCGGTGCATGCGAAGGCGGCCGCCAACGGCTTCTATCGCAGCGACGACGCCGGCAGCACGTGGAAGCTGGTGAACAGCAGCAACGGCACCGCGTGGTACTACAGCCAGGTGCGCTGCGATCCCACCGACGCCGAGCATGTGTATCGTCTGAATGCGAACTCGCAGGAATCGTACGACGGCGGCAAGACGTGGATCGGATTCGCCGGCGGTGGCGGCGTGCATGGTGATGCGCACGCGCTGTGGATCAATCCCGAAGATCGTGAGCACATCGTGCTCGGCAACGACGGCGGTGTGGACATCTCGTATGATCGCGGGCGCACCTGGTACAACGTCGAGAACATCGTCGGCGCGCAGTTCTACGCGATCGCGGTGGACAACGCCAAGCCGTTCTACAACGTGTATGGCGGACTGCAGGACAATCAGACGTGGGGGGGGCCGAGCCGCACGCGCAACGCCTTCGGTCCGTCGAACGCCGACTGGTATCGCATGGCGGGCGGCGACGGTTTCTACAACGTGCCGGATCCGCTCGACCACAACATCGCGTACGCCGAGTCGCAGAACGGCGGCGTCGTGCGCTACGACGCGCGCACGGGGCAGACCAAGAGCATCAAGCCCTATCCGAAGAACGGTGAACGGCATCGCTGGAACTGGAGCGCGCCGATCGTGCCGTCGCAGCACACCGGACGCACGCTGTACATGGCCGCGAACTATCTCTTCAAGAGCGCCGATCGTGGCGATTCGTGGACCACGATCAGCCCCGACCTTACGCGTGGCATCGATCGCGACAGCCTCCCCATGCGTGGCGCGGTGCCGTCGCGTGACGTGCTCGGCCTGCACGAAGGCACGGCGGAATTCAGCAACATCTCCACCGTGTCCGAGTCGCCGCGCCGCGCCGGTTTGCTCGCCGTCGGCACCGACGACGGGATCATTCAAGTCACGCAGAACGACGGCAAGTCGTGGACGAAGACGGCGACCTTCCCGGGCGTGCCCGACACCACGTTCGTGAGCCGCGTACAGTTCTCGAAGCACAGCGAAGGCACGCTCTACGCCACCTTCGACGGCCATCGCAGCAACGACTTCAAGCCGTACGTCATGCGCAGCACCGACTACGGTCGCACCTGGACGTCGATCACCGGCGATCTGCCCGACGGCGGATCGGTGCAGGTGATCCGCGAGCATTTCCGCCAGCCGAATCTGCTTTTCGTCGGCACCGAGTTCGGCGCGTTCTTCACCGTCGACAATGGCGTGCACTGGACGCAGCTCAAGTCCGGCATTCCCGGTGTGCCGGTGTGGGACATGCAGATTCAGGAGAGCTGGAACGATCTCGTGCTCGGCACGCACGGTCGTGGTGTGTACATCCTCGACGACCTCGGTCCGCTGGAGAAGCTGGCCGAAGCGAAGCGGGCCGAGGTGGCGTATCTGTTCCCGGCGCGCAACGAGATTGCGATGACGCTCAACAACAGTCGCAACTCCGGGATGGGCTCCACCGGCTTCACGGGGCAGAACCCCGACAACGGCGTGCGGCTCGCGTATCTGATCAACAAGATCTCCGCCGACGACAAGGCGAAGCTCGAGATCATTGACGGCGGCGGACGGATCGTGCGCGAACTCCCGGTGCCGCGCCGCACCGGCATGTTCCGGCCGGTGTGGGACATGCGGGTCGGTGCACCGCTCACGGCCGCGGTCGATAGCAACGTGGCGGCGGGACGCGTGCCGGCGGCCGGCGGTGGTGGTGGATTCGGCGGTGGGTTCGGTGGATTCGGCCGTGGCGGCACGCCCAGCTACACCGCGGCGCCGGGCAGCTACACGGCGCGCCTGACGATCACACCGAAGGGTGGCACGAGCACGGTCCTCACGCAGCGCTTCGCACTGTTGCGCGACGCTGGACAGGCGATGTCCGAGGGCGAGCTCAAGGCGCTCGATGCGTTCCGCTTCAAGGTGGTGCAGTTCCAGAAGGCCGTCACGGCGCAGCAGACGCGCGGCGACAGCGTGGTGGCGCGCTTTGCCGAGGTGAAGAAAGCGGCCGAAGCGAACACCGCGAAGCTCACGCCGGAACTCAAGCAGAACCTCGCGGAGATCGACAAGGAGCTGGTGAGCTACGTGAAGGAAGTCGGACAGGCACCGGGCGCGCGTCCGCGCGGCGCGGGTGGTGCGCCGGCTGGTGGGCCGCCGGCTGGTGGTGACGACGATGTTGGCGCGTCGGGTCAGGCCGACGGATCGTTCACCGGTCGCGCGGCGCTGTTGAACAGTGCGCTCAACAGCAGCTTCCCGCTGTCCTCGGCGCAGCAGTCGATGCTGCAGAGTCTCACGCGCGAACTCGAACAGCACGGCGCCCGCGTGGCGTCGGTGAAGTCGGCCAAGTTGCCGGCGCTGCTCAAGTCCCTGCAGGTGGCCGGCATCACGGTGCCCGACGCACCCGCGCGCGGTCAGTAATAAGCGGGTGAGGTTCTAACGGAAGATGGGCAAGGGCGGGGCCGCTTTCGGCTCCGCCTTTTGCCAATCCCGCCCCAGCAATGCCGCGATCGTGGCCGCCACCTGCGCCTGGCGCACCGGGGTGTTGGCGCGCACTCCGCTGGGCGGTGTGTCCGGCCCGATCACTGCGGTCCAAATGAACTCGGCGCCGGCCACATCCTTCCCGTGGTCGGTCCACTCCCGCCCCCAGCCGCGCCCGTGGTCGGTGGACACGATCATCGTGGTCTTGTCGCGGGTGCGGGAGTCGCGCTGTACGCGCGCCCACAACTGCGCGAGATAGGCGTCCATGTTGCGCGCCGATCGCAGGTAGAGGTCGTACTGGCCAGCGTGTGCCCACTCGTCGGTTTCACCGTAGCCCACGAACAGCACGCGCGGATCGTGCCCGCCGAGGTACTCGAGCAGCGACTGCTGCATCAACGCGTCGAAGGCCACATCGGGCCAGACGCGAATGGTGGTGGCGTACAGATCGCGCAGCAGCGTCGAGCGCGGCGAGTCCGATGGCGCGACGCCGCGCGTCCAACCGTCGTACACCGGCACGCCGCTCCGCTCGGCGTTGATGATGCGACTGAAGGCGTTCCACGTGGCGAAGGCCGCGACTCGCCCCTTGAACGCGGCATCGCGATTGAGCCATTCGAAGACCGTGGTGTTCTCGTTCGGCGGATGGTTATTGCTGTCGATGCGTGGGTCCGCGAAGCCCGTGAACGTCTCGCTGTAGCCCGGATACGAGAACTTCATCGTGTTGGTAATGCGCGCCTGGCTGCCGCCGGCGCTGTCGCCGAAGATCTGCCCCTGCGCGGCTACAGTGCCCCAGAGGAACGGGAACAGCGCTTCGCGCCGCGACGTCGGTGTGTCGCGCCAGAAGTCGCGACGCAGCGACGCCGTGTCCGACACACCGCCGGCCTTGCCCATCAGCGACGCGTCGGCGCCACCGAACACCTCCTGCCAGCGCACGCCGTCGGAAATCACGAGCATGACATACTGCGTCTTCAAGGCGGCCGGCGGTGACTGCGTGGACTGCGCCTGTGCCGCCGACGCACCCAGCAACAGGGTGACGGCGAACGCGAGAGCGGGGCGGCGCGTCATCCGCGCGGTCTCCGCATCGTCGCCGCCTTTTCCACCAGACGGCGCAACTCCTTGATCGGCTCGGGGCTGTCGTCGACCTGCAGGCGCAGCACGACGTCGTTGTGCAGCCACACGCCGCCGTCCTTCTTCACGATCAGCATCGCCGCCGACTGCATGCCGCGCTTGTCACCGCCGGCCATCTGTCCGGCCTCGAGCGCCGCCATCAATCGCAGGGAGAGATGCCCCGTGGTGTTCTCGAACGCGCTGACCATTGCATTCACCACCTCGGGGCTGGCCAGAATGTTTCCCTGTGCGGTGCAGAACTTCCCTTGCTTGTCGCCGGCCCATTCGGTGGCCTTGGGTCCGGTGTAGGCGGCCACGTTGCCCTGCGCGTCGATCACCGCGAACTGACGGCCCTCCTTGGTCCAATCGACGGGGCGGGGATCGGGGTCGCCCTGCCACACGCGCTTCACCACGTCGGCCGGCTTCACGCCCTGCCGCAGCAGGGCAATCGCCTGCGGGCCGTAACTCACATCCACGATGGCCTGGGTGGCCGCCGCGCCCACGCCGGCTTCCGCCCAGAGCACACCGTTGCCCACCGAGAACACGCGCGACTGCACTGCGCCGCCCACCTCACCGGTGGCCGGATCGTAGCCGAGGATAGAGAAGGTGGCGACCGGAGGCCAGGGGAGCGGCGGGGTGGTGGAGAATCCCGACGATTGCGCTCGGGCAGGCGCGGCGGCCGCGACGAGGCCGAGAGCGAGCGCGAAGCGTCGGAGGGCGGACGGCAGAGAGCGCATGGTGGGGACGAGAGGTAAGGAACGAGACGATGGACACCGGCAACGGCCAGCACGTGCTTCAAATGTGCACGGTGTGAGCGCTGACGCCATGTGCTGCGTAGTCTCCATGCAGCAGGTGGTTCACATTCTCGAGGAGACAGCACATGGCCGGCAGGATGCATCGATGGCGCGCGGCGTTCACGCACCCCATGACGACAGGCGCGATGGTGGCCACGGCGATGTTCGCCGTCGCGGTGCCCGCGTCGGGGCAGGGCGCGGCGGGAGCCAGCGCCAGCGCGCAGCAGATCGACGAAGCGTATACCGCGAAGATCAAGGAGTTCCTGCAGGATCCTCGCATCACGACCGAGCTGGTCGATCATCTGCCGGCGTCGGCCACGGTGCCGACGCCGCTCAAGTTCCACGGCCGCATCGTGGGCACGCCCGGCGAGCTGACGTACGCCAAGGACATCCATCGCTACTTCGAGGCGCTCGACAAAGCGTCGCCGCGCGCGAAGTATCTGGACGATCGGCAAGACCGAAGAAGGGCGCGACATGGTCGTGCTGGCCATCGCCGACGCGGCCACCATCGCCAATCTCGACACGTTACAAGGGGGACATCGCGGCGCTGACCGATCCGCGCAAGACGAGCGAGGCGCGAGGCCCGCCGCCTGATCGGCACCACGAAGCCGATCTACTGGCTCACCAGCGGCATGCACTCGCCGGAGACCGGCGGTCCGGAGATGCTGCATGGAGCTGGCGTATCGTCTCATCGTGGAGGAGACGCCGTTCATCCAGGAGATCCGCAACAACGTCATCACGTTCATCACGCCGGTGATCGAAGTGGACGGCCGCGAAAAGCAGGTCGACACGTACTACTACAACAAGAAGCTGCCGCCGGGCGACGGCACGCCTGCCCCTGATGTACTGGGGCAAGTACGTGGCCCACGACAACAATCGCGACGGCATGGGGCAGTTCCTGGCGCTCACGAAGAACGTCAACGACTTCTTCCTCGAGTGGAAGCCGCACGGTCATGCACGACCTGCACGAGGCGCCGACGTATCTCTACTCGTCGCACCGGCACCGGCCCGTACAACGACGCGCATCGATCCGATCACGGTCGACGAGTGGTGGATGCTGGCGCAGGAACGACGTGCATGGAGATGACCAAGCGCGGCGTGCCGGGCGTCTGGACCTACGGCTTCTACGACGGCTGGACCCCGAACTACATGTTCTTCATCGCGCACACGCACAACGCGATCGGCCGCTTCTACGAAGTGCAGAGCTACGGTCCGGACAACTACGAAGCTGCGTCCGCCGGCGACCACCACGAGCCGCGAGTGGTTCCGTCCGAATCCGCCGCTGCCGTACGATCAAGTGGGGCCCGCGCAACAACACGAACATCCAGCAGTCGGCGCGTGCTCTTCTCGCTCAAGCACGTCGGCGAAGAACAAGTCGACTGTACCTCGAGAACTACTGGCTCAAGAACAAGCGCGCCGTGGACAAGGGCAAGACCGGCACCGGTCCGTACGCGTGGGTGATTCCGGCCGACGCAGCGTCGCAAGGCCGACGCCGCCGACGCGGTGAACGAACTGCGCACGCCAGGGGCTCGAGGTTCACACGCGCGAACAGCGCGTTCACGGCTGGGGTCGCTGGCGGTGAAGGCCGGCGACTACATCGTGCGCGGCGACCAGCCGTACCGCACGCTGGCCGACATGTACTTCTCGATCCAGAACTACTCGCCGGCCAATCCGCGCCCCTACGACGACACGGGCTGGACCTTCCAGTACATGCGCAACGTGACCATCCTGCCGGTCGGCGAGAAGAGCATTCTCGACCAGGCGATGACCGCGGTCACGGCCAAGGTGCACGCGGCCGGTGGTATCGAAGGCACGGGCCCGGTGCTGATCGTCGATCACACCACCGACAACAACCTGATGAAGTTCCGCTTCACGCACGCCGCGGTGCGCGATGCAGGCGGCGGAAGCCGAGTTCGACGGCGGCGGGTCGCACGTTCCGCGCGGGCGCGTTCATCGTGCCGGCGGCCGATCGCGCCAAGCTCGAGCCCACGCTGAAGGAACTTGGCCTCAGCGCCTATGCCGTGGCGACGGCCCCGGCGGTGAAGATGCACGACCTCGATCGTGCCGCGGATCGGCTACATCCACGCCTGGCAGCGCACGCAGGATGAAGGCTGGGTGCGGGCGGCGCTCGATACGTACGGCGTGCCGTACACGTACTTCGCCGACATGAAGCTCAAGGAAGGCAATCTCCGCGCGAAGTACGACGTGATCATCTACCCGCACGTGGGCGGCAGCGCGCAGTCGCACGTGGCGGGCATCATCAAGTCGGGCGACACGCCGTTGCCGTACAAGAAGTCGGCGGCCACGCCGAACCTTGGCGCCAACGACAGCGCCGACGATATCCGCGGCGGTATGGGCATCGAGGGACTCACCGAGCTGTACAAGTTCGTGCAGGCCGGCGGCACGCTGATCGTGGAAGGCTCGACGACCACGATCTTCCCGGCGTACAATCTCACGAGCGGTATCACGGTGGAATCGCCGGCCGGGCTCTTCGCCCGCGGCACCATTCTCCGCGGTGTGGTCACCGATCGCACCAGCCCGCTTTCGTACGGATTCGACGCGCAGATGCCCGTGTATTTCAATCAAGATCCCGTGCTCTCGGTGGCCGGCTCGGCCGGACTCTTCGCCGGCGGTGGCGGCGGCCGCGGGTCGGCCTTGAGCCAGAACGTCACGCCCAACGCGGTGCCGCTGCGCATTTCGCCGTGGACGTTCGGTGCCAGTGATTCGACCGGAACGCCGACCCCCGCCGCGGGCCGTGGTGCCGCCGCTGGGGCCCCCGCAGGGGCTGGGGCAGGTCAGGGTGGCCGTGGCGGTGCCGGAGGCGCTGGTGCGGCACCTGGTGCCGCTGGCGGCAATGTGTTCGGCGGCGCCACCGGCATCGATGGGTCGCGTCCACGCGTCATCATGCAGTTCCCGGCGAATGCCGCGGATATGCTGCTCTCCGGTACCCTCGCGAACGGCGAAGGACTGTCCAACCGTGCACAGCTGGTCGACGCGCCGGTGGGCAAGGGACACGTGGTGATGTTCGCCATCCGGCCGTTCTGGAGATGGCAGACGCAGGGCACATACTTCCTCGGCTTCAACGCGATCCTGAATTGGAATGATTTGGACGCGGGCAAGTAACGAGCGCATCGCGCGCTCGGAACTGAAAACTCCGTAGTAGCGGGCCGCGAGTTTCAAGGTTCAAGGGGTCAGAGTCGTTGAAGGTTCAAGGGGTCAGAGTCGTTGAACGCAGTTTCAAGGGTCAGAGTCGTTGAACGCAGTTTCAAGGGGTCAGAGTCGTTGAACGCCAGCGTTCAACGACTCTGACCCCTTGAAACACTGACACCCTCCCCCCTCCTCCCTAGGGAGTTCGTTGTGCCCCCCCGCACACTTGAGCCACCGCCACGGCACGCGTTGTGCCTTCTCCTCGGGTGCAATCCCCAACTCAAGGAGATCATCCATGAAATTGACACGCGTTCTCTGTGGCCTCGTGGCCATCGCTTCTCCGTTCGCCGTGCAGGCGCAGGCCAGCTCGACGACGCCCGCGCCGGCGGTTGGCTTCGGTATCCTCGGTGGTGCGACGTTCCCCGTCGGTGACTACAACGACGTCGCGCCGGCCGGTTTTCATGTCGGTGGCTTCGCCGACTTCGGCCGTCGTGTCGGTCCGTTCGGCATCCGTGCCGACGTGCTGTATCACGGCTTCGGTGACCGCAATCTCGTCACCACCGGCAGTAGCACCACGCAGGTGACCATCTCCAACAAGTACAGCATGATCACCGGCACGCTCAACGCGATGCTCGGTATCCCGCTCGAGAATTCACCCGTGCGTCCGTATCTCACTGGCGGCGTGGGTGGCTATTACGTGCGCAACAGCCCGAAGTGTGCCGGCGCCGGCTGCGGCTCGCTGCTGAACATCAATGACGAGAACACCACGAAGTTCGGCCTCAACGGTGGCGCCGGCATCGAGTTCGGCATGGGCGGCATGGCGGCCTTCGTCGAGTCGCGCTTTCACCATGTGTTCGACGGCACGCCGAAGCTGAATTGCATCGGTGACGTCGGCTGCAACCGTGCCGCACTGCAGATCGTGCCGGTGAGCTTGGGAATTCGGTTCGGCTTTTAAGGGGAAAGCACTACAAACTCCCTAAGAAGCAGGGGGGAGGGTTTCAGGATGGAGGAAGGAGGAACCACGCGCGGTTCACTTGCTTCCTCGGTCCTGAAACCCTTCCCCCTGCTTCCTAGGGGAGTTGTCGTTCTCCGTTACCCCAGACTATCCGCCTTCACCTTGGTCGTTTCCGGCGCCGCCGCCGCCGAGGTGGCCGAGTCCACCTTCGCCTTCGTCGTGGTATCGGCGCTCCGCTTGCGCGCGCTCGGCTTCTTTGCGACCGGTGCCGGTGTCGGCGTTGCGGGTAGCACCACTTCCGGCGCCTTGTCGGGCGCCCGTTCGATGTAGCCGTTCACCATGTCGCGCGCGGCGCCGGCGTACATGCCGATCTTGTCCGCGGCCTGCCGGGCGAGTCCGGTTTCCTGCTTGGAGCCGTACCACCACGTGCCCCACGTCGCGATACCGAACAGCACGATGTACGGCACGACCGACTGGCGGCGACGCACCGCCACCGGATCGTTGCGACGCTTCGGCTCCTTCTTGGCCTTCTTCGCCTTGCCTGTCGCTTCGTTCGACGCCGGCGTGCGCACCCCGGTAATGTCGCTTGGCGTCCGCGACGCCACGCTCAGCATGCGATTGCCCAGCGCGTGCCGATAAATCTCGGCCGTCTGTGATGGCGTCATCTCCATCACCGCGTTGCCCAGCGTCACGCCGAAATCGGACACGCTGGCGAACCGATCCACCGGGTCGGGCGCCAACGCCTTGTCGAACACGTCCTGCAGCGAGTTCGGCCACTCGAGATCGCTGCGCACTTCGTCGAGTCGACGTGGGCGGCTCGTGAGGCGCGCGATCAGCGATTCTTTCGACGACGAGTTGGTGAACGCGTCATGTCCCGTGAGCGCGATGAACGCCACGAGGGCCAGCGAGTACTGATCCGACCGGCTGTCGAGGACATCACCCGAGAGCTGCTCAGGAGACATGAACTCCGGCGTGCCGACCGCGAAGCCGGTGCGCGTGACCTGTTGCGCCCCCTTCTCCATCATGCGCGCGATACCGAAGTCGACGAGCTTCACGACGAACGTGCCGTCGGAGCGCTTCGTGAGCATCAGGTTGTCGGGCTTGAAGTCGCGGTGCAGGATGCCGAGGTCGTGCGCGGCCTGCAGTGCGTCCGCGGCTTGGCCGATGATGTCGGCCGCGACGACGGGATGCAGCGCCACTTCGCGCTTGAGCGTGGCGGCCAGTGCTTCGCCGTCCACGAACTCCATCGCGAGATACACCATCCCTTCGTCCGTCTCACCGAAGTCGAAGATGGACGCCACGTTCGGATGCGAGATCTTGCTGGCGTTCTCGGCTTCTCGGGTGAAGCGCTGCAAGGCTTCCGCGTCGCCGACCAGCGCCGGGCGCATGATCTTGATCGCGCTCTTGCGCTTCATGCGCACATGCTCGGCCAGGTACACCGTGCCCATGCCGCCTTCGCCCAAGTGCGAGACCACGCGATAGCGCCCGCCGATCACATGACCGACGAGGTCCGCCTGGGCAGCGGGCGACACGAGCCCCGTGCCGTCCTTCGCGCAGAAGGCCACTGAGCCGTCATACTCTTCCCCACACTGGGGGCACACCTTGCGAGCGTCCACGATTGGCGAACCTAAAGGAAGAACTGCGTTAAGCAAGCGTTACGCGGTGAGATACGGTTCACAGTCGCGCTCGGTAAGGCCTGACGGACACGGCGTTTAGCCCGCTGCCCAGCGTAAGTTGCTGATAGTCATTATCTTCCAGAATGTCACGTGCATCGCTTCTTCGCCTCCTGCTCAGCTCGCTTTCCATTGCGGGCTCGGCCATAACGGCGTCGGTCGGCAACGCCCAGACGCCCACTCCCGCTGCCGGCTGGGCTCGCGCCGGCACTCAAGGCGACTTCGTCGTCAAGGATTTCACCTTCCGCTCGGGTGAACGACTCCCCGAGTTGCGACTCCACTACACCACCCTCGGCACGCCCCAGCGCGATGCCAACGGCGTCGTCCGCAATGCCGTCATGATCCTGCACGGCACCGGAGGGGCGGGGCGCAGTTTCCTGTCCAACGGCTACGCCGGCGAACTGTTCGCACCCGGCAAGCTGCTCGACAGCGCCAAGTACTTCATCGTGCTCCCTGACGGCATCGGTCACGGCGGCTCGAGCAAGCCCAGCGATGGATTGCACGCCCGCTTCCCGAAGTACACGTACGACGACATGGTCACCGCGCAGCATCGGTTGCTCACCGAACATCTCAAGGTGAATCACCTGCGGCTCATCATGGGAACGTCCATGGGGTGTATGCACGGATGGGTGTGGGGCTACACGTATCCGGAGTTCATGGACGGACTCGCGCCGTATGCCTGCGTACCGGCGCAGATCGCCGGTCGCAATCGCATGATCCGCACGATGGCCATGGACGCCATCCGCAACGATCCGGCCTGGAAGGGCGGCGAATACACCAGCGCGCCGCCGGGACTGCGCGCCGCGCAGATGATGCTGTACATCATGTCGAGTGCGCCACTCGTGCAGCAAACGCAGGCGCCCACGCGCGACAAGGCCGACAGCGTGATCCGTGCGTATCTCGATGCGCGCATGGCCAGCACCGATGCCAACGACTTCCTGTATCAGTTCGACGCGTCGCGCGACTACGATCCGTCGCCGAACCTCAAGCGAATCACCGCACCCGCACTCTTCATCAATTCGGCCGACGATCAGGTGAATCCGCCCGAGTTGGGGCTGGCCGAGCGGTATGCGGCGATGATGCCGCGCACCAAGTTCATTCTGTTGCCGATCACGCCGGAAACGCGCGGACACGGCACGCACTCCGCGCCTAAAGTGTGGGGCGGCTATCTCAGCGCATTTCTCGCCGCGCTTCCCCAGCGATGAGCGCCGACACGGTTTCTGTTGCCAAGCCGTCGATCACGCAACTGGTGTTCCGCGCGCTGCAACTGCGCTGTCCGCACTGTGGCGGTCGCAAGATCTTCGCGTCGTTCTTCGAGCTCAAGGACCGCTGTCCAACGTGCGGGATCCGTCTCGAGCGCGGCGAGAAGGACTACTTCGTCGGCGCGTACCTGTTCAATCTGATTGCGGTCGAACTCATTCTGTTCTTCTGCGTCTGCGGCTTCGTGTACTTCACGTGGCCCGATCCGCCCTGGGATCTGATCACGTATGTCACCGCGTTCCTGATGCTGTCCGGCTGCGTCTTCTGCTATCCGTTCGCGAAGACCACGTGGCTGGCGGTCGACCTGGCCATCCGGCCGCTCTCACCCGAAGAGCTGGATTGGCATCATCAAGGCGGCGACGTGGGGGACCGGGAACTCCCCCACGTCTGACCGCGATTACTTCTCGACGATGATCAGGTAGCGCGACGCCGCCCAGAACTTCACCGGGTCGGTAATGCGAATGCTCTCACCGCGGAACGCACCGTCCTTCTCCTTCTTGGCGGCTTCGATCAGGCCGACATCGTGGCGCGATACGATGCGATAGGGGCGGTCGCTGCGCGGGAGCGGGATCGTGAGCACTTCGCGACGATCGGCCCGCGTGAAGCGTGACTCGTCGAGCGAGCGCGCCGGCACGAGCGTCTTGCCGAGCTTCACGATGAGCAAGCCGCGCGAACCGCCTTCTTCCGTGACCAGCTTGTCGGCGATCAGCTGACGACGTGAGCCGACGACGTAGAACACCTTGTTCTCGCGCACGTCCATCGCCTTCACCGTGTCGGTGAGGACCGCCTTCTCGACCGTGAGCTGTTCGTTCTGGGTGCGGAGCGCCCGGATCTCTTCCTGGAAAACCGCGATCTCCTTGTCACGCGTGGCAAGACGCGCGTTCAGATCGGCCAGCAGCGTGGCGGCCGCACTGGAGTCGGCGCGCATCGACTTCAGCGTGTCGAGCAGTGCCGCGACCTGACGCTGGCGGGCGGCCAACCGCTGCCGCATCTGCGTGAGACGGTCGAGGATGTCCTTCTGTGCGGCGGCGGCTTCCGTCTTGCCCGACTCGTCGCTCTTGGTGACGCCAACCTTGCTGGAGAGGCCGCGCACCTTGCGCAGCTCAGCGTCGACTTCGTCGGCGAACTTCGAGGCCTCGACGACCTGCGCCAACGCGCGATCCTTGTCGGCGCTCGTGCCCTGCATCAGCCCCTGCAGCGAATCGCGTTCGGCGCTCGCGCTGGCCAGGGCGGCTGATAGGGAATCGGCACGGGCACGCGCAGCCGTGTCGGTACAGGCGCTCAACGCGAAGGCGAGCACGACAGCAAGCGCGGACGTACCACGCTTACGGACAGAGAAAGAGCTCATGGAATTGGTGGCGAGAGGGAGAACAGCCTGCAAAACGTACCGGTCTCGAGCATCACATGAAAGTGTCGTACATCACGCATTCGATAATTTGAAGGCGTGAATGGTTGCTTGCTCACGGCGTCCAGCCACGCATCGCGTAGAGCAACGTGGCGGCACTTTCATACACCACATCGGCAAAGGCCAGCCGTCGGTTCTCGGGGCGATCGAGTCGGGAGAGGGCATACTCGCGGGACGCGGCCGGCGCGCAGCGAACGGGCAGCCCGGCGTGCTCGACCGCGGCGCAGGCCCGCCGCGAGTGCAGCGGAGACGTCACCAGCACGACGCGGCGCCATCCGTGCGTCCGCGCCATGGCCGCGAAGGCCAGCGCTTCGTCGCGGGTGCTGTGCACGTTGTTCACGAATCGGAGCTCCAGGTCGGGGCCCATGAGTTGCGCCAGTTCTCGCTGATCCCGCTCGGAGCTCTCCACCGATGGGTCGGCGTCGTCACCGACCACCGACAGGGCCAGCACGGGTAGGCCGAGTCGGCGGGCCTGCTGAAAGCCGCTGATGAGGCGCTCGAGCGCGGCGCCGGTCACGCGCCCCTCGGACGTCACGCTGCCCGACAGCACCACCACCGCATCGGCCGCGTCGGCCGGTGCCGATGCCGCGGGCACCACATCGCGCCGCACGAATGGGGCGACCATCGGCGTTACGAGCGGCGTGTAGGACACCAGCATCAGCAACGTGCTGAGCGTCCCCGATATCAGCCATAGCCAGGAGCCGCGGGACGACGTGCCCAGCAGGGCGCCCGCCAGCATGAGCACGACTCGCGCGGTGAACGACGACACGCCGACCGCCGTCCAGAGCCCGAGCGCTGCGGCGAGTTGCATGATCGCCAGCCCGAGGACGGCGCCGGCACTGCGTACCAACCACGCAGGGGCGCGGCCGCCGACATCGGCGCCGCGCCCCCGGAACAACAGGTCACTCATGCACGGGTACCATCACGGTGACCGTTCCGCTCACTGCTGCTCCTGTGTGACGCGCTGTCCTTTGGGCGGTGCCTGATACTTGTCGAACCAGCTGCGCAGATAGAGCTGCGTCCGCACGAAGTTCGACGGTGTCGAGCTGGTGCCGTGCCACTCGTTGTTGAAGCGGATCATGGCCGTCGGCACTTTCCGGATCTTGAGCGCTTCGTAGAACTCCTCCGTTTGGCTGATCGGCGTGCGCAGATCGTTCACGCCGGTCATGAGCATCGTGGGCGTCTTCACGTTGCCCACGTACATCAGCGGCGAGCGCTTGAGATGTTCGCTGGGGTCATCCCACGGATACTTGGCGAAGTTGTAGTACCAGCTCGAGCCGTCGGTGGTACCCACGAAGCTGAGCCAGTTGATCACGGGGCACATCGACGCCGCGGCGGCGAATCGGTCGGTATGCCCAACGGTCCACGCAGTGAGCACGCCGCCACCCGAGCAGCCGAACACGTACAAGCGATTGCTGTCCACGAAGCCGCGGTTGATCACCGTGTCGACGCCGGCCATGAGGTCGTCGTAGTCCTTGCCGGGATACGCGTTCTTGATCGCGTTGCCGAACGCCGAGCCGTAGCCGGTGGAGCCACGCGGATTCGTGTAGAGCATGACGAATCCGTTCGACGCATGATCCTGCCGCGAGAAGTTGAAGCCCACGTTGTACATCGAGTGCGGCCCGCCGTGAATCTCGAGCATCAGCGGATACTTCTTCTTCGCCTCGAAGTCGGCCGGCTTCACGATCCATCCCTGAATGCGCTGGCCATCCACCGACGTGTACCACACTTCTTCGGTCGTCGCGAGCTTCTTGCCGGCCAGCACATCGCCGTTCACATCGGTGAGCTGCTTGATGACCGGCGTGCGCACATCGAACGCCACGATGTCGTTGGGCTTCGTGGGCGACGTCGCCACGCCGACGGCGGTGAAGTTCTTGTTGATGTCGCTCACCGTGAGCACATGCGCACCCTTCGTCACCTGACGGACGTCACCCTTGAGTGACACGAAGTAGAGGTTGCGCGATCCCTCGTTCTCCACGTTGAAGTACACGCCGCTCGCATCCGGCGCCCACATCATGCCGCTCGGCGAGCGATCCAGCTTCTCCGTGAGGGCGCGCGCGTTCTTGCCGTCGGCATCCATCACGTACATCGTGGCGTCCTTCCACGTGGCGTCGGTGCTGTCGTAGCCCGTGTACGCGATGTAGCGGCCATCAGGCGACGGCACCGGCGAGTTGTCCGGACCGTTGCGTGAGGTGAGGGCCGAGACCGCACCGGTGGCGATGTCCACTTTGTAGATGTCGCTCTGTCGCCACGCGTATTCGGCTTCGGCGGTGCGCAGCGAGGTGAACACGAAGCTCTTGCCGTCGGGCATCCACGTGGTGCCGTTGGCCGCCCAGTCACCGCTCGTGACTTGCGTCGGCGTGCCGCCGTCGGCGGGCACCGTAAACAGCTGGCGCAATCCGTCTTCGAGAAAGCCCTGACGATCGGCGCGATACTTCACCTTCGTGACCACGCGCGGCGGCTCGGTCCACTTGGCGCCGCGCGGTGGCGTCGGCATCGCGATACGCCACGTGTCCGTCCCGCGCACCAGCATGCCGAAGGCGATCGTCTTGCCGTCGGGCGACCACTCGACATCGGCCGGCGCTTCCGTGAGTCGCGTGATCTGCGTGGTCGCGCCCTCGGCGTCCATGTAGCGCACCCAGAGTTGCGCGCCACCGGGTTCACCGGGCGCGACGTACGCGATCCGCGATCCGTCAGGGGACCACTTCGCGTCGGCGCCCTTCACGAGGAAGCGGTTCTTGGTGCCGTCGGCATTCATGATCCAGACCGACGATTCCCGCTTGTCGTTCAGCTGATCGATCCACGTGCGTGTGTAGATGATCTGACGACCGTCGGGAGACATGCTCGGTGCGGCGACATCTTCCCAGTTGAAGTAGTCGGCGATCGTGAGCCGATCCTTCGGCAGCGGTGGCGCCGCCGATGTCTGCGCGGCGACGCGGGCAGGCAACACAAGCGCGAAACAGAGTGGCGCGGCGAACAACACGGCGCGGGTGGCGCGGGCAATCGGTGCGGACATGAATTCCTCCCCGGAGGCGGCTCGAAAACAAAAACGCCCCCAATGCTGGGGGCGAATCGATCGCTTTGCAACAATGAGGATGCGTTACTGCTTGAGCGAGTCGGCGAAGGCGAGCAGAGAATCCCGCATATTCGCGCCCGCGCCGTGGACCAGGCGACGCACACCCTTCCACTGACGAATGAGCGGTGAGCGCTCGGAGATGCGGGTTTCGATCACGCGGCGCTGCGACGTGCTCGCATGCACCATCCGGCCTTCACCCACGTAGATGCCGATGTGCGAGATCCGCTTGCCGCGACCGAATGTGAGCAGGTCGCCCGGCTTGAGCGCGGCGAGATCCTTCGGGACTTCCTCGCCGACGGTGGCCTGCTTCTGCGCCGTACGGGGAAGCATCACGTCGAGCGCGCCCATCACGTACTTCACGAGACCGCTGCAGTCGAGCGCGAGGTTGGGCTTGGTGCCGCCAAGCTTGTAGCGGGTGCCGATCTGTCCACGCGCCTTCGCCACGATGGAGTCGCGCAGATTCTGCGCCGACGCACTCCAGGCCGCGAACGGCTTCCGACTCTCGAGCTTCTCGACCGACTGACCTTCGACACGCGGTGCGAGCGCGACAAGCGCGCCACACAGGCTGAGCGAAAGCAATTGGCGCGAGAGTGAGATCACGATACGCGGTGCTCGGGAAGTCGAGTTTGGTCCGGAGCGAGGAACCTAGCCCAACCATGACCGTCACGCTACCGGCTGCCGTCACACTGCCGGCAACTTTTCGTTCACCGGCGGCCCCCGGCTTTTCCCGCCCCTGAACTACCGGATTCCGAGCGCCTTGTGCGTCTGCACCGAGAGCCGCCACTGCGGGTGCGCCAGACAGTACGCCAAGGCCGCCGCCGTGTTCTCTGCCGCCTGCGGACCATCCATCGGCTGCAGCAGGAAGTGACGGAAGTCGAGCCCCGCAAATCGCTCCGGCATGGCGGTGGGCTGCGGGTACACCAGCTTGAGCTCATCGCCGGACGTCAGCACGAGCGGGGCCTGCGCCTTGGGGCTCACGCAGATCCAGTCCAGTCCCGTCGGCGGCGACTGGGTGCCATTGGTCTCTACGGCGATCTCGAAGCCCTCGGCGTGCAGGGCCTCCACCGCCGCGTCGTCCAGCTGCAGCAGCGGCTCGCCACCGGTACACACCACGAACGGGCGCACAGTGGCCGGCGCGTCGGCGGGCCACCGGCTTTTCACGAAGGCCGCGAGTTCGGCCGCAGTGGCGAACTTTCCGCCGTCGGGCCCGACTCCCACGAAGTCCGTGTCACAGAAGGTGCACACGGCCGTAGCGCGGTCGGCCTCGCGCCCCGTCCACAGATTGCACCCGGAAAATCGACAGAAGACGGCCGCGCGTCCGGCCTGCACTCCCTCACCCTGGAGCGTGTAGAAACACTCGCGAACAGTGTACGCCATGGATCAGGATCCAGCCGCGTACGCGATCGGATCGGCCGACCCGGCCTCGGCGAACCCGCGCAACCTGAGTTGACAGGCATCACAGTGTCCGCAAGCCGTTCCATCAGGGGCTGGATCGTAGCAGCTGGTGGTGATGGAGTAATCCACGCCGAGTTCGTGGCCAAGCCGAACAATGTCCGCCTTGCTCAGGTGCTGCAGTGGCGCGTGGATCTTGAGACGCTGCGTCCCCTCCACACCGGCGCGGGTGGCCAGATTGGCCATCTGTTCGAACGCCGCGATGTATTCGGGCCTGCAGTCGGGGTAGCCCGAGTAGTCGAGCGCATTCACGCCGATGAAGATGGCCTGCGCGTTGAGCGTCTCCGCCCAGGCGAGCGCGAAGGAGAGAAAGATCGTGTTGCGCGCCGGCACGTAGGTGACCGGGATCTCGTCGGTCGGATGCTCGACGTCCCGGTCTTTGGGAACCTCGACATCGGCCGTCAGGGCCGAGCCGCCCCACTGGCGCAAGTCGATGTCCACGACCACGTGCTTGGCGACGCCGTGGGCGGCTGCGACGCGGCGGGCCGCCTCGATCTCGAGGGAATGGCGCTGGCCATAGCGGAAGGTCATCGCGTATGGCGTGAAACCCTCCCGGCGCGCCACGGCCAGTACGGTCGTGGAGTCGAGACCGCCCGACAAGAGCACGACGGCGGGACGAAGGGTCGGTGAGGCGTCAGGCGACGCGACGTCCGACGAAGAGGCAGTGGTCGAAAGGGCAGACATTTACGTAAGATAGCCAATTAAGTTGTCCCGATGATCGATCTGCTCTCTGATCCGCAGGCGTGGATTTCCCTGCTGACGCTGTCGGTGCTCGAAGTCGTCCTCGGCATCGACAACATCATCTTCATTTCGATCCTCGCCGGGAAGCTGGCCCCGGTGGATCAGCCGAAGGCCCGCCGCTTTGGCCTCATGGGCGCCTTTCTGTCGCGCGTGGCGCTGCTGCTGTCGATCACCTGGGTCATGCGCCTCACGGAGCCCCTGTTCACGCTGGTCGGGCGCGCTGTTTCCGGACGCGACCTGATTCTGATCGTCGGGGGCCTGTTCCTGATCGCCAAAGCCACGATGGAGATTCACAGCAAGCTCGAAGGCCCCGAAGAGTCAGTCTCGACGACAAAGGGGGGCAACTCGTTGTGGGCCACCGTCGCCCAGATCGCCGTCATCGATATCGTGTTCTCGCTGGACTCGGTCATCACCGCCGTGGGCATGGCCGATAGCGTCGTGATCATGATCGCGGCGAATGTCATTGCCCTCGGCGTGATGCTGTTCGCGGCCACGCCGATCAGCGATTTCGTCGACGAGCACCCCACCGTGAAAATGTTGGCGCTCTCGTTCCTGGTCCTCATCGGCACCAACCTCGTGGCCGAAGGGTTGGGCCAACACATCGCGAAGGGCTACACCTACATGGCGATGGCTTTCTCGGTGATCGTGGAGATGCTCAACATCCGCGTGCGCAGGAAGTCGGACGTGGTGAAGCTGCGCAACGTGCCACAGCCACCCGACAGCGAGTAGCAGCCTCCTCCCGCTGCGTCGGTGTAGGAACGCGGTACAGACGAGCGTCCTCTTTTGGGGACGCTCGTCGCATATTCGGGTCCCACGCGATTGTGCCGAACGAGAGCTAACTCACATACCTGCAATGCCTTGAGGCCGAACACGGGCGCTGAGGTGCGGGGCGAACGTAGCGGTCCGCGACATGCACCTGGCGGGGACGTCACCTTCTGGAGATCAGCTATGTCGTATTCTGTCCGCACCGCGCTTCGTACCGAGTCGCTCTCGCGTCCTGCCTCGACGTCCCGCACGTTGGCCGTCGTCGTCGCCTCGTCCTTGTTGGCCACGATGCTCGTGGCGTCTACCGCCAAGGCGCAGACGGGCGTCGGTGCCAGCCTCACGCCGTACGCCGGGTATCTGGTCACCGGCAATTGGTACGACGGCCCGATCGGCACGAGTCTGTCGACCACGAACGCACCGATGGTTGGCGGACAGGCCAGCGTCCCGCTCACCAAGGGTATCGCGCTCGTCGGCAATCTGGCCTACGCGTCGGGCGACCTGCGCATAGGGTTGCCCCTGCTCGGTGGTGTCAACGTGGGGACCGTGAAGACGTGGCTCTACGACGCCGGCCTCGAGCTTGGCGGACTTGCCGGCAAGAAAATCGGTATCGCGCCGTTCGCCCAGGTCGGCATCGGTGGGATGACCAACGACATCAAGAACTCGCTCTTCAATGTGCGGGCTTCGAACATTGCCTACACGGGTGGGGTAGGCGTTGACATCGGGTTGGCCGAAAGCTTTGCCTTGCGGGTGCAAGCGAAGGACTGGGTGAGCCGGTTCAATTCGGAGGATGCGGTGGGCTTCCGTGCCGAGGGAAACCTTGCGCATAACTGGGCGCTCACGGCCGGGGTGAAGTTGACCTTCTGAATCCCGGGGCGCTCCTCCGAGCGTTAACTTCGCACGACGCGTCTCCACTCACTGGGGCGCCTCGATGTCGTGTCGATGAGGCGCCGCGCCGACCGCTACCGGTCGCGCGGCGCGCTGTCGATTTCTCTCAGGAGCAGGCCCTTGGTGAATCAGATCGCTCGCCGCCGGTTGCTGTCCGCCGTGCGGCTCTCGTGGGCGCTGGCTGCCGTCACGGTACTGTCGACGGCATGGATGCCCGTGTTGTCGGCGCAGGCGCCGCCGACGCAGCCGCCGACGGACACCACGCGGCCTCCGCTGGTCGGTGGCATGTCGAACCTCCCGCCCGATCCCCTGCGCGGCAATCCGGCCACGATGAGCTCACTCGGCTCACAGGCGCGCACGATGCAGGACGGATTCGAACGCAACCACCGCACGGGGCTGCGCTTCTACAACGGCGGCGCCGACGCATCGTGCGAAGTGCCGCTGGGGCGCATCTGTTATTGGAACAACAACGGCGATGTGCCGCCTCCGGCCGAGCGCAACGACGCGAAGCTCGAGCGCGAACAGTTGCTGGACTTGCTGGCGCAGGCACAAGCGGCCGACCCGAAGGATGATTGGGTGAACGGGATGCGCGTGCGCTACGCGATCGAGTCGGAGCAGCGCGACGTGGCGATCAGCGCGGCGCGCGCCTGCAAAGGCACGCAGTGGTGGTGCGAGGCGCTGGAGGGACTCGCGCTGCACAACGCAAATCAGTACAAGGACGCGACGGCGGCATTTGCGCGCGCTCTCGCGTCCATGCCGGTCGCACAGCAATGCACGTGGACCGACCTCACGTGGTGGTTGGATCCCTCCATGCATGCCGCGTACAAGGCCACGCCATGCGCCAACCGCAACGCCGAAAATGCGCGGGTGCTGCGTCTCGCGCAGCCGTTGTGGATGATTCCGTCCAACGACATTCAGAACGAACTCTACGCGCGCCGTACGATGTCGCGTGTCCATTCGCTGGCCCGCATCCCATACGACCTGCAGTGGGGCGACGATCTGCTCGAGTCGCAGATGCGCTACGGCTGGCCCACCGCGTGGTCGGTGCAGAACGGCGGTGTGGCCGATCCGCGTCCGCCCTCGGTGATCGGACACGAGCCGACGCCCAGCTACGATTTCATGCCGACGGTCGAAGCGATCGCCAAGCCGTTGTCGGCAACGCCGGGAGACTGGAATCCGCGACGGCAGAAGGCACGCATGCGCTACGCGCCGCGCTACGCCACCGGTTTCGGCGCGCTGCCGAATCAGTTCGCGCGCTTCCTGCGCGGCGATTCCACGATCGTGGCAGGCGGCTATCGCCTGATGCGCGAACTCGAGATGGGCCGCGCGCCGTACACGGCCGCGCTCACGCTCGATGCGCTCGATGGACGCGAGCCGCTGCAGGCCAAGCGCGACAGCGCGCAGGCGAACGGCGCGCTGCTGTTGCCGGTGGCTTCGCCGATGCTGGCCAGTCTTGAAGTGCTGGCGCCCGTCGGCAAGCGCGCCGCGCGTGTCCGTACCGTGATCAATCCGCTGCCGGCCGGTACGCGCCTGTCGGAGTACCTGCTGCTGCAGCGCGGCGATGTGTCGGCCACGCCGATGCTCGATCGCAATGCGCTGCAAGCGTACGGCAGCAACGAGATCGAAGGCGGCACGTCGATCGGCATCTACTGGGAGATGTACCGCCAGGCATCACCGGGACAGCCGTTGCAAGTCTCGCTGCGTGCCACCCGCGTGGGCGCCGGCTTCTTGCAGAAACTCGGCAGTTCGTTCGGTCTGTCGAAGTCGGTCACGCCGGTGTCGATCAAGTACAACGACAACGGTCGCCCTGACGGCGGACCGGGACGCAGCCTGACCATCAACTTCCCGCAGGTCCCCGCGGGAGACTACCAGCTCACGCTGATGGTGTCAGGCGCGGGAATCACGGACAGCACGACGCAAGTGATTCGGGTGAAGGGCGGGAAGTAGCGGAAGTGTCGAGCGTCTTTGGAGCAACAACGGGCCCTGTCGATCGCGTCGACAGGGCCCGTGTGCTTTTCATCAAATACGCTCGAGACTGTGGACTGTCGTTGCTGAGTTCTGAGCACCATATGAAGTCTGACGCCAGAATTCAGACCACTGTGCTCTGAATCCGCGAGATCCCTCCGCAGTCCTCAGCGCCGCTTCCCTCGCACCGTGATCATCCCCACCGGGCTGCCGTAGTCATCGTTCCCGATCGGCAATCCCGGCGGCGCGATCCACGCGCCACCGTCGGCGCGCACGGTGATGCGGTGCATACCGGGGGCGAGCTTGAGTTCCGCTCTCCACCGACCGTTCGTGGCGCGCTGCATCTGCGTGATGGTCCACTCGGTGGCATCGCCCATCAGCTCGACCGATTCGGCGCGTGGCGCGTCGATCAGCAACACCACGCGGAGTGTGTCGCCGTCGGGTGCTGAGACGCCCTGTTCCACCGCCAGCGAATCGACTGCACCGAGGGTGCGCGTTTCGAAGGCCAGTATGCCGCCCGGCGTTCCGTCGGTGCCGCGGAAGGGCAGGCGCGAAATGCGCACGCCGATCGCGAGTACGGGGGCGAAGCTGCGCGCGCGATGGTTGTCGAGATCATCGCGCAGCGCGGTGCCGCCGACCGTCGCGGCATTCGTGGCCGCAGCGCCGACCAGCGAGAGCCACGCGGTCACCGGTTGCACAACGGCGAGCGATGCCACCGTGGGCAGCATGCTTGGCTTGGGCGAAAGCGCGTCGCTGGAAATCCAGGTGGCGACGGGCGACGTCACCGACACCAACCAGGTCGTGGGTCCCGTGTTGAAGCCGAGCGACGCGATGCCGGTGGCGATGTCACGACGTTGCAGTGAGCGCGTCGTGCGGTTGCTCACGAGTCGCGTGGCGCCGCCGACCGTCGGCATCGTGATCGCGTCGGGCTCGTCGATCGTGAGCGTCTGCGTGGTGGTGCGCGTGGCCCGTTCCACCGAGAAGCCGAACGAGAACTCCATACCCGACACATTCGTCATCACGCCCGCTTCGGCGCGACTGATGGCGCCGACGTCAACGCGACGCGAGACCGTGGTGTCGGCGGCGCGCATGTCGAGGCCACCGGCCGACATGGGTGGCATCGCGTTGACCAGAATGTCCGCGGCGGGATTGGAGCCGTTGACCGACGCGTGCCCGTAGCTGATGGCACTCCAGACGCGCTGCTCACCCACGCGAGCCCGCGCACGCAGGGCGAGCGTGCCTTCGAGTTGACCGTCGGTGCCCACGCCTTGCGGCACGCGCCAGTTCCCCGTACCCAGCGCGGACAGTCGCACGCGACCGATGCGGCCGAGTGGTTGCGTCGCACCAAGCCACAGGTCGTTGCGCTGCGTGAGCGCATTGCCGGTGCCGTCGGGGAGCGCCGCCATGCCAAGGACCGACAACGTGGAGGCGTCGGTGACTGGGCCAATTGTGGCCGCTGGTGCGATCGGCGCGTCGCCGCGAACCTGCGCGGCAAGCGACGGTGCGAACGTGAGACTCGCGAACGCACACGGCAAAGCCCATCCGCGGCTCGGCGAGGAGCGGCGGCGCGACGCGCTGAGAGGGAGGCGAGCGGGCGTCACGAATCAGGAGGGCGGACCGGCTTGCGGTCGCTCGTCGCGGGAGTGGACGGCGGCACGACACCGGAGACCGTGCCTCGAACATAGCGATTCAATGCGTCGAGAGCCATACCGGGCCCACGCTGCGAATTCTTTGCCACCGTGGATTGCAGACCCAGCAGTGCGTCGTCGGACTTGGGCATCCGGGCGATCGTGGAGACCGCTTCGCGTGCAGTCGAGGTGGGGACGCCGCGTCGGACCACATCGGTCAGCACCACCAGCGCGGTCACGGCGGTGCCGGCGGGACGCGTGCCGCGCACGACCATCAGGGTCCTGGCGTCGATACCGGACCTGAGTGCGGTGGCACCAGCGTCGAGCTCGGCGACGGTGCTGCCGTCGCCCAACGCGTCCTTGGCTTCTGCGAGCGCGGCCGCATGGGCCCGCACCACGAGCAGAATGCGTTGTCCACCCACCCGTCGCGCGGCGCCCTCGAGCGCGCGATTGATCAGGGGCGCGGTGGGCAGTCCTTTGGCCGCCGCGTCATCGAGCAGCAGGCGCAACGCATTGGCCGTGAGCGTATCGAATCGCGCCGCGTCGAACTGCCCCTGCGGGTCGCGGAAGAACACGGTGTCGATCGACGCCACGAGCGCCGCCGCCGACTGCACGGAGTCCGCGCGGCTGACGGCCACCACCGTCGCGGCCGCCAGCGGCGAAGCGATCGTGGCGGAGAGCAGCTGCAGCGAGATCCAGAGGGCGGTCCGTGCGCGGGGCATCATTGCGGGCCGTCCACGACGACAGCGTTGGCCGGGCCATACCCCTCGTCGGGCACCTGCGGCGCCAGCGGATCGACGAGCCAGGTGCGCCCGTCGATCACGAAGGCGTACACATGACGGCCAGGCGGCAGTGGCACCCTCGCCGTCCATGCCCCGTCATGACTACGACGGATCATCGGCGTGGCGTGCTCGTCCCAGCCATTGAAGTCGCCCACCAGCGCGACCTCGCGGGCGGAGCTCGGCAGGGTGAGGTCGAACCGGATCGCGTCGCCGCTTTCCGCCGTCGTTCCCACGGGGCCGGCGGCCGGTACGGCGTCCGCGAACGCACTACCGGCACGCTGGACGGCGACATCGGGCCGCCACGGACGCATGACGCTGACCACCAGCACCGCCGCGGCCGTGGCGCCCCACCACCAGCGCGGGCGCAGCGCGCCGCCGAACCGACGGGAAGGGGCGTGCATCGCTTCGGCCAGCACCGCGGTGGTACAGCGGGCAACCTGAGCGGCGTCGGCGGCCGGGACCCGGGCGTACGACGCCCGGAGGCGCGCCACCAGCGTGGCGTCGTCGGTGAACGTGCTGAGATCGAGGTCGTTGGGCTCGTTCGGCCCGCCTAGGCGATCGCTAGTCAAGCGACCTCCCGAGCAGGGCACGCAGCCGCTCGCTGCCTCGCTTCACGCGCATCTTGAGCGCCGATTCGCCGGCGCCGGTCATCGCCGACATCTCGCCGTACTCCAGCCCTTCGGCGTACTTGAGCAGCAGCGCTTCCCGCTGAAGCGGGTCGAGCTGGCCGAGCGCATGCACGAGCGCGGCGTCTTCGACGCCGGTCGCGAGCCCAAGGGGAGGGGCTGGCGCGGTCTCAAGAGCGATCTCGTCTTGCACGAACCGACGCGTGCGACGACCGCGGGAGGTAAGAGCGTTGCGGCACTGGTTGGTCAGGATGCGAAAGAGCCACCCGCGGAACTGATCGCGCTCGTCGTACCGACCGATGGCGAGATAGGCGCGCAAAAAGGAGTCCTGAACCACGTCCTCCGCATCTGCCCGCTCCCCCAGCATGTGGTACGCGAAACGCCAGCACGCGTCGTAGTACCTCGACACCAGAGTCCCAAAGGCGTCGGGGTCACCTGCGCGGGTCCGAACAACCAGCTCCGCGTCAGTCATCGACGTACAACAGCCAAGCCGCAGTGCGCGTCACCAGAACCCCAGGTTCCGAGCCAACGCGACCACAGGGCACCGATCATCCCCCGATCGTTGCTACGGCAAGCATCATCGACAGCGCCACGAACAGCGAGGTCGCCAACTTGTTTACCCCACCAACCCGCCGAAGCAACAGCTCGGCCTCCGCCTGCGGCAACTGCTGCTGCACTACCAGGCGGTTCGCCGCGCGGGCCCGACGATACAAGAACCAGTTCGCCGTCCCGCCCGACGCCAGCATTGTGGACACGAACACCGCCGCGTTCATCATCAGCAGCCACTCGTTCTCCGGCTGCTGCATGGCCGCCATCGTGAGCGGCTTATCGGTGCCGGTCAGCAGCCGGAACGCGATGCCGGGCATCAGGAAGAAGAATGCGAACGGCAGATACAGTTTGCGGTAAAGAAACCACGCCGGCGGAAAGGCGATCGCGGCGCTCCAATTCCACGTGGGTACAAACGACGCATCGTCGAAGAATGGCGCCATCTTTCGACGGTACACCTTCTCCCACTTGGGGCCGATGAAGGCCTCCATCTCGCCGTCACTCGGCTGCTCGAGCGACCGCTGCTGGTTCTGCTTCTGCGCCCAGCGCGGGAGCTCGTTCTTCGGCATGTCCGGCGGCACCTCCGGCGGCGTATCCGATCCGGACGGCATCGGCGGCATCGTCACGAGGCCACCGACACAGTCGCCGCGGCCGGCTGTTGCTGACTCAGGCAATGCAGCGTGCCGAGGCCCCACACGAGGTCCACCGCGTGAATGCCCACGATGCGATGCTCAGGCAGAAGCGCCGCCAGAATGTTCAACGCGACACGATCGTTCGCATCGTTGAACGTGGGCACGATGCACACGCCGTTGGCGATGTAGAAATTCGCGTAGCTGGCCGGCAAGCGCGTGCCATCCATGACCACGGCACGCGGATACGGCAGCGTGACCACCCGAATCGGTTCGCCGCGCGCATCCTTCGCCCGCTGCAAGCGGTGCAGGTTGTCGAGTGACCGCGCATGATTCTCGTCGGCCGGATCCTCTTCATGCGCCAGCACGACCACGCCCGGTGACACGAACCGCGCGATGTCGTCCACGTGTCCGTGGGTATCGTCGCCCACGCATCCCTCACCCAGCCAAATGGTGTGCGTGATGCCGAGGTACGTGTGAAAGGCGCGCTCGTAGTCAGCGCGCGTGAAGCCCGGATTGCGCACCTGCACATCCGACAGCAACCACTCTTCCGTCACCAGCATCGTACCGAGTCCATCGGTCTCGATGCCGCCGCCTTCGAGAATCAGACGCTGTCCGTTGTCGTGACGCATCGCTTCCACGCGCGGCAGCGACGTCACACGCGAGACGGCCTCAGGCACATGCACGTCGAGCGCGTAGTTGTCATACTTGCTCCACGCGTCGAAGCCCCAGTGCACGAGCGCGACGCTGCCATCCGCGCGATGCACGCCGGTCGGCCCCGAGTCGCGCAGCCACACGCGATCGGTGGGCTGCACGTGCAACCGATACTGCTCGTCGCGTACGCCGTGCATCGTGAGCGCCGCGCGCGCGTCCTCGCACACGGCGTCGTCCTGACAGAGAATCTCCACGCGTTCGTAGGGCGCCAGCGCGCGCACGATCTCGGCGTACACCCACGGGATCGGCGCAAACTTGCCGGGCCAGTCGGGTTCGTGCGTGCGGCCACGCGATCCAGGTCGCGTCGTGACGCTCCCACTCGGCCGGCATCCGCACTGGACCGAGCGCGGACAACTCGATGAGGTGACTCAACGACCGGCCAGCCAGCGCTGCGTGATCGGCCCGTACGCATCGATGCGACGATCGCGCAGGAACGGCCAGTTGCGACGTGTTTCCTCGATGAGCCCGAGGTCGCACGCCGCGACGAGAATCTCCGGCTCCGTGCCCGCCTGCGCGAGATAGCGGCCGAACGGATCGGCGATGAACGACTGACCGAAGAACTCGAGACCGTCGGTGCCGGGCTCCGGCTCGAAGCCCACGCGATTGGGCGACGCCACGAAGACGCCGTTGGCGATCGCGTGCGCGCGCTGCGCCGTGCGCCACGCATCGACCTGTGCGTCGCCGAACGTGGCTTTCTCGCCCGGATGCCAGGCGATGGCGGTCGGATAGAACAGCACCTGCGCACCGAGCAACGCCGTGATGCGCGCGGCCTCTGGGTACCACTGATCCCAGCAGATCAGCACACCGATGTCAGCGTACTTCGTGCGCCACACGCGGAAGCCGTTGATGCCGGGATGCGCATCATTCCGCAAATCGGCCGTGACGTCACCGGGCGCGAAGTAGTACTTCTCCTCGAACAGCGGATCGTGCGGGATGTGCATCTTGCGATACGTCCCGAGCACGCTGCCGTCGGCATCGATGACCGTGGCGGAATTGCGATACAATCCGGCGGCCTCGCGCTCGTAATACGGCACGACGATCACGACGTCGAGTTCCTTGGCGAGCGCCTGGAACGTGTGCACCGTCGGCCCATCGGCCGGCTCGGCGATGTCGAACCGCTCGGGCTTCACGCTCTTGCAGAAATACGGCGCGTTGAAGAGCTCCTGCAAACAGATGATCTGCGCACCGCGCGCGGCGGCTTCCCGCACACGCGCCACCGCACGCGTCACGTTCGCGGCGAGATCATCCGAGGCGGTGTCCTGAATGACACCGATGTTCACGATGTTGGCCATCACGAAAAGTCATCGATACCCGGGCCGGGGGCAACGTGGCTGGATCACCGTTTTTTCGGTGCCGGCTTCGCCTCGCCCTTCGCTTCACCCTTCACCTTGACGACGGGGGGCTCGAGCACCGGCTGCAGGTAGGCCAGCAGAATGCGCCGTAAGTCGTCGAGTAACGGTTTCTTCTCGGCGGCCACGGCGCGTCCCCGACGCGCCAGCAACGACTGCCCCAGCGAAGCGGCCACAAGCGCAATGCGGCGTCGATCGCGGGTCGCGAGCTTCGGATTCCGCGCCGCGAAGAGCACGTCGAGTCGGTCGACAAACGAATCGAACAGCTGTGCGCGCAGCCGTGTCGGCGCCGAACGGGTGTCGTCGCCGGGGCCCTCCACGGTGGCGAAGACCCGACGGAAGGCGGGGTGCGTGTCGTGGAACTCGGCCAGCGGCTTCACGATGCGGTCGATGAGGCGATCGAGGGGAAGGCCGTGCGGGTCGATCGGGAAGGCGCGCTCGTGAATGGCGCGCATTTCGTCGGCGTAGCGCAGCGCGAGCGCCGCCAGCACGGCATCGCGGTTCGGGAAGAACTGGTACAGCGAGCCCTTCGCCGTGCGCGCGCGGAGGGCGATCGCTTCAGCCGTCGCGGCTTGAAGCCCCTGCTCGGCGATCACGGAGGCCGCCGCGTCGAGCAGCAGTTCCACCCGCGCTTGCCCACGCGACTGCCGAGGCCGGCGTCGATACGCGTCGGGCGATTCGGCCTCAGCGATCGGTGCCGAGGCGACCTGGGCATTGGCGGCCGGTAACGACTCGTCGCTGGCGGGACGGGCATTGGGACGGGGCGCACGTTTGGCGGGCATCGCCAACGATACCGCGTGCGGGAGACCTTGACAATGCGACGCTACCGTCAAGATTTAACGGTGTTAGGTAAATAGAACATCGTTCTCCACGCGCCACTTCCCAGAGGTCCCATGCGTTCTTTCCGTCATCGTGCGACGGCGGTCGTCGTCGCGTCGGCGTCGCTCCTGTTCGCCGCGTGCGCCTCGGGTGGTGCCTCGGCAGCCGCCCGCACCGAAGGCACCCAGAACAGCGTCCCCAGTGCGTCGCAGAAGGCGATTGCCAACGCGATCGACGCCGCCACGGCGCCGTTCGTGGGCTCGCTCAAGACGAAGAAGTACTATCCGCAGAGCTGCCACACGGTGAAGCTGATCAAGGCCGAAGACAAAGTCGGCTTCGTGTCGATGAAGGACGCGCAGGACGCCGGTTTCACGCGCGACGCGTACAACACGGACTGCCAGTAACCTCGGGTTACCGTCGTTAACCGCGGATATACAGCGCGACGACGTCCATCACATTGGTGCCGGTGGGGCCGGGGCGCAGTAGCGCCTCGGCCGCATCGAGCGGAAACCACGAGCGGCCGGTACTGAGGTCGTCCTCGGGTATCCGGCCCGCGCGACGGGCCAGCGCGGGCACGGCGGCATCCACAATGGCCCCGGCGGCGTCGGTCGGACCGTCACGGCCATCGGTGCCCGCCGCCATCACACTGATCTTCCACGAGCGCGCGTCGCCGTAGGCGGCCGCTTCCTCGAGGGCGAGCGCGGCCGACAGGGCGAGCACCTGCATGCGTCCACCGCGCAGGGGCTCGTCGGACCACGGGACCTCCAGCGATTCGTCTTCATTGCGCGACATCGCCCGATCGGCCGTCTCACGCAGATTCACCACCGGCTCTCCGCCGCACACCAGCAGCGTGTCGCCGTGCACGTCGGGGGCCGCCTGCAGCGCCAGTCGCGCCAGCTGATCGCCCAGTTGCGCGGCGTCGCCCTCGAGCGGCACCTGCTGGACCACCACCTGCGCGATGCCGAGCGCGCGCGCCTCGTGCGCGAGCGCCTGCACCGCATCGGCGTTGCGTGCCACCAGGGTGTAGCCCACGCGCGTGAACGCGGCATGATCGGCGGCCGGCACGCGGGGCGGATTGCTGGCACCTTCAAGGCCCAGCACCGTGCCCATCACACGCTCCACGCGCGACCGCATATCGTGTGCGTCGAGCAGCGCCAAAAAGGTGGCGTCGTCGAGCGGATCGGCGGTGCAGGGGCCGGAGCCGATCACCGCCGGATCGTCGCCGATCACATCGGAGATCGCGAACACCGGCACATGTTCGGCCCCATGCTGCACGAGACTCACGGCGAGACGGCCGGCGCCCCAACGCAGGACGCGGCGACGGATCGCGTTCATCTCATGGATCGCGAGCCCCGACTCGAGCAGTGTTTCCGCGAGGTTGGCCAGATGCGACTGCGCGCGATCGGCGTCGCCGACTTCCTGCGAGAGCATGGCGATCGGCGCGGCGCAGAGCGAGGTGGTGCCGCCGGACAGCAGCACGAGCACGATGCTGCCGTCGTCGATGCTGTGCGCGAGATCGTCGATCGCATCGGCGGCGTCGAGCGACGCGGGCCCGGGAACAGGATGATCACCGACCATGAGCCGGATGCCGGCCGGCAGGGTGCCACCCACTTCATCGCGCTTCGGTTCGTGCGCGGCGACCACGAGGCCGCCGTGTACGGTACGCGCACGCTGATCGAGGGCGTCGAGGGCGCCCGCCATCATCGCCGGCGCGGCTTTCCCCAGCGCAATCACGTACACCGGGGCCTGTGCGGACAGTGAGGGACGGGCGTCGAACCACGCGCCCACCGCATCGCGTGTACGGGGAAACGGCGCCGCGCCCTGCACCGCGGCACGATAGAGTGCCGAGAGCAGGGCGCGGGGTTGCTGCGAAGAATTCACGAACGGAATATCGTGGTGCGCGCAGGCGGATGCCTAGGCGCGAACGACTTAGTGCGAGCCGCCGGCGTGCGAGATCGCGGCACCGAGGTCGGTGTAGGCATCAGCCGACATCTGGTTGAACGGCGCCGCCACGTACGAGATCTTGCCCGACGGATCGATCACGTAGAGCGTGCGCTTGTGGAAGCCGGTGCCCACGTTCGCGCCGTACGCCACGCCAACCTTGCGGTCGGTGTCGGCGGCGAAATGGAACTGGAACTTCGCATCCTTGGCCCACGAGATGAGCGCCGTGTCGCTGTCGATGCTGACGCCGACCAGCGTGACCTTCTTCCCGCCCTGGAACGTCTGCGCGTACTTGTCGCGATACGATTCCATCTGCACCGTGCAGCCGCTGGTGCGCGCCTTCGGGAAGAACGCGAGCACGACTGTTTCGCCCTTGTGCTCCGAAAGCTTGAACGGCTTCTTGGCGACGCCATCCGCCGTGACGACGGTCACCGTGAAATCAGGCGCCATCTCGCCGACCTTGAGCGGCGTGGGTGCAGCGGCGGGCGCAGCCTGCGCACCAGCGATGGACGGAGCGAGTGCGGCAACAGCGAGCACCGCGACAAAACGAGCGGCGCGCGAGCGAATGGACATCGAGAACTCCGGGAGGATATGGACGGGGCTTGGGCGGGTGTCGCTGAACTGAGACGGGCTGCTGACCACGCGTGAGGACAACGTTCTACTCCAAAGTAACGTTTCCGGGCCATTTCGACCGGAATCCGGTCGATTCGGCGTGGCACGCCCCCTGCCTTGAGATGGTGGTGCAAGCACGATCATCTCAGGAGGATCCATGACTCAAATCCGTACGCGCATGCGTCACGTCTCGTTGCTGCTGGCCCCACTCGCCTTTGGCGTGCTGACGGCCTGCGGTGGCGCCGATCAGCGGCTCGACGAGCAGCTGAAGGCCGACCTGGCCGCCGCCGCGCAGGCGCCCGGTGCTCGTGGTCAGTTCGCGAGTCCGGCGGAGTTGGGCTATCCGCAGGGGTACGCTCCGCAGTATCCGGGGCAGTACTCGGCACAGTATGGCTATCCGCAGCCCGGATACCCGCAGGGCTATCCGCCGGCGGCCTATCCGCAAGGTTATCCGGCACCGCAGCCGCAAACGCGCGTGGTGTACGTGCCGCAGCAGAGCACCGTACGACGGACGAGCAGCGCCGGGAGCGGCGGCGGTTCGACCGGCAGTTCCGGAACGCGGTCGGGCACGCAGCCGGCCAACACGCAGAAGGGCGCCATCATTGGCGCGGCGACGGGTGCCGCGATCGGCGTCGCGACATCGCGTGACAAGGTGAAGGGTGGAGCGATCGGTGCCTTGGGGGGCGCCGTGTTGGGCGGCATCATTGGTCATCAGATCAAGAAGCCGTAGTGGGTGCGTGAGAGGGAGTTGCAGGACGTGCTTCGTGGAGGGGCGCGCACACCCCGTCACCGGGATTCCGGTGGCGGGGTGTTCTGCGTGTAGGCCTACGCGATGGGCGCTACGCGATCACCGTAAGTGCGCCGGCGCGCACGGTCACGGACACATCACACGTCGCCGCCTGCTGCAGTTCGCCATCGGTCTCGAACATCGGCGGCGTCTCGAATCGCAGAAGAAAGTGGCGGTCGCGATGGAACGACACGTGTGGCGACGTGAGATGCGTGCCGCGCATCGCACGGGCGAACAACGGCACTCTCGCCCACGGCGGGATATCGCGAATGGTGACGCAATCGAGCGCGCCGTCATCGAGCTTCGCATCAGGCGCGATGCGGAACGCACCGCCGAAACAGCGGCCGTTGGCGAACACCATCATCAGCTTACGGCTCATGATCGCGGAGTCGCTCGACAGGTTGGCGCGGAAGCCGCGGAAGCCGAACAACGCGCCGAGCGCGGTACTGACGTACGCCGCAGTGCCGCGCAGTACGCCCGGTGTGCGCATGCGTTCCAGCACCTCCACGTCGAATCCGAATCCGGCGGCATTCACGAACGGGACATCATTCACGAAGCCCACGTCTACCGTGTGCGTGGCGCCGGCGGCGATGTGCTTGGCCATGCGCGCCACGTGGTGTACCGGCACGGCAAGTGACTTCGCAAAATCATTTCCCGTACCGGCCGCGAAGATGGCGAGCGGCACGCGCGCGCCGCCACCGGCTTCGCCCTCGAGCAGCCCGCGCACTGCATGACTGATCGCGCCGTCGCCACCGACGACGGCGAGGGCGCGGGCGCCGGCACCACTCGCGTCGGCGGCGATGCGTGCTTCGTCGCCACGAGCGCGGGTTTCGCGCAGGTCCACGCGAAGTCCGGCCTCGCGCAGCGCGTCGGATGCGGCGCGCGCGACACGGGCCGCGCGTCCGCGGCCGGCGGCGGGATTCACCAACAACACGATGGGTGCAGTCATCCGGGCGAGGCGAAATGAATCATGCCAGCAGCGTAACGGGGTTTCTGGCGATCTCGTGCGATAGGTCACGGAGCCTACGATCCGCTGTCGCCAACTTACCTCCGTACCCGCACGGCCCGCTGGAAATCATTCCGACCGGCGCCGCTGCTGCTGCACTTGGATGCACATCAAGGAGAGCGACCACATGAAGTCTATTCCGTCTGTGTTTACCGCCGCCGTCGCGGCGTTCGCCCTGTCGGCCTGCAGCGATGGGACGAGCCCGTCCTCGGCCAATAAAGTTGGTGTCGGCTTTCAGTTGGCCCGCACGTCGTCGGCCGCCTCGGTCATGGCCGCCAGCGTCGACGGCAGCACGCGGAGTGTGCCGGGTACGATGCCCACCATCACCACGTCGCCGGCAGGCATGACAATCACGCGCGATGGCGACGTGTTGCTGGTGACGAAGGCGCAACTGGTGGTGCGCAACGTCAAGCTCAAGTCGGCGTCGGCCGTGTGCTCGGATGACGATGATGACGAGTCGTCGTCGAACAGCGTCGCCCTCGGCCTTGGCGCAACCGTGGCCAACGCATCGGCCAGCTCGGACGACGATGACGATGACGACGAGTGCCCCACGTTCCGCGTCGGCCCGTATCTCGTGGACGTTCCCGTGAGCGGCGCTGACGGTGCACGCGTCGCCGTGGAAGTGCCGGCCGGCACGTATTCGTCGATCCGCTTGTGGCTGCACAAGGTCACGAGCAGCGACTCCGCCGACGTGGCGTTCCGTCAGGCCAATCCGGACTTCCGCGACATCAGCCTGCGGCTCGAAGGCACGTTCAATGGCACGCCGTTCATTTTCGTGAACGATGTGAACGCCAAGCTCACCGTGCCGCTCGCCGAACCGCTCGTGGTCGGCACCGGCGGTGACGATGTCACGGTCACGATCGACCTCAGCACGTGGTTCCTGCGGTCGAGTGGCGGGCTGTACTCGCCGGCCGCCGCGAACACGCCGGGGCAGGCGCGGGCGCAGGTGCAGAACAACATTCGCAATGCATTCCGGGCGTTCAAGGACAAGAACAAAGATGGGCGCGAGGATTGAGACTCACGTGAGTTTGGAGTTGTGAGTCAAAGTTGAGAGTTGTGGGTGGAACGACGGGCTGCGGAGATTCACTCTCCGCAGCCCGTTTCTTGTGAGCTTCACGTCGTTGTTCGACTCACAACTCACCACTTCTACTCAAAACTCAAAACGCACCGGATCAGCCAGCTCTCAACTACTTCCCGATGAGGCTCCGCAGTACGTACGGCAGAATCCCGCCGTTCTTGTAGTACTGCATCTCTTCCGGCGTGTCGATGCGGCAACGCGCGCTGAACGTCTTCACGGTGCCGTCGTTGGCCGTGGCCTTCACCGTGAGCGTGGCCCGCGGCGTGAGCGTATCGTCGAGTCCCATGATGTCGTACGTCTCGAAGCCCGTGAGTCCGAGCGACTGACGCGTTTCGCCGTTCACGAATTCGAGCGGCAGCACACCCATGCCCACCAGGTTGCTGCGGTGAATGCGCTCGAAGCTCTCGGCGATCACCGACCGCACGCCCAGCAGCATCGTGCCCTTGGCCGCCCAGTCGCGCGACGAACCGGTACCGTATTCCTTGCCGGCGATGACGATCTGCGCGACGCCCGCTTCCTGACGCGCCATCGCCACATCGTACAGCGCTTCCGGCTCGGCGCCCGGCGCGGTGGCCGTCCACCAGCCTTCCTTGCCGCCGGTGAGTTCGTTCTTGAGGCGGATGTTCGCGAACGTGCCGCGCATCATCACCTGGTGGTTGCCGCGACGTGCGCCGTACGAGTTGAAGTCCTTCTTCTCGACGCCGAGCGACAGCAGATACTTGCCGGCCGGGCTCGCACCGGCAATCGAACCGGCCGGTGAGATGTGGTCGGTGGTGATCGAGTCGCCGAACATGCCGAGCACGCGCGCGTTGGTGATCGGGCGAATGCCCGGCGGCGTCATCGTCATGCCCTCGAAGTACGGCGGGTTCTGCACGTAGGTCGAATCAGCCTGCCAACCGTAGCGCGCGCCGGTGCTGGCTTCGATGTCCTGCCAGTACTTGTCACCCAAGAATGCGTTGGCGTACTGCGTGGTGAACTGCTCACGCTTCACACTGGAGAGAATCGTGTCTTCCACTTCCTGCGCCGACGGCCAGATGTCGCGCAAGAACACCGGACCATCCGTGCCCACACCGAGCGGTTCGGTGGCCATGTCGATATCCATGCGGCCGGCCAGTGCGAACGCCACCACCAGCGGCGGACTCGCAAGGTAGTTGAAGCGCGTCTGCGGATTCACGCGGCCCTCGAAGTTGCGGTTGCCCGAGAGCACCGCGGCCACGTTGAGCTTGCCCGCGTCGATCGCTTCGCTGATCACCGTGGGAAGCGGACCGGAATTGCCGATGCACGTCGTGCAGCCGTAACCGACCACGTTGAAGCCGAGCGCGTTGAGCGAATCCATCACGCCGGCCTTGATGAAGTAGTCGGTGGCCACCTTGGAGCCGGGCGCCAGCGACGTCTTCACCCACGGCTTGGTCTTGAGGCCAAGCTTCACCGCCTTCTGCGCCAACAAGCCGGCCGCCAGCATCACGCTCGGGTTCGAGGTGTTGGTGCAGCTCGTGATCGCCGCAATGACCACATGGCCATCGGACAGCGTGAACGTCTGGCCCTGATACTCCACTACGACGCCGGCGGAATCAGCGGGCGCGCCTTCCGCGACCATCGTCGCGGCGGCACTGCCGTTGGCCATGCCGTTGGCGGCACGCTGCGCGGTGAGCGCCTCACGGTACATCGCCTTGCTCTGCGAGAGCGGCACGCGATCCTGCGGACGCTTCGGACCGGCCAGGCTCGGCACCACCGTGCTGAGGTCGAGCTCGAGCGTATCGGTGAACACGGGATCCGGCGTGGCGTCGGTGCGGAAGAGCCCCTGCGCCTTCGTGTACGCTTCCACCAGCGCGACCTGCTCGTCGCTGCGGCCCGAGAGGCGCAGATACTTGAGCGTCTCTTCGTCTACCGGGAAGAAGCCCATCGTGGCGCCGTATTCCGGGGCCATGTTGGCGATCGTGGCGCGGTCGGCCAGCGCGAGGCTGGAGAGACCGGTGCCGTAGAACTCCACGAACTTGCCCACGACTTTCTTTTTGCGGAGCATTTCGGTGCAGGTAAGCACCAGGTCGGTGGCCGTGGCTCCGGCCGGCAGCTTGCCGTGCAGCTTGAAGCCCACCACTTCCGGAATCAGCATGCTCACCGGCTGCCCGAGCATGGCGGCCTCGGCTTCGATGCCGCCCACGCCCCAGCCCATCACGCCCAGGCCGTTGATCATCGTGGTGTGCGAGTCGGTGCCTACCAGTGAGTCGCAGTAGGCCAGCGTCTCGGTGCCATCCTTCGCCGTAAAGACGACCTGGCCCAGGTACTCGAGATTGACCTGATGGCAGATGCCCGTGCCCGGCGGGACCACGCGGAAATTGTGGAGTGCCGTCTGGCCCCACTTGAGGAACTGATAGCGCTCGAGATTGCGCTCGAACTCGAGTTCCGTATTGATCAGCAGTGACGCTTCGGTGCCGTACTCATCGACCTGCACCGAGTGATCGATCACGAGGTCGACCGGCTGGAGCGGGTTGATCTTGGTCGGGTCGCCGCCGAGGGCGACCATGGCGTCGCGCATCGCGGCCAGGTCGACGACGCAGGGGACGCCCGTGAAGTCCTGCAGCAGCACGCGGGCCGTGCGGAAGGCGATTTCCTTGTCGACGGCGGCCTTCACATTCCAGCGGGCCAGCGCCTCGACATCGGCGCGCTTCACGAAGGCGCCGTCTTCACCGCGGAGCAGGTTCTCGAGCAGCACGCGCAGCGAGAACGGGAGGGTGGGGGCGGTACTTCCCGGCAGCGCGTCGAGGGCGCCGAGATGGAAGTACGCGTATTGACGGTCGCCCACCGACAGGGTGGAGCGGCTGCCGAACGAATTGGGATGCGACATGGAAGGGTTGGTCCTGCGCGGGCCTTTCCCCAGGGGTCGACCGCACGCGTTGCTGGACGGAGCCACTCATCGCGCCGTGATGCCGCCCTGCGAATGGCAACCGGTTCCGACGAGGCTAGCGGGAAATATCGGGCGGCGGGGGCGGGAAGGCGAGGGGAATCCGGCGGGGAATCCGGCGCTGAACCCTCACCTCACCCGTACCGCCCCTGGATATACGCGCCCGTTCGCTCGTCGGTGGGGCTCCCGAACACCTGACTCGTTTCACCCATCTCGATCAGCTCCCCCATCAGCATGAAGCCGCTGCGATGCGAGGCGCGCTGGGCCTGCGCCATGTTGTGGGTCACGATCACGATCGTGTAGCGCTCGGCCAGCGTCTGCATCAGCGCCTCGATGCCGGCCGTGGCGGCCGGGTCGAGGGCGCTGCAGGGCTCGTCCATCAGCAGCACTTCCGGCGACGTCGCCAACGCGCGCGCGATGCACAGGCGCTGCTGCTCCTCGCCCGACAGCTCGAGCGCGTTCTGGTCCAGGTGCGGGCCCGTTGGCCCCAGCAATCCGACCGAATGCAGGCATTCATCCACGAGGCGCTTGAGCGCCTTCGTGTTCCGCTCGCCGTGTAGTCGCGGACCGTACGCCACGTTCTCGAACACCGACAGCGGGAATGGATTGGGGCGCTGAAACACCATCCCCACCCGCCTGCGGAGCTGCTCCACATCGACGCCGGGCGCGTAGATGTCCTTGCCATCCAGCAGTACCTGGCCCTCGATCCGCACCCCGGCGATGAGGTCGTTCATGCGGTTCAGACAGCGCAGCAACGTCGACTTTCCGCACCCCGACGGGCCGATGAGTGCCGTGATGCGACGCGCCGGGAACGCCACGTTCACCTGCTTGAGCCCCTGAAACGCGCCATACCACAGGTCGAGTCCCGCTACGCGAATCGTATCGGTCATCCGAACCGCCCAGCCAGATAGTCTCGCGTGCGCGGATCGTTCGGCGCGCGGAAGAGTTGCTCGGTGGGCGCGGTTTCCACGAGGTCACCCATCAGGAAGAAGCTGGTGCTGTGCGCGATGCGCTCGGCTTGCTTGATGTTGTTCGTGACCAGCACGACGGTCACGGCCGGCGTGAGACTCACCAACGTATCCTCGATACGTCGCGACGTGATCGGATCGAGCGCCGAGCAGGGCTCGTCGAGCAACACCACGCTCGGGTTGAGCGCCAAGGCCCGCGCGATGCACAGCCGCTGCTGCTGTCCGCCCGATAGCTGACTCGCCATCAGCTCCAGTCGATCGGCGATTTCATCCCAGAGCTGCGCGGCGCGCAGCGCCTGCTCCACGCGCGCGGTGAGTATCGCGTGATCGCTGATGCCGGCAATGCGCAGCGCGTACGCCACGTTCTCGAATACGGTGCGAGGCAGCGGCTGTGGCGTGGCGAATACGATCCCCACTTTGCGACGAAGCGCCGCCAGTGCGTCGCCGCGCAAACTCAGCACATCGGTGCCGTCCACGGCGATCGTGCCCGATACAGTCGCGCCATCACGCTCCACACTGAGCTTGTTGATCGAACGCAGCAGCGACGACTTTCCGCTGCCCGCCGGGCCGATGATGCCGTGAATCGTGCCGCGGGCTATCCGTAACGTGGTCGGACGGAGAATCTCGAGGTCGCCGTACCGGATGGAGAGTTGCTGAATGTCGATCATGACGGGACGCTCGCCGGCGTGTCCCGCAGTCATCGGTACCGCTTCGTGAGACGGTTCATCAGCCAGTAGGCGCCAAGGTTGATCGTGAGGATCGTGATCACCAGCACCGACGCTGTGCCATAGGCCATCTCGTCGCTGATCCCTTCCATGGTGAGCGTGTAGAAATGCACGCTCATGGTGCGCGCCGAATCGAAGGGTGACCACGGCATCTTGAGCGCCACGCCCGCCGTAAAGATCACCGCTGCGGTTTCACTCACCGCGCGCCCGATGCCAAGCACCACGCCAGTCATCACGCCGGGCGCCGCCGCCGGCACGATCACGGTGCGAATGGACTGCCACTTCGAGGCGCCGAGCGACTGGGCCACATCGCGATAGTATCCGGGCACGGCGCGCAGCGCTTCTTCGCTGGTCCGGATCACGGTGGGCAGGATCATCAGGCCGAGCGTCAGTCCGCCCGATAGAATCGACCACCCCATGCCGAGCGTGGTCACGAAGAAGGCGAATCCGAACAGGCCGAAGATGATGCTGGGGATGCCGGCGAGCGCTTCGGTTCCACTGCGAATGAATCGCGTGAGTCGGCTCTCTTTCGTGTACTCGGCGAGATACACCGCGGCCGCCACACCAAGCGGCGCGGCCACGATCACGGCGGCCGCCGACACGTACAGCGTGGACACGACCGTCGGCAGGATGCCGCCCAGAGCTCCCGAATGACGCGGGCTGGACGTGAGGAACTCCCACGACAGCGTACTCGCTCCACGCCGCAGCACGAATCCCACGATGAACAGCAGCAGTCCGATCGTCGCCGCCGTGGCCATCCACAGCAGCGTCATCGCCGCACGTTGGGTCGTTCTCGGCGAGAAGATCGGCTGCATTCAGCGCACCGTCGTCGCGAGCGAATTCACGGTGCCGCGTTTCGGCACTTTGCGTCGGGAAGCGCGCACGCGACCGGCGATAGCATTCAGGCTGAGACTGACCACGAACAGCACAATGCCCGTGGCGAAGAGTGCCTGGGCATGGTCGCCACTGGCGTAGCTCATTTCGAGCGCGATGTTCGCGGTGAGCGTACGCACGGGGGCCAGCATCGAATCGGGAAATTGCACGGCGTTACCCGCCACCATGATCACGGCCATCGTCTCGCCCACGGCGCGACCCATTCCGAGAATCACCGCCGCTACGATCCCATTGCGAGCCGCCGGCAACACCACGCCGGTGATGGTCTGCCACTGCGTCGCGCCAAGGGCGCGCGATCCGTCACGATAGCTCTTGGGCACCGCTTCGAGGGCGTCGATGCTGATGCCGATGATGGTGGGGAGCACCATGATCCCCAGGATGATCGAGGCCGCCAGTGCCGAGTATCCCGGTCCGCCCAGCGCACCGCCGTCCCGGATGAGCGGGATCAGAATCTCCATGCCGATAAAGCCGTACACCACCGACGGAATACCGGCCAGCAACTCGACGGTCGGCTTGAGAATCAGCCGGACCTTGGGCGATGCCAACTCGGCGAGCGTGATGGCTCCGGCCAGCCCGAGCGGCAAACCGATCACCAGCGCGCCCAGTGTGACCACGGCGGTGCCGGCAATCATCGGCAGTAAGCCGAAATGTCCCCGGGTCGGTGCCCACTTCTGGCCAGCGAGAAACTCGAGCGGGCCGCGGTCGAACACAACCGGCATCCCCTCGCGCAGGATGAACAACGTGATCAAGGCCAGCGTGCTCACCGCCGAGAGCGCGGCCAGCAACAAGAGCCGCTCGATGAACTCGTCACTCAGGTGAGCGGCGGCGATCCGGCGCCGGGCGCGGGCGACGGCCATCATCATTGGATCTTCACCGGCGCGAGTCCCGCGTTCCGGGCGAGTTGTTGCCCCGCCGGTGACAGCACGAAGTCGATGAAGTCGCGCGCTGCGCCGCGCGGGGGACCACTGGTGAGAAACACGAACGGACGTTGCAGCCGATAGACGCCGCTGGCGATTGACGGTTCAGAGGGTGCCACGCCGTCGATGGCCAGTGCCGCCACGTGCTCGTTGAGCTGACTGAAGGTGACGTAGCCGATCGCCGCCGGGTCCTGCGCGACCATCTTGCGCAGGCCGCCGGAGTACGCCGTGACCAGAGCCGACGACGCGATCTCGTGGTCGGCATTCATCACGAAGGCCTCGAAGGCGTCGCGGGTGCCGGAGCCGTCCTCGCGTGTGATGACGGTGATGGACTTCGCGCGACCACCGAGTTCGCGCCAATTGCGGATGCGTCCGGAATAGACATCGCGCAGCTGCACCAGCGTCAGCGCGCGTACCGGATTGGATGCGTGCACGATCACCGCGATGCCGTCGCGCGCGACGACGGTCTGGACCAGGCCGGTTGTTTCGGCAGGATGGAGTTCGCGCGACGACATGCCGATGTCGGCGGTGCCGTCGTGCGCGGCCTTGATGCCCGCCGTCGACCCACCGGACTGCACGATGATGCGGCCGCCCCCGTACTCCTCCGCCCACCGTTCAGCGAAGGGCTGCACCGACGTCGAACCGGCGAGCGTGACTTGGGCGAGGTTCGGCGTCGATGCGTCGGCCGCACTGACGCAGGAAGCAAGGACCACTAACGACACAGCGCTGGCCGCAAGACGGCGAGCATGAACAACGAGCATCGGGGCGCCACCGGTGGGGGTGAACCGGAAAACCTAGGGCACCCATGTCACGGAACGGTGACGAATCGAAACAGCTGCGCTACACGGCGGCCTTCCATGCGTCAGGCAACGCATGAGCTCGGCTTCGAATCCAGGCGGTCAGCTCGTCGGCTGGCTTCGGGCGAGAGAACAGGAAGCCCTGGGCCAGCACGCAGCCCATGCGCTCCAGCTGCACCCGCTGCGACTCGTCTTCAACGCCCTCGGCGACCGTTTGCAGCCCAAGCGTTTCACCCAGCGTGAGAATCGTGCGCGCCAACGCGGCGTCGGAACCGCCTCGCGAGACACCTTCCACGAAGGCCCGGTCAATCTTGAGGACGTCGACCGGGAATCGCTGCAGGTAACTGAGGCTGGAGTATCCCGTGCCGAAATCATCGATCGCGAGGCGTACGCCCAGCGTCTTCAGCGCTCGAAGGGTCTGCAACGACGACTCGGTGTCCCGCATGATCACGCTCTCCGTGATCTCGAGCGTGATGCAGTGGGCCGGAGCATTCGTGCGCGCAAGAATGTCGGCGACGGTCGCGACGAAGTCTGGCTCTTGCAGTTGCTTGCCGGAAATATTCACGGCCACCGACGGCATCGAGGCGGGGTCCCAGCGCTCTGTCCACCAGAGGCTGCGCCAGGCCACCAGCTGGCGGCACGCCGTCTCCAGCACCCAGTTCCCGAGTGGAATGATCGTTCCGGTATGCTCGGCGACGGGAACGAAGACCATTGGCGGAATCGGGCCGCGTGTGGCGTGATGCCACCGCAGGAGCGCCTCGACGCCACGCATCTCGCCGCTACGCAAGTCAACGATGGGTTGGTAGGTCAGGAAGAGCCCGGCGGACTCCGGCGCCACCGTTGCCGCGCGTAGGTCGGACTCCAGTTGTAGCCGCTGCATGATCGCGGTGTACATCGCGGGCTCGAACACGGCGTGCCGCGCCTTGCCCGCTTCCTTGGCTTCGTACATGGCCACGTCGGCGTTGCGAAGCAGCGTATCGACGTCTTCGCCGGGCTCCGCGAACGCAACGCCCACGCTGGCTGATATCGACATGAGGCGCCCTTGCAGCAGCAGCGGGCGTCGCAACGACACTTTGATGCGGTTGACGATCGACAGGACTTCGGTGGGGGCGGAGAACTGCTCCATCAGGATCGCGAACTCGTCACCGCCAAACCGCGCCACGGTATCCGCCGCCCGAATCTCCTCGCGGATGCGTTCGGCGACCACTTGGAGCAGCTGATCGCCCGCCTCGTGGCCAAGGCTGTCATTCACGGCCTTGAAATCGTCGAGATCGAGAAACATGACCACGACGCGCAGCGTCGGTTGGCGCATCTGAACGGCGACCGCGTGTTCGAGGCGATCGCGAAATAGCGATCGGTTCGGCAGACCGGTGAGCGCGTCGTGAAATGCCTCGTGCATGAGCCGCGCTTCCAGCTGCTTGCGTTCCGTGACATCGCGAAACACCGTCTGAATCGCCGACGTGCCTTCGTACGGGATCTCGACGGATGCCGCGTCGACCTCGCGGATGTCGCCGTTCATTCGAATCAGGCGGTACTGCACCCGCGACGCATCGGGCCGCGCCCGCTGCCGCACCAGCGACAGGTCGTCGCGATGGACGAAATCGATGGTGCGCCGTCCCACCAAATCGTCGCCTGGCGCGGAGCCAATGAGCGCGGCGCCAGCAGCGTTTACGTAGACGAGATGTCCGTTGCGATGCACGGCGATGGCCTCCGGGGAGTTCTCCACCAGCAGGCGATAGCGCGCCTCGCTCTCCTGCAGCACGCGCTGACGCATTTCGAGTCGCTCACGCAGCGCCGCCTCGGAGGCGATCTTGCTCAGCATCGACGCCTGTCGCCGCATCGCGAGGAATGCGGCGCCGGCGGCGATGCACGACCCGAATACGATCGTGATGCTGTGCGACTCCCAGATGGTCAGCGTCGGAAAGACGGCCGACTTGCTCGCCTCGAAGACGAAGAACACCAGGGCGCCGCCGAGGAAGGCGAGTGCTGTCGCGCGCGCCTGACGGGCGGCCGGAAGAATGATGACGCGAAATGACGACGATGTGGTGTGCGAGAGCGGCATGTGGGTAGAGTGCGAGGATACTCTGAGGTATCGTCGCGCCTTTCGCACCGCGCACTCGACCGACCGCAGCCGTTACGTAACGGCTGCGTCACGGGGACACGCGCCGCCTACGCGCCGCCCTACGCGCTGATCTCCAGCACCGCTTCCACCGGATCCCGCTCCGCACTCACCGGCACCACCGAGATCGCCCCGGTCGGACAGCAGTTCGCCACCGAGCCATCGGCCGGTGAGAATTCATGCACCCGCACCAAGGCGTACGCTTTCCGCTGCGCGTCGAGCGCCATCAGTCCCGGTGAGCGCGCCACGCACAGCGCGCAGCCGGTGCACTTGGGGCGATCGACCACGATCTCCACCGCCGTGCGCGGGAAGATGCCGCCGGGGGCCGCCAGCATGGTGTCCAGATGCACCAGCGCCGCCTTCATGGCGTCGTAGCCCATCTGCAGCAGTTCTTCCACGTGCGAGAAGCTGAACCACCCGATGTGTGACACCTTTGGCCGCACGAGTAGCAAGGGCGGTGTGGTCCAATGGTCGAGCGTGGCTTGCTGCTGCTCGTGCATCATCATGGTGGCCGCCCGCATAAATATCGACGCGAACCCCTGCTCGGCGATGCCGATGGCCTGCGGCACATCGGCGATCCCCACGTCCACCGCGATCAGCGCGTCCATGCCCATCGACGCGATCGACACCGGCAGATTGTCGGTCGTGCCGCCGTCGATGCAGACGCGATTGCCCACCACGCCGGGCGGGAAGAACCCGGGCAGCGCGCACGACGCATACACGGCGTCGCGAACCCGCACATCGCGGAACCCCGGACGCCCGAACACGAGCGGGATGCCGCGTTCGATGTCGACCGCCGTGACCAGCAGCGGCGTTTCGAGATCCTCGAAGGTGCCCTCCGCCACCAGATCGTCGCACAGGTTGCGCAGCGGGGACTCGAGGTAGATGGACCGCGACAGCATGCGATCCATCAGCATGCCCACGTGATTGATGCGGAACAGGTCGCGACGACGGAACCGGAGCGCCCGCTCGGTGAGCTCGTCCACGCTGCGGCCACTCGCGGCGGCGGCGGCGATCATGGCGCCGATACTGGAGCCGGCATACAGGCGCGGTTTGATGCCGGCCTCGCGGATCGCCTTGAGCGCGCCGACGTGGGCCATGCCTTTCAGGGCGCCGCCACCGAACACCACGCCGATCCGGGGGCGGATCCGCGGGCCACCGGCGGCCGTGCTGCCGGTGCCGCTGCCGGTCACGGTGAAGGTCGACGTGAACGTCCCCGTGCTGCCGATCGCGGGCGCAGCGCGATCGGATTCCGGCACCGCGCCGTCTCCATGCGGGTTCGTGTTCATGCTGCCGTCATCCACGCGGTACATTCTCCGGTATGCGAGTGCTGCTGGTAGAGGACGACGATACGCTGCGGGAGAGCGCAACCGCCTTCCTGCGCGCGTCGGGATTTGCGGTGGACGCGGCAGCGACAGGGAAGATGGCCCGTGAACTCGCGGCCGTCAGCCCCTACGACGCCGTGATCCTCGATATCCGGCTGCCCGACGACGACGGATTTGCGTTGTGCACCGCGTTCCGGGCCAAGGTTCCGGCCCCCCGTGTGCTGATGGCTACCGCTCGCGACGGCGTCTCGGATCGCATTGCCGGTCTCGATCTCGGCGCCGACGACTACCTCGTGAAGCCGTACGCCCTCGGTGAACTGGTGGCCCGCGTGCGCGCCTTGCTGCGGCGTCCGGACAATGCCGCGCCCACGCTCCTGCAGGTTGGGGACCTCGTGCTCGACCCGGCCACCCGCGAGGGGCGCCGCGGCGCGCGGCCCATCTCGCTGACCACGAAGGAGTTCGCGGTGCTCGAAGTGCTCATGCGCGCGAGCGGTCGCGTGCTCACGCGTGAGTACATCGGCGAGCATGCCTGGGACGACAACTTCGATCCAATGAGCAACGTGATCGATGTGTACATCGCCCGGTTGCGCAAGAAAGTTGACGGGCCGGACGACACGCCGCTGCTCTCCACCGTGCGCGGGGCGGGTTATCGGCTCGCGGTGCCCAAGCCCTCGTAATGGACCAGAGCCGCCCTCGCATCCGCCTGCGCTTCACGGCGCTGTATGCGGTCACCCTCTTGGTCGTGCTGCTCGGCGCCGCCGGTACGCTACGCTATGCACTGCGCGCCACCCTGCAACGCGAGTTCGACAAGTCGGTGCTCGCGTCGGCCGGATTGGTGCAGCAGTTCTTCCGGGCGGAGATCGAAGAATACGTGACCGTAGAAGCCACGCTCGCGCATATCGCCGGCGAATTGGTGTTCGAGGAGCGCGCGATTCGCATTCGCACGCCGGATGGCTCGCTGTTCAAGATCGTCGGCGCGCCGGTACGTCGCGCGCGCCGTCCGTTGTCCGGACCCGTGCGCACAGTCCGCTTCGCTCTCGACGCGGATCTGGCGCCCAAGTGGGATATCGAAGTCGATGCCAGTGAAGCCAACGTGATCGCGTTGCAGGCACAGATCGACCGGTGGTTCGGAATCGGCATTCCGTTGCTCGTGCTGTGCGCCGCCGTCGCCGGCTGGTGGCTCACCGGACGCACGCTGCGCCCGGTCGGACGCATGGCCGATGCCGCGTCGCGCATTGCGCCGGCCAGTGGCGCACGGCTCCCGATCGATGATCCCACCGACGAACTCGGGCGACTGGGCGTTCGCTTCAATGCGCTGCTGGATCGTCTCGACGGCGCACTGGCGCAGCAGCGTGATTTCCTGGCCGATGCCGCGCACGAGCTGCGCACACCGATCGCCCGGCTGCGCGCGCGCGTGGAGGTAGCGATGCTCGAGCCCTCGGTCGACGGCGACCGCAGCGTGCTGCCGTCGATCGATCAGGAGTTGCGGGCGGTGTCGCAGCACGTGGACGAATTGCTGCAGCTCGCGCGCGCCGATGCCGCCGGCGAGGATGCGCCGATTCGCGCCGAGTCGCTGTTTCTCGATGATGTTGTCATGGACGAACTGCCGCGCTGGCAAGCCGAGGCGCAGCGTCGCCACATGACGCTCGACTACAGTGCACTGGAGGAGTCGCCGGTACTCGGCGACGCGTCACTGTTGCCACGCTTGATCAGCATCCTGGTGGACAACGCCATCCGGTACGGTCACGACGGTGGCCGTGTACGGGTGCAGGTGCGCCCGGCCAGCGGCGCGGCGGTGCTCGACGTCGAAGACGACGGCATCGGCATTCCCGAGCAGGATCGCGCGCGCATCTTCGATCGCTTTTTTCGCGGCGATGCCGCTCGCATCCAACGTCCTGACGGCAGCGGACTCGGTCTCGCCATCGCTGCCTGGATCGTGCAGCAGCACCGCGGCACGATTGCGGCGACGGCGGGCGAGCTCGGTGGTACGCTCGTGCAGGTACGACTGCCGCTTGCCGTGAACTAGCGAGCGACGATCGCGAGCGGCGAGCGGCCGGCCGCGATCAGCAGACCTGCTGGCCAGCCCGGAAGCGCGCGAAGGTCGTGGGCGTGGGCCGCGCGGCGCGACGCCAGGCGTCGCGGAGCGAGCGAAGACACTGGGCGGCGCCGACGAAGTCACGGCAGTCCACCGACTCTTCGCACCACGCGTACAGCGCGTCGAAGCTTTTTGAGGCGGGAGAGTCGAGCTCCAGCGCGCATCGCAGCACACTGATCGCTTCCCGCGAGCCGTCGTGGTCGAATGCTTCGCACGCGCGGATGGCGCGGTCGTACGCACGAACCAGACAGGTGAGGGGATCAGGCGCCTGGTGATCGACGTCGATCACCGCATGTGAGAAGGCAGGCGTGGGTACGGGCACTGTGCGGAGAGCTAAGGTCATTCGCAGGGCGCGGGGCTGCTGCGCCACACTTGGTACATCGGCTCCGGCGCGTTTCGACTTGAGGAAATGCGGAACCGGAGTGGGACGAACGTCACATCCCGGGCAGCGACGATGGTGGGTGTGACGATGGCGCCATTCACGGAACGTTCATCATGGTTTGATACGTTGGCGCATGAACGTATTTGCACCTTTCCGAACTGTGCCCCGAACCGTGCCTCGAACTGCCCTCGGCGGGCTGGCGCTCTGGGGACTGGTGACCGCGAGCCCGGCGCCCGTGCGCGCCCAGGCCGCCCCACTCGATCTGGCCGCGGCGTTGCAGGTGGCGCGCACGAGCGGCCCCCTCCGCAAGCTCGCCGACGCCCGCGAGGTGGCCGGCACTGGGCGGGTCGGGGAAACGGGCCAGTATCCCAACCCCAGCATCGAATGGCGCCGCGAGAATCTCGGGAGCTCGCTGCAGCCTGACATCTTTGCCACCGCCTACATCCCGCTCGACCTCACGGGCAGACGGCTTGCCCTGCGGCAGGCCACCGGCGCCGGTCGGCAGCGTGTGCAGGCCGACGCCGTGGCCGAACGACGGGAAGCGGAAATCGAAGTGGCCCGCGCCTGGCTCCACGCCGCGGCCACCGACGGCGCACTGGCGGTCGCCACGAGGCAGATGGAGGCGCTCGCCGAGATCGCCGGCGTCGACGCCACCCGTCTGCGCGAAGGGCTGGTGTCGGAAGCGGTGGGACTGCGCACGCAGCTCGAAGCGGACCGCGCGCGCGTGGCGTTGGTCACCGCCACCGGCGACGCGGCCCGGGCTCGCGCCCAACTGGCCCGCGTGATTGGTGTGCGTCCCGACGCCCTGCCGGCGCTGGCCGCGCTCGCCGCGCCGGCGATGCCGGCCGCTCCTGACAGCAGCGTCGTGACGTCCGTCGCCCTGCGCGCGCGCCCCGAAGTCCGGGCCCGCGAATCGGCGCTTCGTGAAGCGCAGCGACGCTACACCGCCGAGCGCCGTGGGCTGATCGGCGACATGCAGCTGCAGGGCGGTACGAAGCAGACCAGCGGCTTCATGACAGGGCAGATCGGGCTCGCAATGCCGTTCCCGCTGTTCAACCGCAACGCCGCCGCCCGTCAGCGCGCGCGCGGCGAATACGCCGAAGCGCAGACGCTGCGCGATGACATGCTCAATCAGGTCGAGGGCAGTGTGGGTGCGGCGTGGCGGGCCTACGTCGCCTCGCGCCGGGCGGCGCAGGCGGCCTCCACGTTCGACGCGCGCGGACGCGAAGTCGCCCGCATCGCGCGCGTGGCGTATCGCGAAGGCCACGTCACGCTCACGGAACTGCTCGACGCCGAGCGCGCCGCCACCGACGCCATGAATACGCATCTCCGCTGGGCCGCCGACGCCTGGCTGTCCCGACTCGAGTTCGAGCGTGCCCTTGGCGCGCGGCTGGATGACTCCAGCCCCCTCGATCTGCCTTTGCTCTCCACCCTGTTGACGACCGGATCGTGATCATGCCCTCGACGTCGTACTTCCCGCGCTCCCGTCGATTCGGCGCCGCCGGCCTGGTCGTGAGCAGCATGTTGGCCGCAGCCTGCGGTGGCACATCGGACGCCACGAAGGCGGATGCAAACGCGGCGGCCGACGCGTCGGCGTTACCGACCGCCGACACGGCAACCCTGTCGGCCAAGACCGTAGCCATCGGCGGCTTCACCTACGACACCGCGCGCATGGTGCCGTGGCAGTCGTCGGTGACGGTGCCGGGTCGACTCATGCTCGACCCCAGTGCTCTCGAGACGATCGGGTCGATCACCGAGGGTCGCATTACCCATGTCTTGGTGCGCGTGGGCGACCGCGTGCGGGCCGGCCAGGTGCTGGTGCTCATTCACAGTCACGAGATCATGGACGCCCGCAGCGCGCTCTCCAGCGCCACGGCGAAGCTGGCCGCCGCAGAGGCGGAGCGGGACCTCGCCACCAGCGCGGCCGATCGTGCCACGCGCCTGCTCGAGGCAAAGGCGATGTCGAAGGCCGAAGTCGAGCGCGCTGAGGTCGGGAAGCGAGTGGCCGCGGCCACGTACCAGCAAGCGGTCGCCGAGCGCGATCGCGCGCTGGCCATGATCGATCACCTGGTGGGCTCTGGCAACGTGCCCGCGCTCGCCGACGAGCATGACGTCCTCATTCGCACGCCGATCGGCGGCGTCGTGACGTCGCGCGATGCGCAGCCCGGCACCGTCGTGCTGCCCGGCACGCCGTTGGTGTCGGTGGGCAATCCCGATCGGTTGCAGCTGCAGATGCACGTGAGCGCCGACGCGGCCGCCGGCGTGCAAGTCGGCGCCACGGTACGCTTCGCGTTGACGGAGGCACCGACGTCGATGATGTCGGCCACCGTGACACGCGTGGCGCCCACCGTGGATACCGTCACCCGGACGATCGAAGTGATTGCGGTGCCGAAGAGCGGCGTGCGCAGCGGGCGCGCCGAGTCGTTCGTGCAGGCCGAAATCTCGGGAACAGGTGGGGCGCAGGCGCTGGTGGTGCCGTCGTCGGCGGTGCAGGCGCTCGAGGGAGACACGGTGGTGATCGTGGCCGACCAGCGCGGTGAAGGACTGCATATCGAAGCGGTGCGTGTGCGCACGGGACGACGCGCGGGAGATCGCACCGAGATACTGTCGGGTGTCTCGCCCGGTCGTCGCGTGATCTCGGGCAGTGCCGCGATTGCCAAGGCAGAGCTGATCAAGCGGCGTTCACCCGACGGAGAATGATCCGGTGAAAGCCCTGATCCATTTCGCACTGCACCGTCGTGGCATCGTCATTGGTGTCACTCTGGGGTTGATGGCGGCGGGCTTGTACGCCCTGCAGCACATCGCATTCGATGCGTTCCCCGATCTCACCGGCACGCGCGTGGAAGTCATCACGGTCGCTCCCGGTATGGCGCCGGAAGAGGTGGAGCGGCTCGTCACCTATCCGATCGAATCGTCGCTCATGGGCGTCCCCGACGCGGAAGGCGTGCGTTCGGTGTCCAAGTTCGGATTGTCGCTGGTCACGGTGCCGTTCCCCGACAACGTGGATGTGTACTTCGCGCGACAGCTCGTGCAGCAACGGCTCAATGACGCCAAGGGCGCGCTGCCGGCCGGTGTCGAATCGGCGCTCGGTCCCGTGTCGACGCCGATGGGCGAGCTCTATCAGTACGTGCTCACCAGTGACTCGCTGTCGCTGACTGAGTTGAAAACGTTGCACGACTATACGGTGCGTCCGCGCTTGCGTACGGTACCGGGCGTGTCGGAAGTGAACTCGTGGGGTGGCCTCACCGAGCGCGTGGAAGTGATCGTCGATCCGGTAAAGCTGGCGGCTCGGCGCTTGACCATTGCCGACGTGCACGACGCGCTGGCTCGCAACACACTGGCGTTCGGCGGCAGCTATCTCGAACAGGGTGGTGAGCGCTACACGCTGCGTGGCCTCGGCCGCGTGGAGAACACGAACGACGTGCTGCGCGTGCAGGTCGGCGCCTATCTCGGCGCGCCGGTGCGCGTGAGCGATATCGGCACTGTGGTAGTCGGCGCGCTGCCGCGCAACGGCGCGGTCACCCACGATGGCAAGGAAGAAGTCGTGAGCGGCATGGTGCTCAAGCTCAAGGGCGCCGATTCACGCGAAGTGATCAAGCTCGTGCGCGAACGGATGGCCGAGATTCAGAAGGCGCTGCCGCCCAGCGTGAAAGTCACGCCGTTCTACGATCAGACGGAGCTGGTGGGGCGCACCACGACCACCATCGTGAAGAACCTGGTGGAGGGCGGCCTGCTCGTGATCGCCGTGCTCTTCCTGTTCCTGCGCAACGTGCGGGCGGCGCTGATCGTGGCGTCGGTGATTCCGATCTCGATGCTGATCGCCTTCATCGGTATGGGCCTGTTCGGATACTCAGCCAATCTGATGAGCCTCGGTGCACTCGACTTCGGGCTGATTGTGGACGCGTCGATCGTGATGATCGAGAGTTTCATCCGACGGATCGAATCGCATCGCGATATGCACCGGCTGGGTCTGTTCGAGCGCGCGGCGGTTGAAGTGGGACGACCGATTTTGTTCGGCATCGCGATCATCGTGGCCGTGTATATCCCGATCTTCACGCTCGACGGGATGGAAGGGCGCATGTTCAAGCCGATGGCGTTCACCGTGGTGTGCGCAGTGCTCGGTTCGCTCTTCCTGGCGCTCACTTACGTGCCGGCCGTGGCGTCGTGGGCGTTGCGTGACGGCGAAGCCACGCAGGCGCCGTGGCTCACGAAGCTCACGGAGCGCTATCGTCGCGTGCTGACCGGGGTGATGAAGCGTCCGCAGCCGTTGCTGATCACCGCGGTCATTCTCGTGGTTATCGCCGTGGGCTCGTTGTCGAAGATCGGCACCGAGTTCATGCCGAAGCTCGACGAGGGATCGATTCTCATTACTACGCGCCGACTGCCCAGCGTGGGCCTGCAGGATGCCACCAAGCTGTCGATGGCGGCCGAGCGCATCGTGAAGCAGTTCCCCGAAGTCGTGACCGTGGTGACGAAGGAAGGGCGTCCCGATCTCGCCACTGAGGCGATGGGACTGTTCGAAGGCGACATGTACGTGATCCTCAAGCCGCGCAGCGAGTGGACCACCGCGAAGGATCAGGAAGGGCTGGTCGCGGCGCTCGACTCCGCACTGCGTGTGGTCCCGGGACTGTGGGTGTCGTTCACCCAGCCGCTGGCCATGCGTCTGGACGAAGCGGAAAGCGGGATCAAGACCGACCTCGGCATCAAAGTGGTCGGGCCTGATCTCGATCAGAACGAAGCGATTGCCGAACGGCTCCGTGCGATCGTCGCATCGGTGCCGGGCAGCGCCGATGTGGCCGTCGAGATCGCCGACGGCAGTGGACAGGTCCGCATGGAGATCAAGCGTGAGGCGCTCGCGCAGTACGGACTGTCGGTGGCCGATGTGCGCGATGCCATCGAGCTCGCGATGGGGTCGCAGGTCGCGGCCGAGTTGATCGATGGCTTCCGCCGTGTCGGCATCGTGGTGCGGTTGCCGGAAGCGTCGCGCGCGGATGCGGCGTCGCTGTCACGACTCACGATCCGTGCGCCGGGCGGAGAACTCGTGCCGTTGGCGGCGGTGGCCGAGGTGCAGACGACCACTGGCCCCGAGATGATCGGCCACGAAGACGCGCAACGCCGATCGCTGGTGCTCAGCAATGTGCGTGGTCGCGACCTCGGCAGCTTCGTGCAGGAAGTGCGTGCGCGGATCGCGCGCGACGTCACGCTCCCATCCGGTGTGTTTCTCGAATGGGGCGGCCAGTACGAGAACCAACAACGGGCCATGTCGCGGCTCACGCTGGTCGTGCCAGGTGCGCTGCTCTTGATCTTCGGGTTGTTGTATCTGTCGTTCCGGTCGATACCGCAGGCGCTGCTCGTGCTGGCGAATGTGCCGTTCGCACTCGTCGGTGGCATCGCCGCGCTCTGGTTGCGCCAGCTCAATCTCAACCTGTCGGCCAGCATTGGCTTCATTGCACTGTTCGGCATTGCGGTGCTGAACGGCGTGGTCATGGTGGAGCACCTCAATCATCTGCGCCACTCGCATGATGAGCACAAGCTGAATGTGCTCGATCGCATACTGCTGGGCGCGGCCGACCGGTTGCGACCGGTGCTGATGACCGCGCTGGTGGCGAGCCTTGGCTTTGTGCCGATGGCGCTCAGCACGAGCCCGGGCAGCGAAGTGCAGCGGCCGTTGGCCAGCGTGGTGATCGGTGGCTTGATCACCAGCACGGTGCTCACGTTGTTCGTGTTGCCCGTGCTGTACGGCTGGCTGGAAGAACGTCGTGAAGCTCGCCTGGCGCGCCGCGCTGCAGCACGCCAGGCCCACTCCACACCGCTAGCCGTTACTGGTTGAGATAGCGGTACAGGCCTACGAGGCCGATGCCGGCGCCGGTCAACACGATCACGGTGCCGGTGTCGCCGTCCACGACGGTACCGACGAGCAGCGTGGCCAGACCGAATACCATCAGCGTGACGCTGCTGTTGCGGCTCTTCTTCATGTGCATCATCGGCGCCGTGGCCGAGTCGGCCACGTAACGCTGCAGGCCGACGGCGCGCGTCGTGGTGAGCGGGCCGGTGGCGCTGTCGAGCGTCATGGTCGACGGCGTGGCAGTCGGCACGCTCACGGTGGCGGGCGCCATGACGAGCGTCGGCGCGGCCGGGGCGATCACAGGCGCGATGTCCTGCGCGCTGCCGATCGAAGGCAGCATCAGGGCCGCGGCGAGGGCCGCCAAAATGGTGGTACGGGAGCGATGGACCATGGAATCTCCGATGTTCTGAGTGAGAAGACTGCAACACCCTACGCAGCAACGATCGTGCCCAGCGGTCCCGAGCGGAAGCGCAGCGATGAGGCTGCATGGGCAGCGGGAATGCCTGCACGGCGCCTTTCCGAGCGTTATCGTTGAGTCGTGACTACCTCTCCCGACACCCTGCTGCGATTCCGCGACGCCTTCCCGATTCTGGGCACGTCCACCTATCTGGTCTCGAATTCGTTGGGGGCCATGCCCGCGGCGGTGACCGATCATCTCGCCGACTATGCGCGGCAGTGGCAGACGCGCGGCGTGCGGGCGTGGGCGGAAGGGTGGTGGGAATTACCAGTCAAGATGGGCAACGAGATCGCGCCGCTCATCGGCGCCGCGTCCGGCACCGTGGTCATGATGCCCACGGTCACGCAGGCGATGAGCGCGATTCTGTCAGCGATCGACTTCCCGCCTGAGCGCAACGAAGTCGTGATGACCGCGCTCGACTTTCCCTCGGTGCGCTACGCCTACGACGCACTCGCTCCTCGACTCGGCGCGCGCGTGACCGTGGTGCCCAGCGACGATGGCATCGCCATCGATCTCGACCGGATTCTCGCCGCGATCACCGAGCGCACGCGACTCGTGGCCATCTCCCACGTGCTCTTCCGCTCGGCGTATATCATGGACGCGGCGGCAATCTGCGCGAAGGCGAAATCGGTGGGTGCCCTGATCGCGCTCGACGCATATCACAGCGTGGGCGTGATCCCGGTGGATGTGCAGGCACTCGGTGCCGACTTCCTGTGCGGTGGCGTGTTGAAGTGGCTGTGTGGTGGTCCCGGCGGATGCTTCCTCTATGCATCGCCACAGGCGAGCGAGCAGTTGGCCCCGGCGTTGACCGGCTGGCAGGCGCATCGCGCGCCGTTCGCCTTTGCCGAGCAGATGGAGTACGCGCAGGGGGCGTGGCGTTGGCTTGGCGGCACACCGGTCGTGCCGGCGTTGTTCGCCGGCATCGAGGGGCCGCGCATCATCGCCGAAGCGGGACTGGACGCCATTCGCGCCAAGAGCACGCGGCAGACGTCGCGCTTGATTGCGATGGCGGACGCGCGTGGCTGGCGGGTGCACGCCCCGCGCGACGCGGAGCGACGCGGCGGCACCGTGGCCTTCGACGTGCCGCACGCGGCCGAAGTCGCCAAGACGCTGCTCGCGCGCGATGTCGTGATCGACTATCGCCCGGGCGCCGGCATTCGCGTGGCTCCCCATTTCTACACGACCGATGGTGAGCTCGAGGCCTGCGTGGCGGCGATGGATGACATCCTCGCGACCGGTGCCTGGAAGGCGTTCGCCGGAGTGCACAGCACCGTCACGTGATCTGGCGCCAAGCAGGTCACCTGACCATGTTTTTTCGGATCATTCACGCCCCCTGACCCAGAGACGATGAATTCGCCGACCAATCACCCGCCGAAGAAGCTGCGCAAGCAGTACTCGAACACCGCGTATCCGATGGTGGTGCTCAAGTTCGAAGACGGACACGAGATCAAGATCTACCAGAACACGGGCAAGGTGTTCGATGTCTGGTCGGGTGAGACGATCAAGGTGATGGCCGTGTATGATCCCACGTCGAAGGAATGGGAGCTGGTCGAGTCGAAGAAGAGCGACGCCTTCGACGACGCGTCCGCCTGACGCACTTCGTCGCGCTGGTAACGTTGCGACCCCGAGGTTTGCGCTGTACAATCGAGTTGTGCATGAGAGCCGAGTGCGCACGCGCAGCACCGTAGTCATCGAAGCCGCCTTTGCCCGCGGCGGCGCTGTCGTCGCCCTTGAAAGCTCGGTGCTCGCGCAGGGCCTGTTGCCGCCGCACAATCGCGACGCGGCCGAGCGCATGCTCGCCGCGGTCGAGGCGGCTGGAGCGACCCCGGCCATCACCTCGATCGTGAAGGGAGTTCCGTCGTTCGGGCTCGAACCGGCCGATCTCGAGCGGTTCCTTGGCAGAGAAGGCGTGCGGAAGGTGTCGTCGCGCGATCTCGGCATCGCGATCGCGCAGCATGCCGACGGTGCCACGACGGTGGCCGGAACGCTCGCCATGTGCATGCTGGCCGGCATCGAAGTGTTCGCGACGGGTGGCATCGGCGGTGTGCACCGCGACGCCCCGTACGACGAGTCGGCCGATCTGGTCGCGCTGTCGCACACCCCCGTCATCGTGGTGTGCGCCGGCGCCAAGTCGATTCTGGATTTGCCGGCCACGCTGGAACGTCTCGAAACGCTGGGCGTACCTGTCGTCGGTTATCGCACGCGTGAGTTGCCCGGCTTTTTCTCGATGAACACCGGCCTCGCGCTGACCGCGTCACTGGACACGCCCGATCAGATCGCCGCGGCGTGGCTGGCCCATCGCGCGGTCGGGGGGCGCAGCGCCATGCTGGTCGTGCAGCCTCCACCGGCCGACAGCGCGCTGCCGGCGGATCTGGTGAACGAAGCCACCAGCGCGGCACTGGCCGCCGCGCGGGCGGCGGGTGTTCGCGGCGCAGCGGTGACGCCCTTCTTACTGTCCGACATCCAGCAGCGCACGCAGGGCAAATCGGTGGTGGCCAACTTAGCGTTACTCGAAAGCAACGCCTCGCTGGCCGGACGAATCGCCGTGGCGCTGACCGCGGCGCGTTTCGAAGCGGCCCCGATATGAGTCGAAGTCTCGCAGGTGAAGGTGCACGACGAGGGAACACGAGTGAACGAAGCACGAAGCGCACGGTACTATCCGGTAACCCGCTCGCTCCGGAGGTCTGACAGACAATGCCCACCCCGTTCCTGAGTTCCGAGGAATACGACGAGCGCGCCCACGCCCTCTACAACGAGGGCAAGTACGACGAGGCGCTCGCGTTGCTGCGCGAAGCCGTCGCGTTGTACCCGAATGCCGTCGAGCTCCACGTCGGTTTCGGCTACGCGCGACTGGCCCGGGAGGAGTTCGCCTGGGCCCGACGCAGCTTCGAGGAAGCGTTGGTGCTCGATCCCGAACATGAGGATGCCCTCGCCGGCCTCGGCGAAGTGCTGCTCAAGTTCGGTCAGGTCGACGCCGGACTGCGCGCCTTCGAGAAGACCGTCACGCTCGGCTACGATGATGACGTCGATCTCATGCTGCAGATTGGCCGCGCGCTCTTTCGTGAAGGATTCGTCGATACGGCGCTCACCTACTTCGACCGGGCCGTGGCGCACGCCGACGACTCGGCGGAGGCCGCCGCGTGTGTGGGCTACGCGCAGCACCGTATGGGACGCGACGCCGAGGCGATCGAGTCGCTCACGCGCGCCCTTGATCTCGATCCGCAGCTGGTCGAGGCGCGGGTGTATCTCGCCAACCTCATGTACGACGCCGGCGATCTCGATGCGGCGCTGGTCGAGTTCGAGAAGACCAAGCCCGAGGATCACTGGGACGAACTCGGCATCTGGCGCCTGGTGGAACTCAAGAAATCGGTCTACAAGCTGGACGACACCGACGGTGAGCTGAAGCCGTGGGAAGCGCGTCTAATCGAGTTGGCCGACGAGACCGATGACATCGACGATCTGCTCGAAGAAGTGGAGCAGTCGATGATGGAGCAGGACGCCGAGGGGATGCCCGAGGCGCAGGGACAGCTCGAGTCACTGGGCAGCCTGCTCACCGGACTGGTAAACCAGCACCAGGGTGAGCAGGCCGAGCCGGCTTCCACCGACGTGATCGCGGCGGAGACGTCCCACCGCGTGATCATGCGTGACGGAAGTGTGTTCGAGGGCACGTGGGAGGAGATCGTTCGGGCTCTGCGCGATGCGCGCGACGCCGGTCGCCCCCTCAACGAATACATGGCCGCCGAAGCGCGCCGTTTTTACGGCGCCACCGGCAAGCAGGTCGCGTCCGACGCGCCCGAAGCGTTTCTCCGTGGCGGTGCCGACGCCGGGATGCTCCGGATCGACCGCTAGTGGGTATCACCTAGCATGACTACCGGATTCGAACCGAACACGTCCGACGCACGCGCCGCGCTCAACGCGGCGCGTTTCGTCTTGAGCCCTGAAAGTACGTCGCCAGCCCCGGCGGTATGGGCGGGCGCCCAGCAGGTGCTGCGGGCCGTGACGGCGCGCCCTGAGCTCAGCGGCCAGGCGCTCATCGGGGAAGCGCGTCGCATGGGCGCGCTCACGTTGACCGACGCCCATGCCCTCGTGGCACTGGTGACGTGGGCGGATGCCTCGGATCGTCCCGCCGAAAGTGAGTCGGAGCGCACACTGTTGCGTGAAGCGTCGCTGGCGCTCGATCACGCGGTGAGCATGAACCGCGCAGCGGTCTCCGATGCACCGCTTCGCCCCACGGTGAACGACATGCCGGCGATCGGTTACGCGCCATCAACCGATCCCAAAGCGCCATGGTCGTCCGCCTCGCCGTCCTCGGCGGCATCCGATAGCGATGGTATCGAAGCGCGGACCGCTCCCCGATGGCTGTCCGCACGTGGCATCGTGATCGCGTTGCTGGTGGTCGGCGCGCTGACAGCAATCGGATGGTGGGTGCTCTCGCAGCGCTCCGATCGCGCCTATCAGGACGGTGTAGCCGCCTACGGCCGCGGCGCGCGCGAAGTGGCCCGGACGGCATTCGCGCAGGCCGCTCAGAAGAATCCAAACGATGCGGGTCCACTCGTCTTCCTCGGACGCATGTCGCGCGAAGAGGGCGATCTGCCACGCGCGCGTCGCTTCCTCACGACCGCGGTGCGCATTGCGCCGAACAGTGCGCTGGCCAATCGCGAACTCGCCTCGGTGATGCTGGCCGATGGGCAGCCCGAGATCGCCCGTCGGTTCTACGTTCGCGCGCTGCAACTCGACCCCGCCGATCGCGTGGCGCAGGGGTTCCTCGGCTGCGCGCTGTTTCGCTTGAACCGTTTTGACGAAGCACGCCGATGGACCGATCGCGCCGGACCAGGAGACTGGTCCCGCTGCATCGCCCCGATGCCTGCGCCCATGCCGGCTCCCGGCTATCCGACTTTGCCCCCTCGATGACCTCACGTATTCAGCGGCCGAGCGATGCGCTCGCGCTGCACCATGAAACCGTTCGCGACGTTCTGCCGAATGGTCTGACGCTGCTTGTGCGCCGCGATCCGTCGGCGCCGGTGGTGGCGATCGTCACGCACGTGAAGGTTGGCTACTTTGATGAAACCGACGACGTGGTCGGCATCGCGCACGTGCTCGAGCACATGTTCTTCAAGGGCACCCCGACGCGCGGCGTCGGGCAGATCGCCCGCGAAACGAAGGCGAACGGCGGCTATCTCAACGCGCACACGATCTACGACCACACCACGTACTACACGGTGCTGCCGTCGTCGTCGTTCGTGCAGGGGCTCGAGATCCAGTTCGACGCGTACGCCCGCTCGATTATCGACGCCGAGGAACTCGCGCGCGAACTGGAAGTGATCATCGAAGAGACCAAGCGCAAGCGCGACACCGCGTCGGCGATGGCGATCGAAACGCTCTACGCGACGCTCTTCGATAAGCATCGCATCCGACGCTGGCGCATGGGTGATGAACCGGAGCTGCGGGCGCTCACGCGCGAGCAGCTCATGTCGTTCTACAAGCGATGGTATCGTCCGGACAACACGGTGCTCTCGATTGTCGGCGATGTCGACATCGACGACGTGCGCCGCGAAGTCGCGTCGCGACATGGGCAGCTCGAGAACGGCACGCCACCGCGCGACCGCGGTCCCATCGAAGTGGCTCCGCCGGGATTCCGCTTGCGCGAGTGGAGCGGTGACATCGCGCAGCAGCACGTCGCCTTCGGTTGGCGCACACCGTCGCTGGAGCATGTCGACACGCCGGCGCTCGACCTGGCCGGCCTCGCGCTTGGCTCCGGACGCGCCTCGCGCTTCTATCGTGCGATCCGTGAGCGTCAGCTGGCCTCGGCCGTCTCGGCATGGGACTACACCGCCGGCGACATCGGCGTATTCGTGGCGCACGCCGAATCGCCGGCGGCGCACGCGCGTGAAGCGACACGTTATTTGTGGCGCGAACTGCAGGCCGCACGGACGGTCGGTTTTCGCCGCAGCGAAGTGGCCCGTGCGCAGAGCATCATCGAGGCGCGCTGGCTGCGTCGACTCGAGAGCATGGACGGGCAGGCGACCTATCTCGCGTCGTGGGAAGCGGAGGGTGGGCTCGATCTCGCCAGCCGCTACTACGACGCGCTGTTGTCGCTGTCGCCGCGGGATTTGCAGGACGCGCTGGCGACGCACCTCGACCCGGAACAGGTCGCGGTGATTTCGTATCGCCCGAATGGCGCCGAGCCGTTGGCGGTCCATGAAGAAGCGCTGCGCGACATGCTGCGCGCCGAGGAAGGGCAGGGCAGCAGTGTGCTCGTCGACCCCGACGAACTCACGCCGTTGTCGAGTGAAGCCATTGGCGCGCCGGCCGTGCATGCGGGTGTTCGGGCCGAGCGCGTGGAGAACGACGTGCACGTGTATCGCACCGCGCAGGGAGTGCCCGTCCTGGTGCTTCCGCGTCCGGGATCACCGCTGGTGAACGTGGGGGTGATCCAGCGCGGCGGCTCGTGCGTGGAGCCGGAGGCGCATGAAGGACTATCTCGCATTACGGCGCAGGCCATGCTCAAGGGCACTGAGCGGCGCAGCGGAGCGCGCATCGCCGAGCTTGCGGAGGAGTTGGGCAGCAGCATTGGCGTGAGCGCGGCACTGGAGAGTATGGCGTGGACGATGTCGGTGCCGGTGCGGCATTTCTCGGCAGCCACCGAACTGTTGGCGGATGTATTGCAGCATCCGGCGTTCCCCGACGAAGGCGTGAGCACCGAACGGGCGCTTGCCTTGGCCGAGGCCACGCGGGCCCGCGACGACATGTCGCGCTGGCCCATGCGGCTCGCGGCGATGGCGGCCTACGGTACGCATCCGTACGCGCGATCGGTGATCGGTACCGAAGCGTCACTGGCACTGGTCGACGCGGACACCGTGCGCGCCTTCCACGCCGCACACATCGCGCGTGGCGCGTCGGTAATCGCCGTGGTTGGTGACGTCACGCCCGATGACGTGGCCGGCGTGATCGATCGCGCCTTTCCGCAACTGCGTTGGCAGGAGGAAGTCGCGCCCCTGCCGGTGCAGTGGCCGCGCGAGGCGCACGTGCTGCGCGAGGAGCGCGCCAAGAAGCAAACGGCACTGGCCATGCTCTTTCCCGGACCGTCGCGGCTCCATGATGATCGTTTCGCGGCGCGCGTGTTGTCGGCGGTCGCGAGTGGGTTGGGTGGTCGCTTCTTCGAACAGCTGCGTGACAAGCAATCGCTGGCGTACACGGTGAGTGCGTTCCCCATCGAGCGTCGGGCGGGCGGTGTGTTCGCCGCGTACATCGCCACGTCGCCGTCACGCGAAGAGGAAGCGCGCGATGGATTGCTGGGCGAATTCGCCAAGCTGTGTGACGCGGCACCCACCGACGAAGAAATGGAGCGGGCGCGGCGCTATCTCATCGGCACGCACGCAATCGCGCAGCAGTCGGGCGGCAGCGTGTTGGCCGAGATGGTCGACGCCTGGCTGTTCGGCGAGGGGCTGCACGAGCGCCATGAAGTGGTCGATCGTCTGGCCGCGGTGCAGGGCGCCGACGTGCTGCGGATGGCGCGCGCGTCGTTCGATCCGTCGCGAGTGGCCGAAGGCGTCGTGCGCGGCTCGCTCGGTTAGCCGCACCGGCTAGCCGAGGCGCGTCAGGGCGGCGACACCGGTCGCACGTCGCGCATCTGACGTGCGGCGAGCGAGAGCGCGGGTACGCTGCTGCGAATGCGCCCGTTGGCGGCGCGCAGTCCAACCCAGCCGTCGTAGTCGGCCGGCTCGCCGATAATTGCGGCCGTGATCCATGCGCGTCGTGATCCCCACGCCAGCGCATGTCTGATCGCGGCCAGTTGCGCGGCGTCACCGTGCGCGTGCGGCAGTCCGCCCACGGTGACCAGCCAGTGCGGCTGCGCGCCGCCGCCCCGTACGACGGCGCGCTGATGCCAGCGGTCGAAGGCCCGTAGCCGAGCGTCAACCGCGGGCAATCCGGAGAACGACGGAAACGACACCGCCCCGATCAGCGACACGGGCGATGACGGCGAGGACGCCCAGGCATACACCGCGCTGTCGGTCGCATCGAGTCGCGACGCGCTCCAACCCATCCGCGTGCGCGGACGGACACGCTGCACGGTAGTGGCGCTTCGTAGCAGGAGGGCGCGCCACCAGTCTGATGACCGCGGCGTCGTGCCGAGGATGGACGGCAGCGGATCGACCAGCCCAGGGAAGATCACATCGGGGCGAATGCGCAGCAGCACGCGCTCCACCGCCGCCTGACGCTCGGCATCGTCGGGCGCGGCGGCACCACGCGCGATGCGCAACGCCACCGCGATTTGTACGCTGTCGTCGCGCAGGGGTTGCAACACCCGCGAGAGTGAATCGAGTGCACCGCCGCGCCAGCCATCTTCGTCGATCACCACCAGCACGACTTCGGGCGCGAGCTGTTCGATGAGTCGACGATCGGCTTGCACGGCGCGCGCCGGTGGCGCACCGTCGAGGACCGGGAAGATGCGCATGCCGATCGCGAAGTCGCCGGCCGGTCGTGCCTGCATCGGTTCGGCGTATGCGGTTTCGTAGCTGCGCACGGCGGCGATGCCGCGCGGCCACTCGAGTACCAGCAGGGTGGTGAGCGCCGTGGCTGCGAGCACCAGCACTGCACGCGCCGCTCCCGACAGGCGCCAGCGCGCCGGATACGCCGGCGCGATCATCGGCACGAGCATCGCGAGCGGCGACACCAGTGCCGCGCGTCCGGCGGTCATGCCGAGAATGACATCGCGGGCCGATACGGCTGCTTGAAACTGGAGCGGCGCTACGCCCTGTTGCGAGGCGAGGTAATCACCGACGGCGATCACGGCGATCACCACGTCATACAACAGGATCGGCAGCGCGACGACCACCGACACGAGCCGGGTGAGCAGCGAGTAGAGCACCTGCAGCACGAAGGCGCAGGCGATCATCGGCATCAGCCACGTTATGCCTGAGATCGTTCGCGCACCGGTTTCGGTGCCGGTGGCGACGGCCACGAGCAGCGCCGGCGCGACCAGCAGACCGCAGAAGGCGGTGAGATTGGTGAAGACCCGCGGTGCTTCACGACGAGCGGCGATCCAGCCGGCGAGCGCGATATCCCACGCCAGCACCGCCATCGCCACGCCGAGCACAAACAGTGCGATCGGATCTGTCATGCGGGCACGATAAACGGCGCGCGCCGTCGCTGGCACCCCGCCCCCCGGCGTCGGTAGTTTCCATCATGGCCCATACGGAGACTCCGACCGTCCTGACGGTGCCCAACCTGGTGTCCACGTCGCGCGTGGTGCTGGCGGTGGGTTTTCTGGCGATGGATGCTGTCCCGGTGCGGCTTGCCTTGATCGCGGTCGCATCGCTCACCGATTTTCTCGACGGCTGGATCGCCCGTCGCACGAAGGTGGCGTCGCGCTTCGGCGCGCTGATCGATCCCGTGGCCGACCGCTTCTTCGTGCTGTGCGTGGTCATCGCGTATGTGTCGGGCGATCAGCTCACGGTGTGGCAGGCGGTGGCGATCTTCTTCCGCGACATCATGTCGCTGATCGGGTGGTTCACGGCCCGCAACGTGAGCTGGTTGCGCCCTATCCGGTTCCGCGCGCGCCCGCTGGGCAAGATCGTGACGGGACTGCAGCTGCTCACCTTCATCGCCGTGCTGCTGGCCCCGGCCACGGTAGACGGTCTGGTGATCGCGGTCGGAGCGCTCGGGCTCGTGGCGACGGTGGACTACACGCTGATGCTGTGGCGGGAGCGGGTGCGGTGAGGCGCTGGGGGCTGCGCGCGGCGGCTGAGATCGTGAACTGATCACGCAGAGAGGCAGAGAACGCAGAGTTCGCAGAGAACTGCAACGAGAAAAATGTTGGCGTTGTTCTTTGCGACCCCTGCGCTCTCTGCGCCTCCGCGTGATCGGTTCTCCAGACCCGGCGAGCCAGACCCGCAAACGACGAACGCCTCCCGGAGGAGGCGTTCGATGTATTTCGTATATCGCGCCAGCTAAGGCTGGTCAGATATGTCAGTGTGATCTAGACGCCAGAGGCCCGTGGGGTCCGGCGCCGGATGAAGCGATCAGACTGCAGCCGCTTCCTGCGCCTGCTTTCTGGTCGGCTGGGCGAAACGCTCGCCCAACGTGCGCAGCTCGGCAATTTCAGGAGCTTTGATCTCCGGGTACCGACCCGTGAGATACTCCATCGTGCTGTCGAACCACTCCTTCTGGTCGTCGGGGTGACACCCGATCACACCACACTGCATGATCTGCTGGAAGAGCTCGTCACGGGCCTCCTGATACGGAGAGGGCACCATGGCGTCACGACGCGGACGAAGCTTGGGCTTGGCCATTTCCTCTGGGTAGTGCGTCGAACATCGCTGCCGGGGAACTCCGGGCCAGCTGTGTAAACCTAACCGATGAGACACCGGCTTCCTAGTGGCGTCTCACCCCTATTACGCGATAAAGGCCAGTAACGCTGAGACGAGCGCGGCCGGTGCATCCTCTGCCACCAGCGTTCCACAGGGGCGTACGGCGATCGGATGCGCCGATGCCAAGGGGAGTACGCCACGCCAGCGCTCGATGCGCGCCGCGAGATCGTCGTCAACCTCGCGCGCACCCGTCCAGAGCAAGACGTTGCCGCGCACGTCGCCCAGCCGCTGCCGTTCCTCGTCGCTGAGCGTGACGGCGCTGGCACGCTGCAGCAGTTGGGCCGCGCCGCCGCTGCCTACGAAGGGGGCCAGGTACCGCGCCACCAGCAGATCAGGCATATGGGCTGGATCGACCACGGCGTCGCGCAGGAACGGCTCCAGCAGCGGTCTGGCACCGAACAGCGCATTGGCGGTGAGCGCCGACAGGGCCGAGGTGCGCTGCAGCGAACGGATGGCCGGCCCGGGCAGATCGTCGGGGTCGAGCGGCTCCAGCAGGGCCAGCTTGGGGGCGCGCTCCGGGCGCTGGGCGGCCAGCAGCAACGCCACCAGTGCGCCCATGTCCTGACCCACGATCGTGACCTGGGCCAGCCGCAGCGCGGTGAGGGCCCGCTCCACGTACTCCGCCTGCGCTCCCAGGCCATACGACACGTCGATCGGCCGGTCGGACTCCCCGTGACCCATCAGGTCGATGGCCAGGGCGGTGTAGCCCGCATCGGCCAGGCGGGGCGCGACGGCCCGCCACAGAAAGCTGCAGCTGCCGAAGCCGTGCAGCAGTACCACCGCCGGTCCGGCTCGTCCCACCCGCTCCACGTGCAGCGAGCCCGCACCCACAGGAATTCGGAGATGTTCGGTGTACATGGCCTCAGGGCAACGGGAGTCGAAGCGCCCGTGCAGGATAGCGCCAACGATGGTGCGACAGATAGCTTACCGCCGCGGAAGATATGGTCCGTGGCCGGAGAACGACGCGGAAGTTCCGGAGGCGCGATGGCGGAAGATCAGACGTACGATGACGGACGCACCGAGATCCTGAAAGCGATGCTTCGGGCACTCGCCGATCGCATCCGGGCGCTCGACGCCGACGACGCCATGTTACCGCATGCCGGCGAGCTGATGAAGCTGATCGGTGACGTGCGCAGCGAGCTCTTTCACTACGAAGTGCGCTGCACGTACGACACCCCTGAAGTAGCTGAACATCGCCGTCTGGTCGACGAAGCCCGTCGTCCCGACGAGAGCGCATGGGAACCGACCGGCTGGACGCCGGAAGACGACGAGGAGATCGAGTGGTAAAGGCAACCAAGAAGAAGTCGAACAACGCGTTTTTGCCGATCGTGCTGGTGGTGCTCGCCGTCGGTGGCGCCGCCATCTACTACAAGGTGCAGAACAAGCCGAAGCCGATCGAGCTCGCGCCGGGTACGGCGCTGCCGACGGCGGAGGGTCAGCTGCGCGGGGATCCGAACGCGCCGGTGACGATCATGGAGTTCGCGGACTTCGAGTGCCCGGGCTGTGGTCAGTTCGCCGCGCTGCAGGGTCCCGACATCAAGACGCGTATCGTCGACGCGGGCCTCGCCAACTTCCGCTTCTACGACTTCCCGCTCACGTCGATTCACCAGAACACTATGGCGGCGCACCTCGCGGCGTCATGCGCAGCAGACCAGGGAAAGTTCTGGGAAATGCACGACGCGCTGTTCGCCGGTCAGATGGACTGGAACTCGCAGGCGACCACGAACCCGCGTAAGGTGTTCGACTCGTACGCCGGCCAGCTCGGTCTCGATATGACGGCCTACAACAGCTGCTTCGACACGCAGAAGAATCTGCCCAAGATTCAGGCGAATGCGGCCGCCGGCACCGAGCGCGGCGTCAGCAGCACGCCCACGCTGGTGATCGGAAACAAGGTGTACGCGGGCGGCCTCACGTTCGATCAGCTCAAGCAGCTGGTGGACAGCCTTCGCGCTGCGGCACCGGCGGTAACGCCCGCCGCGACGGACACGACAAAGAAGTAGCTCAGAGGTACCGCGACGCGCGGAACGGCTCGACGAGCGGGTTACGCCCGCCGTCGCGCCGCCGCTTCGTCAAGTCGCAGTCTCGGCATAGGCACCGCTTCGGCGGTGCCTTCGTCGTTTATCGCCTGCAACGCCGCCGGCGGCACCAGGGCCTCGCCGAGTGCGACCAACGCCCGCGTCGCGACCACCGACGCCAGGGGATCAGGCACCCCCATCTCGCGCACGTAAATGTCGAGCGCGCGCTCGTAGCCCACGTCGGTGGAGAGCGTGTCGACGAAGAGCAACGCGTTCTCGACGTGCGTGCGAATCAGGGCCTCTTCCGCGCGCGCCTGCACAAGCCGCAGCCGCTGCTCGGTATCGGCCGACAGCTTGCGGGGGAACAGCGTCTCGGGAAACAGTTTGTTCAGAATAGACATATGGGTACTGACGAATTTGAGGGGGCGCGTGTTTCGAACCCTGTGACCACGATCACTCCCCGTGCGAATCTCGTGCCTAGTGCCTTTTGGCTGGGGTCGTGGTACGGGCGGCACGTGAGCCGATCTCTGCGGGGGGCCGCCCCTCACCCGCGCGGCGCGCCGACCCCCGTCCCCCCGCAGCAAGCGGCGAACGGGATCGACCCGGAGCGGCCCGGGCGTTCCCGCACACCAGCGCAGTTACTCAGGACTCCTGCGCCTCGTACTGATCCTTCAGCGCCGCCACCACGGAAGGATCCGCGAGCGTCGTGGTGTCACCAAGCGCGCGACCCTCAGCGATGTCCCGCAGCAGGCGGCGCATGATCTTGCCCGAGCGCGTTTTCGGCAGATCGGCGCTGAACAGAATGTCATCGGGTCGTGCCAGCGCACCGATCTTCATCGCCACGTGCTCGCGCAGTTCGTCGCGCAAACTGCCGCTCTGCGTAAACCCTGCCCGCAGAGTCACGAACGCCGCGATCGCCTGACCCTTGATCTCGTGCGTTTTGCCCACGACCGCGGCCTCCGCCACCGCCGGGTGATCCACCAGTGCGCTTTCCACTTCCATCGTGCCGATGCGATGGCCCGCCACGTTCAACACGTCATCGACGCGACCGAGAATCCACAGATAGCCGTCCTCGTCGCGCTTGGCCCCGTCGCCAGGGAAGTACAAGTCGGGACGATTCGGCCACTTGGTGAAGTACGTATCGACATAGCGCGCGTCGTCGCCCCAGATCGTGCGCAACATGCTCGGCCACGGATGCGTGATCGCCAACAGACCACCACCCACACCGATCTCGTTGCCGGCGGTGTCGAGCAGCGCCGTCTTGATGCCGGGGAATGGTGTGGTGGCCGAGCCGGGTTTGGTCGCAGTCACACCCGGCAGCGGCGTGATCATGATCGCGCCGGTTTCCGTTTGCCACCACGTGTCCACGATCGGACAGCGTTCCTGACCGATGTGTTTGTGGTACCACATCCACGCTTCGGGATTGATCGGCTCACCCACCGATCCCAGCAAGCGCAGCTCCGACAGATCGTGCTTCTCGACGTACGGCGTACCCCACTTCATGAACGCGCGAATCGCCGTGGGCGCGGTGTAGAAAATCGACACGCCGTAGCGTTCGCAGATCTGCCAGAAGCGATCCTTGTCGGGCCAGTCGGGCGCGCCTTCGTACACGATCTGCGTGGCGCCGTTCGCGAGCGGGCCGTACACCATGTACGAGTGACCGGTGATCCAGCCGATGTCGGCGGTGCACCAGTACACATCTTCTTCCTTGAGATCGAACACGTACTTGGTGGTGCTGGCCACGCCCGTCATGTAGCCGCCCGTCGTGTGCACGATGCCCTTCGGTTTGCCCGTCGTGCCCGACGTGTACAGAATGAAGAGCAGGTCTTCGGCGTCCATCACTTCGGGTTCGCAATACTTCGGCACCTGCCGCTTCATGCGATGCCACCAGTGATCGCGCCCTTCCTCCATCTCGGCGAACGTTTCGTCGCCCACGCCACTGCGACGGCGCATCACCACCAACACATGCTCGATGGTGGGGCACTCCTTGATCGCTTCGTCGGCGTTGCGCTTGAGCGGTACGATCTGTCCGCGACGATAGCCGCCGTCGGCCGTGATCAACACCTTGCAACCGCAATCGTTGATGCGGTCACGCAGTGATTCCGGTGAGAAGCCGCCGAAGACCACCGTGTGCACGGCGCCGATGCGCGCGCAGGCCAGCATCGCGAAGATCGCTTCGGGAATCATGGGGAGGTAGATTGCCACGCGATCGCCCTTCACGACGCCGAGCTTCTTGAGCATGTTCGCCGCGAGATTCACTTCGCGATACATGTCCCAGTACGTGAACGTGCGGCGGTCGCCCGGTTCGCCTTCCCAGATGATGGCGGCCTTGTTGCGGCGCGGCCCGTGGATGTGGCGATCGACGCAATTCACCGAGGCGTTGAGCTGCCCGCCCTGGAACCACTTCGCGTGCGGCGGCGTCCACTCGAGCACCGTGTCCCACGGCTTGCTCCACGTCAGATCACCGGCTTCGCGGGCCCAGAAGCTCTCCGGGTCCATCGCCGCGTCGTCCTGCAGACGCGAATCATGAACACGAGCGGTCGCGCGAAACTCGCTCGGCGACGGGAACGAGCGCGTTTCCTGCAGGAGGACGTCGATATCGTTCATGGAAACCTGGTGTCCGGTACGTACCGGTGCGGTGGGGTGTCCGACGGGGGAGTGCGCGGATCGCGGGCGTCCTGCTAATGTAGAGCGATGCAGTCACCCCACGAAACAGGTGCGACAGGTGTCGCGTCCGCGAATGCTGCGGGTCCGGCGCTCACGGCCGAGGCGCTGGTGCGCGCCTTTGGCGGCCGCCGCGCCGTGAATGGGGTGTCGCTCGCGCTGCACGAAGGCGCCTGTCTGGCGCTCTTTGGCCCGAACGGCGCGGGCAAGACCACACTGCTGCGCCTGCTGGGTGGGCTACTCAAGCCCACCACCGGGACCACCCGTTTGCATGGTCAACCGCTCCCCGGTGATGCCGAGACGCGTCGACTGGTCGGATTGATCTCACATCACGCCATGCTGTACCCGGCGATGACGGTGCGCGAGAACGTGCGCTTCGCCGCCGAGTGTCAGGGCGTGGTCGACGCCGACGGGGCCACCACGCGTGTGCTCACCCAGTTGCGTGTCCTCGATCGGGCCGACACCGCAGTGCGCTACCTCAGTCGCGGACTGCAGCAGCGCGTCTCGATCGCGCGCGCGCTGGTGCATGGGCCGCAGTTGGTGCTGCTCGACGAACCGTACACGGGGCTCGACGAAACCGGCGCGCAGGCGCTCACCGACGCGCTGGGCGCACTCAAGGCCAATGGGGCCACGCTCGTGCTGGTCACGCACAACCTCAGCGAAGGACTCGCGCTGGCCACCCACTCGGCGATCATGCAGAGCGGGAAGTTCGTGGATGAACAGACGGTGTCGCCGTCCGGCTTCGACGTGCCGGGGTATCAGGCGAAGTATCGCGCCCTCGTGCACGAGGGGCTGGCGTGAGCGCGGTGCCGTCACAAGCCTCGCCTCGTGAGCCCACCCACAAGGCGCCGTCGTATCTGGCCGATGCCTGGCGCATTGCCCGTAAAGACCTGCTGATCGAGTTCCGGACCCGCAGCGCGTTCCTGGCGGCCACGGTGTTCGCCGTGCTGGCGGTCGTCATCTTCCGTTTCACGTGGGATCCTACGGCGATTCCGGCCATGGACCTCGCGCCGGGTGTGCTCTGGGTGATCTTCACCTTTTCCGGACTGTTGGGGCTCAACCGCTCGTTCGGGCTGGAACTGGCCGAACGGGCCTACGACGGCCTGCTCGCGTCGCAGGTGTCGCGCGAGGCCATCTTTACCGGCAAGGTGATCGCGAACTTCGTATTCGTGATGTGCGTTCAGGCGTTGGCGCTTCCCGCCGTGGCGCTCTTCTTCGATCTTCCGGTCGGTCCGTCGTGGGGGATCATCGTGGGGATCGTGCTGCTCGCGTCCCTCGGGCTCTCGGCGGTGGGCACGCTGTTCGCCGCGATCGCTTCGAACACGCGGCTGGCCGAGTTGCTGTTGCCGATGATGACGCTGCCGTTCTTCGTGCCGCTGGTGATTCCCGCCGCGCAGGCGACGGCGGTGGTGTTGCGTGGTCAGCCGATCGCCGATGGCATGGCGTGGTTGAAAGTGTTGCTCGCGTTCGATCTCGTGTTTGTCTCGGCCTGTATCGTGGTGTTTCCGTTCACCATCGAGGAGTAGGTATGTCGTCGGTGTCGTCTGCTGCCCCGCGTCCGGCCACGCTGCCGGAGCCGAAGGGATTCGATGCGTTCCTCGCCATCGCGATCGTCGCGGTGATCGCGGCGTGCGCGCGCGCGCTCTTCTTCACGCCCATCGATGCGATGCTCGGCGCGGCGCAGAAGATCTTCTATGTGCACGTGCCGGCGGCGATCATCGGGTTGTACTTCGCCTGCGGTATTCTGTTCGTCAGCAGCATCATGTATCTGTGGATCAAGGACGAGCGGCTCGATCGGCTGGCCGAATCATCCGCCGAGGTGGGACTCGTGTTCATGGGCATCGTGCTGGTGACGGGTCCGGTCTGGGCGCGGACGAGCTGGGGCACCTGGTGGGTGTGGGAAGCGCGCATCACGAGCACGCTGTTCCTGTGGTTGCTGGTCGTGGGCTATCTCGTGCTGCGCAGCGGCGTGGAGTCGATCGAAGTGCGCGCACGGTTGTCGGCGGTGATGGGCTCATTGGCGGCGCTGCTGGTGCCGTTCATTCACCTTACCGTCAAGCTGTTCCGCGGCATGCACCCGGAGCCCGTCGTGCTGGCACCGGAGAAACCCAAGATGCCGCCCGAAATGCTGTCGACGTTTGGCCTCTCGATGGTGGCCTTCCTGTTGTTGTTCTTCGCGCTGCTGCGGTTGCGCTTCCGCTGGGCCACGCTGCGTGATGCGCGCGCGGCGATGGAGGCGGCGTGATCGTGCATGGCAGCGCGCTGCTGTCCGCGGCGCCGATGGTGACCGTGGCCACCGTACAGGACACGGCCGGCAAGGTGGCCTACGTGCCCAAGGCCGGTGGCCCGCCCGACAGCAGCGGCTACATGTGGGCCGGTTATGCGATCGTGGCGGTGACCTACGGCGGATACATCGTGATCTTGCTGCGTCGCATGGCGCGGGCGAAGCGCGGCCGGTGATCCGTCGGTGATCATGATGCCGCGCGCGCCCGAGCCGCGGCCGCTCGAGGGCGTACGCATTGCCGTCACGCGAGCCGGTGAACGCGGATCGCCGCTGGCCCAGGCGCTGCGGGCCAAGGGGGCCACGGTGTACGAGGTACCGCTCACCCGCATCGAGACGCTGGACCTGGCGCCGCTGCACGACGCCGTGCGGCGTCTTGTCGAATTCGACTGGGTACTGCTCACCAGTGTGAACGCCGTCGATCATCTGGCGCGCGTGGTAACCGAGCGGGGCGCCGAAGCGGCCATGGCCACGCGGCGCTTGGCCGTTGTGGGCACCGCGACCGCCGCCGCCGCCGAAAAGTGTGGCTGGCGTACGCCCACGGTGCAGCCCGAGAACGCGCAGGCGGTCGGGATGCTGGATGCCATGGCGTCGCGATCGGACATCGAGGGCGCCCGTATGCTGTACCCGTGCGCGGCGGCCGCCCGCGACGTGCTACCCGACGGCCTGCGCGCGCTGGGGGCGGGGGTCGAGAGCGTGCCCGCCTATCGCAGTGCCCCTGACCCCGAGGGACAGGCCCGCGTCCGCGAGTTGGTCAAATCGGGGGAGATCGACCTGGTCACGGTGGCCGCGCCGAGTGCCGTGGATGCGCTCCTCGATGCCCTCCCGGCCGAGCATGCTGGCCGACTGCCAGTGGCCTGCATCGGCCCCGTGACCGCGCGTGCCGCGAAGGTGGCCGGCTTTCCCGTAAAGGTGGAATCGGGGGCCGCCACGATGGAGGGGTGGGTGATCAGCATTGTGAAGGCCTGCGGGAAGTAATCCGGAATGGCAGGGGCTAACTGAACCTGCGGGTCCCCGAATAAGTTGTAGCATGACTGATCTTGTCGTCCGCATCGGAACCCGTTCCTCTGAGTTGGCGCTGCGTCAAGCGCGCCAAGTTGCTGCTGCGCTCGCCGAGCGTGGCGTGGCGAGTGAACTGGTGGAGTACACCACCATCGGTGACCGCATTCTCGATCGCCCGCTCAACGCGATCGGTGAGAAGGGGCTGTTTACCGCCGAACTCGAAGCCGACCTCATCGCGGGTCGCACCGATTGTGCGGTGCACTCGCTGAAGGATCTGCCCACGGCCGATCCCGAAGGACTCACCATCGTGGCGTTGCTCGAGCGTGAAGATCCGCGCGACGCGTTGGTCGTCGGTCCGAACACCACCGCGCGCACGCTGCTGGATCTGCCGAAGGGCGCGAAGGTCGGCACGTCATCGCTGCGTCGTCGTGCGCAATTGCGTGCGCTTCGCCCCGACTTCGATGTGCGCGAACTGCGTGGCAACGTGGGCACGCGGTTGCGGAAGATCGACGCCGGTGAAGTCGACGCCGCCCTGCTCGCGGCTGCTGGATTGCGTCGTCTCGGACTTGGCGATCGCATCGTCGCGTTCATGGATCCACCAGACTGGATCTCGGCGCCGGGGCAGGGTGCCATTGCCGTGCAGGCGCGCGCGAACGACGAGCGCATGACGGCGATTCTCTCCGTGCTCGATCACGCGCACACGCGTGCGGCGGTGACGGCCGAGCGTGCGCTGCTGGCCGCGCTCGAGGGCGGTTGTCAGGTGCCGATCGGCGCCTGCACGACGTATGAAGCGAAATACGGCCCGATGCTGCACGGCATTATCGCGTCGATCGACGGCGTGTCCGTGGTGCGCGGCGGCTTGCCGATCAACGCCGAGGATCCGGCGTCGAGCGGACGTGAGCTCGCCCGCCAGCTGCATGCAGCGGGTGGCGCCGGCATTCTGGAAGAGCTGCGCGAAGAGCTGGCCGAAGCGGCCGCGGCCAAGGCGGCCGAAAAGGCGGCCACGCAAGGAGCCAGCTGATGCCGATGCGCATGCGTCGCTTGCGGCGCACCGAGGCGCTGCGTCGTATGGTGCGCGAGACACGTCTCGATCCGGCGCAGTTCATCTGGCCACTGTTCGTGCGCTCGGGGACGGGACTGCGCGCGCCGATCGGCTCGATGCCCGGCGTGTCGCAGACCTCGGTCGACGAACTGCTGCGTGACGCGGAGAAAGCGGTGGCCGCGCAGATCGGCGGCATTCTGTTGTTCGGCATCCCCGACACGAAAGACGCCACGGGCTCGTCGGCGTGGGATCCGCAGGGTCCGGTGCCGGCGGCTGTACGCGCGGTGAAGCGCGAGTTTCCGAATCTCGTCGTCGTGACCGACGTGTGCATGTGTGAGTACACCGATCACGGACACTGCGGTCTGCTCACGCCGTCGGGCGAAGTGGACAACGACGCCACGCTGGAGCTGCTGTCGCGCGAAGCGCTGGCGCACGCCGAAGCGGGTGCCGATATCGTGGCGCCCAGCGACATGATGGACCTGCGCATCGGTCACATGCGTCGCGCGCTCGACATGGCCGGCTTCACGCAGACGCCGATCATGAGCTACGCCGCGAAGTACGCTTCGGCCTTCTACGGCCCGTTCCGTGAAGCCGCGGAATCGACGCCGGCGTTCGGCGATCGACGCAGCTATCAGATGGATCCGGCCAACGGCCGCGAAGCGCTGCGCGAAGTGCGGCTCGACGTGGAAGAAGGCGCCGACATTCTGATGGTGAAGCCGGCTGGCGCGTACCTCGATATCATCGCGGCGGTGAAACGTGAGACGCAGATGCCGCTCGCGGCGTACCAGGTGAGCGGCGAATACTCGATGATCAAGGCAGCGGCGGAACGCGGCTGGATCGACGGTGATCGCGCTATGATGGAATCATTGGTGGCCATCGCACGCGCTGGCGCCGACATGACGATTACCTATTTCGCACTCGAAGCGGCCGCTGCTCTGCGCAACCGCTGAACGTGTATTCTTCCAACGCCCCATCGTCGATGCACAATCCCTGGCGCGACATGCCCCCCGGTCCGCATGTGCCGGAGCTGGTCACCGCGATCATCGAAATTCCCGCGGGCTCGCGCAACAAGTACGAGCTCGACAAAGAATCGGGACAGTTCAAGCTCGATCGCGTGCTGTATTCGGCCGTGCACTATCCGGGCGACTACGGATTCATTCCGCGCACGCTGCACGAGGACAACGATCCGCTCGATATCCTCGTGCGCATCAACGAGCCCACGTTTCCCGGCTGCCAGATCACCTGCCGTCCGATCGGTGTGCTGAAGATGCTGGACAAGGGTGAGCCCGACGAGAAGATCCTCGCCGTGCCCAGCGACGATCCGTATCACAACGACATTTACGACATCGCCGACATGCCGGCGCACTACCTGAAGGAGATCGAACACTTCTTCGGCATCTACAAGGACCTCGAAGGCAAGCGCGTCGAGATTCAGGGATGGGAGAAGAGCGAAGTCGCGTTCAAGGTGATTCAGCGGTCGATTCAGCGGTACGCGGAGACGTACCTCAAGGGTGCGTGATTGCAACGGTAAACTCCCTAGTGAGCAGGAGGGAGGGTATCAGGAAGGAGGAAGCAGGTGAACAGCGCGCGGTTCACCTCCCTCCTGCCCCCTGATACCCTCCCCCCTGCTCCCTAGGGAGTTTACAGTTTGCCGTTTACAGAGCCGCGGCCTGCTTCAGGACCAACGCCGCATTGATCCCACCAAACCCGAAACTGTTCGACAGCACCACCTTCGGGCTCAGCGCGCGGCCGTGCTGCGGTACGTAGTCCAGATCGCAGCCGTCGTCGGGGGTTTCCAGATTGAGCGTGGGTGGAATCCAGCCGCGTGAGATCGTGAGCGCGCTGATCGCCGCTTCGAAGGCGCCCGACGCACCGAGGGCGTGGCCGTAATAGCCCTTGGTGCTCGACACCGGCACGCGGTACGCGTGATCGCCGAACACCTGCTTGATGGCCATGGTCTCGGTGGGATCATTCAGCGGCGTGCTGCTGCCGTGGGCGTTGATGTAGTCGATCTGTTCCACGCTCACCGACGCATCACGTAGCGCGTTGCGCATGCAGCGCGCGGCCTGCGCGCCGTCGGGGCGCGGAGCGGTCATGTGATGCGCGTCGTTCGTGGTGCCATAGCCGCCGAGCTCCGCATAGATGCGGGCGCCACGCGCCTCGGCGTGTGACCACTCCTCGAGCAACAGCACGGCGCCGCCTTCGCCCATCACGAAACCGTCGCGGTGCTTGTCGAACGGACGCGACGCACGGGCCGGATCGTCGTTGCGCGTGGACATGGCGCGGATGAGCGCGAACGCGCCGAAGCACAACGTGGCCAGCGGCGCTTCCGATCCGCCGGCCAGCATCACGTCGGCGTAGCCGTCGCGGATCTGTCGGAACGCTTCACCGATCGCCATCGAGCCCGAGGCGCAGCTCATGGCGTTGGTGGAGTTGGGACCCGACACGCCGAACTCGATGGCCATGTTGCAGCTGGCCGAACCGCCGAACACGGCAAGGGCGAGCGTGGCATCGACCGCGCGCAATCCGCCATGCAGGAAGCGAGCAGCCTGTTCCTCGGCGTAGCCCACGCCGCCCAGCGCGGTCCCCATCATGGCGCCCACGCGTTCACGATCTTCGTTGGCCAGATCGAGCTTGCCGTCTTCGAGGGCCAGCATCGAGCTCACCACGGCGAACTCACTGAAGCGGTCGAGACGCTTGACGCGCTTGGCGTCGATCCAGTTGGTGGCGTCGAAGTCGTCGATCTGGGCGGCGCACTGCGAACGGTAGATCGACGCATCGAACCGCGTGGCCGGCACCACCGCCGAGCGCTCGGCACGCAGCCCTTGCCACAGCGCTTCGACGCCGGTGCCGATCGGGGTGACGCATCCGATGCCGGTGATCGCCACCCGACGTCGGGAGGGGGAAGATTCGGGCGTCGTGTAGGACTGCGGCGGGTTGGTCATGAAGGATTCCGTTCAGCGACGGCGGCCAGACCCGCCAGAGTGCGCGACGCGATGCCGTGCACGAATACCGGAGCGATCACCTGGGTGGCCGCGAACCGTCCGATCACCGGCCACAACGGGCCGTTCCACACGTGCACGATGCGCGTGAGGGTCCCGCCCTCGACCGGCGTGAAACTCCACTCCACATCCATGCGCGTGGTCACGCCGCCGACGTGCTTGAAGCGCACCCACGGCACGTCGTGATTCACGGCCATCTCGGACAGCCACCACGTGGGCCAGTTGAACAGACCGAACGGACGATTGGCCGCCATCTCCACCATGCCGCCGCCATCGGGCGTACGATGACGGAACCGTACGAACCGGTAGTGCGGCAGATACGCCGGCCAATGCTCGACCTCGCGCGCGATGTCGAAAATGCGCGCCACCGGCGCGCGCACGATGCGCTCGTCGATCTGCGTCACCAGCTGATCCGCCGATGGCGGACCCAGTTCGTAATTCGCGTGCATGGACGAGGCTGAGGAAGAAGACATGGACATTTACCTGCGGGTGCCGGAACGCAGCGGCGGAGACCACACGGCGACGACCCGGAACCCCGGAGCGCGATGGGCCAGTACGCGGCAGCCGGTGGCCCGTTCCACGAGCGACTGGAGTTCGTCGCGCGTAAACCCGCGCAGAATCGACACAATGCCGTCGTGCCGGCTCACGGGATGAAACCTGAGCAGGAACGATGCCGCCCAGAGTCCGGCCACCGCAAACCAGCTCCGACGCAGGTCGCCGATGATTACGGCTGAGCGCGCAACGCGGGTGCACTCCTGAAGCAGGCGGTTGGCTTCGGGCCCGTCGAAGTGATGCAGGACCTGCGAACAGGTCACGATATCAATGCTGCCGTCGGCGAAAGGCAGCGCCATGGCGTCGGCGGCGAGCGCATGCGTACAGGATGCGCTCGCCGCCCGGGCGAGGGCGGGTACGAGCTCGACACCGATGGTGGTCAGTGCGACGGAGGTATCCGCGGCCATGCGCTGTGCCATGCGCTGGGCCGCGCGGGGGATGTCGCCCAACCCGGTGCCGATGTCGAGCAACGTGAGCGCACTCGGCGCTGAGCCGGTGGCGCGTGGCCGATGCAGCACCCGCCGCACCTCGGCCAGCACCGCGCGTCGCCCACCAAAGAAACGATTGGCCAACGCGACATCGCGCAGCGAACGCAACGCGAGCGCGGGATCCTCGCCAGGGTCGTCGAGGATCTCACTGCCGCGTTGGCGCGACGGCGTGAACACGGAGGCGAGGCGCGAGTCTATCGTTCCAACTGCGCGTAGCCACCGCGATAGTACAGCAGCGGTTTCGCATCGCGCGCCGCGGCCTGCTCCACATGTCCGACCACGATGACATGGTCGCCGGCCGGATGGCGCGCCACGATGCGGCACTGCATCGACGCCAGCACATCGTCGAGCACGGCGTCGCCCAGCTCACCGTCCACATACCCCACGCCGGCAAAGCGATCGTCCACCTTGCCGGCGAAGCGACGCGACAGCGCTTCCTGCGAATCGGCGAGCACGTTGACCGCGAAGCTCGTGGCCTCGGCCATCACCGGCGCCATGGTGGCGTCGTTGCCGATGCACACGAGCACGAGGGGCGGGTCGAGACTGAGCGACGAGAAGGCACTCACTGTCATGCCGTGCGGCGTCCCGTTTGCATCATGCGTGGTGATGACGGTGATGCCCGAGGCGAAGCGGCCGAGCACGGAACGGAACAAGTCTTGATCGATCATCAGGAAAGGAATCGGAGCAGGGTGCGCGGGCGCAGCACCGCCGACGGCGGCACGAAGTCGCCCGTGACCCCGATCAACAGGTCGGCGAGATCGCGATCACGCGTGAGCACACGCGCGGCGTGATTCATCAACGTCGGAAAGGCCACGGCGGCTCCAATGAGCTTTTCGACGCGCCACTTTCCTGCAAACGTGTGCTTTCGCGCCTGCTCGTAGGCGCGAAGTGCGCGTCGCATTCCGCGCGCGTCGGCCTGTTCACGGGCACGCACCGCGTCCACCGCGAAGGGGGCCAGCAGCTCGCCACCGCGCAGGGCGGCATAGATGCCTTCACCGGTGAACGGATCGTAGAAGTCGGCGGCGTCACCGGTAAGCATCGCGCCCGGCGCCCAGGCCCGGGTGGCATGCGACGCGAACGGGCCGGTGGCGCGCACGGGCGTCTCCCGCACCGCATCGCGAAAGCGCGGATGCAACGCCGGCTGCGCGGCCAGCCATGCCTCGAGAAACGCCGTCGGATCGCCCGCCATTCCCTGCGCCGCACGGCGCGGCACGACCAACGCTACGTTGGTGAGTCCACCGGACACGGCGGCGAGGCCCACGTAGCCGTTGCGGGTCACATGCATCTCGCCGAGTGTGCCGATGTCGCGCACCCCCCGGTAATGCGCCACCAGCGCCACGCGCCGCGGCCACCGCGACTGATGCGCGAGCTCCAGTCGGCGCGACACGATCGAGCGCAGGCCGTCGGCGCCGATCACCAGCGACGCGCGCATGGTGCGCATGCCGTCTGGCGTTCGCACGTCCACCCCGCACACGGTGCCGCTGGCGTCGAGCGTCACGCCTTCGACTTTGGCGTCTTCGAGCACGCACACGCCGGCGGCCCGCGCACGCTCGAGCAGCATGGTGTCGAGAATTTCGCGACGCACGCCGAGTCCGCGATCGCGGAAGCCGCGAAAGCCGTGACGCGCCACGAACTCGCCATGAATGCGGTCGCCCGACGGGGCGTGCACCACCATGCCGGTCAACGACGCCGCGCCACCCTGCTCGAGTGGCGCCAGGGCGCCCATCGCGTCGAGAATGCGGCTGGCTTCCGGACTGACGTACTCAGCGCACGGCTTGGCCCGTGGAAACCGGGCCCGGTCCAGCAGGCACACCTCGAGCCCCGCGGTGGCGAGATGCCAAGCCGCCGAGCTGCCAGCCGGGCCTCCGCCCACGACGATCACCTGCCAGGCGCGCGAGTAGTCGGACATGAGGCTCGGAAAGGGGCATCGAAAACCAGCGGAATCCTGAGAAGCTAACTCCCCAAGCGGGCACACAGATCCCACGTGCAAGCGAGGGGCCAGCCGTGTGTCGCTAGGCGACCGCTCCGGTGAGCAGCCACGCCAACAGGGCCGCCGACGCCGTGCACGCGAAGTTCACCTCGTCGTTGCCAAGCCATCGCCAGCCGCCTCGGTGCCGGGTCTCGGTGCCGCAAGTATGGCGCGCCTGCTCCGTGGCCGTCTCACAGGAGGGGCACCAGCGCCGCTGCTGCACCACCGCACCGGCGACGGTGTCGACAATGGCCCCGAACACCGCGGCGACGGCCACGATCCACCACTGCGCCGCGGGTACGAGTCCGATCGCCACAGCGATGGCGGTCAGCACGAGCGCACTGACCAGCGTGGCCGCGCTGCCTGCCGTGCTCACGGCACCCGAGGTGCCGGTGGGCACTGGGCGCCAGTTCCGCACGGAGCGCGGCGTGCCGCCGATCCAGGTACCGATTTCGGTACCCAGCGTGTCGGCACCGGCGGCGGCGAGGGCCGCCGCGCCCCACAATGCCGCCTGCGACGCCGGATCTCCGTGCAGTAGGGTCATCGCTGCCGCGATGGCGAAGACGCCGCCGTTGGCCAGCACCTGAACGGCGTCGCGTTGCGCGCCTTTTTCCACCACACCGGCGGTGCGCTGCTCCTTCCGGGCGCGTCCTAGGCGTGAGCCGAGCGTGGCCCAGGCAAACCAGGCGATCAGAAAGCCGCCCCACGGCCACCCCGCGCGAAGGGCCATCGCTCCGACCGCCGCCGCGGCGAGCGCACCACTCATGCGCAAACTGCGAGAGCGCCACGCGGCGCCGGCGATGAGCAGGGCGAGCCCGAGTGCCACTGGCGTGGACGGAGCCGCCACGCTCGACCACGCGGGCGCGGCCGCCGACACGATGGGGATCAGCGCGACGAGAGGATTTGTGCCGCGCGCCGTCGCAGTGCGTCGCTCGCGCGCGTTGTCGCCTCTTCCCGTCGCCCCACGTCGTGCAGCGCGCGGCGCTGCGCCTGCAGTTGTTGTTCGACTCGCGCGCAGGGCTCACACGCGCGTAGGTGTGCATCAACCACCTGCGTGAGCGGGCGGTCGTGGACATCGAAGGCAGTGAGCTCACCATCCACGAAGGCATCCAGATGCATCCGGATGTGCGCGCAATCGGTGAGGGACGCCGCGGGGGCGTCGGGCGGGAGGTGCTGAGCCATCTGGTAAACACGCTGCTTACTGGAGCGCCTCCGCGCAAGATGACGAGCCGAACTATGGATCGGGCGGTCTCACCGATCCCGCGATGTTTGCCGTCGCTTTACGAGGTCGTGCGCTTGTAATCGTGACCGGGGACACGTTAGCATCCTCCCTGTGTCCTCTCTGATTGACGGCCGGCCCGCCCGCGCCACTGTCCCTGCTGAATCCACGCTGCTGCTGTCCGGCAAACCGCTCGACGCGCGGCTCCCGCTGGCGCTGCTCGAGGCCGTCAAGGCGATCGACACGCCGGAGGCTGAGCTCGATGCCGAGCTGGTGCACGAACTACGCAATAAGCGGCTTGGCCTTAGCGATACGGTCTACCAGCAGATCCGTCGTTACAGCGACGCCGTGCGGGCTCGTCAGCGCGTGGGCTTCGATGAAGTGCTCGCGCTCGCGCGGCTCATCGGCCGTCGTCCCGACGCCGATCTGGCCTTCCGCGAAGCCGGACGGCGCTGGGCGCGCTCGTACGTGATGACCATCAGCGGGCTGCAGCGCGGCGCGGCCCGTTCGCTCCCGTCGCTGATTGGACGTCCCATCGCGTTGCGATTGCTCCGCAAACTGTCGCGGCGCTACATGAACGGCATGCTCGTGCGCCAGGGGAGCACGCTGCTGCTCGACGTGGAGTCGCCCGTGTCCGCCGATGCGGCGCCGCGTGCCGTTGGCTGCGGTCTCTACGAGGCGGCCTTCCGGGAAGCCCTGCTCGTGCTCGCCGATGCCGATGGTGCGATCGAGCATGTGATGTGCCGCACGCGCGGTGATCGCCACTGTCAGTGGCGCGCCGAGTGGCGTCGCCGCTGATTTGATGACAGGCCCCGCCGAATCGTCGGCGGGCGTCGATGGTGCACCGCTCCTGACATCCCGACTGCCATGCTGACCCCCGAAATGCTGCCGCGTCTGCAGCAGCTGCTTGCCGACGCCGATCTCGACGGATGGTTGTTGTACGACTTCCGCGGCACGAATGCGATCGCCTCCGGGCTACTCGGCTTCGACGGCCTCGTGTCGCGTCGTGTCTTCGCGCTCATTCCCCGCGAAGGCTTGCCAATCGGTATCGCGCATGCGATCGAACCCGGCCCGTGGGCGCAGTGGCCGAAGGCATGGCCGCTGCGAACCTACAGCGGCTGGCGCGCGCTTGAGGCCGAAGTCGCGTCTCTCGTGCAGGGCAAGCGTGTGGCGATGGAGTACTCGCCCGGTGACGCGATTCCGTATCTCGATCGTGTGCCGGCCGGTGTGCTGGAAATGGTGCGCGCGGCCGGCGCGACGGTGGTCTGTTCCGGTGATCTCGTGTCCCAGATCTATGCCACGTGGACACCAGACCAGCTGCTGTCGCATGAGCGCGCGGCCGAACGCATCATGCATATCGCGCACGGCGCGATCGCCTACGCCGGCGATATGGTCGCGCTGGGGACGCCGGTCGCCGAGCATGAACTGCAGGCGCGCATCCTCGAAGCGTTTGAACGTGCCAACCTCGAGACGCATCATGGTCCCGACGTGGCCGCCAGCGAGAACGCAGCGAATCCGCACTACATGCCGTCCGCCGCGTCGCCCCGTCTGATTCAGCGCGGCGACACGCTGTTGATCGACTTGTGGGCGCGCGAAAAGAACGGCGGCGTGTACGCCGATCAGACCTGGATGGCGTCGATGGGCGCACCGACGGAACGCGTGGTGACGGTGTGGGAGGCGGTGCGCGACGCGCGTGATGCCGCACTGTCGCTGCTGCAGAGTCGCATCTCGGCCGGCCTGCCGGTCCGTGGCGGTGAGGCCGATGACGCCGCGCGCGCGGTGATCGAAGCGCGCGGATTCGGCCCGCAGTTCTGGCACCGCACGGGGCACAGCATCGACTCGCGCGAATTACACGGATCTGGTCCGCAGATCGACAATCTGGAATCACGTGATGATCGTCTGCTGATTCCGGGCGTGGGCTTCTCGATCGAACCGGGTATCTATCTTCCCGGCGAGTTGGGAGTGCGGTCGGAAGTGAACGCCTACGTGGCCGTGGATTCGTTGCTGGTGACGCCCGGCGAAGTGCAGCGCGACCTGATCGTGGTTTGACGGCTCGCGTGTACGGCCGTCGAAGGCTGGTGCTGCTGGCTGCGCTCGTCGCCTGCGGCGAGTCGCGGGCGTCGAACGAAGCGAACGGACGCATTGCGGATGTGTCGTCCACACCCGGCGCAGGCACCGATCACGCGAGCGCGGTGCCGCGCGACAGCACGGTGCTGTCGCTGGCGCGCGCGGCCGGCGGCGCCGACGGATTGCAATACACCGTGTCGGCGCAGGCCAGCAGCGGATTCATCGTGGGGAAGATCGGCGGTGGGGCACCGCGTGACACGAGCATCGCGCCCACGCACGATCTGTCGGTGTGCCGTCCGTTCACGCAATCGCTGGTGCCGAGCCGCGATGGTGGGGTGGGCAACAGCGTCGTGTGGCTGGTGGGTGTCGCCACGGGTCCGCGCGACGACGCACCGCGTCGCGTGCGCGTGATGCTCGACGGCTGTCGCCTCGATCCGCGCGTGCAGCGCGTCGCGGCCGGCGGCACGGTCATGATCACGTCACGTGATGCGATGATGACGCGCCTGCAGTTCATTGACGTGGGCGGCGTGTCCGCGTCGCGCGGCACCGTGCTGTTCAACGACGCGGGGCAGGTGGTGCCCACCAGCGATGCGGCGAAGTCGCCCGGGCTCGTACAGATCCGCGACGACCTGCATCCGTGGGTGCGCGCCTATCTCGCGGTCACACCGCATCCGTTCGTCGCGATTACCGCGGCCGACGGCCAGTTCCGCTTCGACAACGTCCCGCCGGGATCGTATACGCTGGTCGTCTGGCACGAGCGGTTCGGCGTGAAGCAGCAGCGTGTGCGGGTCGATGCGCACATCGAAACGCGGGTCGACCTGTCGTTCTGAAGTGCTCTGGACTCGCGGCGCGGCCCGGCCACTCACGTGAGTGGGGAGTTGTGAGTTCAAGTTCGGAGTCGTGAGTGGGCGACCGGTGGTGGCTTGACCCACGACTCCAAACTTCAACTCAACACTCCGAACTCACCCGCATACTCAGCCGGCACACCGTCGGCCGCTCAGCTCAGCTCAGCTCAGCTGATGCAGCCGTGCAAAGAGCCCGTCCTCTCGGTCGAGCAGCTCGTCGTGACTGCCGGTCTCCACGATGCGCCCCTGATCGAGCACCACCACGCGGTCGGCGCGGCGCACGGTGCTGAGCCGGTGCGCGATCAGGAGCGTGGTGCGCCCCTGCAGCAGCTTTTCGAGCGCCTGCTCCACGTACCGTTCGCTTTCGGTATCCAGACTCGACGTGGCTTCGTCGAGAATCACCACCGCGGGGTCCTTCAGGAACACGCGCGCGATCGCGATGCGCTGACGCTGACCGCCCGAGAGCTTCACGCCGCGTTCGCCGACGCGCGCATTCCACTGGTCGGGGAGCCGCTCGATGAACTCCCACGCGTGGGCGGCCTGCGCCGCCCGCAGCACGTCGGCGTCGCTCGCGTCGGGGCGCGCGTACGCGATGTTCTCGCGAATCGTGCCGCTGAATAGCACCGGCTCCTGCGGTACGATGCCGATGGCGCCACGCAGCGTATCGAGTGAAAGCTCGCGGATGTCGACGCCGTCGAGCGTGATGCGGCCCGACGTGACGTCCCAGAAGCGCGGCACCAGACTCGCGATCGTGGTCTTGCCGGCGCCCGAGCGCCCGACCAGCGCGACCACTTCGCCGGGCTCGATGTCGAGGGAAATATCCTGCACGACATCGGGCATATCGGGCTGATACCGGAACGCCACTGACTCCAGCGCCACCGCACCGCGCACCGGCCCGCTGAACCGATGCGGATGTGCCGGTTCACGCACGGTGGGCTCGGCGTCGAGCAGTTCGAACACGCGCGTGGCGGCACCGACCGCTTCCTGAAAGTTACCGAACAGCGTGGCCAACGATCCCACCGCCGCCGCCACGAACAATGCGTAGAACAGGAACGCCACCAGCGTGCCGGCCGTGAGCTTGCCCTCGACCACCTGCGCCCCGCCCTGCCAGAGCACCGCCGCGACCGAGCCGAAGGCGACGAAGCCGACCACGCCGAAGAACAGCGCCCGCATGCGCGCGCGATACACGGCCACACCAACCAAGTCCCGTAACAGGGCGCTGAAGCGCTCGGTTTCGATTCCTTCGCGCGTGAAACTCTGCACGGTGCGGATGGAGCCGAACGATTCATCGGCCATGCCCATCGCCTCGCCGATGCGGTCCTGCACGCTCGTGCTGGCTTTGCGAAGCGCGCGGCCGAACGTGAACGCGGCACCCACCACCAGCGGCACCACGGCCAGTGTGGTGAGCGTGAGCCGCGGGTTCGTCACGAACATCATCGCCATGCCGCCGATCAGGAACAGCGTCTGTCGCGAGAGCTCGGAGATCCAGGTGCTCAACAACGACTGCAGCAGGGCGAGATCGCTGCTGAGACGGCTGGTGAGTTCGCCCGTGCGACGTTCGGTGAAGAACGCCGGCGACAACCGGATGAGATGCGCATACGTCTGTTCGCGCAGCGTGGCGACGATCCGCTCGGTGGAGGAGCTGAGCAGAAACACCTGCACGAAGTTCGCGATCGCCTGGACCGCGAACACGCCGAGGAGGCCAAGTGCAATCCGGTCGAGTGCGCCGCGGTCTTTCAACTCGAACGCGGCGTCGAGCAGATACCGCAACACGGCGGGGAACACGAGCCCCGCCGCCGCCGCGACGACCAGGAAGAAGAACGCGACGACCAGTCGCGAGGTGTACGGCCGCACCAGTGGCGCGAGGCGCGCCAGCGGCCGCGGCGACACCGAACGGCGTGACGTCACCGCGTGATCGCCCGATCGACCGCCATCGCGAGGAAGAGCAGGGCCAGATACAGCAGCGAATACTTGTAGACCCACCACGCCGGCCCGGTCCACGGCTTCGACGCGCGCGCCGCGAAGAGCACCTTGAGCACGCCACCCATGAGCAGCGCGTTCAACACGATGGCTGACAGCAGATACAGCGTACCGAACGCCCCGAAGAGCACCGGCAACAGCGTGAGCACGATCAGGATGACGGTGTACCACACCATCTGGTACATCGTTTCGCGTTCACCCCACACCAACGGGGCCATCGGCACCTTGGCGCGGCCGTAGTCGACCTGCTTGAGCAGCGCGAGCGCCCAGAAATGTGGAGGCGTCCAGTAGAACACAATCAGAAACAGACACAGGGCCGAGACATCGAGCGTGCCCGTGACCGCCGCCCAGCCGACCAAGGGCGGAAATGCGCCAGCGGCGCCACCGATCACGATGTTCTGCGGCGACGAGCGCTTGAGCCAGCGCGTGTAGATGAACACGTAGAAGTAGAAACCGGCCAGTGCGAGTCCGGCCGTGAGCACGTTCACGAAGTGCGCCAGCATCCACGTGGCGAAGGTCGCGCAGGCCACTCCGAAGGCGAGCACCTGGATCGGCGACATGCGCCCGCTCGGAATCGGACGCAGGCGCGTGCGCGCCATGACGTCGTCGATATCGCGATCGAGATACATGTTCACCGCATTCGCGCCGCCGGCCATGAGATAGCCGCCGATGCTGACCAGCAGCACCGTCAGCAGCGTCGGCGAGCCCGCCGCGTACATCGGCGCGACCGTCGTGACGAGCAAGAGCGAGATGATGCGCGGCTTGGTCAGCGCGATCAGATCGCGCGAGAGCGGCGTGGGGGCCTTTTCGGGGTCCAGCGCGACTCCGGTCAAAGTGGCAGCGCGCGATACGCGCCAATGAAGACGGCGATCAGGCCACCCACCGGCAGGACCACCCACAGGATCTCCGTAAAGCGATGCGGCGTCGGAACCTGAGACGAGGACGGCAGGATGGGCAGCGTGCGAAACACGGCGCGCAGGATGAACAGTTGCGCGATCACGCAGGCCACGACGGCGCTCCAGAACAGCGCGGTCACGACAGCCGGCGGAAGGGACACGGTAAGGACGGAAGTCATAGCCAGTGAAAAGTAGACGACGGCACCCCGTGCGGTACTGTGCGCGGCGTACTACCATAGCGTCATGACCTCACCTTCGGTTTCCTCGACGGGCACAAAGTCCGCCGCCAGTACGGAATTGCCGCGTCGCTTAGGGCTGTGGAGCGCCATCGCCGTTCTGGTCGGCACCACGATCGGCTCGGGCATCTTTCGGTCCCCGGCTGGTATCGCCGACAAGCTACCCGGCCCGCTGCCGCTCATGGCCGTCTGGGCCACTGGCGGCATTTTCGCGCTCTGCGGCGCCCTCACCCTGGCCGAATTGGCCGGCGCCATGCCGCGCACCGGTGGCTACTTCGTGTACATCCGGGAAGCATGGGGTCGCTTGCCAGCCTTCCTGTACGGTTGGTCGGAGCTCACGCTCATCCGTGCGGCGGCGCTGGGCGGTATCTCTACCACCTTCGCCGAATACCTGCTGCGAGGGCTGGGCTACAATCCGTCCATCGCGCCGTACGACACCTACGCGCATTGGATCGCGGCGGCCACCGTCGCCCTCATGGCCGTGATCAACGTGGTCGGGCTCAAGTGGGGCGCGCTGGTCCAGAACTTCACCACGGTCGCCAAGTACGGTGGCCTCATGCTGATCATTCTGCTGGCCCTCATCCTGGGGCTCCCGCAAACTGGCGGACACTTCACCCCGGCCATGCCTCCGGGCAGCTTCTCGGTGTCAGCGTTCGGTCTGGCCCTGGTATCGGTGCTCTGGGCGTTCGACGGCTGGGGAGACCTGTCCAAGGTGGCCGGCGAGGTGAAGGACCCCGAGAAGACGCTGCCCAAGGCGATCGTGCTCGGCACGCTCAGCATCATCTTCATCTATCTGTTGGCCAACATCGCCTATCTGTCGGTGCTGTCGGTCGACGAGATTCGCGGTGCCCGCCTGGTCGCGGCCGATGTGGCCGAGAAGCTGATCGGCCCGATCGGCGTCACGCTGGTCGCGATCACGGTGCTGCTCTCCACCTTCGGCTCGGTGAACGGCTCGCTGCTGACCGGCCCGCGCATCTTCTTCGCGATGGCCGACGACGGCTTGTTCTTCAAGAAAGTCGCGGCGGTGCATCCGACTTTCAAAACGCCGTACGTGGCGATTCTGCTCACGGCCACGATCGCCATCGCGTTCGTGCTCGTCCGCACCTTCGAGCAGCTGGCCGACATCTTCGTGACCGCGTCGCTCGTGTTCTACATCCTCAGCATCGGCGCGATCTTCAAACTGCGTCGTCGTGCCGACTGGAATCCACCGGTGCGCACGCCATGGTATCCGTTGGTCCCTGCGCTGTTCTGCCTCGCCACGCTGTTCCTATTAGTGAACGCGCTGATGGACGACGCGCAGCGGGTCCCCACGCTGGGGGTGTTCGGCGTAATTCTGCTGGGGGTGCCGGTGTACTACGCGACAGTGGGGAGAAAGGCCGCAAGGTCTTAACTGCGAACGCCTTAGGAAGCAGGGGGGAGGGTATCAGGAGGCAGGAAGCAGGAACGGCGCGCCGTTCACCTGCCTCCTCCCCCCTGATACCCTCCCCCTGCTTACTAGGGAGTTCAGCGTTGAGGGAGATCAGCGGCGAGGGCGCTGACGATCAGCGTGACCGCTCGGTTACATCGCTTGGTTGCCCGTATGTAACGGTGAACCTAGCTTTCCCGGTCTCGGTGGCCGGTCGAGTCTCTCCAGCGCCGAGGGACGTTTCCTCCACAAACGGACAAACTGCATCTATGCGTATCCAACGTTGGCTTAGCCTGGCCGTCGCGGTCGCGGCTCTCGCCGTTGGTTCTACCACGCCGCTCGCGGCGCAGGGAACGACGACGGGCGCGATCACCGGTACAGTGACGGACGAAAAGAATGCCCCGGTTCCGAACGTCGCGGTCGAAGTGGTCAATCGCACCAATGGTGCGAAGGCCAGCCAGATCACGCGCGACAACGGGCGCTTCTTCATTCCGAACCTAGAAGTCGGCACCTACACCGTCACCGCGCGTCGCATCGGGTTCACACCGCAGACGCGCACCGATATCGTCGTCAGCCTCACGCAGGCCACGCGCCTCGACTTCCAGCTGAAGGAGCAGGCGACGCAGCTCGCCGCCGTTCGCACGGAAGCGGTGACCACGACCTCCGACTTCTCGGCCACCCGTCAGGGCGTGCAGACGGTCCTCACCGACACGCTCGTGCGTCGCCTGCCGACGCTCAATCGCGACGTGACGGACCTGATCCGCAACTCGCCGCAGGTCAGCGTGTCACAGGACGGCCGCATCTCCGCCGCCGGTCAGAACAACCGCTTCAACAACATCCAGATCGACGGTGTGTCGCTCGCGAACCGCTTCGGTCTCGGCGCGTCGCCGACCGTCGGTGCGCAGGTCGGTGGCCGCGCGCTGCCGCTCGACGCCATCAAGGAATTCCAGGTGCTCGTGTCGCCGTACGACGTGCGCCAGGGCAACTTCACGGGCGCGCTCGTGAACGCCGTGACGCAGTCGGGCACGAACGAATTCAAGGGTTCGGCCTTCATCTACTATCGCGACCAGCAGATGGGTCGTGACACCGCGTTCCTCCGCACGTCGCCGTTCGTGCGTCGCCAGCTCGGCTTCTCGCTGGGCGGCCCGATCATCAAGAACAAGCTGCGATTCTTCGCCACCGTCGAGACCAGCCAGAACGTGTCGCCGTCGTCGGGACCGTTCTACGATCCGACGTCGCCCACCGGCCTGGTCAACTCGCCGGTCGCCACCGCGCGCATCACCACCGCGCAGGTCGACTCGTTCGTGAACTACCTCTCGAGCAAGGGCATCGCCGCTGGTAGCGCGGGCCTGACGACCAACGAGAACCCGCTGCTCAACACGTTCGTGCGTCTCGACTATCAGCTGTCGGGCAACACGCGTCTCGTGCTCCGCAACATCTACAACGATCAGGAAGCGTTCGATTTCTCCCGGTCGCTCGGCCAGTTCAACTTCTCGTCGAATGGTTTCCGTCGTACCGAAAAGTCGAACCAGATCGTCGGCCAGGCGTTCACGAACTTCGCCAACGGCTTCTCGAACGAATTCACCGTCGGTCTCACGACCACGCGCTTCAAGCGTGTGTCGGATGTGCTCGCGCCGCAGGTACTGGTGCAGAACATCGGTGGTACGGGTTCGGGCGTCGCGTTCCGCGCCGGCACGGAAAACAGCTCGCAGGGCAATGAGCTGCGTGAAGACCTGTACGAAATCCAGAACAACTTCACGATGCCGCTCGGCAACCACATCGTGTCGATCGGTACCCGTAACGAGATCTACAAGGCGTACAACGCTTTCCTGCAGAACTCCTACGGCAACTACACGTACAACTCGCTCGCCGACTTCGTGGGCAATCGCACGCCGGCCTCGTTCTCCGGTTCGGGCGGTCTCGGTGGCGACGTCGTGGCCAACTTCTCGGCCGCGCAGCTCGCCGGGTACATCCAGGACCAGTGGACGGTGACGCCGCGCTTCACCACCACGCTCGGTCTGCGTATCGACGTGCCGCTCTTCTTCGACAAGCCGTCGTTCGCCGCCGCCGTGCAGCGTGACTTCGGTCGCAGCACCGCCGACCTCCCGTCGGGCAACTTGCAGTTCTCGCCGCGTATCGGCTTCAACTGGGATGCCACCGGCGACCAGATGAATCAGGTCCGTGGCGGTGTCGGTCTGTTCCAGGGTATCCCGGCGTATGTGTGGATGTCGAACCAGTTCCAGAACACCGGCGCCGGTCTCGCCCAGTTCACCTGCGGCGGTGGTGTGACCGCGACCAACGGCGCCTCGCCGCTGTTCAACGCGACGCCGGTGTCGCCTCGTGGTTGTGGCCTGAAGACGAACAACACGCCGGGACGCAGCCTCGATGACGGCACGTTCCTCGGCACGGTGAACTTGGCCGATCCCGACCTCAAGTTCCCGCAGCTCCTGCGCGCCACGCTTGGCTACGACCGCAAGCTGCCGGGCGATGTGATCGCGACGTTCGACGCCCTGTACTCGAAGTCGATCAACAACTTCTTCTACAACAACATCAACATCCCGCAGACGGGCCGCATCGACGCCCAGGGACGCACCGTGTTCGCCAATTTCGCGGCGACCGGCATCCCGACCGTCGCGCCGCTCTTCCCGGTGTACGGCTCGAACGTGATCGAGCTCTCCAACCAGAGCAAGGATTACGCGTACAGCGGCACGGGTCAGCTTCGCAAGCGCTTCAACGGCGCGTTCGAAGGCTCGGTGGCGTACACGTACGGCCGCAGCTACTCGGTAACCGACCTGACGTCGTCGGTGGCGCTCTCCAACTGGCAGTTCGGCCGCGTGTACTCGGGGCTGCAGACCGACCAGCCGGTGAACGCGTCGCTGTTCGACCAGCCGCATCGCCTGCTGATCAACGGCACCTACACGGCGCCGTGGAAGGCGAACCAGACGAACATCACGTTCTACTACAGCAAGGCGTCGGGCACCCCGTACTCGTTCGTGTACGGCGGCAACGGTGGCCGCGGTGACATGAACGGCGACGGCTCGAACGCGAACGACCCGATCTACATCCCGACGGGTCCGACCGATCCGAAGATGGGCTTCGTGGCCACGACGGTGAGCGGCGTGACGTACACGCCGGCGCAGCAGGCCGCGCTGCTCGATCAGTTCATCAAGGACAACAGCTGCCTCGAGTCGCAGCGCGGCACGATCATGAAGCCGACGTCCTGCCGTAACCCGATGTTCGATCGCTTCGACCTGACGATCGAACAGCAGCTGCCGACGATCCGTGGCGAGCGCGCGACGCTCCGCCTCGACATCTTCAACGCCGCCAACCTGCTGAACAGCAAGTGGGGACGCATCAAGTCCGCCACGGCCAACGGCAACGCGACGCTGCTGCAGGTCCAGTCCTTCACCAGCGCCGATCCGTCGACGCAGGTGCCGGTGGTGACGTTCACGAACAACTTCAACACGAACTTCACGCCGCTCAACTTCAGCCAGTTCTATCAGCTGCAGGCGAGTTTGCGGTTGTCGTTCTAAGCGGTTCGTTGGTGTGGTTGTAAGGAGAGCGGCGCCGGAAACGGCGCCGCTCTTCATTTGTAGAACCGCGAACTGCGAACTCCCTAGTGAGCAGGGGGGAGGGTATCAGGGTGGAGGAAGGAGGGGGGACTGCGTTCGGACGGATGCGGCGGCGGGATTTTGATGACACGGTTGTCGCGCGTCACCGCTATCCTCGGCGGCATGCAAGATCCCGCCAACATCAAAGCCTGGCATCGCGCGATCGCCCTGTCGGTGCGTGTGCACCGGATCTCTCGTGGCATCAAACGCACGCAGGCGCCTGGGTTACGCCGTCTCGTCGGCCTTCGAACTCGAAAGCCAGCTCATTCTCGCCGACAAGCTCGAGCTCAAGCTCGTCGGCATCGAGGAGGCCCTCGATGAACTCCGTCAGATCCGACGCATGACGTTCAGCCTGCGCAAGCACTACGTGGAGAAAGCAAAGCGAGAAAAACCAAAGGGGCGCGACAGCTAACTGTCCGCGCCCCCTCCTCCATCCTCCTTCCTGATACCCTCCCTCCTGCTACCTAGGGTGTTCGCAGTTCAGAGTTCGCAGTTCAGAGTTTTCGCTTAGAAGATCCTAAGATTGATGTACTTCTTCGGATTCTTCTTCAAATCCATCACCAGCGAATCCACCCGCAGCAGCAACGTGTCCAGGCGCGCGTACACCGCCGGATCGTTCAGCAGCTTGCCCGCCGTGCCGTTGCCGTTGCTCACTTTATCCAGCACGCCCTGCACCTGCACGTTGGTCTGCTTGAAGTCACGCGTGAGCTGTTCGAGCTGGGCCGATGTGGCCTGCAGATTCTTGACCGTCGAATCCACCTTCGTGGAATCCACGCTGGCCAGCGTGCGACGCACGGTCTGTTGCGTGAGCGTGAGCTGCTTCGACTGTTCGGCGGTCACGGCGCTCAACTGCGCCACGAGCTTCGTGAGATCAGCCACCGTCTGCCGCACGTCCTTCACACCGCCGCCTTCCACGAACTGCGTGCGCGCTTCGTCGGTGAGCGCGCGGATGTTGAGGGCGATCGAGTCGCCCTTGGTCAACAACTCGGGCACGCCCGGCGAGCCGATGCCGGTGGGAATCGTGTCGCCTTCCGACATGTAACCCTGTCGGCCGATGATCGGCGTGAGCGCGATCAGCTGGTCGCCGAAGATGCCGTTCGCCTGCACCGTGGCGGTGGTACCGGCCGGCACCTTGTACTGCGACTGCAGCTTCAGCGCCACGGTAATCGTGCCGTCGGGAATGAGGTCGACCTTGTCGACATAGCCCACCTGCACGCCGGCCAGCAACACCGGCTGGCCCTGCTTGAGGCCAGCCCCCCACTTGAAGCGGGCGAACATCGGGTAGCCGCTGGAGAGACCGCCACGGGCAATCCAGATCGTGCCGCCGATGCCAAGAATCACCGCCACCAGCAGGAGCAGACCGACAAGCAGTTCGTCGCGTCGTTTCGTCGTCATGTATGAAGAGAGAGCAGGCCGTCAGGCCTGAATGAATGGAGCAAGGACGGCAGCCACGAGGGCATCGAGCACCAGAATGCACACCGACGCGATGACGACGGCGAGCGCGGTGGAACGACCCACGCCCTCGGCGCCCGCTTCGGTCACGTAGCCCTCGTACGAACAGACGAAGGAGATGGCCGCACCGAACAGGAACGCTTTGATGAGCGAGTACACCACCTGAAACGGTGTGAAGGCCAAACGAAGACCCGCCAGGAAGTCGTCGGTCCGCACGTCGGTGGCGGTAACAAGAATGGCCCACGCGCTGGCAATGGCGGTCGTGTTGGCCAGAATCACCAGCGCCGGCAGCATCACGATACCGGCCAGGAAGCGGGGCAGCGCGAGATACGCCACCGGGTCGAACGACAGCGTTTCGAGCGCATCGATCTGCTCGGTCACGCGCATCGTGCCGATTTCCGCCGTCATACGCGCACCCACCCGGCCCGTCAGCACCAGCGCGGTAAGCAGCGGGCCGAGTTCGAGCACGATGCTCTGTCGCGTGATCAGACCGACCACCGAGAGCTGCACGCCGGGGAACAGCTGGAAGCGCGTCTGGAAGGCGGTCACGCCGCCCAAAAAGGCGGCGACGATGATCGTCAGGAGTACCGACTCCACACCCATCGTGCGCATCTGCCGGATCGTTTCGGGGACCCAGGTGCCGGGATCGCGCACCCCGCGCACGATGTCGCGCGCGAAGTAGCCGCGCTTTCCCAGGGCGCGCAGAATGCCCCCAGTGCGCCGCTCGGCCAGCCGGACGACCACGTCCATGCTGCGCATCAGGTCCGCACCCGATAGAGCAGGACGAGCGCGAACAGTCCGCATGCCAGATTCGGTACCCATGCCGCTATGTCGGGGGGCATGAGCCCCTTCCCGCCGATCGCCTTGGTCAACTGAATGAGAACGAGAAAGAGAATGGTCGTGGCCAGACTGACCGCGATACCGTAGGCCGCGCCACCGCGCTGCGAACTGGTCGCCAGCGGTGCGCCGAACAGTGCAATGATGAGACAGGTGACCGGAATCGCCAACTTCAGCATCCGTTCCACCCTGAGCAAGTTCACGTCGGCACCCGAGCGTTCCAATGCGGTGATGAACCGCGTCAGGTCGGCAAAGTTCATTTCACTCGGTTGCCGCTCGGTCGCCTGCAGATCCTGTGGCTTCTCCGTAAAGTGCCGGTCGACCAGGGAATCGAACGCCACGGCGCGGTCGGTAGAGTCGGTCGGGACCATATGCACGATCCCCGACTTCAGTACCCAACCGCGATTGTTGTACCACGTGGCATTCTTGGCCGCCACCAGCAGTCCAGGTCGCTTGGCCGACCCGCGCTCTTCGATCTCCATGTTCTCCACGAAGCGCTGCTTCACGTCGAGCGTGTAGATCCGGTAGACGCGGCCCGTCTCACTGGCGAAGGCGAAGTTGTAGCGATTGTTGTCGCGGTCCTGTCCTTTGCCGGCCAGCAACTTGAGACGCTGCGCATTGGCCGGTGGGGCGATCTCGGCGAACACCAGATCGATGCCCATGGCGATCGTCGCCATGAACAGGATCGGCGCGATGAACCGGTAGAAGCTGATGCCGGAGGCCTTCGCAGCGGTAATCTCGGAATAGCGCGTGAAGGTGCCGATGGAAAAGACGGTCGCGAACAGCACGGCGGCCGGCAGCACCATGAACAGTGTATCGGGAATCCAGTACACGTAGCTCAGGGCCACCGCTTTGAGCGCCAGTTTCCGCTCGGTGTACTTCCTCAGGTTGTCCACCAGGTCGATGACGAACACGAGCACCGGGAAGCCCAGCGTCGTGACCGTGAAGATGCGGGTGAACTCGGCCGCGACGTACCGGTCAAGCGGCGTAATGAAGCGACGGCTCACGCGCCCACCGCCGCGGTCGGTCCGTTGCCCGCCTTCGCGGCCTGTTCCTGCTTCATCTGCGCCGCCAGCGCGCGCCGTGCCCCGCGATCCGCCCACCAGTCACGAATCCCACCGCCGCGCGACGTATCGGTCGTCGATTCCACCCGCCACAACAGCACCACACCGGTCACCGTGAAAATGGCATTCGCGATCCACATCGCGATCGACGGTGGCACCAGCCCCTTGTCGGCCAGCGCCTCACCGCCCATCAGGCATACGTAGTACAAGCCGAACACGCCGATGCTCACGCCGATCGTCACCCCGACGCCGCCGCGCGGGAAGCGCAGCGCGATCGGCGGGCCGAAGAGGACGAACACGAGGCAGGCAAACGAGAGGGCGAATTTCTTGTGGATCTCGACCGTGAGGCTGTCGAGTCCTTCGCGTGACGCCACCAGCTGGGCATCGGCCGCGTTCATCGCGCCACGATACATGGTGATGGTATCGAGCGCCGGCGGAATCGGCGCCGACATGGTGACCGTCGGCGGCGTAGGGATGGCCGCGCCAAGCGTGTCCTTCTTCACCGTGTCGCTGGGCTGCGCGACCACGGGGGCGCCCTGCGGTGTGACCACGGGAGCACCCTGCGGTGTGACCACGGGGGCCTGCGGTGTGGTTGACACTACCGGCGCCTGAGCCTTGGCTTTCTTTGGGAGGAACAGCGACGGCAACGTCACACAATAGAACCGCGCCAGTCCTTCCTCGGCGGGCCGGTCGCGCGGCGCCTGGAGCGTCTTCGTACCCGGGGCCACCAGGCGGCTGGCGTACATGATGTACTCCTGACGCACCCGCCGGAACTCCAGCGCATCGGCCGCGTACCGCCGATGCATCTCGCACACGGTCATCTCGCGGTCGCTGCGGAAGTCGTCCTTGCTGGTGCTCTCGAAGCCACGGGTAATGCCGCGCACCTTCACCGTCTGATCCAGAAAGAAGCTGCGCTGCAGCCGCTTCGGATCGCCCCGGACAAATTCCTGCGAGTATCCATCGAACAGCCGCAGCAGAAGGTCCTGCCCATTCGACGTCAGCGAGAACACGCCGCTGTCGGCGTAGATCGTCTTGCGCTCCGGTCCCCTGGTGAGATCGTAGATCACGACGTCGTACATCTTGTTCGTGTTCGCATCGCTGCGGGCGATCCGCATGAAGAACTGGTCCGTGATCGCATTCATCGCCTGGTCCCTCAAGGCGAGCGTCGGCTTCGTCTTCGCGATATCGTTCTGCAGAATGCGCAGTTCGTGGTTGGCCCGAGGCAGCACCTGGTCGTTGAACGCGACCATCGCGATCGACAGCAGGAATGCGCAGGTCAAGACCGGCAGCATCAACGTGCGGACACGCACACCACTCGCCTTGAAGGCGGTGATCTCGTGTTCGGCGGCCATACGGCCGAAGGTGAACAAGGTCGCCACCAGCACAGCCATCGGCATCGTCATCGCGACGGTGAATGGCAGCGACAGGACGAAGAATTTGCCGATGGCCGACCAGGGGAGTCCCTTGCCGGCGAGGTTCGCGAGCTGGCGCGCGACGTACTGCAGCATGAGCAGCGACGTCAGCGCAGACAGCGCAAACAGGAGAGGTCCGACGTGCTCGCGCACGACATAGCGGGTAACAAGCTTCACGACGTAAATTCCTTGGTGACCACCCGCATTATCAAGGGCGCGTCGGCCTAGAGTCGACAATATGCGCTCGCAGTTTTTGACCGTACCGCGGCGACATGGCTGGCCGCTGGTACCCCACGACCGGAGTTCGGTGCGCAGGCTGCTCCAAACATGGGCGCTCGCGGCATTGCCCATGGCCTGGCTCATGGCGCTGCCGATCGCGTTGCTCCCGGCCGTCTCCCTGATCGCGTCGCCTCTCGCGGCCCAACAGGTCGCTCCAAGGCCCGCACAGCTGCCCCCAGGGGCGCGTCTGGCCGCGGATAGCCTTTGGCTCAGGGTCCCCTCCGTCTTCGGCCCGCTTGGGGTCGCTACGGCGCTGCGTCCCGATCCGGCCCGGGTCGCCGATCGCGCCGTGGCCATCGCTCGCCGGCGGCACGAGGAGCGGATTGTGGCCCGCTGGGGACAAACCGTGGTGCGCGGACTCTCCGCGCCGGTGCCGACGGCCGTGGCCGTCCGGTCCGACAGCGGCCCGACGCCTGGCGCTTTGGTGCCGCTCGTTCCGCAGCGCCGGGTCGGAGCCGACGCCGCCACCCAGCTGGCGACCGACCTGCTGGGTGACATCGGCGATCTCGGGATCGCCCTCCAGTCCCGCCTCGAGTCGAAGGTGCAGCGCAGCCGCAACGAGCGATGCACCACCGCGCAGCTCACCATCCTCGGCAACAACTGCTTCGGCATTTTTCAGCCCGCGTTCGACTTTCAGTTCAACGTGCGCACCGGCGGTGTCGTCGCCGATCGCGTCTATGTGAATGTCGACTACGACTCGCAGCGTGAGTTCGATGCCTCGAACAACATCTCGGTACGCTATCAGGGCAAGTCCGACGAAGCGCTGCAGACGCTCGAAGTCGGCAACGTCACCTTTCAGCCGCCGGCCTCGCGCTTTCTCACGTCGGGTATCCCGTCGGGCAACTACGGCATTCAGGCCACGGGCCAGATCGGTCCCATGCGCTTCACGTCCATCGTGGCGCAGCAGAAGGGCAATGTCTCAAAGGACAACGTCTTCACGATCGGCGAACGCTCGCAGCAGCAGGTCGATCGCGTCATCGAAGACATTCAGGTCGAAACGCGCCGCTTCTTCTTTACCGTCGATCCGCGCCTGCTCGGTGGCTATCCCAACATCGACCTGCTGAACCGGCAGCAGATGCAGCAGCTGGCCGCCGCGCTCCCCGATTCGGTGCGGCCGGCGCGACTGTACGTGTACCGCCAGCTCATCGGCGCCGCGAATCAGAATCCGCGCGGACCGCAGTTCTCGGTGCGCGGGGCGCGCAATCCATCGCGACAGATCTACGAAGTGCTGCGTGAGAACGTCGACTACTACGTCGATCCCTCGCAACTCTGGATCGCGCTGGTCCGTCCGCTCAATCCCAACAATGAACGGCTGGCCGTCGCCTACGAAGTGAATGTGAACGGCACGCCGGGACGGAACGTGAACACCGGCGGCACACCCGACATCGAGTTCACCGCCGATCCGCAGTTCGCGAATTTGCTCTGGGAACCCGAACTGCAGCCCACCAACAGCGCGTACTTCCTGCGCGAACTGAAGTCGGTATACCGCTTGGGCGGTGAAGACCTGCAGCGACAGACGATCAAGCTCAAACTCGTGACCGGCACCTCGGGCGACCAGGAAAAGCCGATCGATCCATCGCGGGGCGAAACGTATCTGCAGCTGTTCGGGCTCTCGCAGGCGACCAACTCGGCCGCGTTCGACGTCGAGAATCGCGTCTGGCCGCGCCCCAACGATCCGAATACGCTGGCGTCGTTCGCCGGCGGTAACGGACAGCAGAAGCTGATCCGCGACTACTTCGTGTTTTATCCGTCGCTGCAGCCGTTCGCGCGCGGTGGACTCGCACAGCCACTGGCCAATCCCGCGAACGATACGCTGTACCGCTATCCCAACGAGTATCTGTACTCGGCGCAGCGCCCGCAGGCCATCTATCGCATGGTGGCCAGCTACCTCTCCGAAGGCGGCGGCAGCACGCAGTCCATCAAACTCAGCACCATTCAGGTGCGGCCCAATTCCGAGCGTGTGTCGCTCGACGGCCGCTTGCTGACCAAGACCACCGACTACGAGATCGACTACGATCTCGGCATGATCACCTTCAATCGGCCGGATACGCTGTTCGCCACGCCGAGGCAGGTGTCGGTGCGCTATGAAGAGAACCCGCTGTTCGCCGCGGCGCCCACCACCATTCTGGGTTTCGCTTCGCAGTTCCCGCTCGAGAACGGTCAGCTGGCCTTCACGGCGATCTCGCAGAGCCAGCGCTCGGGCTACAACCGGCCGCCGCTCGGCTTCGAACCCGTGGGTTCACTCGTGGCCGGCATGACCGGTAATCTCGCGTGGGATGCGCCGCTGCTCACGCGAGCACTCGGAAAGTTGCCGTTCAAGCAGAGCACCACGCCATCGCGCATCAGTGTGCAGGGCGAGTTCGCGATGAGCAAACCGCAGCCCAACGCGGCGGGGCAGGCGTACATCGAATCGTTCGAGGGTGAAGGCGCCATTCCGGGCATCTCGCTCTCTGAAGGCTCGTGGTATTACAGCTCGCGTCCGTCACTCGGCAACACGCTGGCGGCGCGCTTCGGGAGCAGCACCTTCTCGGTGAACCGCGCGGCGACGATGGCGTTCCAGAACAACGGCGTCGATGTCGCCGGCAATTTCATTCAGTTCAACATCCAGCAGATCGATCCGTCGGTGCGCATCGTGGGCAGTGGCGTGCAGTCGGCCGAGCAGTTGCTGTGGATGACGCTGTATCCACTCAAGACGGGCGGCATCTTCGATTTCGAACCGGGCACGGCGAAGCGCCGCTTTGCCTGGACCGTGGGCGACAACAGTCTGGTCGGGAACACGCCGTCCGGTCGTCGCTGGCGCTCGCTGCGCACCGTCATCAATCCCAGCGGCGCTGACCTGTCGCGTACCGAGAACATCGAGTTTTTCGTGCTCGTGCAGTCCGAGCAGGCGAAGGTGAAGCGCAATCCCACGCTGGTGTTCGACTTCGGCGAGATCAGCGAGAACAGCGTGGCCTTTGCGCCGGAAACGCTCACCGTGAACTCACCGGTGCGTCCGGGGCTTCCGGCGGACTCCACCTACAAGGGCAAGCGACTCGTGGGCTTCGATCGCTTCGACTCCGAACGTGATCCGTTCTCGCGTGCCTTCAATGCCGCAGAGAACGACAAGGGTCTGCCCGGCGACGTCGCGGATACGATTGTCGTGGTGAATCGCACCGGCCCGACGCAGGTGATTTCCACGCAGAACAAAGTGGCCATCTGCACGCAGGCGGTGCAGATCGTGCAGGTGCTCGGCGACAGCCGCGCCAATTGCGGTGCGCGCAACAACCGGCTCGACGAGGAAGACATCGATCTCGACGGCCAGCTGAACATCCCCGACGCCGCGATCGATCAGGAGCAATACAAGCGCTTCGTGGTAGACCTCGCCGATACGAACAACTGGACGCGCAGGGGCAAGTGTTACCAGCAGCAGGATTCAACGGCCAACGGCGTGGTCAGTGATTCGTTGTGCTGGGTGCAGGTGCGCATCAACTGGCGTGCGCCGGCGGAAGAGCAGAACAATCCGAACGATCGTCGCATGCGGGCGCTGCGGCTCACGATGGTGTCGAGCGCCGAGTCGGCCGATGATGCGTTCGTGCGTGTGGCGCTCACACGGTTGAAGCTGGTGGGCGCGCCGTGGCTCAAGCGCAGCGTGGAGCCTTTGTCGGGCATGGCGGGCGACTCGGCCGGTGTGGTGGGCGGCTACGTGATCGCCAGTGTGATCGGGACGCTCGACTCCACCTCGCTGGTGCCGTACACGCCACCCCCGGGCGTGGTCGAAGCACCCGAGAACAGGCAGACGGGCTACGAGAACAACCGCTTGCAAGTGAACGAGCGTGCGCTGCGACTGCAGGCGGGTATTCCGGGTCGTCAGTTCCGTCCGTTCGATCGCGCCGAGGCGTTCTTCCGCTTTCAGGAGGGCACCAAGACCTTCATGGGCTACAAGACGCTGCGGCTATGGATGCGCGGCCGTGGAAATGGCTGGGGCCCGACCGGCGAGTTGAACGGGTATGTGAAGATCGGCCGCGACGAGAACAACTTCTACATGTACCGCACGCCGGTAAACGCCGGTGTGGGACTCAGTGCGTGGGAGCCCGAAGTGCGCGTCGATCTACAGAAGTTCCAGATATTGCGTGCGCAGCTCGAGAACAACTTCCTGAAGGGCTCCGCGGATTCGGTGTCCTGTTCCGGCGCGGATCTCGAACTGATCCGTCGCTCTGGTTTGCCGCGTGGTGTCGCCGTGCGTCGTTATGCCGTGTGTCAGGATGGCTACATCGTGTACAGTGCCGATCCCACCGTCACGCCGCCCAACCTGGCCGGCGTGCAGGAAATGGCGGTCGGACTCGTTCGGGTGGACAGCGTGCCGCGCGGCGGCACGGGCATCATGAGCAACGACACGCTCGAACTGTGGATCAACGATATTCGCCTCACTGACGTCGTGGATGATATCGGATTCGCGGGAGAGCTCGGACTCGCCGTGAACGCCGGTGATCTCGCGGACTTCCGCATGAACCTCAGTCGTCGCGATCCGAACTTCCGCCAGCTCAATGAAACGCCGTCGTTCCTCACCACGAGTGGCGTGAGTGTGGGTACGACCTTGCACCTCGAGCGGATGCTGCCGTCGCGACTCGGCATCGTGATGCCCTTCAGCGTGGACTACGCGGGCTCCGGGGTCAATCAGCTCTTCATCAACCGCACGGACGTGCGGGCCAGTGGCATCGAGGGGCTGCGTAACCCGAGTGACCGGCGGGTGAACTATTCGCTGGCGTTACGACGGGCCACGCCGATGGGCGGTGGATGGTACGCGCCGCTCGTGAACGGTCTGGCGCTGAACGGCACCTGGTCGAATGCCGCGTCGCAGAGCGCGTTCCAGGAGGCCACGAACAGCGCGTATGCACTCGGAGCCTCGCTCAATCTTTCCGACGATCGTCGCGAATCGAGGCTGCCGCGCGTGGTCGATGCGCTGTTCGGCATTCTGCCGCGCGGTCTGCGCGAGAGTGACGCCATTCGCAATATCCGCGGACAGCGGTTCCGCTGGTCTCCCACGGCGTTTCGTTTGTCGAGCTCCTTGGCGCGGCAGGCCAACTCGAGCACGTCGTTCACGAAGGCGGCTGAGTCGCCGACGGATACCGGACAGGTCGCGAGCGGTCTCACGCATTTCTGGCAGAATAGCGGGACGCTGGAGTTCCGTCCGTCGGCCGGCCTCACCGCGTCCATGAACGCGCGTCAGCTGCTCGACCTCCGTGACTATCGCACCACGTCGGTGTTGCCGGACAGCACTGATCGCGGGCAAGCGGCGGCCGCCGAGCGGTTGCAGGTGCTCGGTACGACGCTGGGACTCGAGCGCGAGCGGTCGCTCACGTCGGCCATTCTGTTCCAACCCACGCTCGCTGTCTGGTTGCGTCCGCGCATCGATTTCAATTCCACGTTCAATCTGAACAAGGATCCGAACGCGCGTGCGCTGTTGCGTGAACAAGATTCCACGGGCGCCTATCGCTTGCCCAAGCGACTCGGCGCGGCGCAGACACTCAGCACCGGCACCACCTTCGACCTCGGTCGCCTGATCACCATGCGCACGAAGGAGAAGACGCTGGTGAATCGACTGGGACGGATGTTCGCGCCCATCGATGTGTCGTGGCAGCAGAGTCTCACGTCGAACTACGACAACACCGCGTTCATTCCCGGGTGGGGCTATCAGTTGGGGCTTGGCGGTATTCAATCGTTCCGCGGGCTCGATACGCGACTGGCCACCACGGCCGGGCGCCTGCGGCGCGCCACCGCGACCGGTTCGCTCAATCTGCCCTTCTCGCTCACGGTCCAGTCGCGTTTCGAGAACGGGACCACCGAAACGTGGACGCGTCGTACGTTCGACGGATTCCAGGCCGTCATCACCAGCACGCAGTTGGTGAAGCCCGACTACTCGGTGCGCTGGAGTTGGCGTCCGGTGCGACTGCGAAAAGTGATCACGATGCTGAACGTGAACGGGCGCTATCTCGTGAGCGAGCAGGAAACGACGATCCCCAACGAAACCGGCGGGTTGGCCGATCGCAGCCGCACCACGGCCCGCAGTCAGCCGCTGTCGGGCGCGATCACCTGGGCGTTCCTGGGTGGGCTCACCACCAATGCGTCGCTCGATCGCACGCACCGCGAAGACAGTCGCCCCGGTTCGCTCACCAACGGCGACACGCGACGCACGTCGTTCGATCTCTCCCGGCGGTTCAAGGTGCCGAAGCGATTCACCACGCGGAACGCGACGGTGCGCACGTCGCTGTCGTACCAGAGCGAAGAGTCGCAGTCGATCGTGCAGGGATCGTCGTCCACCAACGCGGCCGGCGAGGTGATCACGATTCCCCCGTCGGTGCTCACCGACAACGGCCGTCGGGCGTTCAACTTCAACGCCGATACCGATCTGTCCGAGCTGCTCACCTTCAGTCTGACCGGATCGCGGGTGGTGAATTTCGACCGCAACTTCAACCGGCAGACCTCGAACCTGATCTTCAGCGCGGTACTGCAGCTCCGATTCTTCGCGGGCGATCTGAAGTAGCTCCGGCTGTCCGGCGCGTTGTATAGATGATGCCGGCGTCGCGCGGGTTACCACCCCGGCGCCGACTATCACTACCGTGGCACCATGCCCACGCCCGCGGAACGACAGGCACTCCTGTTTCTCGCTGCCGTCGCCGTCATTGGCGGCGGCGCGCGTGCGGTGAGTACCCGCCAGCTGGCCCGTGATGTTGCCGGGGCAGAGGAGGGGCCCGCCCCCAGCACCGATCTCGCCACCCGCGCCCTCAACGCCCAGATCGCCGCGGTCGACTCCGCCCGTCGCGCTGGCAAAGCGAAGAAGGCCTCGCCGCGGGCGGCATCAAGGCGCACGGTGAAGCGGCCGACACTCGAGAGTGGACAGGTGCCGGATCCAGTGTTGGTGATCGACGTCAACGCGGCGTCGGCGGCAGAACTGGAGCGGCTCCCTCGGGTTGGACCCGCACTTGCCGCCCGCATTGTGGCGTGGCGTGAGAAGAACGGTCCGTTCGAGTCGCTGGAAAGCCTCCGTCACGTACGCGGCATCGGGCCGGCCACGGCACGGCTGCTCTCTCCTCTGGTGACGTTTTCCGGGCGGCACAGTCCATCCCAAAGTGAGGCACCTGCCTCGCCAGCCCCCCGCGCCCCGTACGTGTCTTAGCCGAAATCAGTACACATGGCTGCTCCTGCTGCACCACTATCCGGTCGAGCCTCCGAACGGCTCGGTGATCTCCTCGTCAAAGAGGGGCTTCTTACGCGTGAACAGCTGGCCAAGGCGTTGCAGGAGCAGTCCGCCACGCCAGGCCAACGCATCGGGCTGACCGTCGTCAAGATGGGCCTCGTGCCGGAAACGGAAGTCGTGCGCATGCTCGCACGGCAGTTCCGCATGCCGGCCGTCGACTTGTCGCGCTTCGAAGTGGATACCCGCCTGCTGAAGCTGATTCCGGCGGAACTGGCGTCGAAGCACACGGTGCTGCCGCTCAAGCGCGACGGACGGCAGCTGACGGTGGCCATCGCCGATCCGACCGCCATGTCGGTGATCGACGACCTCAAGTTCATCACGCGCTACGATATCGTCCCCGTGCTGGCGGGCGAGTACTCGATGCGTGCGGCGATCGAGAAGCACTACGAAGCGAATGAAGTGCACATGCAGTCGCTGCTGCAGGACATCGCGGCGGCTGAGGAAGACGATGTCGAAGTCCTCGAGGCTCAGGAAGAGGCCCAGGACGCGAGTGTGCTGGCGGCGCAGGTCGATGAAGCGCCCGTCGTCAAGCTCATCAACGCCATCCTCGTCGATGCCGTGCACAAGGGCGCCTCGGACATTCACTTCGAGTGCTTCGAGCACGAGTTGCGCGTACGCTATCGCATTGACGGTGCGCTAGCCGAAGTCATGAAGCCGCCCCTGAAGATGCGCGCGGCGCTGATTTCGCGATTCAAGATCATGGCGTCGTTGAATATCGCCGAACGCCGCGTGCCGCAGGACGGCCGTATCAAGCTCAAGGTCGGCAAGAAGGTCATCGACTTCCGCGTCAGCGTGCTGCCCACGCTGTTCGGCGAAAAGGTCGTGCTCCGAATTCTCGACAAGGGCAACCTCACGCTCGATCTCGAGAAGTTCGGTATCGAGCCGCGCGCCGAGCGCGAGCTGATGGAAGCCATTTCGAATCCGTACGGCATGGTCCTGGTCACGGGGCCCACCGGGTCCGGTAAGACCACCACGCTGTACTCGGCGTTGTCGAAGATCAACAACGGCGACACGAACATCATGACCGCCGAAGATCCCGTCGAGTACAACCTCTTCGGCATCAATCAGGTGCAGGTGCGCACCGAAATCGGCATGACCTTCGCCGCCGCCCTGAAGGCATTCCTCCGTCAGGACCCGAACGTCATCATGGTCGGCGAAATCCGAGATCTGGAGACCGGCGGCATCGCGATCAAGGCCGCGCTCACCGGCCACATGGTCATCACCACGCTGCACACGAACTCCGCGCCGGAAACGATCACGCGTCTGCTGGACATGGGACTCGAGCCCTTCAACGTGGCCTCGGCGCTCAATCTGATTCTGGCGCAGCGCCTCGTGCGCCGGATCTGCAGCAAGTGCAAGGTGAAGTACGAGCCCGACGCGGCGGAGTTCGCCGGCGCGAAGGTGAAGGCCACGACGACCATGCGCGAGCTCAAGTTCACCGACGAAGCGCTCGATAACGCGAAGTCGCGCGCCACGCCGGAGGCCGTGCCGTTCCTGGCCAACCTGTCGCTCGACACCACGATCGGCGAGCTGCCCTACTTCAAGGGCCACGGCTGCGACGCCTGTGGCGGCACCGGACTCAAGGGCCGGCAAGGTCTGTACGAAGTGATGTTCCTGACCCAGACGCTCAAGAAGCTGGTGATGCAGAACGCGGACGTGCAGGTGCTGCGCAACGCCGCGATCGATGAGGGCATGCTGTCGCTTCGCATGGACGGCTGGCTCAAGGTGCTTAAAGGCGTGACCACGCTCGATCAGGTCATCCGTGAAACAGCAAGTTGAGTTGGTGTGACGGTGGGGTTTCCTCTCCACCGTGACGCTCGTCCACATCCGGGACGCCGATTGGCGCCCCGTTCACGACTGCCCGCGCGATGACTGCTCCCGCCCAGACACCCGTATCCCTGCGCACCCTGCTCGATGAAATGATCGAGCGGGGTGCCTCCGACCTGCACGTTTCCGCCGGTGACCGGCCGAAGCTGCGGGTCGATGGTGATATCGTGAACTCCAGTATTGAACACGTCCTGACGCCACGGGACACGCTGCAGCTGGCGTACTCGGTGCTCACGGAAAACCAGAAGAAGCGATTCGAAATGGAGGACGAGCTCGACTTCTCGTTCGGCATCGCGAATCTCTCGCGTTTCCGCGGCAACGTGTTCAAGCAGCGCGGCTGCGTGAGCATGGTGATCCGTCAGATCCCGTTCCAGATCAAGACGTTCGACGACCTCAATCTCCCGCCGGTGATTGCCGGATTCGCCGACCGTCCCCGTGGCCTCGTGCTGGTGACCGGCCCTACCGGCTCCGGCAAGAGCACCACGCTGGCGGCCATGATCGACAAGATCAACACCGAACGGCGTGGTCACATCATCACCGTTGAAGATCCGATCGAATTCATCCATCGGCATCGCAACTGCATCATCAATCAGCGCGAAGTCGGCGCCGACACCAAGAGTTTCGCGTCGGCCCTCAAGTACGCGCTCCGTGAAGATCCCGATGTCATCCTGATCGGCGAAATGCGCGACCTGGAAACGATCCAGGCCGCGCTCACCATCGCCGAAACCGGTCACTTGGTATTCGCCACGCTGCACACCAACAGCGCGGCCGAAGCGATCAACCGGATCATCGACGTCTTCCCGGCGCACCAGCAGAGTCAGGTCCGCGCGCAGCTGGCGTTCACGCTCGAGGGCATCATCACCCAGGTCTTGATGCCCAAGATCAGCGGTCGCGGTCGCGCCATGGCCGCCGAGATTCTGGTCATGACGCCGGCCATGCGTGCGCTGATTCGTGATGACAAGGTGCACCAGATCTACTCGCTCATGCAGGCCGGCAAGAAGTTCGGCATGCAGACCATGAACGATGCGCTGTATCAGCTGTATGTGTCGCGCCAGGTGAGCGCCGACGAATGCATCCGCGCCTCGGGCGATCCCGAACGAGTTCCTGCGCATGATCGGCAAGGGACCGAACGACGACAATCTGTCGGCACCGCCGCCGGCCAACCGCACGGGCGACCGCGCCGTGGCCGGCAGTCTGGGCCGACGGTAATTCCTGAAGGTTGCTTCTGACGCTGTTGTAGTGGTTCTCCGCACTTTGACTACCTGACACCATGCCTACGTTCACCTACACCGCGCGCGGCACCAACGGCGAGCTCAAATCGGCCACGATCGACGCGCCCAGTCGCGACGACGCGGTTGCCCAGCTCCGCCGCCAGCGTCTCACGATCATCAAGGTCGACGAGTCGCGATCGACGCCGAAGAAGACCGGTGGGTCGATCGGCATGCGCGACATCGTGATCTTCACGCGACAGTTCTCCACCATGATCAACGCCGGCCTGCCGCTCGTGCAGGCGCTCGACATTCTGGCGCGCCAGAGCGAGAACAAGGCGTTGGCGGCGGTGGTGCGTGAAGTGGTGTTCGACGTGGAGTCGGGTAACACCGTCGCCGACGCGATGCGCAAGCATCCGAAGGCGTTCAGCGACCTGTACACCAACATGGTCGCGGCCGGCGAAGCGGGCGGTATCCTCGATACCATCCTGAACCGCCTCGCGATCTTCATGGAAAAGAACGACGCCCTCGTCCGCAAGGTGAAGGGCGCCATGATCTACCCCACGGTCATTCTCTGCGTGGCCGGCTTGTGCGTCGTCATCCTGCTCTGGAAGGTGATTCCGGTCTTCAGCAGCATGTTCGACAGCGTGGGCATGGAACTGCCGCTTCCCACGAAGGTCGTAATCGGGCTGTCGCATTTCCTGACCACCTACTGGTGGGGCATCCTGATCTCCGGCGCGGGCCTCGCGTTCTTCACGAAGCGCTTCTACGCCACACCTGGTGGCCAGCTGGTGATCGACAAGGCGCTGCTCAAGGTGCCCGTGTTGGGCGACGTGCTCCGCAAGTCGGCCGTGTCGCGCTTCACCCGCACGCTCGGCACCCTGATTTCGTCGGGCGTCAGCATTCTCGATGGTCTCGAAATCACCGCCCGCACGTCGGGCAACCGCGTGGTGCAGGACGCCATCATGGGCAGCCGCGCCAGCATCGCCGGCGGTGACACGATCGCCGGCCCGCTGCAGAAGTCGGAAGTGTTCCCGCCCATGGTGATCAGCATGATCGCCGTCGGCGAACAGACCGGCGGCCTGGACGAAATGCTCAGCAAGATCGCCGACTTCTACGATGACGAAGTCGATGCCGCCGTCAGTGCGTTGCTCTCGCTGCTCGAGCCGGTCATGATCGTGTTCCTCGGCGTCGTGGTGGGCGGTATGATCGTCGCGATGTACCTGCCGATCTTCGACATGGTGAATGCGGTGAAGTAAGGGGGCGTGTGATGAAGGGAACCGCGGGGGCCGGTCGAAAGACCGGCCCCCGCGCGTTTTGCGGGCACAGTTTCAAGGGGGTCAGTTCAAGGGGTCAGAGTTGTTGAACGGATTAGCGTTTCAAGGGGTCAGAGTCGTTGAAAGCTTTCAACGACTCTGACCCCTTGAAATTCACTGACCCCTTGAAATTCAAGCGTCGACCGCCGCGCGCTTGCCCCGCGCCGCTTCAGCGCGACGAGACCGAACCGTCGGAGACCAACGAGCGCGCGCGGCGCCGGGGTGAAGCCTGCAAGCGTCTCCAAGTCTTGGCTGGCGACATTGGAGTCGGGGAACGGGGGAGAAGAGTGTCAGTCACAGAGACAATCGGATTTTTCGACGACAACCCAACACCCAGCGCGCCGCTCCCCCGGGGAGTCCCCCGCCGCTGATTTGCGCGGCTGTCTATGTTGTCCGGGTACCCCCACGAGGACTCCCCATGCGCGTCCCTTTCCGCCGAGTGGTGATCATCACCGCCGCCGTCTCAACTGCTGTCTGGGCTGCCGTCATCGGGGCCTTGGCGCTCGCCGCACCGACCCCGCTGGCCGCCCAGCGCCGTCCCGGCATGGACATGGGCTTCTACACCACCACCGGACTGCTCACCGGTGAGATCGAAGGCGGATCGGTCACCTCCAGCACCGCGCAGGCCGAAGCGCCGACGGTCGCGTTGTCCGCGCTCATCTCCGCCCCGCTCAAGCGCTTTCGCAAGCGCGCCTGGATCGTGGGATTGCGCGCGACCCCGCTCAACCTGGGCAACAGGGGCTCGTGCTACATCATTCGCGGTAGCGCCCAATGTCAGGACCGCCGGTTCGAGGAACAGGCCCAGCTCCTGACCGGCGGTGCCATCGACATCCGCTCCACGGTCGTGCGGGCGATGGTCGGCCCCGCGCTATTCGGCGTCGAAGGGCAGGGTGGGCGGATCGGCACGGCGGTGCGCCTCGACTTGGCCGCCCCACGACTGCGCGGCAGCACGCCCACGATCTTCTACACCGGAACCTTCCTCGGCAGCGAGCGCGGTGAGACGCTCTCGATCGGCACGCTGGGCATCGGCTTCCGCTGGGTGCGCAAGCGGTAACGTCAGACCGCTTCGGCGGCGGCGAGCACGAGGCCGAGGTGTGCAAGACGGCGACATGCTCGATCACGCTAGATTCCGCCGTATGGATCGAAACGCACCCTGCCCCTGTGGCTCCGGCAAGAAGTTCAAGAAGTGTCACGGCGCCGCCGTGCCCCCTGAAGCGGCGGCGCTACCCGCCGAGGCGCGCGCCGAATGGCTGCGTGGCGATGTCGTGCTGCAGCGCCAGAAGCGCGTGGGGCAGGAGCTCCTCGATTGGGCCGAGAAGAAGCTGAGCGCTGAATGGATCGACACGTCGCTCGATGCGTGGGGTGTGACCGAAGACGAAGACATCGACGAAGGCGTCGCCGACCTATTCACCACCTGGTCGCTCTTCAACTACGAGCCCACGTCACTCGGCAAGCCTATCGCGGCGGCGTGGCTCGAAGACGCGGCCGGCAAGCGCGCCGACGCTGATACCCGCGCGCTGGTGAGTGCCGCGTTGCGCGCACCGCTCGGCCTCTGGGAAGTCGAGACCGTCGAAGCCGGCGTCGGCGCCACGATCACCGATCGGTTCAGCAACATCACCGTCTTCGTGCACGAGCCCGATCTCACGCACGACCTCGGCCCCAGCGAGTTCGTCCTCGCCTATGTCGTTGAGGCCGATGGTGTACGCGTCTTCTCAGGGTTGCATGCCGACACGCTGGTCATCGTCGACGGCAAGGAACTCTTGGCCGACGTGTGCGCCGACGCGGGCATCAGCGCCGCGCCGCTGCCCGCCGAGCTGCAGCGGGACCCGTCATGGCAGATCCGGGTCTCGCGGCGCTTTTCGGAAACGGCGGCGGCAGGCTATGCCAGCGACGCCGACGAGAACGCCGACGAAGACGTCGACTGACGTCCCGCCCGCGCTACAGAAGTCGTTCGTCGGGCCGTGCCATCCGCCGCGGATCGCCGTCCGCGAGTGGAGCGATGTACGGCGACGCTTCGCGGCCGAACCGACGCGCGCCGAAGAAACTGCTGTCGTCGAACGCGTAGAGCCCATCGGGCTGAGCGTCGGGGATCCGCTCACCGTCGTAGGTGGGAAGGGCGCGCGTGTCTGCGGCGCTCAGCTCAATGATCACGTCATCTTCCTCCTCATCGAGACGGGCTGACTCGATGGGAATCAGAATGCGCCGCTTGGTCTGCTGGGCGACATCGTCCAGCTTGACCTCGCCTTCGATGTAGCGCACGCGCATGAGGCTCGTGTCCACCACGAGATCTTCGACCTTGCCGATCTTCTCGCCGTCGAGCGTCCGCAAATCCCACCCGCGGATGTCCGGATCGCCGTCGGCCACGTCGAGGTCCGACGCGTCTTTCAGATGAACGAGACGAGGGCGGGGCGTCTCGTCGTTGTGCATGTTGGAATCCATCGTGATGTCTCCGTACATGTGGTGAGCAAAGGGCAGCGATGCGCGGTTGTGCTATCGCGGAGGCGGAACACGCAACGTGTCGGCGCCGATCAGTGCGCTATCGCGCGGTGCCGCAAGCGTGCCGGCGGCACTGCTCGTGTCGTACGCACCCGGGCGCTCGGCCGTGGTCGCGTCTGGCGTGCGCCGCACCGATACGAACCAGATCAGTGCAGCAAGCACGATGACACCGAAGGCCCACGGTAACCACGAGCTGCGCTTCTCCGTGATCTTGATCTCGGCCACAAGAACTCCTCTGTGAGGTGAACCCGCACCGGTCCGCACGAATCATGCGAGGCGGCACGTCGGTTGCACACGAGGTCACACATGCTACAACTGATCAAACAATCGGTCATCGACTTCTTCAGTGACAACGCGCCTCGTCACGGAGCGGCGATCGCATACTACACGCTGTTCGCACTGGCACCGGTGCTGCTGTTGGTGATCGCCGTCGCCGGATTCGCGGTGGGCGAAGATGTGGTTCGCGGTGAACTGCTCACCCAGATTGCCGGCCTGATCGGGCGCGACGGTGCCGTTGCGGTGGGAGCTATGCTCGAGCGCGCCGGTAAGCGTGACGCGGGCGTGTTCGCCACCGTGCTCGGGATTGGCGGGCTCGTCTTCGCTGCCACCGGTGCCTTCCTTGAACTGCAGGCCGCGCTCAACATGATCTGGCGCGTGCGCACGACCGCCACGAGTGGCATCAACGTACCGCAGATCGTCACGCGTCGGCTGCGTTCGCTCGGCGTCGTCGTTTCGATTGGATTCCTGCTGCTGGTCTCGCTCTCGGTAAGCGCGGCAGTTCGAGTCGCCATCGCATGGATGAGCCGCCTCGCGCCGGGAATGGAAGCGTTCGTCGCAGTCATCGATCAGCTGCTCTCGATCGTGGTCAGCAGCGTGCTGTTCGGGCTGCTGTTCCGTGTGTTACCCGATGTCCATCTTCGGTGGCGCGACGTCGCGGTTGGCTCCACCGTCACCGCCGTGCTGTTCGCAATCGGACAGCGACTCATTGGACTCTACCTGGGCAACAGCACGCTGGCCTCACCCTTCGGCGCCGCCGGCACGGTGGTCATCCTTCTGGTGTGGGTGTATTACTCGGCGCAGATTGTGCTCTTCGGTGCCGAGTTCACACGATTGTATGCCGAGCGCGCCGGCAAGCAGGCTCCGCTGATGGAAGGGGCCGTGCGCACTGCGGCACCGTGACCCCGCATGCATCGTGCGGCGCAGCATCACGAATTCTCTTGAGCCGAGGCAGGTGATATGGCACCGATTTGGAAGGGCAGCATCAGTTTCGGCTTGGTCAATATCCCAGTGGAGCTCGCTGCCGCCGTTCGCGCGGACAACATCTCGTTCCGTATGCTCGACGCCGAAACCGGATCGCCCGTGAAGTATGAGCGGGTGCGCGCCAGCGACGGCTCGCCGGTGCCGTGGGAAGAGATTGTAAAGGGCTTCGAGTACGCGAAGGGCCAGTACATCGTGCTCACCGACGAGGACTTCAAAAAGGCCGCACTCGAGTCATCGAAGAGCATCGACATCTGCGATTTCGTCGATGCCAAGGAGATTGATCCCCGCTACTTCGAAACACCATACTTCCTGTTGCCGAGCAAAGGCGGAGAGCGGGGTTACGCCCTGCTGCGCGAAGCGATGCGAGAGGGCGACGTGGTCGGCATCGGCAAGATCATCATGCGGAAGAATCAGCATTTGGCCGGCATCCACGTCGTCGGTGACGCGCTGGTGCTCGAGCTCATGCGGTTCTCGGCGGCAGTGGTCGATGCCGGCAAGTACACGTTCCCACCGGCTACGGCGGCGCGGCCGCAAGAGCGCAAGATGGCGGCGCAGTTGGTGAAGAGCATGCAGGCGCACTTCGACGCCGAGAAATACACCGACGACTATCGGGCCAACCTCATGCGCATCATCAAGGCGCGCTCGAAGGGCAAACAGATTACGTTCGACGCGCCGCCGCCGGACGATGCGGATGGGAAAGTGCTTGATCTGATGAGCATGCTGAAGCAGAGTCTCACCAAGAAGTCCGGCGCCAAGAAGGCCACCGCCCGGAAAGCGACAGCGAAGAAGGCCCGCAAGTCCGCATGAAGTCGTCGATCGCACCCATGCTGGCCACGCCGGGCGCCGCAATTCCCGCAACTGACGGCTGGGCGTTCGAACCGAAGTACGACGGCATCCGCGTGATCGCGGTGGCATCGAGCGCGAAGGTGCAGCTCCTGTCGCGAAACGGTATCGACAAGTCCGCGCAATTCCCCGAAGTCGTGGAGGCACTCCGCGCATTCGTGGGGCGCCGGCGCAGCACGCTGGTGATGGACGGGGAACTGGTCGGCATCGAAGGCGGCGCACTTGGGCGCTTTCAATCGATGCAGGCGCGTGTGCATGAACGCGATACGCAGGCGATCGCGTCAGGGCGTGCCGGGCAGCCGGTGGCTCTCATGGTCTTCGACCTGTTGCACGATGGTACACGATCACGTGTTGGTGAGCCGTGGCACACGCGACGGGCCGCGCTCGAGATACTGTTCGCGGCCCGTGCCCCAGCCGGCGGTGTGGCCGTGGGCGCACTTCGACTCGGCGAGGCCGTCTTGCACGACGGGGACGCACTGATGGCTCGTGCCAAGGCCGAAGGTTGGGAGGGCATCATGGCCAAACGTGCCGATGCGCCGTATGCCGTTGGCGTGCGCTCACGCGACTGGCTCAAGCTCAAGTTGGATCGGCAGCAGGAGTTCGTCGTGGGGGGCTGGACGGAGCCGAGAAATAGCAGGCCGTTCATCGGCGCGCTCCTGCTGGGGTACTATCGCGACGGGGCGCTGCACTATGCGGGACATGTCGGCACGGGGCTCACGCACGACGAACTGGCCTGGCTGCATGAGCGCCTGCGCCGCCTCGAGCGGGCGTCGAGTCCGTTCGACACCACGCCGGCGGCGAACACGGTCGCGCATTGGGTCCGCCCCTCGCTCGTCGTCGAAGTTCGCTTCAACGAATGGACGAACGATGGGCATCTGCGGCAGCCGGTCTACCTGGGCGTCCGAACAGACAAGCGTGCGCGCGATATCGTGCGGGAGGCCGTAATGCCACGAACCACAGCGAAGGAGCAGGTGGCTGCGACGCCGGCTGACAACGCCGACGTGCAGTTCACCAATCTCGACAAGGTCTTTTTTCGCAAGGCGAAGAAGACCAAAGGCGACGTGGTGCAATATTACACGGCCATTGCGCCGCTGCTGTTGCCATTCATCGCAGACCGCCCGCTGGTGCTGCGGCGCTATCCGAACGGCATCGATCAGCCGGCGTTCTTCCAGCAGCGTGTCGCCAAGGGTGTGCCGTCGACGGTACGTACCGAGGTCGTACCGCAACCCGATGGCACGAGCGAGCGACGCATCGTAGGTGGTGATCTGACCACGCTGCTCTATTGTGCACAGCTCGGTGCCATTGACGTCAATCCCTGGCACTCGCGGGTCGCGACGCTGTCGGATGCGGACTACGCCATCATCGACCTCGATCCCGGCGAAGGCGCCACCTTTCGTCGCGTAATCGACGTGGCGCGGTGGAGCAAAGAGATCATGGACGAGCTCGGGATCGTCGGCGCGCTCAAAACATCGGGAGCGAGCGGGCTGCACATCTACGTGCCCCTCCCGGCCGACACGAGCTATGACAGCGCGCTGTTGCTGGCAAAGGTGATCGCGACGCGGGTTTCGAAGGCACATGCAAAGCAGGCCACGGTGACGCGGACCGTGAGTAAGCGCCCGCGAGGCACCGTGTACGTCGACTACCTGCAGAACGTGCAGGGCAAGAGCGTCGCGTCGGTGTTCAGTCTTCGCGCGCAACCGGCGGCATCGGTGTCAATGCCGCTCACGTGGGATGAGCTTACCAACGATCTCGATCCCCGCGAGTTCACGATCGACAACGTGCCGTCGCAGGCGTCGGCCCGCGCTACGCTCTGGTCCCGCGGGCTGGCAACGCCCAACGACTTGGCTGCGCTTCAGTCAACCTGGTGAGCCCGCACCTCCAACGCCCGCGCTGCCACCGCCTCCATGTCGTGCGCTACGTCGAAGCGGCGTAACGCGTGTCGGGTCAGACTCACCGCCAGCTCGCGCTCGCCCACCAGCGCGTGCTCCGCGCCGTGCCTCTCGAGGAACGCGCGCTCCTCGTCGCTGTGGGTGCGCACGACCACGTCCACGCCCGGATTGAGACGTCGCGCCAGTGCGAGGATGGCCCGTGTCTGGAAGGCATCGGGTGCCGCGACCACCACGAGTCGCGCCCGCTCGATGTGCGCGTCTTCGAGCACCTCGGGACGTGTGGCGTCGCCGTAAATCACCGGTAGTCCCAGTGCGCGCAGATGCTCGGCGCGTTCACGACTCGCCTCCACCACGATGTGCGGAATGTGGTGACGCACCAACTCCTCGGCCACCGGTGCACCCACGCGCCCATAGCCGATCAGCACGACATGATCGCGCAGGCCGTCTTCCTCGATCGTGGAAGGCAACTCCGTGAGGTCGCCGGCGGGACGCTCCAGCGCATCAGCCAGTCGCGGTCGACGACGCACCCACGCCTCGATCGGCTCGATGGTCTTGAAGATGAAGGGATTAAGCGTGATGGAGAGCAGGGCGCCGGCGACGATCAATCCCTGCGCGTCCGACGGGATCAGCCCGAGTGAGAGGCCAAGGGCGGCCAGAATGAACGAGAACTCCCCGATCTGTGCGAGGCTCGCCGAAATCACGAGCGATGTGCGCAGCGGATAGCGGAAGAGGAGCACGATGCCGAGTGATGCTGCGGACTTGCCCACCATGATGATGAGCACAACCGCCAGCACCTGCAGCGGCTGACGCAGCAGGATCGACGGGTCGAACAGCATGCCGACCGACACGAAGAACAGTACGGCGAAGGCGTCCTGCAGCGGCAGCGCGTTGGTGGCCGCTTCATGACTGAAATCGGATTCGCTGACGATGACGCCGGCGAAGAACGCGCCAAGGGCGAACGACACACCGAACAACGCGGCGGCACCGACCGCGATACCGAACGCCACCGCGAGCACGGCGAGCGTGAACAGTTCGCGTGAGCCGGTGCCGACCACGCGACCCAACAACCACGGGATCACCCGTCGGCCGGCCACCAGCATCAGGGCGACGAAGGCACTGACCTTGAGCAGCGTGATCCCGAGTGTCGCCATCAATCCGGGCGGCGCCGCGGCCGACGCGCTACCGACCACGTCGTGCGGGGTCGCGCCCAGCAGCGGCGCGAGTGCCGGCAGCAGTACCAGCGCCAAAACCGTGACGAGATCCTCGACGATCAGCCAACCCACGGCGATGCGCCCATCGGAGGAATCGAGAATGCCGCGGTCCTCGAGGGCGCGCAGCAGCACCACGGTACTGGCCACCGACAGCGCCAGACCGAACACGATGCCGGTGCCCCACGACCACCCCCAGAAATGCGAGACGAGGGCACCGAGCCCGGTAGCCACCGCGATCTGCGCGATGGCTCCGGGAATGGCGATTCGACGGACGGCGAGCAGGTCGGCAATCGAGAAGTGCAGACCTACGCCGAACATCAGCAGAATGACACCCAACTCGGCGAGCTGCGACGCCAGTCCTGCGTCGGCCACGAACCCCGGGGTGAACGGACCGACGGCGACGCCGGCCAGCAGATACCCCAGGATCGGCGGCAATCGGAAGCGCGTCGCGAGCAAGCCGAAGATGAAGGCGAGCCCGAGGCCGGCGGCGATCGTGGCAATGAGCGCAGTCTCATGGGGCATCAGTCGGTGCGCTCCTGTGCATCCACGTCACGGGTGCGCCGCAGCATCATCACGAAGCCGATGACCGTGATGACGCCGGTGATCGCGGCGCACGGGATCTTCAGCGACTGCGGACCGGCAATGGTGAGTGCCAGCGGAATGCAGGCCAGGAGAAACACCACCAGCCACGATTCGCGCAGATACCATGGTGCATCGGCGGGCGAGGTTGGGCGGGCGGCGTTGTCGTGAACGTTCGGGGACTGTGCCATAGCAAATGATCCGGATGGGTCACACGCGTGCGCCACCGCGCACACGTGGCCCGAACGGGCCAATGCGCGGCAGGCGCTCGGCGGTGACCAAGCGCGATTGAGAGGCCATCGGGAGAAGGTCCCGAGGCGATGAGTGAGAGCAGCTCAGCGGTGCGGGTGACGGCGGCGACGCGTGTGCACAGCGTGCGGTCCGACAGCGCGCGGATCAGACCTGCGCTGGAGGCGCGGTCGGGTAATACGGAAGGTGGCTCCCGCGCGAGGCCAGGCGGTGCGCCTCGTGGCCGGCGCGAAGGAGCACACGGCGCGTGGCACCGGCGGTACCTGGCGTCGCCGTTCGACTCGCGGGAGGCAGTTCGTTGAGCCCACCGTGGGACAGTGCGCGCTCCACGCGCGCCAGCAGCGTGTTCGCTGCGCCAAGGGGCGCCCGGACCGACTCTTCCGGGACGCGCGCGGGCATCGACACGATCCGCGCTCCAAGCTCCGCCACCACGGTAGCCGTTTCCACGGCGTGCGTTTCCACGGCGTGTTCCACGGCGTGCGACGGCGCCCGAACGACATCCCGAATCGGGAGTGCGGTCGCGCCGGACACGGCGTGGAGCAGCAGAAGCCACAAGGCGGACACGAACGACATGTATGAAATTTAGTGGGTAATGTCGTGGAATAATTGGAGATCGGCAGACGTGCGGGCGATACTCCCTGCATGGCGTCGTTCGTCCTGCATACCCCGATGATCCATTCCGTGCGCCGGTTGAGCGCGCCCGGATCATTTCCCGTGTTCTCGCCGGGCGATGGCGTGCAGTTTCAAGTGGCCGGTGGATTGGTCCGGGGACGAGTCGCTGGCATCGATGTGCAGGCGAGGAAGGACCTCCCCCTCGGCACGCCGTACCGGATCGGTGTGATCGCCGCGCCGCTGCAAAGCGGCTACTCGGCAGGTACCGATTGCACCATTCGCGCGGCCTGTCTCGAGCTCGATCCGACGGCGCCGCGATACGCCGAATCTTTGGCGGCGGCGTCCACTGTGACGGTCGCACCGGTGATGATCTCGGCGCGTCCCAGTACGCCCACCTTCCTCGTGGCGTACATGCGCGAAGGGGGCAACTACCCGATTCAGGGCACGTTGCTGGTGCACGGCACGACGCTTGACGCGGCCAATGCTGCCGCCACGACGTATCTGAACGAGGAACTTGCGGCGGACGTGAAAGAGGGGCGGGAACTGCCTGACGCGATGGTCATGCTGCTCAACGCGTCGGAGGTCCCGACCGCGGATGTCGGCACTCCTGTGGTGGCGTCCGTGAGCTGGTAGGCACGGCAGGCCGCGGATTCGCACAACTGGAATGTCACTGATTGCGATTCGTCCCAATTGATTTCGTCGGATCCGACAAATCCGGGGAACACTGGGTGTGATGTGCGTTACAAGGCGATGCAAACCGGTCCAGTCGACTCCCGCCTTTCATTGCCAGCCCAATGTCCCTCGCTCCGCGTGCGCGCACCCGTTCACTGTGGTCGAAGTCGCTCCAATGTGCCTGTGCCCTGTTGGTCCTCGCTACCGCTCCCTCCCCGGTGAGGGCGCAGCAAACCGCCGACGTCATTCGCGGTCGCGTGACCGGTCCTGACAGTCTGCCCATCGTCGGCGCGCAGATCACCGCCGTGTCGTACTTCGGTGGCATCACCAAGACCGCCCGTACTGACAAGAACGGACGGTACTCCATCACCTATCCGAACGGCGAAGGCGACTATTGGCTGTCGTTCGCCGCGATCGGATTCCAGCCGCGTCGCTTCGAGATCAAGCGCGTGGCCGATGAAGAGGTGCTGCTGGCCGACATCCGCTTATCGAACACCCAAACGCTGGCGACTGTCCGCGTCGCGGTCTCGGGGCCGGCGCAGCCACCCGGTCGCACCGACGCGGCCAACCAGTCCGATGTGTCCGGTGCCGATCGTTTCATGGGCAGCGGACTGTTATCACCCGAGCAGGCCGGCAATCTCGCCGCCATGGCCTCCGCGTCGCCCGGCATCCAGCTCATTCCGGGTATCGACGGCAACCCCGATCGATTTTCCATCTTCGGCCTCGATGGCGCGCAGAACAACTCGGCGCTGAACGGACAGCAGAACGGCATCAGCAACATTCCGCGTGACGCCGCCGTGTCGACGCAGATGCGTGCCGGCTACGATGTCGCCAACGGTGGGTTCAGCGGCGCACAGGTCAACGTGAACACACAGTCGGGCACGAACTATTTCGCCCGCTCACTCAGTGGTCTGTTCAATGCACCACAGGCGCAGTGGAACGATCGCGTCGGCCAAGCGTCGCAGTACTCCAACGTGTCGGTGGGTGGCCGATTCTCCGGTCCGATCGCCATGGACCGCAACTTCTACAATCTCTCGTTTCAGTTCGACCGACGGGCGCAGGAACTTCCCACGTTGCTGTCGTCCACGCCGGTTGTGTTTCAGAGTGCCGGTATCGCCAGCGACTCGGTGGCACGTCTCACCGGCATTCTCTCACGACTCGGTGTGCCGCTCAGCGCCGGTGGACTCGGACGCAGTTCGCCACGCACGACCGCATCGGTCCTGGGCAGTCTGGATTGGGCCTCGAAGGCGCCCACCAGCGGCAACGCCTTCAATCTCGCCTACAACCTCACGTACAACTCCGGTGGCCCGCAGGGCACATCGCTGGCCTCGCAGACGCCGGCCTCGCTCGCCTCGAGTACATCGGCCAGTGGCGGACTGCAGCTACGCCACACCAACTACTTCGGCTCGGGGGTGCTCACCGAATCCATGTTCGGCGTCACGGCCTCGCATCTCACCAGCGATCCGTATCTCGCGCTGCCGGGCGGTACGGTCCTGGTCACCTCGACGCTCAACGACGGCACCGCGACGGCCCGCTCGCTGTCCTTCGGCGGAGGCGCGAACGCCACCAGCAATCGATCGTCGTCCATCTCGGCGCGCAACATGCTGTCGTGGTTCAGCGACAACAGCAGACATCGCATCAAATTGATCACTGAACTGCGCGTCGATCAGAACGCCACAGAGCAGGCCTTCAATTTGTTGGGGCGCTACAGCTATCAGTCGCTGGCCGATCTCGACGCGCAGCTCCCCTCGTCGTTCAATCGCTCACTCAATCCCGTTCGGCGCAATGGCGCGGCGCTCGTGGGCGCGGTGGCACTCGGCGACGCGTGGCGGCCGAATCAGGACCTGCAGGTGCAATACGGTGTGCGCATCGATGGCAACCGCTTCCTCACGATGCCGAATGAGAATCCGCTCGTCGCCGACGCCTTCGACGTGTCGAATGCGCGCGTGCCGAACGGCATCTATGTCAGTCCGCGTGTGGGCTTCTCGTGGCTATACGGCAAGGCGCCGCAGATCGCCTACTCCGGCGGATTCTTCCCCGGTCCTCGGGCCACGATTCGCGGTGGCATCGGCGTCTTCCAGAACATGCGCGGCCCGGACCTGGTCAGTGGTGCCATTGCGAACACGGGCCTGGCCGGCTCGGCGCAGCAGCTCAGTTGTACCGGGAGTGCGACGCCACTCGTGCCGTGGGATGCGCTGCAGACAAACCCCGGCGCCATTCCCACGGCCTGCGCCGATGGCAGCACCGGCAGCGTGTTCTCCAACGCCGTGCCCAGCATCACCCTGTTCGGACGCAACTACGCGCAGGAGCAGAGCGTGCGTTCCAATCTGAGCTGGACCGGCGCGGTACTGGACAATCGCTACATGCTCACGCTCAACGGCACCTACTCGTTCAACCGGCATCAGGCCGACAATATCGACTTGAACGTGCGGTCTACACCGCAGTTTACGCTCGCCAGCGAAGGCGGCCGGCCGGTGTTCGTCGCGCCGAGCAGCATCGATCCGCGATCCGGTCTGCTGGCGGTGCGCGATGCACGCATCTCGTCGGCCTTCAACGCCGTGACGCAGCAGCGCTCCGACTTGCACTCGCAGAGTCAACAACTGTCGGTCAACTTCTCGCCGTACTACACCACGCCGCGCACCTTCCGCTGGTCGCTTGGCTACGCCTTCTTGCGGCTCAATGAGCAGTACCGTGGGTTCTCCAGCGCCATCGGCGATCCGCGCGAGATCTACTCGGGCATCGGCGCATCGCCGCAGCACGACATCTCATACTCGCTCGTCTACACGCTCGCCAACTCGGTCACCTTTACCTGGGGCGGACGCGTCACCTCGGGGCAGCAGTTCACCCCCGTCATCGCGGGCGATGTGAACGGCGATGGTCGCAGCAATGATCGCGCGTTCGTGTTCGATCCCGCCGCGCTCAGCGATCCGGTATTCGCGTCATCCATGCAAGCATTGCTGAACGGCGGCTCCAGCGCGGCACGGGAATGCCTGTCTCGTCAGCTCGGACGCTTCGCCGGTCGGAACAGCTGCCGTGGTCCCTGGACCACGGGCAACACCACGCTGCGCATCGCGTTCAACCCGGCTCGGATCCGGTTGCCGCAGCGTACCACGCTGTCCTTTACCGTGTCCAATCCGATCGGTGCGGCGGATTTGATGCTGCATGGCGATCGCAAGCTACGCGGTTGGGGGCAGGCGCCGTTCATCGATCAGTCGCTGCTCTTCGTGCGCGGTTTCGACCAGAACGCGCAGCGCTTCAACTACGAAGTGAACCAGCGCTTCGGGTCCACCCGCGCCGCGCAGACGACATCGCGGACACCGGTGGTGCTGACGATGCAGATGGCCATCGACCTCGCTCCGTCGCGCGATTGGCAGAATTTGCGCCAGCAACTCGATCGCGGACGCAATCGCGGGGGCGCCAAGATGTCGGAGGCGCAGGTGCGGCAGATCTCCACGAACTTCTTCCCGAATGCAATGTCGATGCTGCTGCAGAACATGGAAGAGCTGCATCTCGACCGCCGTCAGGCCGATAGTCTGGCCACGATGAGTCGTCGATTCACGAAACTGGTGGATTCGGTGTGGACGCCGGCGGCCAAGTACATGGCGGCGCTGCCCAAGGACTACGATCACACCGAGGCGCGCCGCCGGTTGATCGTGGCTCGTGAGATCGCCGTGGGCTACCTGCTCGAGGCCGCGCCGAACGCGAAGAAGATGCTCACCAAGGGACAGCTGCGCATGCTGCCGCCCTACATCGCCAACATCATCGAACCGCGATACCTCGAGCTGCTCAAGTCCGGGCAGGCGGGCAGCGAATTCGCCTTCTTCTTCTGAGCGGAGTACTCCCATGACGCTTGCTTTTTCGCGCGCGCTCGTCGGCGTGCTCCTCTCCACGGCCTGCGCCACGTCGCTTGGCGCGCAAGCGCCGTCGCCGGCAGCAGGTGCCGGCACGGTTTCGACGATTCCCATCCGCGCGCTCGGTCGTGTGATCAGTTCCGACAGTGCAGTGCTGATGGGCGTCGCCTCGGTACGGCATCTGCCCAACGGCAGTGTGATCGTGAATGACGCCACCCGCCGACAGCTGGTTGTCTTCGACTCTACATTGCGGACCCACAAGGTCATCGCGGATACGTCGACCAATTCGCCGAACAGCTACGGATTGCGCGGCAGCATGGGCGGTCTCATTCCGTACGTGTCTGACTCCTCGCTGTTCGTCGATACCGAGTCGAGTGCCTTCCTGGTGATCGATCCCACCGGAAAGTTCGTTCGCGTGATGGCCCCAACGCGTGCCAACGATCTGTTCTACGTGGCGAGCGGTGGCTTCGGGGCGGCGGGCTTCGATCCCAAGGGCCGAATGATCTATCGCACGCAGCGACGCTCGCCCAACAACGACTACTTCTCGCAGCGGGATCCGACGGGCAAGCCGCGCGTGGTGGAGATGCCGGATTCGGCACCCGTGTTGCGCATGGATTTTGACAAACGCACCGTCGATACCATCGCCTTGCTGAAGGCCCCGCTCTCAAAAATGGTGATCGTGGCCACGCAGAACATGATGACGATGTATGACGTCATCAATCCGCTGCCGCTCGGTGACGAGTGGGCCATGTTGCCCGATGGCACCGTCGCGATAGTGCGAGGGCAGGACTATCACATCGATTGGTTGGCGCCCGACGGCAAATTGTCATCGTCACCGAAGATGCCATTCGATTGGCGCCGACTTCCGATCGAAGAGAAGGAGGCGCTGGTCGATTCCGTGAAGAAGGCGAACGCGGAGCGCGAAGCCAAGTTGCCGCCGCCTCCTCCGCCAACGCCTGGTCAGCCCGCGATGCCGCGTCGGCCGTTCATGACGCTCGAGGCCAAGGAATTGCCGGATTTCTATCCGGCCGTGCGTCAGGGGCAGGTCCGCGCGGATGCCGAGGGCAACATTTGGATCCTGCCCAGCACGTCAGCGGCGGCGAAAGACGGACTGCTGTACGACGTCGTCAATCGTGAAGGACGCATTGTCGAACGCGTGCAACTGCCGAAAGGCCGAACCCTGGTGGGATTCGGCGCCAACGGCTCGGTCTACCTCCAGAACGTGAAAGGGCCGGGCAGCGCCACACTCGAACGCGCCGACGTCATGCGTTGAACGCGATGACGGCGTAGCGCCGTGGTGGCGCTGCCCTCCCCTGCACGTTGCCAGCGTTACTTGACGACCAGATTGTTCACGACCGTGTAGCCCGGCGCCTTTTCCTTGGCGACGACTTCCGCTCGCGACTTCTGCGCTTCGCTCTTCACGCTGCCGTTCAGCGTGACCGTCTTCGTGTCCTTGTTCGTGTCCACATTCACTTCACTGGCATCAATGGTCGTGTCGGCCATCAGCGCCATTTTGACATCAGCGGTCTCGGCAGCGGCATCCATGGAGGCGCCCGCGCTGGCGGCGGCCTCGCTGGTCGCCTCAGCGGCGTTCTTCGTGTCTTCCTTGGCGCCGTCAGCCGTGTTGCCACAGGCGGTCGCGATTCCAATGGTGCTGGCGAGCAGGAGCAGCTTGATGCGTGTCATGGTTGACCCCGGTGTGCTGAAGATTCACAGGCAATGGTGCGGGCACGACTCGCAAATGCAACAGCCGTGCCCGCACGTCATCCCAATGGTCGGGTTCGTTCAACGCGAGCGCGTGGCGTGCTCGACTATCCCGCGATCATGGTGAGGACGTCGCCAGGTGACATCTCGCGACCTGCCGCCACCAACGCGTCCAGCAACTCCCTGCCAATCGTCGCGCGCGCGACCTCGACCTGTCCGCCGACCTCGGGGCTCATCGGGTGCTCCACCACCACGCCCGTGCGTTCCGACATGGCGTCGGCCGCTGCCGCGATGGTCACGGCGCGCTCGGCCCGACCGTCGGCCGCTTCCGCCGCCGCCAGCCCCGTGAGCGCGAGTCCGACGCCGCGCGGGCTGCCCACTTCGTCGTACACGCGCAGTGACTGTCGAAACGCCTCGCGTGCGACGGGAATGCGCGACGCCGCGAGCGCCGTCCACCCGATCTCACTGTGCACGCGTGCGAGCTCCGGCCGATCGCCCACGCGCTCGAACGATGACACGGCCTGACCATACAGTTCGAGCGCACGTCCCGTCTCGCCGCGGGCTGCGGTCATCTGCGCAAGAAAGCTCAGCGCGAGCCCCCCGCCTTCGTAGTCACCGATGCGCGTCTGAATGCGTCGCGCCTGCGTCACCAGATCGAAGCCGGCGTCGAGCGAACCGGACACGAACAGCTGCAGTCCTTTCATCGACATCGACAGCGACAGCAGGAAGTCGAGATCGCGCCGCCGACTGCATTCGATGGCGGCATCCAACGCGACACCTGATTCCTCCATGCGCCCGACACTCATGTGTCCATAGCCGACACACATGAATGACTCGGCCAGCAGCGCGTCGTCGGCCAGCGCGTGCGCATCGGCCAACGCGCGAGCCCATTCGTCGATTCCGCGTTCCATTTCGCCCGTGTTCACCGACACCATTCCGCCCGCCAGCAACGCGAGCGCGCGGCCTCGGCTCGGCGCACGCGCGCCCGCCATCGGCATCAATGCATCGATCGCATCGCGCGCGGTGAAATGCTGACCGCCGATGTGCCAGAACCAGTTCAGCGATCCGCACAGCAACAGGCCCTTCTCGACGACATCAGGCTCGCTCGAACTGGCGACCGCCGTCTGCGTGCGTGCCTGACGGGTGAACCAGCGAAGGGCGGCTTGCATGTTGGCGTTGTCGCGGCGCGCCCGTTGCAACGCGTCGAGCTGTCCGATTCCTTTGATTCCCGCGTTGACCGCTTCGGCGAACGCGAGAAACACCTCAGCGTGGATGCGTTGCACGTCGAGTGCTTCGCCACGCTCCACCAACGACTCGGCGGCGAAGGCCCTGATCGTCTCCAGCAGGAAATACCGTTCGCCGCCGCTCACCACGCGAACCAAGCCCTTCTCCACGAGCGAGCTGAGTTCGTCGAGGGCGCGGCCGCGCTCGCGCGTGGTGTAGCAGACGGCTTCCATCTCTTCGAGCGTCCAGCCGTCGGCGAACACCGACAGGCGCCGCAGCAGCCGCTGTTCGGACGCGTCGAGCAACGAGTAGCTCCAGTCGATCGTCGCGCGCAGCGTGCGCTGGCGTTCCGGCAGATCGCGATCGCCAGTCGTGAGCAGATCGAGCGCATCGTCGAGTCGCTTCAACAGCGCCACAGGCTCGAGAATGCGGATCCGTGCGGCGGCCAGCTCGAGCGCCAAAGGCAATCCGTCGAGGCGGATGCAGATCGCGGCCACGGCGGGGCCGTTCACGCTCGTGATCGCAAACGTGGGTTGCACCTTCGTGGCGCGCTGCACGAACAGCACGACGGCGGGTGACCGCAGCAGCTCGTCGACGAGCGTGGTGTGTGCATCCGGCAGCGCCAGCGGCGGCAGGGCCAGCTCGACTTCGGCGCCAAGCTTGAGCGGAGCCCGACTCGTGGCGATCACGAACACGCCATCGCACCGTGCCACGAGCTCGGCGATGTCGCTGGCCGAGTCGAGGACCTGCTCGAGATTGTCGAGGAGGAGCAGGGTGCGGCCACTGCCGATCACCGTCGCGATCGCATCCACCGCCGAACGACCGTGCGCTTCCGTGATGCCAAGCGCCGTCCCGATGGTGGGCATGACGTCGCTCGCCAGGTTGACCGAAGCGATCGACACGTAGGCCGATCCATCGGGGAAGTCGGCTTGCAGTTGCTTGAAGAGCTCGATGGCGAAGCGCGTCTTACCCGTGCCACCGGCGCCGGTTACGGTGAGCACGCGCGCGCCCGACCGTACGCGGTCGATCGCCAACGACAGTGCGTCGTCGCGGCCCAGCAGCGGGTTGGCCGGCGTCGGTGCCGGCCGGGAGATCAGCGGAGCGGCTGCGGCCGCGCTCGCGGAGGGATGGCTGCCGCTCGCGCGGGTGAGCGCACGCCGCCACTCCTCAACCGAGGGAAAACGATCGGCCGGCGACTTGGCCAGGGAGCGTTCCACGGCCTCGATCACCGGTCGGGACAGGGCGGCGCGCAGTGTCCCGAGCTTCGGCACTGGCTCGATCGCGTGGCGCATCATGACCGCAATCGCGGTCGGGCCCGTGAACGGCGGTGTGCCGGCGAGCATCTCGTACACGATGCATCCCAAGGCGTAGAGATCACTGCGGGCATCCACCACATCGCCGCTGGCTTGCTCCGGGCTCATGTACGTCGGCGTGCCCACCGCCATGCCGGCCACTGTGAGCTTTTCATCGCCGGATGCGCCCACGGCCTGCGCGATACCGAAGTCGGCCACGATCGCGTGACCATTCTCGATCAGGATGTTCTCCGGCTTGATATCGCGATGAATGATGCCGCGCCCGTGCGCGTAACTCAGGGCGTTCGAGATCTCATCGGCGTAGCGGAGCGCGTCGTCAATCGGTAGTTGCCCGTCGCGCGCGAGAAGGTCACGCAGACTCTCGCCCTCGACATAGGGCATCACGTAGAAGAGGAAGCCGGCGCCCTCACCCGAGTCGTACAGCGGCAGGATATTCGGATGCCGCAATCCCGCCGTGGTGGTGATTTCCCGCAGGAACCGGTCGTGCCCCAGCGTGGCCGACAACTCAGGGCGCAGCACCTTGACCGCCACCGGGCGACGATGGCGGAGATCTTCGGCGAGAAACACGGTCGCCATACCGCCGGCGCCGATCTCACGCTCGAGTCGGTATCGGTCGGCCAACGCCGAGGATAAACGGTGGTCAATCATAGGGGGATACTCGTACTCACGGCGGGGAGGCGCAATCGGAGGCGAGGGCACCAAGCCCTTCGCCACCCGCGATCTCGCCGACGCCGTCGATCAATCGGCCGCCCGCGATCCCTGATACGCTTCTTGATTAGCTTTGAAGCGTACGGATGTGGCGCTCGGGTACCTGCCGGAGTTCCACATCGTCACCGGAGTCGCCCATGAAAAAGAAAAGCAACACCGCCGTCCCTGATTTTTCCCGCAAGCGTCCGGTTCCCGGCACGCCGTCCACCGCTGCCGGGGAGAAGTCCACGCAGCCGAGCCCACGTCAGCCTCAGAAGCCGCCGACCACGGCCAAGAACGGCGGGCGTCGCGGCACCTGATCCGGCGAGGCGCGGGCTACAGCGCCGCGCCGCACCGCCGGCAGAAGCGGGCATCCACCTCGTGCTGGTCGAGTCCGCACGAGGCGCAGACTTGCGTGCTGACCGACACGGTATTGAGCCGTCGCCCTGAACTGAGTTCGGCGGTCACGATGCCCGTCGGCACGGCGATCACGCCGTAGCCCAGAATCATCACCAACGAGGCGAGCGTCTGACCGAGCGGCGTTTTCGGTGAGATGTCACCGTAGCCCACGGTGGTCAGCGTCACGACCGCCCAGTACATGCTGCGCGGAATGCTCGTGAATCCATTGGCTGGACCCTCGACCACGTACATGATGGTCCCGAACACGACCACCATGGCTGCGACCGCGAGCAGGAACACCGTGATTTTCTGGCTGCTCGCCCGCAGCGCACTGCCGATCACGCGCGCCTCCGACAAGTAGCGCGTGAGCTTGAGCACGCGGAAGATCCGGAGCAGCCGCAGCACGCGCACCACCAGCAGCACTTGAGCACCTGGCACCACCAGGCTCACCCACGTGGGCAGGATCGCGGCCAGATCGACCACACCATAGAAGCTCGCGGCGTACACCACCGGATAGCGCACCGCGAGCAGACGCAGGGCGTACTCGATCGTGAACACCACGGTGAGCGTCCATTCGGCGATGCGCATGGCGCGATAGGTCGCGGGCGAGAGCCCCTCCACCGTTTCCGCGCTCACGAGAATCACGCTGATGGCGATCAGCGCGATCAGCACCAGGTCGAAGGCCCGACCAGCCGGTGTGTCGGCCTCGAACACCACCGTGTGCAGCCGGGTTCGCCAGCCGGTGCCCTTGGCCGGTTCTTCCGGCGCGCTACTCATCGTCGCAGCGATCCACGTGCCATCCCGTTGGCGTCTGACGTCCCGCGCACACCCACCGCCCCGAAACGACGGCGTGCTGGAAGAAGCCGATGCGCACCGTGAACGACGTCCCGCTCGTGAACACGAGCGACTCACTGAAGATCTCGATGCCCCGTTTGCCCGACTCGCCATCCACGACCTGTGCGCGATCGAACATCGACGATCCGCCGCGTTCGATGCGGCAGGCCGAAGTCGGGCGCAGCGTGAAGGGGACCGCTTCGGCTAATGCGGTGAGGACAGCCGCCGGCGGATCGCCCGTCTGCACCCGTACGCAGATGATCTCGAGGTCGGCTCCCCGGCGCACGTCGCGCAGCGAGCGATCGATCGATTCGCGCAACGCGACCATGGCGACCTCGTCGCGAGCGGCGGTGCGGATGGCCGACGAAACGACCGGGCCGCGCGTGCAGGACACCAGCAGCAAGAGGGCGAGGAGAGTGCGAATCATGTCGAATCGTACTCGCCGATCGCGATCTCTGTCACGCTGGCAGGCACCAGACTCACAATCTGTCGAAGCGATCTCAACCTGGCGGTGACAGCCGTCACCGCGCGTGCGAACGATGTAGCACATGCTGTCGGCGCCTCTGGTCCCTCAATTCGTCAACCCGTATCATGACGCCTTCGTTTTCGGTTGGACGCTCCGCCCGTCGATGGTTCGCGCTCGTGGCGACCTCGCTGCTCGCCGCCGCCTGCGGCGACCCTTCCACCGCCGCCGACCCCGCGCCGCCGAATGATGCCGCGCTTGCCCGACAAGTCCGCAATACCACCAGCACGATTCAGGTAAACGTGAGCGGACTACCCTCCGGTACGGCGGCGTCGATCGCGGTGACGGGTCCGAATGGCTACGCGCGCACGCTGACCGGAACGACCACACTTACGGGCCTCACGAACGGCAGCTACACGTTCACCGCTGCATCGGTCATCGCCGGTGGGTCTACCTACGCCACCTCGCCGACCACGAAGACCGTCAGCGTCAGCAAGGGTGCCACGGCGACCACGTCCTTCGCCTATGGCGTGGTGGTCACCACGGGCTCGCTGGGCGTCTCGATCACGATGCCTGATGCCACACCGGCTGCCGTCACGGTGACCGGCCCGAACGGATACAGCTCTACGCTGACCACGTCCGCCTCGCTCACCCAGCTGGCGCCCGGCACGTACACGATCGCCGCTGCGGCGGTCACCAGCGCTCTCGGTGTGTCTTTGGCGCCGACGCCCGCGTCGCAGACGGCCAGCGTCACCGCCGGCACCACGGCCTCCGCCGCGGTGGCCTACGCCGCCACCAACGTGACGCCCACGCCGGGTCTCAATCTGCAGATCCTCGGCATGTACATCACCCAGAGCGTGCAGACGATGAACGGCGGCGTGCCGCTCGTGTCGGGGCGTGATGGAGTCCTTCGCGTGTTCGCGCTCGCGAACGCCACCAACACCGCGCGCCCGTCGGTGCGTGCCCGCTTCTACCAGAACGGGACGCTCGTCGCCACGCTCTCGGCCGTCGCGCCGGCATCGTCGGTGCCGACGGCGGTGAACGAAGGATCGATCACGGCCTCGTGGAATATCGTGGTGCCGGGCGCGCTCCTGCAGCCGGGGCTCAGCGTGCTGGCCGATGTCGACCCGGACAATGCCGTCGGCGAAGATCTCGAGACGGACAACCTGTTCCCGGTCTCGGGCACGCCGCGTGCCCTCGACGTGCGCTTCGTTCCCACGCTCGCCGTGCGCTTTGTGCCGGTTCAGCAGGGCAACGGACTGCTTGGTTCGATCTCCGACGCCAACACCGCCGCCTTCCTCACGCGGACCCGCGATATCCATCCCCTCAACGCGGTCACTTCGACGACCCGCGCGGCGTACACCACCACGCTGAACATCAGCAGCGATGGCACCAATTGGAGTTCGCTGCTCGGTGAACTGCGCGCCCTGCGCACGGCCGACGGCGCGTCGCAGAACTACTACGGCGTCGCCAAGGTGAGCTACTCGAGCGGCGTGGCCGGTATCGGCTACATCGGCGCGCCGGTGGCGATGGGTTGGGACTATCTGCCCAGCGCCAGCGAAGTCATGGCCCACGAACTCGGGCACAACTGGGGGCGGCAGCATGCGCCGTGCGGTGGTGTGGGCGGACCCGATGCGAACTATCCGTACGCGGGTGGTGTGATCGGCGTGCTCGGCTTCAACGTGCGCCTGAATCAGTTGCTGTCGTCAACGACGGCCGATCTGATGGGCTATTGCTCGCCCACTTGGATCAGTGACTACACGTATCTCGGCGTGATGTCGTATCGCGGGACCTCCACCACGGCCACGACGATCACCTCGGCGTCGGTGCAGCCGTCGTTGCTGGTGTGGGGCCGCATCGATGCCGATGGCGAAATCGAACTCGAGCCGGCCGTACGCCTGACCGGCCGCAGCGTGCTGCCGGCCCGCGCCGGCAACTACACCGTCGACGCGACGGATGCCGCCGGCAATTCGATCTTCTCGGTGTCGTTCGACCCGGACCAGGTCGCCGACGAATCCAGTACGCGCGACGACGAACACTTCGCCTTCATGATCCCGGTCAGCGACGCGGCGCAGGCGCGGCTCGCCACCCTGCGCGTACGCGGCAAGGGTCGTGTGGCGGAACGCTCGGCCCGTGGCTCGCAGGCGTCGGTCGAGGCGGCAGCCGCTGCGGCGAGCGTGAACGCCAACGGCGCGAGCCGGGCGCGTCTGCAGTGGAACGCGACGGCGCATCCGTTGGTGGTCGTGCGGGATGCCACGAGCGGCGAAGTGCTCTCGTTCGCGCGCGGCGGCAACGCCGACATCGCCGCGTCAGGATCGGACGTCGAGGTGGTGTTCTCCGACGGCGTACGCAGTGCCGGCCGGAAAGTGAAAGTTCGCGGTCGCTGAGTCGAACGGATCTGGGCCGCACCGGGGGCACGTCGCGACGAGCGATGTGCCCCTCGGTCGTTGGCCCCCCGTCGACCTCACGGACCCATGTATTCCAGTTGGGTTGTCTTGGACGCGCTGGGGCACGGCTCGAATCGATCAGGGATACTTTCGTCCCGGAATTGGGACTATCGGTCCAGAATCAATGATATTATCCTCTCGCCACAGTCCCGCTCGCCCTGCCGTAGAACGGAGGCGCTGCATTACGTGGAAATTGGAGAAGCATCCCGCGCCGACGGCGCACCGCCGACCGACCCCGCCCAGCTGGCCTTGATGGAGCGCGAGGCGCGCTTTCGCACGCTCGCGGAGTCGTCGCCGACTGGCGTGTTTCTCGCCGATCCGGACGGCACGCCAACCTACGCCAACCAGCGGCTGCTCGACTGGTTTGGGCTGCCCTTCAGCGACTTCGCCACCGGCACGTGGCTCGATTGCGTGCATCCGGCCGATCTGGCGCAGGTTCGCGCCAGCATGAAGCGAAGCGTCGGGAAGTCGAACATTTTCGACGAAGAGTATCGCATCGTCGTCGATGGTTATACGCGCTGGATCCGGGTCCGCACACAGCCGGTGATGTGCCCCGAAGGCACCACCGTACTCGGCCAGGTCGGCTCGGTGCTCGACACCACCGCCGAACGCGCGGCGGCCGACGAGCGGGCTCGCCTGCAGGCGCAGTTGCAGGAGGCGCGTCGGCTCGAGTCGCTGGCCCTCCTCGCCGGCGGCGTCGCCCACGACTTCAACAACCTGCTCGTGGGCATTCTCGGCAACGCGTCACTGGCGCGCGCGGTGATCCCGTTGGACGCGCGCGGGCAGGAAGTGCTGGCCGATATCGAACACGCTGCGCAGCGCGCGTCCGAACTCACGCGGCATTTGCTGGCGTACGCTGGACGCGCACGCCTCGATCGACGGGAAGTCGTGATCAATGATCTTGTCGCCGATCTGCCGCGACTGCTCGGCGCGCATGTCCCGTCGGCGCTGGCCCTCACCATCGAGCTGTCGCCAGCGTCACCGATCGTCGATGGCGATGAGACGCAATTGCGACAGGTGCTCCTGAGTATCATCACGAATGCCGTCGAGGCGATCGGCGAGGGCCGGGGACGCGTGGACGTGACCGTGACGCGTGAGCTCCTCGATGTCGCCACGTTGTCCGGCTGCCTGCTCGGCGCGTTGCGTGCGCCCGGACCGTACGCCGTGATTGGCGTGCGCGACACCGGGAGTGGGATGAGCGCCGAGCTCCAGGCCAGAATGTTCGATCCGTTCTTTTCTACGAAGGCACCCGGACGTGGTCTCGGGTTGGCGGCGACGCTCGGCATTCTGAACGGGCACGACGGCGCCATCGAAGTCATATCGCAGATTGGCCACGGGACGGCCGTGCGCGTGCTGTTGCCCGTCGTCCGTGGCCTGACGCCCTATGAAGGCATCCCGGCGATCGACGCCTTTGCCCGTGCGGAGTCGGGCGTGATTCTGCTGGTGGACGACGACACCGGGGCGCGCACCGCCGCGCGCCGGATTCTCGCGCGCGTCGGGTACACGGTGGTCGAAGCGGCCCACGGTCGTGAGGCGCTTGACCTCTACGACCGGATGACCGAGCCACCACGCGGCGTCGTACTCGACCTCGCGATGCCCGTGATGGGCGGTGCGGAGTGTCTTCGGCAGCTGCGCGCGCGCGGCAGTGCGGTGCCGGTGCTCATGATCAGCGGCTACGACGCCGAAGACGAAGCGCAGGCGTACGTGCGTCGCGGCGACGCCCGATTCCTCCAGAAGCCGTACAGCGCGCGCGTACTCCTCGACGCCCTGAGTGAGGCCCTCACGCCGTCCTAGCTGGCGACTGGATCGTAGCCGAACCTGCAACCAATTCGCGCTGCGGGGTATTGTTCAGGATGCCTGTTGCTCTGCTGACTGATGGTGCGTTTGCCACCGATGTGCTCGCCCACCCGGGACTCGTCGTGGTGGATGTCTGGGCCGAATGGTGCACGCCCTGCCGTGCTCTTGTCCCGATTTTTGACACACTCGCCGCGCGGTTCGACGGCAGCGTGCGCGTGGCCAAGCTCGATGCCGACGCCAACCTCGAGACGGTGACCCGATACGACGTCCGTGCCTTGCCCACCGTCCTCATCTTTCAGGGCGGCGTGCTGGTCGAACGTCTCAGTGGGGCGCGCTCGCTCGGCACGTATGTCGATGCGATCGAGACGCATCTGGCTCGAGACGGCTCGACCGTTGCCGCAGTGCCGACCGTGGAACGCGTCATTCCGCCGCCTGCCAGCGCGGAGAGTTACGCCATTCGCGAGGCGCGGGAGCTCCTCGCACACGGCGAAGCGATGCTGGTCTTCAAGCATAGCAACAGCTGCCCCGTGTCATTCACCGCCAAGCGGCAGTACGATCAATTCGTGGCGGCCAATCCGGACGTTCCCACGCGCCTCGTGGTCGTGCAGCAGGAGCGCGAGCTCTCGAATGCGCTGGAAACGGTGAGCCGACTGCGGCATGAGTCGCCCCAGGCGCTCATCGTGCGCGAGGGGCGGGTGCTCTGGGATGCGTCCCACGGCGGTATCACGAAGCCGCGGCTCGAACAGGCCTTCGTGGCGGTGCAGCCCCCGGTGTAGTCCCCGGGGGCCGCGACGGACTTACTGACGCCAAGCGAGCGAGGTGAGGCCGATGCGATACTCCTTCGCCTGCGCGTCGTACACGATGCGATACGCCGAGGGGTACCAGCCTGCTTCGCCGAACGCAGCCGCACTGGCCGCATTGGTTGGGGTGGGCACAGTCATCACGGTGTCAGGTCTCGTGCGCAGATAGGCCACGGTGATCATCGGCTCGAGAAAGGTGAAGCGACCCTTCCACGATCCGTAGATGAACGTCGTGGTGAATTCCTTCCAAAGCTCCGGATGATTGATCGGCGGCAGCTTTTGCAACTCCGGCGATCGCACGTCGAGCCAGTGCACGCCCATGTTCGGAACGGCCTGCTCAGGCGGCGGCCCCGGTACGATGTAGAACGGCGGCACGTCGGTGGGCAACGCGCTCGCGTCCGCCGCGTAGGTCGGTCCCGGCACGATCGCCATGACATCGGCTTCCGGCACCGCATAGAAGTGGAAATCGAAGTGCGGCAGCGTGAACACCGTGTTGGGTTCGTGTCCGTTCGGATTCCAGTCGAACATCACGAAGTCGTAGGGTGCCGGCGCCTGTGCGGGGAGCGGCAGATGCAACATCTGCATGTCCGTCGGGAGAGCGCTCAACGCACGTTCGTCGAGCGCCACACCGACTTCCAGTGGTGTCTGTCCCTGCTTGCCATCGAGCACGACGTAGGTGCGCACCTTTCCACCGCCGATGGTTACCGGCGTGCCGTACTGCCGGTGGGCTCCTGCGGTCTCGTATCCTGCGCGGTTGGCGGTGGCATCGCCGACAGGGAGCGCCGTGGTGTTCGTGCCGTCGCCGCAGGCACCGAGTACGGCGAGCGCACCGCACCCGGCGAGCGCGGTGGTGATGCTGAACGTGTATCGCATGCAACAGTCCCGGTGAGGGTACACACGCCGTGGGACGGGGCGCGGCGTGACGTGCATCCACCCTACGAGTTTCCGTTGTGCCCTGCGAGCGAACTCTGGTGTTGATGCCGGCCGGGCAGGCGACGTACGGCATCCGCAACGGGTTCCGCAGCCAGGTGGCTGCACTGCCGAGCACGGCAGGGAGACCGTAGACTCCTCGAATAGCGATGCGGCGACACGCGGGAACCGCGCTCGATTCTTGCGAAGGCATTCAACGCGGATGATCGAGGGCCGATCACCTAGAATTCGTCATCGAATTCGTCATCGCGAACGGAGTACGCACCATGTCCCGGAGTTGTCGTCGATGATCACGAACGCAGAGGGTCAGGTAGCGCGCGTGGTTGGATACGTCGCTGACCCCGCTGAACGTGTACGCCCCGACTCGGATATTCAGCGGTACTCCGAGCGTTTGCGTCGCTTGTCCGATATCATCGTGGCCTTCAACGTGGCCTCGCATGTCGGCGATGTCGTGCAGGGACTGGGTGATGAACTGCTCTCGCTCTGCGCCGCCGACCGGGTCGATGTCGACGTGCTGCGCGGCGAGCGTCGCACCGAACATCATGCGGTCGGCGACCTGCCGGGTACCGCCCACGGGATTGATGGCGACGACAGTAAGCCGTTGCGCATCACGCTCGCGAGACGTGAAGGCAGCCGACTCGGCGAAGTCGTGCTGTCACGCGCATCGGCACCGTTCACGTCCGACGAGATCTCGATCGCTGTGCAAGTGGCGCAGGTGGCCGCCGTGACGATCGAAAACCTCGATCTGATCGATGCGTTGCGCGACGCCGATCAGCGGAAGGACCGCTTCCTGGCCACGCTGGCCCACGAACTGCGCAATCCGCTCACGCCGATCGTGAATGCGGTGGCCATGCTCGAGCGCGTGGCCGGTTCTCACAGCGGCGTGGCGCGCGCCAAGGCGACCATCGACCGGCAGTCCAGCCAGCTGGTCCGCTTGATCGACGACCTGATGGACGTCAGTCGCGTGACGCAGGATCGGCTCGAGTTGCGTCGGGAAGTCGTGCTGCTGCGTGATGTGTTCGAATTGGCCTTCGAAGCCGTGCGGCCGATGATCATCGAACGCAATCTGCACCTGACCGTCAACATGCCCGACGAGTCGATTGGGCTGTTCGTCGATCCGGCGCGCTTGGCGCAAGCGCTCACGAATATTCTCAGCAATGCGGTGAAGTACACGGACCCGAATGGTGACATCCTGGTGGCCGTGCATATCACGGCCGAAGCGGTGCGCATCGAAGTGTCCGATACGGGAATCGGCATTCCGGCCGAGCAGTTGGAGCACGTGTTCCAGATGTTCGCCCGCGTGTATGACCATGGCAGTCGCATGCCGGCCGGGCTCGGCATCGGGCTTGCGCTGGCGCGGCGGTTGGTGGAAATGCACGGAGGTAGTATGACCGCGCACAGTGCCGGCGTGGGGCAGGGCAGTACCTTCCGTCTCACGCTGCCACGCGTCGTCAAATCCGATTCGCACCATGATCAGCTCCTCAAGGTGAACGCCGACCGCTCGAGCGCGTCGGACGAGATTCCCGACCTCCCGTTGCCCATGTCTACCCCTCGATTCGTTCCACTCGTCGCCGGCCGGCGCGTACTGGTGGTCGACGACAACATCGACGCCGCCGACAGCCTCGCCCTCCTCCTCGAGCGGGAAGGCCATCAGGTCTCCGTCGCGTACGACGGCGAGCACGCGGTCCGGGTCTACGCCGAGCAGCATCCCGAGGCGGTGGTGATGGACATCGGTTTGCCGCTCCTCGACGGCTACGAGGCCGCCCGGGCCATGCGCTTGGCCCAGGGCGACCACCCGCTGCTGCTCATCGCGCTCACCGGATGGGGGCAGGGCGAAGATCGCCGGCGGTCGCAGGAAGCGGGTTTCGATCATCATCTGGTCAAGCCGATCTCGCCCCGGACGATTCATGCCTTGCTCGTCGAGCATACCCGCCTCGCGCCGTCCGCCCCGACGAGCTAGACATTAGGGACGCTGTTCCATCGCTCCCCGGCCCCTCTGTCGATGTCACCGCTTTTTGTCGTTGTTCGTCACCGCCGCGTCGTCGCGGCGGCGCTGGTGTCCTTCCTCGCTGCGGCGCCCGACGTGCTCCTCGCGCAGGCGGCGTCGGCTCCGGCAGCCGCCGCCTCAGCGGCAATGCCGCCGCGCGCCATCCGTCGCGACGTGCCCATCACCAACAGCATCCGCCGCGCGTACGCGGCGGGAACGCGCGATTCCACGGGTCGTCCGGGTCGGAATTACTGGCAACTGCGCACCGACTATGCGATCGACGTCTCGCTCGATCCGGCTACGTCGCGACTGACCGGCAAGGCGCGCATCACGGTGCACAACACCAGCCCGGATCAACTGCGCGACATCGGTCTGCGACTCGATCCCAATCACTTCCTGGGCAACGCCCCGCACGCGGCGCCCTGGGTCCCCGCCGAAGTGACCGATGGCATGGTCATCTCGCGCATGACGATCGACGGCAAGCCGGTCAATCTCGCGTCCAATGCCGCCCCCGCCGGTGATGGCGGATCGGGCGCTCGCGCGATCGTCGCCGCACAGCAGAACGCCGCCAATGCGCCTACCGGTGAAGCGGTGCTGCGGAACGGTCGGTCCACGTCCGCCAGTGTTCGCCTCGGGACGCCGATTGCCGCCGGCGCCAACGCGGTGCTCGAGATCGACTGGTCGCACAAGTTGCCCGGTGGACCCGGCACCGGACACCGCATGGTGCAGCGATGGGCGGACACGCTCTATCAGCCCACGCAGTGGTTCCCGCGCGTGGCGGTGTACGACGACCTGCGCGGCTGGGACAATGAGCTCTATGTCGGCCCGTCGGAGTTCTACAACAACTTCGGCACCTTCGATGTGAACATCGACGTGCCGGCCGGCTGGATCGTGAGCGGCACCGGCGTGCTCAAGAACCCCGAGCAGGTGCTCACCACGGCCGCGCGCGAACGCCTCAGCACGGTCACGCAGTCCGACGCCGTCACCACGATTGTCGGCCCGGATGAAATCGGTCCGGGGCAAGCCACCGCCATGGGCAATGCCAACGGACGGCTGGTGTGGCGTTTCCACGCCGACACGGTGAACGACTTCGCGTGGGCCACGGCGAAGAAGTATGTGTGGAACGCGACGCGGGCCACGATCCCCGGCAAGGGCGCGATTCCGGTCCACATGCTGTTCGTGCCGGGGCGTGCCAACCTGTTCGCCAAGGCGGGGGAGATCAGCCGCCACGCGCTCGAGTTCTACTCGAAGCTCTGGTTCCCGTACCAGTTCCCGCAGCTCACGCTGCAGGATGGGCCAAGTGCGGGCATGGAGTACCCGATGGTGATCAATTCGAATGCGGGCGCCGCCGACCACGAGACCGGGCACCAGTGGTGGCCGATGATCGTCAGCAACAACGAGACGTGGTACGGCTGGATGGATGAGGGCTTCAATCAGTACATGAACATCCTCTCCGACGCCGACGCCGCCTCGAAAGCCCCGGTGTTCGATGGACTCGGCCAGAACTACGGCCGCACCAGCGGCGACGAGGCCGAGCCGCCGATGATGTGGAACGCCAACTACGCGGGGCCCGGCTTCTATGGCTTCACAGACCTATCAGAAGACGCCGCTGATGCTCTCGACGCTGGGCGGTATCGTCGGCGACAGCGCCGTGCAGCGCGCGCATGCGCGAGTGGGCGCAGGCGTGGATGCTTCAAGCATCCGTCGCCGTGGGACTACATGTTCTTCATGAACAAGGCGCTCGGTCGTGATCTCGGCTGGTTCTGGAACTAGCTGGCTCTTCACCACCGAAAGCGTGGACGGACGCCTGGCCAGCGTGAAGACGCAGGGCATCCGCACCACGGTGACGGTGGCGCAGGACGGCAACATGCCGTCGCCGATCGTGCTCGAAGTGAAGTTCGCCGCCACCGGCCCGGCCATTCGGCCGATGAAGAATGCGGTGATGACGGACAGCGTCACCGCGCTGGTGACCTGGCCGGTCGACATCTGGTTCGGCGGCCGGCGAAGCGTCACCGCCGACCTCGTGTTCGGCGGACGGAAGATCGAACGGATCACACTCGACCCCGCGCGCCGCTTCCCCGACCGCACGCCGGCGGACAATCAGTGGCCTGCCGCGGCCCCGACCGCGGCGCCTCCGGCGAGATAGAGCGAGATAGCGGCAATTCAAGTCCTGTTCGTCCCAGACCGATAATTCTTATAGAGAGCCCGCCAACCACTTGTTTGGTGGGCTCTCTCGTGCCGGCGACGAAGTCGGCCACATTGGATGGCTTCCCGTGCGACATCGCTATGTTTGCCCTTCGTTCGCTGCGCGCTCGTCTGCGCACCATTGCTTTGATTGGAGCGGTCGGCATTCTTGCCGTCGCGATCGCCGGCCAGGTCGCGCTCCGTCTGGCGAAGGCGGCCACCGGCGATCTTGCCGACAACAATGTGGCGCAGCGCTATCAGATGGATAGCGACATGATGCACGACGCCATGCGCGCCGACGTGCTCGAGGCCATGCTGATGGGACAGCGGGGAGACAGCAGCGGCGTCACGGCCGCGCGCGACGCACTCCGAGAACACGGAACCCGCTTCGTGACCTCGCTCGACAGCGCCGCCGCATCGATCAAGGATGCGACGATTGTGGCCTCGTTGCCCGACACGCGAAAGGAAGTGGTCGCGTACGTCGACGCCGCAGACGCTGTGCTCAACGTCGCCCTGGGCGATTCCGCGCAGGTCCGCGCGAGTTACGAGTCGTTCCGTACGCAATTCACGGTGGTCGAAGGACGTATGGAAGCCTTCGGTGACGCGATTCAGGGCAACTCGCGTACGGTCGAAGCGCGCACCGCCTCGCGCTTCACGCAGGCCACCCAATTCATCTGGGCGATCTTCGCCGTCTTCTTCGTATTCGGGCTGACGTACGCGTGGCGCATCGCCCAAGCGCTCGGCGCCCGCATGGAACGTATCGCGGCGCAGGTGACGCTGTTGCAGGAGCAGGGTGTCGAAGTGGTGTCGCGTTCGCTCGCCGCCCTCGCTCGCGGCGAGATGCAATCCACCGAAGCGCGCACCATCACGCCGCTCGACGATCGGTCGCCCGATGAACTCGGCGCCGTCTCGGCGGCGGTCGATCGCATGGCCGCGGAATGTGCGGAGTCGCTCGCCGCCTGCGTTCGCGCGCAGTACGCCGTCACGCATACCGTGCAGGAGATCGAGCGGATCGCCGGACAGGCGCGCCAAGGCCTGCTCGATGGACGTAGCGATCGCACGGCGGTGCAGGGGCGCTACGCCGATGTGCTGGCGGGCGTGGACGGCCTCATGACCGCGATCGCCACGCCGCTCGCCGCCGCGCGAGAGGCACTGGCCGAAGTGGCGGGTCGCAATCTCGAAGCACGCATGGATGGCGAATTCGTCGGTGAGTTCGCGCAGGTGCAGGTGTCGTTGAATACCGCCGTGCGCAACATGGCGACCACGCTCGGTCAGGTGCGCGCGGCGGCCTTTCAGGTGGATGACGCGGCGAACCAGCTCTCGGCGGGCAGTCAACAGCTCGCGAACGGCGCCTCGACGCAGGCGGCCAGTGCCGAGGAGATCAGCGCATCGGTCACCGAATTGCAGATGCTGGCGAAGCGCGCCGCGACGCAGGCCGTCGAGGTACAGACCGCCGCGCGCCTCGCGCAGGACAGCGTGCATGTGGGCACCGAGTCGATGGTCGCGATGGGCGACGACATGCTGCGCATCAAGCAGTCGGCCGACGCCACACAGCGCATCGTGAAGACGATCGATGAGATCGCGTTCCAGACCAACCTGCTCGCGCTCAATGCCGCGGTCGAAGCGGCCCGCGCCGGTGACGCCGGTCGCGGTTTCGCGGTCGTCGCCGAAGAGGTGCGCGCGCTGGCAATCCGTTCGGCGGACGCAGCCAAGCAGACGGCTGGGCTGATCGAGGAGGAGATCCAGAATGTGAGTCGTGGCGTGCAGCGTGAGCAGTCGGTGCGCGAGCAGCTCATCACCGCGCGTGCACAGGTGGAACGCGTAGGGGTCGTGGTCGAGGAGATCGTGGCCGCAGCGGCGATGCAGGCACGCGGACTCGAGGAAGTCAGCCGCGGCGTCGCGTTGATGAGCGAGGTCACGCAGACGGTGGCCAGCAACGCCGAGGAAGGTGCGGCCGCCTCCGAAGAGCTGCTGGGCCAGGCCGGCGCGCTCGCTGAGGCGGTACGCGGATTCAAGACGCGCGATATCGAGACGAGACAGGACGATTCGCGCTCGCTGAACGCTCGGCGCCGTCGCGTCGCGTAGCCGATCGGAATCGTCGGCGACTGAGAACGCAGACTCAACTATCTCAGCACTTGACTAAAGTGTGCGCCGGCGGCTAAGCTCCCAGAACAACTGAGCTCGTGGTCATTTGCCGCCTATTGCCGCCACGTAAAACAAAGAGCTAAAACGCGACTGCCCGGGCGATCCACTAGCCCGGGCTTTGTCGTTTGGGACGGCGCCATCGTTACCGGAGCTGCTCATGTCCACGCGCCCCATCGCCATCTATCACGAGCATCCCGACTGGTTCCGCCCGCTCTTTGCGGAGCTGGAACGTCGCGGGATTGCGTATGAGCGGCTCGACGCCGCCGCGCACGAGTTCGAGCCTGCCAACACCGATACGCCGTACTCGCTCGTGTTCAACCGGGCGAGCCCGTCGGCGTATCTGCGCGGTCACGCCCAGACCACTTTTTACACGCTGCACTGGCTGCGTCACCTCGAGCGGCTTGGCGTGCCGGTCGTAAACGGGGCCGACGCCTACGCACTCGAACTCTCCAAGGCCACGCAGCTCGATCTGCTGCGCGAACTGGGATTGCCCTATCCGCGCTCGCGCGTGATCAACGATCCGTCGCGCGCGATCGCTGCCGCTCGCGGCTTCCGCTATCCCGTGCTGGTGAAGGCGAACGTCGGTGGCAGTGGCGCCGGCATCGTGAAGTACGACACGGAGCAGGCATTAGCCGATGCCGTTGCCGCCGGTGTGGTCGATCTCGGCGTTGACGGCACGGCGTTAGTGCAGGAAGCGGCGCCGCTGCGCGATGGCCACATCACGCGCGTGGAGACGCTCAATGGCAAGTACCTCTATGCCATCAACGTGTATCCGGCGGTCGGCTCGTTCGACCTGTGCCCGGCAGACGCCTGCCAGACCACGAATGGAGTGGAGCTCGTGCGCGGGGCCTGCGCGATCGATGCGCCCAAGTCGGGGATGCGTGTGGAGCGCGCCGATCCACCGGCGCACATCATCGCCGAAGTGGAGCGTATCGCCCAGGCCGCGAAGATCGATGTCGGTGGCATCGAATATCTCGTGGATGACCGCGACGGCCAGCACTACTTCTACGACGTGAACGCGCTCTCCAACTTCGTGGCGGATGCGATCAACGTGGTCGGCTTTGATCCGTTCGAACGCCTTGTCGACTATCTGGCCGAGCGCGCCGGTGTGCTCGATGCGGTGGGGGCCTGATGCGCTTCGGGTACTGGCTCCCGGTGTTCGGCGGCTGGCTGCGCAACGTGCCCGACGAGGGCATGGAAGCGAGCTGGCCCTACGTGCAGCGACTCGCACGGCGCAGCGAGGAGATCGGCTACGATCTCACGCTCATCGCCGAGCTCTTTCTCAACGATATCAAGGGCGTCGACGCACCCGCCCTCGACGCATGGTCGACGGCGGCCGCGCTGGCGGCGGTAACCACGCGCCTCGAACTCATGGTGGCGGTGCGTCCTACGTATCATCACCCGGCCACCCTTGCCAAGCAGGCCGCGAACATCGATCGCATCAGCAACGGCCGTCTGTCATTGAATGTGGTGTCGAGTTGGTGGAAGGACGAAGCGCGCCGCTACGGCAGTCAGTTCGACGAGCACGACGATCGCTACGCGCGCACGGCCGAATGGCTCGACGTGCTGCACGGCGCGTGGTCGCAGTCGTCGCTCAGCTATCACGGCAAGTACTATCAGGTCGACGAACTGATCGTACAGCCGAAGCCGATCGGCAGCCGTGGCCGCCCGCATCCGGTGTTGTACGCCGGCGGCGAGTCCGATGCGGCGAAGTCCCTGATCACGCGCGCCTGCGATGCGTACGTGATGCACGGTGATCCACCCGATCGCGTGGCACCGAAAGTGGCCGACATGCAGCGTCGACGTGAGGCCGCCGGTCTGGGGCCGATGCATTACGGCATGGCCGCCTACGCGATCGTGCGCGACACCGAAGCAGAAGCGCAGCGCGAGCTCGAGCGCATCACCAACGTCCAGCCGGGTTCACCGGGCTTCCACAACTACCAGGACTGGATCGCCAACACGCAGCTCGACCAGCATCTGTCGCTGCAAGATTACTCCGTGTCGAATCGAGGCCTGCGTGCCGGTCTGGTTGGCACGCCGGAGCAGGTGGCCGATCGCGTGCGTGAATTCGAAGCGGCGGGTGTTGGCCTGCTGCTGTTGCAGTGCAGCCCGCAGCTCGAGGAAATGGAGCGCTTCGCCGAGCAGGTGATGCCGCTGGTGCGCTCGCAGAAGGTGTTGGCGGCGTAGGCGGGCACAAAAAAGCAACAGCGGGAACACGGAGTCGGCGGATTGCTCCGGTCACACAGATAAGCGAACAGCGCTTTTGGCTTATCTGTGATGTCTGCGTCATCCGCCAACTCCGTGTTCCCGCTGTTGCTGTTTGCAGTTGCAGTTCCTATCTGTCGCCAGGCAACGAAACAGGTACTTTGGGTCCATGCCCAGACACGCCCAGCTCGCCACCGCCCTGCTGCTCGCCGCGACATCGGCCTCGACGATCGCGGCCCAGCCGGCCCGGCGGCCGTTTCGCATTGAAGAAGCGACGATCGCCCAGATCCACGCCGCGTTCAAGGCGAAGACCCTCACCTGTCGCGCGCTCACAAAGGCGTACCTCGATCGCATCGAAGCGCTCGATAAGCGCGGCCCGGCCATCAACGCGATCGTGTTGGTGAATCCGGATGCCCTCGCGGTCGCCGACTCGCTCGACAAGCGATACGCCGCCTCAGGGCCTGTCGGGTCATTGCACTGCATCCCGATGATCGTGAAGGACAACTTCGAGACTGTCGGCCTGCAAACCACCGGTGGGTCGTTGGCGCTCGAAGGGTGGAAGCCGTTGCAGGATGCCACGATGGTGCGGCAGATCAAGCAGGCCGGTGCCATCGTGTTGGCGAAGTCGAATCTCGCCGAGTGGGCGTTCACGCCGTACGAGACGGTGAGCTCGATCCTGCCGGGCTACACGCATAATCCGTATGCGCTCGATCGGGTCACTGCCGGATCCAGCGGGGGCACCGCTGCCGCCGTGGCCGCGAGCTTCGGCGCCGTCGGACTCGGCACCGACACCGGCAACTCCATCCGTGGTCCGTCGGCGCATCAAGCACTCGTCGGCATTCGCTCCACGATGGGACTCACCTCACGGGCCGGCGTGATCCCGCTCAACGCGTCCGCCGATGTGGCCGGTCCCATGGCCCGTACCGTCGCCGATGCCGTCGCCGTATTCGATGTCGTGGTCGGCAGTGATCCTGCCGATTCTGTCACCGCACCGGCCGATGCCAGGCGCAGCGCATCGTATGCGAGCTTTCTCGTACGCGGCTCGCTCAAGGGGGCGCGCATCGGCATCCTCCGGCAGGCCTACGAGCGTCCCACGCTCGATGCGGAAGTGCAGCGTGTATTCGAGCGCGCCGTCGCCGACCTGCGGGCGCAGGGGGCCGTTATTGTGGAAGCGCGCGTCGACTCGCTCGACGCCATTCAGCGCCGGCAACAGGGCGGCTGCAATCGGTTCAAGGCCGACCTCGAACGCTACTTCACCGCGCGCGGATCCAACGCACCGGTGAAGACCATCGACGAAGTGCTCCGCAGCCGGAAATTCCATCCCACCGTCGAGCAGCGCCTGCGTGATGCTGCGCAGTCTACCGAGATGCCCGAAGCGAGCGCCGGGTGTCAGAGCCGCGAGCGCGTCCGGTCGGCGTTACGCGAGGCCGTGCTGCAGATGATGGACTCGCTCAAGATCGACGCCGCGATCTATCCGACGTGGAGCAATCCGCCGCGGCTGATCGGAGACCTGAACACGCCGCATGGCGACAATAGTCAGCTCTTCTCGCCGAGCACCGGCTTCCCGGCCATCACCGTACCGATGGGCTACACGCGCGAGAATCGCTTGCCCGCCGGCGTCACTTTCCTCGGCCGCCCGTGGAGCGAAGGACGACTGATTCAGCTCGTGTACGACTACGAGCAGAGCACCAAGCACCGCCGCGCGCCAGTGTTCCCCTCGCGCTAGGCGCTCTTTGCTTATCTGTGTACTTCGTGAAATCCGTCGACTCCGTGTTCCCGCTGTTGCTTTTGTAGTTGCCGTTACCGCCGCCGCTCAACTGCTGTAATAGCTGGCGTTCTCGTCGACGTAGCCCTTGGTGAGGTCGCAGCCGTACGCCACCGCCTCGCCCTCGCCGACGCCGAGTGACGACCGACAGGTCGACGACCTCGCGTGAGAGCGTCTCACGCACGACGGCGTCGTCGAAGGCTAAGCGCTCGCCGTGTCCAACTACCTGAAAGCCGTTGATCCAGGCATCGGTGGTCGCCGGCCGGATGGTGCAGTCGAAGCACTTGCCCACGGCCATCAGCAGGCGGCCGACGTTCGGGTCGGCGCCGTGCACCATCGTCTTCACCAGCGGTGAGTTGAGGATCGACTTGGCGACCACGTGCGCCTCGGTCGCGTTGAGCGCACGGCGCACCGTAACGCGCACCAGATGCTCGGCCCCCTCCCCGTCGCGCGCCAGGATCTCCGTCATGCGACGGCAGCCCGCCGTGAGCACGGCGAGAAACTCCGCTTCGTCCACGGTGCCGGCCAAACCGTTGGCCAGGATCGCGCAGGTATCCGACGTGCTCGTGTCGGTATCGACCGACAGCATGTTGAACGTCGGTGCCACCGCGGCGCGCAGGAGACGGTCGAGCGTCGGCGCGTCGAATGCGGCGTCGGTGAAGATGTACGACAGCATCGTGGCCATGTTCGGCTCGATCATGCCCGATCCCTTCGCCACCCAGGTGATCGTGGCGGTGCCGATCGACGCCGACAGCGCTTTCGGATGCGTGTCGGTTGTCATGATGCCTTCGGCGCCGACCATGCGGGTCGTCCTGCAGATCGGACCGCATGCCAACCACGCCCGACTCGATCTTCTCGATCGGCAGTTGCACGCCGATCACGCCGGTCGAACTCACCAACACGCGATCCGGAGCTGTTCCCAATTCGGCGGCGGCGGCCACGGCCATCCGTCGTGCGTTCTCGACGCCGCGCGTGCCCGTCGCGACGTTGCTCACCTTGCTGTTCGCGATGATCGCCCGCAGCACGCCGCCCGTGATCGTCTCGCGACCGAGAATGATCGGTGCGCCGGGAAAGTGATTGCGGGTAAACACGGCCGCCGCAGCGGCGTCGACCTCGCTGGCAAACAACGTCAGATCGCGAGCCGACGGCTTGAGACCGACATTGCGGCTGGCGCAGCGAAAGCCGCGTGGAAACACCGGCGTCGCATGAAAAGTGATGGCGGAGGACATTCCGAAAGCTACTATCATTCCGGGGTACGACGTAGCCAGCACCTCGGGACCCGCCCTTTCCCTTCGCTCCGCGTCCGCATGTCCATATACCCTGTTCCTCAGCCACGCGGGAGCATGGCGCGTCGGCTTCTGCCTGGTGGTGCGGTCCTGACGACACTGCTCGCCGTCGCCGCCACCGTGGCCAACGCGCAGTCGGCGCCGGCCGGCACCGCACGACCGCGTGCGGTGTCCGACACGTCGGTGTTCGCACCGCTGGTGCTGCCCACGGCCAATGAATTCCGTGCCGGCAGCGGCGCACCCGGTGCGAAGTACTGGCAGAACCGTGCCGACTACACGCTGGCAGCCACGCTCGATACCGCCGCCAAGACCGTGAAGGGAGCGCTCACGCTGCGCTACACGAACCGGTCGCCTGACACCCTGCGCTTCATGTGGCTGCAGGTCGAGCAGAACGCGTTCCGGTCCAAGTCACTCAACTCCTACATCTTCCCCGAGGAGTCCCGCTTCGGGGCCCGCGGTTTCGAGGGTGGCTACACGTTCTCGAAACTCGATCAGCTCGTCGTGCCGGCGAAGGGCGGGGCACCGAAGCGGATGCCGCTCGCGCACCGGATGAACGAGACGATGATGAAAGTCGATTTCGCCGAGCCGCTGGCGCCGGGGCGCACCGCCGTGCTGGACATGGCATGGACGTTTCCGGTGCCCGAGCATGGCGCCGATCGCATGGGTCGTGACGGCGCGCTGTATGAGATCGCGCAGTGGTTTCCCCGTGCCGCCGTCTACGACGACGTGCGCGGATGGAACATCGAACCGTATCTCGGGCAGGGCGAGTTCTATCTTGACTACGGTGACTACAACCTGGCCATCACCGTGCCGTCCGGCTACATCGTGGCGGCGACTGGCGCGCTGCAGAATGCGCGCGAGGTGCTCACCCCCACGCAGATCGCGCGACACGCGCTGGCCGCGAAGTCCGACACCGTCATACGGTTGATCACCGCCGACGAACTGGCCAAGGGCACGGCGCGCCCGCGGACGAGTGGCATGATGACCTGGCGCTTCAGTGCGAAGAACGTGCGCGATGCGGTGTGGGCGGCGTCGCCGGACTTCCAGTGGGACGCGTCGAGCTGGAAGGGCATCATGGCGTATGCCTACTATCGTTCGTCGGCGGCCGTGAATTGGCATGACGCCGCCGACCAGTCACGCATGTCGATCATCGAGTATTCGGAGCGGTGGTTCCCGTATCCGTGGCCGCACATCTCCGCCGTCGAAGGACCGATCAGCGGCATGGAGTATCCGATGATCGCCATGGAGAACATCAGCAACGACATCTATGACTTGTACAACGTGGTCACGCACGAGATCGGCCACATGTGGTTCCCGATGATCGTGGGCAGCAACGAGCGCACGTACATGTGGCAGGACGAAGGCTTTAACACCTTCATCAATACCTTCTCCGAAGGGCGCCGCTATCCGGAGCGGGGTGATCAGCTCGCGCGCGCGGCCGAAGAGCGGCGTATGGTAGAGCAGTACATGGTGCAGGGCGTCGACAAGCCGGTGGACATCAATCCCGATCGTATCAATCCGGCACTGCTGGGCGAAGCGGCATACGTGAAGCCCAGTGTCGGATTGCAACTCCTGCGGCAGGAGATTCTCGGACCGGAGGCGTTCGACGATGCATTTCGAACCTACATTGCACGGTGGGCGTACAAACATCCCACGCCAGCCGACTTCTTTCGCACCATGGAGGACGTCAGCGGCCGTCGTCTCGATTGGTTCTGGCGTCAGTGGTTCGTCGAGAATGCGCGCTTCGACCAGAGCGTCGACAGTGTGATCACACGCACGAAAGGCGACACCACGTTTGTCGGCGTGTTGTACGGCAATCGCGAACGCGGTGTCCTGCCGGTGCGCGCGCGCTTCACGTTCAGTGACGGCACGGCGCAGGACTTTGTGTATCCGGCGGAAGTCTGGAGCACGAACTCGCGGCAGTATGTGCGTGAGTACGCGTTCGTCAAAAAGCAGCTCGTGCACATCGAACTGGACCCCGAACAGCGGTTGCTCGACGTGGACCGGAAGAACAACAGTTGGGGGGCGAAGCGTATTACGCCGTGACGAACTCAAACGTGAAGATTAAGATCGCTTTAACTCCTGTTTGCTGAAACGTGAAAAAAACGGGACTAACTGGCGGCTTTTGGGGGTCGTAAGTGTTCTGGCAGGGACGGGATGCGTGGGACGAGACCGGTGCAGAATCCGGAACGCGGTTATTCTCACGCATGCCTACTCAGCCTTCACTTCGCCCGTTTGACGTCGCTGTGGCCCTTCGCCTGCTGCTGGTGCCCGAGGACCGCTATGAGCCGCTGGCTAATGCGTTAGCCACCAGCACCAGCGCGGCGCACCGGTCGGTGGCCAGACTGCAGCATGCCGGGCTCTGCGAACCGTCAAGCCGAACGGTGAATCGGAGTGCCTGCCGGGAATTCCTGGTGCACGGGGTGCGTTATGCGTTTCCGCCCGTGCATGGGCCGGAGCGGCTGGGCATGCCGACCGCCGGCGCGCATCCCGAACTTTCCGCCCTGTTCGGGAACGGGTCGGCCATGAAGTCGCTCGTGTGGCCGATGGAAGGCGGCGTGGTTCGCGGCGAAGCGCTGGTTCCGCTCTTCAATGGCGTCACCAAGGTCGCCACCCGGGATGCCCGCCTCCATCATCTGCTGGCCTGCGTCGATGTCCTCCGGGTCGGCAACAGCGCCCAGCGCCAGGTAGCCGCTGAGGTGCTGGCGGAGCGGCTCGCGCTTACCTGAGCTCAAGCCTCCGCAGTCGGCACACTCCAGGATAGACAACGAGCCGCTCCGGAATCCGGGGCGGCTCAATGCATTGAAGCAATCCATACAGTCGACTGACAGAACCAACACACAGAAACGGGGATTCCGGTGTCGGTAGGTGCCGCCACGGAGCCGGTCAATCGGACCAGCCCGTTTACAGTATGCGGAACGCGTCAGCGAGGCGTCATTCGGCTCGTCCCGCAGCCGGCAGACCCGCCGCGCTCCACGCCGCGAAGCCACCGACGATGTTCACGGCGTCATGGCGGCCAAGACGGTGCAGCAAGCTGGTGGCCACCGCAGACCGCACACCAGACTGGCAATGCACGAGCAGCGGCGTGGACGGCAGTTCGTCGAGTCGTTGACGTAGGTCGCCCAGCGGAACGTGCATCGCGCCACCGATATGCCCCGCGTCCCACTCCGTGCGGCCACGGACGTCAATCACCGCGGCGCCGCCGCTCGCCAGTGTCGCCGCAACCGCCGTGACGGACGTCTGCGGAATCGTGTGCAGGGCGTGGCCGGCCTCGCGCCACGTCTGAAGCATCTCGCTCGCATCCACCCGGCCGACGATCCGGTCGAAACCGATGCGCGACAGATCGCGCACCGCCCGCGGCACGTCGTCGCTCTCCCGGTCCGCCATCAGCACGATCTCGTCAGTCACCGGAATGATCGACCCGGCCCACGTGCTGAAGCTCTTCGAGTAAGGTAACGATACGCTGCCCTCGATTCCGCCCTCGGCGAATGCCGTCGCCGGTCGCAGATCGAGCATCCAGCGCGAGCGGTTCGAGGCGCCGGACAAGACATCGCTCGCGGCCAACCGCGGCGCCACCGGCGGCTTGCCGAGCACCGGCGGGCCGTCCCGGTTGATGCGCTTCATCGCGGCGAAATAGCGCGGCGGCTCCGGCTGCCCTTCGAGGACCGCAGCCACGAATGACGCCTCGTTCGACTCTGCCACGCCCCAGTTGGAGAGCTTCTCGTAGCCCACCGTGGATGACGGCACCGCGCCCAATGCCTTGCCACAGGCGGATCCCGCGCCGTGTCCGGGCCAGACCTGCAGGTAGTCGGGCAGGGCCCGAAACCGCTGGAGTGAACGGAACAGCGTTCGCGCGCCGGCTTCCATCGTGTCGGCGACGCCGGCCGCCCGCTCCAGCAGGTCGGGCCGTCCGACATCGCCCACGAACACGAAGTCGCCGGTCAGAATTCCCATCGGACCGGCACCACGTGGACGGTCGGTGACCACGAAGGAGAGGTGCTCCGGCGTGTGCCCGGGCGTGTGCAGCACGTCGAACTGGATGTTACCCACCATGATCTGGTCGCCGTCGTGCAGGAGCACCGCCTCATCCTGCGCGGCAAAGGCGTATTGCCAGTCCGGGCCGCCCTCCGCCGACAGGTAGAGGCGCGCGCCGGTGGCGGCGCGGAGTTCACGGGCGCCAGACACGAAGTCGGCGTGGATATGTGTTTCGGTGACGTGCGTGATACGCAGCCCTTCGGCGCGCGCGACGTCGAGATACGGAGCGGGGTCGCGAAGCGGGTCGATCACGATGGCTTCGCCGGTCGCCTGGCATCCGATCACGTAGCTCGCCTGCGCGAGCGCTTGATCATAGAGTTCGCGAAAGAACATGAGCGGAATATACCAAAGGCTGGGCCAAGCGGCTCGTCACAAAAAGTTTGAGACAATTCCCGCTCCGTAACGGTGGTGCCGATGTCGCTATGCCCGCTTGCGCGTCATTGGAATAGCATGTTCCCATGTCCTCGACTCCCCCGCGCCGCCCGTCGACGCTTTCTGCGGAGAAATTCTCCGCGGCAAAGCAACCGATCGGCTGGGCGCCCGACCCGCGTGCCACGGCACGCCCCGCTGAGGCCGCGATGACGTGGTCTGCGCGGCCGCCTGCGTCTGCTGCGACGGCGTACTCTGGAGCGCGAGCTCAGGGTGCCGCCTCGCCGCTGGCCGTCGGCGTGCGGGGAGCGGGCGCGATGCCGGACAAGGCGCCGGTGCGACCAGTCGCGCTGACCAAGGGCGCGACGAAGTCGGAGCAGGATAGCCAGATCGTCACCAGTCTCATTGTCGCCTTCGTGCTCGTCGCCGTCGCCTTCGGGTCGATTCGCGTGCGGGGCAACATGCGAGCGACGAAGAGCATCGCAGCCGTGTCCGGCACCCTGAAAGCCGTGCACGAGAAGCAGTCCACGTTTCGCCTCTTGAACCAGCGTTTCGCGACGTGGCGTGAACTCGAAGCCCGCGGTATGCGACTGCCGGCTGAACAGGAAGTCCTCAAGTCGAACGCTTCCGCCTCGCATTGGTTCGTGTCGGTCCGGGACAGCGCCACCGGCGTGATCTGCGACAAGACCGGCGAACTGTTCGACGAGGGGCCAGACGAACACCGCCCGATCTGCCGCGACCCGGCGAAGTAGCCGAAGGAATCGTCTTCGCGGGTTCCGCTCAGCGGGTTCCGCTCAGCGGGTTCCGATTCTCCGCCGCGAGCGGTAGATCGGAGCGTGCATAACGAACATGTCTTTTCGCCAGCGCGCCGGACCCTCCGCCGCGCTCCCGTCACGGCCGTCTGCGTCACGGCCGTCTGCGTCACGGTTCTCCTTGCGGCGGCTCCGGCCCGCGCCCAACAGCGCTCACGCGCGGACAGCGTCGCGGCGGACAGCGCGCGAGGACGCGGCGCGCAGGCGTTGCAGGGCGTCCGTGTGACCGTCACGCGCGACGCCGCCCGTTCACCACTCGAGTTGCCCTTCGCGCTGTCGCGCGCCGCCATCGACGATCGCCCGGCCCTGCGTCGCAGCGGCGTCGGCGATCTGCTGCTCGGCCTCCCCGGCGTGCAGGTGCAGGATCGCGCCAACCCGTCGCAGGATCCCCGGATCGCCATCCGCGGCTTCGGCGCGCGGTCGGCCTTCGGCGTACGCGGTGTGCGTGTGCTGCGCGACGGAATTCCGCTCACGCTGCCCGATGGTCAGACGCCGCTCGATTGGCTCGATCTCGAATCAGTCGGTCGCGTCGATGTCGTTCGTGGCACGGCCGCCGCGCTGTACGGGAATGCCGCGGGTGGTGTGATCGACTTCCGTTCGCGCGCGCCCTCGGCACGCCCGATTGCGATCGATGCCCGGCTCTGGGATGGCGGGGGCCTGCAGCGCGGCTCCGTGCTCGCCTCGGGCAGCCGGCGCGATACCACGGGACTCGTGCAGGGCGGGGGATGGCTCGGGTCCATCACGCGCACCACGGGCGATGGTCCGCGTCAGTGGTCGCATCTCGATGCCACCAGCGCCTTTGGTCGCGCGTTGGCCACGGTGGGTGGTACGCGACTCGAAGTGCAGGGCACGCGCTACGACACGCCGCGCGCCGAGAACACCGGTGCGCTCACGGCCGCTGAGCTGGCGCGCGATCCGCGACTTCCCGATTCGTTGAACATCACGCGTCGCTCGCGTAAAGCGGTCGAGCAGTCGCAGCTCTCGTTGCTGGCGGCACGCGGCGACGGGGCCAATACGCTCAACGCGTCGCTCTTCGTCGGCGCCCGCACGCTCGACAATCCTCTCCCGTTTGCGATCGTGGCGGTCGATCGGCATGTCGCGGGTGGGTCGTTGCATGGCGCGTTCCGCACCACGCAGCTGTCATGGCCCGTGCGCCTCGGGGCGGGCGTCGATGCGCAGCGGCAGGTGGACGATCGTCTGAACTTCGAGAACTGCAGCACGGTGGCCGCGACAGCGCCCGCCACCACGCCCTGTCCGCGGCCGGGTAACGAACGCGGCGCGATTCGTCTCAATCAGCAGGAGCGCGTGGGCGGACTGGGTGGCTACGTCCGCGCCGAAGTGGAGGCACCCCATCGCGTCTTTGCCAGCGCCGCGCTGCGATACGACCGCGTGAACTTCGCTGTGCGCGACCGCTTCATCACCGCGACGAATCTCGACGACTCGGGCGAGCGCACCCTCAGTGCCGTGAGCCCGATGCTCGGCATCTCATGGCGCGTGCGTCCGCTGATGTCGGTCTATGCGAATCTCAGCACCGCGTTCGAGACGCCGACGATCACCGAGCTCACAAATCAGGACAACGGAGCGGCCGGCCTGAATGCCTTGCTCGATCCGCAGCGCACGCGCACGGCGGAGATCGGTGTGCAAGGCATGCTCTGGTCGCGGCTGCGCGCCGACGTCGCGCTGTTCCGTGCAACCGTACTCGATGAATTGGTGCCGTTCGATGTACCCAATCAGCCGGGACGCCGCGCATTCCGTAATGCCGGGCGCACCTCACGACAGGGCATCGAAACCAATCTCACATCGTCCATCTCGATGTTCGATATCGGCGTCGCGCACACCTGGTCGCGTTTCGAATTCGACACCTACCGCGTGGGCGCCGCCAACTACGACGGCAAGATCATTCCCGGTATTCCGGCGCACCTGCTGCAGGCGTACGTCACGGCGCGTCGCGCCGGCTGGTTCGCCACGGTCGATGGCACGGCGTCATCACGCGTGAGTGCCGACGATGCCAGCACGGTATTCGCGGCGGGCTACGCCGCGTGGAACGTGCGCGCCGGGTACACCGCCCCGCGCGTCGGGCACGTACGACTCGAGCCGACGCTCGGCATCGAAAACATGTTCGATCGTCGCTACGCCGGCTCGGTGGTGATCAACGCGACGCGCTCCCGCTACTTCGAGCCCGGCCTGCCGCGTCGGCTCACGTTCGTGATGCGCATTCAGGCGGAATAGTCGCGTCGCGCGTCACTGATACTGGATGTACAAGGGCCTCGGGGTGAGTGCGAGCAGATCGCGCGGCGTCATCATCGTGCTCCCCGAACGCCGGTCGTTCTTGTAGAACAGTTTGAATCCCGCGAATTGCACCGGCTCGGCGTACACATACGCGGCGTACGAATCGCGCTTGAGACTCGGCGGCCCCCAGCCGTCCATGTGCATCACCACTTGCACCCGCGGATCGCGCTTGATCTTCGCGGAGTTCGTGAGCATCGGCTTGGTGAAGCGATGCACGACGAGAATCTTCGGCGGCAGCTTCTTGTCCGTGACGAGCTTGGCGAGATAGTCGATCGCCCAGTTCACGTCGGCGGCATCGTAGCTGCCGATCTTCTTGCCGGGCCTGGTGCCGTTCTTCATCGCGAATTCCGGGTCCATCCCGAAATGCACGTCGGGCCGCGATAACCACGGCTCGAGGCGAGGCAGTTCTTCCTGAATCGTGCTCAGGCCGACCTGCACATCGAGAAACAGCAGTGCATTCCGCTCCTTCGCCCAGCCGTACACTTTCTCGGTGAGCGCGTCGCTGTGCCGCATGCGGTACTTGCCATCCTTGCCGGCATCGCCCTGCGCCACCGTCGTGATCAGGTGGAGCGCTGGCTGCACCGGAGTGGACGGATCGGCCTTCGCCCAGGCCGCCACTTCACGGTCGAGCATGGTCAGCATCTCGGGCTTCGGATACTCGCCCAGCACGCCCATGCGTTTCGAAAACGGATTGCCGTAATACGCGATGATGCGCTTGGCCGGGAGCACGCTGCCGGCGAGCGGCGCCGGCCCGGGCACCGGCCACACCGGTACCGGTTTGCCGGCGAGCGCACGTGCCGCTGCCGAGGTGCCGGTGGCCGGATAGGCGTACTTGGGGCCCGAGTCGGTCTTGGGTGTGCTCGGCGCCGGCTTGGTGGCCTTCGCCTGCGCTGGCTTGGCGGTGCCCTGCGCCGCCACTGGCGCGGCGAAGCGCATGGTCGCGAGGCCGACCAGCATCGATGCCGCGATCACGCGCGGCGAAACACGAGAAGTCATCTGCAACAATCTAGACTGCGGAATGACGCGAAAACGCGGTACGGGAACCGGCCTCCCGGTCTGGCTGGTTCAGTTAGTGTTCCACCGCACCATTCACGCACGTTTCACGCGCGCCAGTCTCCTCCATCCGACCCGCTGCCATGAACGCCACGACGACCGTTCCAGAGGATTTTGACGGATTCCTCCTCGACTATATCCCCGTGCACGACGGCATCTGGAGCCTGTACGGCATCGATGACGACCGCCCGGTCGCGATGTGGAGTCGTCCGCACGCCGAGCGCTATGCGCAGCGCTTGGCAGAAGCGACGGCGCGCGAGAAGATCGCGGAATGGGCGCTGGGCGATGTGACGGCGAAGAATCTCCCCGCGTGCATCACGAAGGCGGAAGCGACGCTCGCTACGGCGCGCGCGGCGACCGCCGTGTGGTCGGAGCGCCTGCGCGTGATCAACGCGTTCCGGCCTGAGTAACCTTTCAGTAACTCACGACTCCAAACTTCGACTCAAGACTCGAGACTCACGTGAGTTCCGAGTCTTGAGTGAAAGTTTGGAGTCGTGAGTATTTCGGCGAGTCTTACCGAATGCGCAGCACGAACGGCATGCGCGCGTAGACGCCGCGCGGGTCGTTGTAGCGCAGCAGCACGTCCAGCTCATGCGTGATGTCACGAGCGAGTGAGCTGGCCGGGCCGCGTCCCGACAGGAGGGCGTTGGCGCCCGCGGGTGTGGCCGCACGGATCGCCGCCGCCGCCGGCGTTGGCTTGTGCTCCAGGAGTTCGGTCAGCTTCTCGGTCGCGCTCTTCACGCGCGGGTATTCGCGCACATCGTAATCGCCGGTGATCTTGGCCAGCGTGGCGGCACTCTTCAGCGCGGCGTCGAGTCCGCCGATCGAGTCCACGAGGCCGATGCGCATCGCATCGTCGCCCGACCACACACGCCCTTCGGCAATCGCCCGCACCGAATCGGGCGTGAGCTTGCGCGCCGTTGCCACGCGCGTGATAAAGGCCTCGTACACGGCATCGGTGCCGCGCTGCAACACCGCGAGTTCCGCGTCGGACCGAGGACGCGCAATCGAGAACAGATCGGCATAGCGTCCGGTCTTCACGGTATCGAACGTGACGCCATTGCGATTCGCCAGCGCCTTGATGTTCGGCACGAGCGAGAACACGCCGATCGATCCCGTGATCGTATTCGGCTGGGCGAACACGCGGGTCGACGCCGTGCTGATCCAGTATCCACCGCTCGCGGCCACCGTGCCCATCGACACCACGATCGGCTTCTGTTTGCGAATGAGCGTGAGTTCGCGCTGGATCTGCTCCGACGCGATCGCACTGCCGCCGGGGCTGTTCACGCGCAACACGACCGCCTTCACCTTGGCGTCGTTGCGCACGCGGCGCAGCTCGCGGGAGAGCGATGCGCCACCGATCATGCCGTCGCCGCCTTCGCCATCCACGATGTCGCCTTCAGCGTACACGATGGCAATGGTTTGACTGGCGCTGAAGCTGCGGTCCTTCGCCACCGCGAGCGGGGCGTACTCGCCCAGCGTGATCTGCGGCAGCGACGGCCGATCGAGCAGCGTGGCCATTTCTGCAGCGCGGATGCTGTCCTTCGCGCTCTGCTTGGCACCGTCGGCCGAACGCGCCGCCGAGGCCAGCTTCTGCAAGTCGTCGAGCACGTCGTCGAAGTACGCGATACGATCCACCAGCTTGGCCGCCTTGGCGTCGGCCGGCAGAATGATGCCCTGCGTATCCACGATGGTCTGCAGCGCCAACGTGTCGATGCCGCGACTCTCGGCCACGCCACGCTTCACCTCGCTCCACAAGTCGCCCAGGTACGTCTCGGTTTGCAGCCGGTTCTCCGGACTCATGTCCGTGCGCGTGAACGGCTCGACGGCCGCCTTGAAGCGACCCACCCGACTCACCTGCATGCCGATGCCATACTTCTCGAACATGCCGGTGAAGAACACCTGCTCCGACGCGAGGCCGGGCATGGCGAGTGATCCGAACGGATCGAGGGTGACGACGCTGGCCGCCGAAGCCAGGTAGTAGTCGCGCGTGTCCGGGTTCACGAGGTACGCGTGTACCGGCTTCTTCGACTGCCGGAACGTCGCGATCGCCGCGCGCAGCTCTCGCAGCGCCGCAAAGCCCGAGGCGTAGCCGTCGGCGGAAATCGAGCCGCGCAGGAGAATGCCGCTGATGCGATCATCGTCGGCGGCGGCCTTGAGGGCGATGGTCGCCGCGCGCAGCGGAATCGCGTCACCACGTCCGGCCGAAAGCGCGTCGTCGAGGAAGGACCCGGGCTTCGTTTCGGCGGGGCGGTCGGAGAACGCGCGATCCAGATCGATCACGAGCACCGAGCCATCGGCGACCTTCACGGGATCCTTCGACCCGGCTGAGGCGGCGATGCCGACGATCAGCAGGATACCACCCACCACGCAGATGGCGATCGTGAGCAGGTTGGCGGCGATGGCGGTCAGAAACTGCTTCATCATTGTCCGGACTCGAGAGAAATCGGCGAGCGTGGTCTGTAGCTCCTACGCGCGCGGCGTCGAAAAAGCTCCAGAAGGGTATACCCGAAGGTCGGTCGGTTCAAAACATGACGGTCGCGTCGCAATTGGGGCTTGCCGGCGTCCCGATTCGACCACAGCTTCCAAGGGAGCAGGTCACCCCCGCTGTTATCCCGCCCGGAGGACGCCCGTCCATGCCCGCCTACAAGGCTCCACTCGACGATATCCGCTTTCTGCTGCATGACGTCCACGATGTCGCGCAGTTGGCCGCGCTCCCCGGTTTCGAGGACGCGACGCCCGACATGATCGATGCCGTGCTCGTCGAGGGCGCCAAGATCTGCGAGGAGGTGCTCTTCCCGATCAACCAGAGCGGCGACACGGAAGGGGTGAAGTACGAGAACGGCGAGGTGCGCACGCCGAGCGGCTTCAAGGAGGCGTACGCGCAGTACGCGGCGGGGGGCTGGACCGGCGTGTCGGCTGATGCTGCGTACGGCGGACAGGGGCTGCCCGAGTCGGTGCGCTTCGTCATGGAGGAGATGCTCTGCTCGTCGAACTTGTCGTTCAGCATGTATCCCGGCCTTTCGCACGGGGCCGTGAGCGCGCTGCTGAGCCACGGATCGGATGAGCTCAAGGATCGCTTCCTCCCCAAGCTGATTGACGGCACCTGGGGCGGGACGATGTGCCTCACCGAGGCGCACGCCGGCACCGACCTCGGCATCATCACCACGAAAGCGATTCCAGCGGGCGACGGCGCGTACAAGATCACCGGCACGAAGATCTTCATCTCGGCCGGCGATCACGACCTCACCGAGAACATCGTGCACCTCGTCCTCGCGAAGCTGCCCGATGCACCGGGCGGCACGAAGGGGATTTCGCTGTTCCTGGTGCCCAAGTACCTGCCGAAGGAAGACGGCACACCCGGCACGCGCAACGGCGTCACGGTGGGCTCCATCGAGCACAAGATGGGCATCAAGGCGTCGGCCACCTGCGTGTTGAATTTCGAAGACGCCACCGGGTGGATGGTGGGCGAACCGCACAAAGGCATGCGCGCAATGTTCGTCATGATGAACGGCGCGCGTCTCGCGGTGGGCCTGCAGGGATTGGGGCTCGCGGAAGTCGCGTATCAGAACGCGCTGTCGTACGCGAAGGACCGCCTGCAGGGACGTTCGCTCACGGGTCCGAAGAATCCCTCGGGGCCAGCCGATTCGATTCTCGTGCATCCCGATGTGCGCAAAGGCTTGCTGCGCATCAAGGCGTTCAACGAAGGTATGCGGTCGCTGGCGTACTGGGTCGGTATCCGCATCGACCTCGAGCATCGTCATGCCGATCCGGCGGTGCGTGAAGCGGCCGAAGATCTCGTGGCGTTGATGACACCGGTGATCAAGGCATTCCTCACCGACAAGGGCTTCGACAACACGAACATCGCGCTGCAGACGCTCGGTGGGCATGGCTACATCAAGGAATACGGCATCGAGCAGTACGTGCGTGATGCGCGCATTGCGCAGATCTACGAAGGCACGAATGCCGTGCAGGCGCTCGACCTCGTGGGTCGCAAGCTGCCCATGGAAGGTGGGCGCTTGGTCCGTCGCTTCTTCGAACTGGTGAAGGGCGACGTGGACGCCGCGGCACAGGTGGACGGGCTCGAGGATTTCGCGAAGGCGCTCGGCGGTTCGCTGTATCAGTTGCAGAAGGCGACGATGCTGCTGGCCGAGAAGGGTTTTGCGAATCCCGATGAAGTCGGTGCGGCGGCCACGGAGTATCTGCATCTGATGGGATACGTCGCAGTGGGATGGCAGTGGCTGCGCATGGCGACGGTGGCGCAGGAGCAGCTGGCGGCAGGGAAGGGTGAGACACGATTCCTGCAGGCCAAGCTGAAAACGGCGCGCTTCTACTTCGGGCGACTGTTGCCGGAGGCGGCGACGCTGCTCGCGGCGATCCAGGCGGGCTCGGCGCCGATCATGGCATTCGCCGACGACGAGTTCTAGACGAGGGCAGGCTGTGACGCGTGTGCCCGCAGTGTGACGGTTTTACTGCGGGCGCTCAACTCCGGGGTGGGACGTGCCGATGATAAAGGCAACCTCACACCCACTTCATGTTCTTCAAGAAGCTCGTGTCCGAGCCCCGCCCCTCGATCGAACGAAGCAGTTCGAACGGCGCGTCCGGCTCCCAAGCCCTGAAGTCGATCTCCGGCGGCGCAGGCACCGAGATCTCCGTCGCGCCCACGTCGCAGAGCAGCGAGGCCGGTCTCGGTCTGGTGCTCGATGCCCTCGGTGGCGTCCTGACTGCGCTCTCTCGCTACCCGATCGATCTTCCGGATCGACCTGCCGACAAGAGCGCAGAAGAAATTGCGCGATGGCAGCGTCATGCGACCATGGGGTATGCCCTGGAGGAAGGGGCCGGTACTCTGGGCGTGACCGACCGGGACTGGGACGGCGTTGTTCGTGCGGTGACCGAACAGCGCCGTGAAGAACACAAGTACGTGGATTCGTCGATCACCGAGCTCCGTGAGGCCCTCTGGGCCTGCGTCGAGACGGTGCACAACGCGGTGAAGATCGATCATACGGCCGATGCGTCGACGGAGACGCAGATGGACCGGGCGAAGAACGCGCTGAAGCGGATGCAGACCGGTTCGATCAAGCAGGAAGTGCTCGGCGCCGTGCTGGCGATCGAGGGTGCACTACAGACGCGTCGCGATCAGCAGCAAGAACAGTACGTGTCGCTGGCCACGAAGCTCGATCGCATGGGCAAGCAGCTCGAGGAAGCGCGCAAGGAAAGCACGACCGATCCGCTCACCGGCATCGGCAATCGCAAGCTGTTCGACATGATGGGACCGCGCGCCGTGCAGATGTATGCCTTGGGCCGTCAGCCGGTGGTGCTGCTGATGATCGATCTCGACAAGCTGAAGCTCGTGAACGACATGTACGGGCATCAGGCGGGCGATGCCGCGATCGCGAACCTGGGTGGCGCGCTCGCCAAGGTCTTCCTGCGTCAGAGCGACGTGCTGTGCCGGTACGGCGGCGACGAGTTCGCGGCGATTCTGCACAACACCGACTGGAAGATGGCGCAGACGTTGGCGCGCCGACTGCAGGAGCAGGTGGCGGCCATGCCGGCGCCGCACCCGGCGATGGAGTTCTCGATTGGTGCGTCCGTGGGCGTGGCCCAACTGGAAGCGCACGAAGAGGTGGATGAATGGATTGCGCGTGCCGACAAGGCCCTCTACAAGGCCAAACAGAATGGTCGGGACCGGGTGTGTGTGGCGGAAAGCCTCTTGCTCAAAACGGCCTGATTGGGCCGGTAGAGCAGGGGTAATGCAAAGCGGGCCCGGTCGATTGACCGGGCCCGCTTTGGTGTTTGTGTCCGCTGTCGGTCCTGCCGCGGGTCTTACGCGGTGCGATTCCGACGACGACGGGCGACGCCGACACTCTCTTAGGCCTGCGCCTGTTGCAGCGCAGCGGCGAACACAGCGGCCACTATGGCCACCAGCACCGGCGCTGGAGGTCACAATAGTGCTCTCCGACTCAGCTCGCGAAAATACAGGGAGAAAAATCATGAAGAATGCAACATCACCTTGGCGCTAAACTATTGATCGGTATGCGGTTACAGCGCTCACTGCTGTGGTGAAACCGCACGGATTGTGGTTCGCGTGCTACAGGTTTTTTGGGGCTTTGCGAACATGAAGGATGAGACATGTTTTGATATCTTGTAAAACGTTGCAGCGTAGCGCTTTAGAAGAGAATTAAGGCAGTTTCATTTGGTATTTCTTCGTGTGTCATTCGGCACGGCAATTGAAGAGAATTGCACCGAGATCAACGACGTAATCACTTCCCCAGCCCCACTCCCAATGTTCAAGAAATTCATCGCTGCATCCATCACCGCGCTTGTGCTGAGCAATTCGGCTGCAGCGCAGGCGTCTCCGGGCGACGCGAAGCCGGATTGCAGCATCGGTAGCATCGACATCACCAGCGTTGTTGTCACTAAGTGTTCTGGCTTCTGGAAGGGCAACCTGCTGAACACAAACGCTGGTCAGCTTGTGGACGCGGATGAGGCGGCTGGCCTTGCCGCGCTCGGCTACGGACCACTGAACGTTGTTGAGAAGATCGGCGCCAACCCGTCGCAGGGCTTCGTCAACTTCAATACGACGCTTTATGGCTACACGATCATCGGTCTTCACTTCGGCGGCGGCGCGCCGCTGCTCAAGAACGCCGATCCGGCGCTCACGAACGGTACGGCCTTCTATCTGTTCAATGCCGGCGCGGCCGGTGTCGACGTGCTCACGCTTTCGGCTGACCTCGGTCAGGGTTCCTCTGGCCTGACGCTGTATTCAACGCGCGGCGGCTGTGGCACAGGTGAAGTCGGCGTTTGCGGAACGGTCGTTCCCGAGCCGTCGACCTACGCCCTCATGGCGACTGGCCTCCTCGGCATCTTCGGATTCGCCCGTCGTCGCCGCAACAACGCCTAAGTGCTTGAAGCACCGCAGCATCTGAACCGCCCCGGCTTCGGCCGGGGCGGTTTTGTTTTTCAACCAATCAAAGACTCGTAGCGCGCGCGCTACACCCGGTGCACTCTCGCTACGCTTTCATGTCGTCCTGTCGCTGAAAGCGGTGCGCGCTTCATCATGTAAGCCGTTTCATGATAATGACTTAACCACATAAAAAGATGAAGGAATCTTCATGTTGCGATGGCATAGACATTGATATTCCCTTATGTAGAGTGATGCATGACCGAACGTCTTGAAGCGTTCGACCACACACGAATTCCCGCCAATCATGAAGAAGCTCATCCTCGCAGCGACCTTTGCTGCAACCGCGCTCGTGGCAGCACCGACGGTGTCGGCCGCGCAGACGACGCTGTTCGATCTGCAGAACGTCTGCGCTACGGGGCTTTTTCAGACCTGCGCCGATGGCAAAATGCTGAAGTACACGGCGCCGAACTACTTCAGCTTCCAGGTCCATAACGACGAGGCCTCGCAGAAGTTCACGAGCATTCTGATGTTCCTGGACAAGACGGCGACGGCGTCGGTGTACAGTGCGCTTCCATCCGGCTGGTCAATCGACAACCAGCCGTTCAACGGTCAGATCTGGTACAACGGCACGCTCTGCAATCAGGGCGGCGGACTTGGCTGCCCGACCGTGTACAAGTTTGACTTCCTCAACAACGGTCAGGGCCTCGCGGCTGGCGCCAGCGCGACGTTCAACTTTACGCTGAGCGACAACACCGCGACGCCGATCGGTTTCGGATTCCACGCGCAGAGCGGCCCGAATGGTCAGTCGCAGTGGATTGCCATGGGTGGCACCGGTGTATTCAACATCACCTCCGTCCCCGAGCCCTCCACCTACGCCCTCATGGCGTCCGGCCTGCTCGGCATCTTCGGATTCGCCCGTCGTCGTCGCAACAACGCCTGAGTCGTCCCCCGTTCCACCCTGCTCCAGCAGGCCAAACTCCACCGAATGCACCGCCTCGGCCAGTCGCCGAGGCGGTTTTGTTTTGCCGTCATCCAATCCGTCGGTGAACGAAAGGAAATGTGATCCCATCACCGACTCGACCGTCTGACTCCGTAGATGCGCCTCGCTGACCAATTCGGTCGCGATGGGTGCCGCCATCATCCGTCGGAGTCTTGCAATGAAGTGGTCTGGTCTCACCGCGGCGTTTACCGCCGCACTCGTCTTCGTCCTGCCCTCTCAGGCCAGCGCACAGTCGATTTCGTGCGCCATGGGCTCGTCGCTCTGCGTCGGCTACGAGATCACGGACTACTCGACCACCGGCCTGTCGCTCCGCGTCTGGAACGCCAGCCCATCCACCCAGCAGGCGCGCATCGAATCCATCGCCCTCTGGAACGTGGGCGGGATCAGCGGCGCGCTGCACGATTGGAGCGCCTCCGACGTGACCGTCGCCAACGCCGGTGCCGGCTGGAGCTACGGCACCCCCAGCGGATGGATCGGCGGTCCGGTGGCCACGCCATCGCTCTCCGCCAAGACGGGCACCAGCGGCGGCATCGTCGGCGATGCCGGCTCCGCCGGCGGCGGCACCACCTGGCAAACCGCAAACGCCAACGTGAACGATCCGTCCGCGTTTCTCACGTTTCGGTTCACCTACACCGGCGCCCCCGCGCAGCTCGCGCACAATGTGCTGTTCGGATTCCGCGCCAAGTCGCTCGACCCCGGCGTTGACGACGCCACGTCGTACAAGTGCGACCCCACCAGCACGAACTGCGCACTCGTGGAATGCCAAGGCACCAACTGCGCCCATTACACGGCCGTCGTCCCCGAACCGCAAACCATCGCGCTCGTCGCCACCGGACTGCTAGGGCTCGTCGCCGTGTCTCGCCGTCGCCGCAAACCATAGCGCTGTTACCCGCCCCTAATTCTTAGCGCTTCTGACTCTTAGCGCGGTTCACTCTTAGCGCCCCTAACTCTTAGCGTCGTTAGCCGTTCCGCCCGGCGCCGTCAGCCGTTCCGCCCCTCGCCCGCTGCTCTGAGCGCATTCAGAATCACTGCCACATCGACCGCTTCTTGAATGAGCGCTCCGGCGACGGGTGTCAGCATCCCCGCCGCCGCGAAGCCCATGCCGACGAGCGAGAGTCCAAGGCCCACAAAGATCGACTGCTTCGCGATCATCAGTGACCGCCGACCGATCCGCACCGCTTCCGGCACCCGACGCGGATCGTCGATCAGCAGCACCACATCGGCGGCTTCTGCCACTACGCCGCCGCCGTGACCCGCCAACGCGATACCCACGGTCGCCGTGGTCAACGACGGCGCGTCGTTCGTGCCGTCGCCTACCATCACCACCCGACGACCGCGCGCCTCCAACGCCGCCACGCGTGCGACTTTCTCCGCCGCCGTCAGATCGCCTTCGAACTGCGTGATCCCCACCTCGCGCGCGATCTTCTCCACGTTCTCGGCCTTGTCGCCGGAATACAGGTACGCGTCACTGATGCCGAGGGCGGCCAACTCGGCGAACATCGGCGCCAATTCGGCGCGCAGCTCGTCGGCGAACTCGATGCGCGCGATGGACGGCACCTGACCGTTCTGCGCGCCACCGTGGCTGTCGTCGGTCGCCACATACGCGCGGAGCCCCGATGCACCAACCTCCAGCGCGGACAGACGCGCCGACAGCGAGGGCACGCGCTCGCGCACGAAGTCCGGTGATCCCACCGCGACATAGCGCCCGTTCACCATCCCGGTCACGCCGCGCCCTGGCGTTTCGACCAGCTCCGTCGCGATCATCATCGTCGCGCCGCGAGACTCGGCTTCAGCCACGATCACGCGGGCCAGCAGGTGTCCCGAGCCCTGTTCTACGGCAGCTGCGATCTCCAGCATCGCCGCCGCCAGAATCCCGTCGTCGGTCACGACCTGGTGCACGCGCGGCTTCCCGACCGTGAGCGTGCCCGTCTTGTCGAAGACCGCGGAGTTCACGGAGGCGAGCGCTTCGAGGGCACCACCGTTACGCACAATGATCGACCGGCGCGCCGCGCGGTTGATGCCACCGATGATCGCCACCGGTGCCGCCAAAATGAGAGGGCAGGGAGTCGCCACCACGAGCACCGCGAGCACCCGCGTCCAGTCATGTGATATCAGCCACGCCATCAGGCAGGCCCCGAGCGTGAGAGGCGTGAACCACACCGCCCACTTGTCAGCGGTACGCTGCAACGGACTTTTCGACGCCTGCGCGGATCGCACCAGATCCACGATCTTGGCGTACTGACTGTCCTGCGACGTACGTACCGCGCGCAGCGTCAGCGCACCCTCCTGATTCACACTGCCGGAGAGCAGCGATGTCCCGGTGGCGGCGCGCACGGGAATCGGCTCGCCGGTGAGCCGTGACGTGTCGACATGTGAGGAGCCACTGACCACGGTGCCGTCGCAGGGCACCAGTTCGCCGGGGCGCACCAGCAGCTCGTCGCCGGGCGTGATCTCGATGGCCTCGATGTCGTGCACCTGTCCCTTCACGACCCGGTGCGCCGTGCGCGGCGCGTCCGCTTCGAGCGATTCGACGGCGCTCGACGCACGCGCCACGGCATACGCATCGAGCGCTTCGCCGCCGGTTTGCATGAGCACGACCACCAGGCCGGCCAGCGGCTGCCCCAGGAGAATCGAGCCGGCGATCGCCAGCATCGCCACCACATCGGCCGCAAACTCTCCGCGCAGCATCCCGGCAAAGGTGCGCCACGCGACGGGAATACCCGTGAGCACGAGTCCGGCGAACCAAATGCGGTTCCGCCACGGATCGGCACTCACCATGAGCGGCGCGACCGCACCCGCCGCAAGGAAGGCGAGCGCGGCCGCCGGCAATCGAGGAATCGAGGTCCAACGCATGGCCAAGTCTGCGTGAAGTAGTCGAACGACCGATGGTACGGCGACGCAATCGGGACGGAATCGGCCCGGTGCTGGAAAGATACCGGTCCGACAGGCTATTCTCGTGGTATGGCTGACACGCATTCACATGCAGCGCTCGCGGCAATCGTTGACATCGCCGCCGACGCCATTATCGCTCTTGATGACAATTTCCGCATCGTGCGCTTCAACAAAGGCGCGGAGCAGATTTTTGGCTGGACGGAAGACGAAATGCTGGGGCAGCCGCTCGACCGGTTGCTTCCCATGGCGGCTCGCGCCGTGCACCGCGGACATATCCGCGGTTTCGCCGAGGGAGGCACCGAGTCGCGGCGCATGGCGGAACGACGGGAGATCGCCGGCCTCCGTCGAAACGGTGAGCAATTCCCGGCGGAAGCGTCGATTGCGCGCGTCACCATGGAGGGCGAGCGGACCTTCATGGTGACCTTGCGCGATGTCAGTGAGCGGCGCAAGAACGAGGACCGGCAGAAACTCCTGGCGACGGCCGGATGGGTGCTGGCGGCGTCGCTCGATGTGGAGTCGACGATGGCGACGATTGCCGAGCTACCCGTGCCGCTCCTGGGCGACTGGAGTCTGCTCGAGCTGCTCGCCGCCGATGGGCAGATCCGCCGCGCGGCGGCTACGCATATGGATCCGCGTCGGCATGATGAGTCGTCCGGGCTCGTCTCTCGCGTGTACGAGCGTCTGGACGCCGACCTCCCCGCCGCCAGCGCCGGACGCGTGGCCCACGAAACCGAAGCGCAGCGCATCACCGATGTCGCGTCGTGGTTGTCGGCGAATTTTCACGACAAGGTCATGCGCGATCGGGCGGAATCGCTCGGTGCGAGTGCGGTGCTGATCGTGCCGCTGCGTGCCGGCGGCCGCGCGATCGGTGCGCTGCATCTGGTGCGCACGAGGCCGGGCGCCTCGCACAACATGGACGAAGTGCACGTGGCCGATCAGTTTGCCGGACTCGCCGCGCTCGCCCTCGAGAACGCGCGCCTGTATCAGGAGTCCCGTCGCGCCGTGCGCGAACGCGACGACATGTTGGCGATCGTGTCGCACGACCTCCGAAATCCGGTGAATGCGATCGTCATGCTGACCGGTGCCGTGCTTGGTCGTGAGCCGGGTGATGAACGACCGCTGATGGAACGTGACGACGTCGAAGCCATCCGTGGTGCCGCCCGTCAGGCCGACGGGTTGATTCAGGATCTGCAGGACGTCTCGCGCATCTCCAACGCGCGACTTCGAGTGGAACGTCGACCGGTGCTGCTGTCCGAATTGGTGAAGGAATCGGCGGACATGTTCGAGCCGGTGATGGAAGACGCGGTGCTGCGGTTCGTGCGGCATATCGACGAAAGTCTTCCGCCGGTGCAAGCCGACCGTCATCGCCTGCAGCAGGTGCTCTCCAATCTGCTCGGCAACGCCGTGCGCTTCACGCCGCACGGCGGTGAGATCGTGCTCACCGCCGAACGTCACGATGGCAGTGTGCGGGTCGGCGTGCGCGACACCGGCCCCGGTGTATCCGCCGAAGATGTGCCACGCCTGTTCGAACGCTATTGGCAGGCACCGCGACTGCTTCGTGCGGGCTCGGGACTCGGGTTGTTCATCGCAAAAGGCATCATCGAGGCGCACGGTGGCGAGATCGGCGTCGACAGCGAGATGGGCAAGGGCAGCGAGTTCTGGTTCACCGTGCCGATCTGACGGATTGCGCTAGCCGAAGAGCGTTTCGCGCGCGGCCTCGGTGATCGCGACCACGGCGGGATGCGCCAGCTTTCGCTCGGCGCTGATCGCGTAGAATCGCTCGCGCACATCGGGAAGCCGTCCCACCACGCGCACGTTGTAGTGTCGACGGATCTGCGCCTCGACCACGGTGGGCGCAGCGAAGAGTCCCATGCCTTCCTGCCCGAACACCTGCAACAACGCCACGTCTTCGGATTCACAGACGATCAGTGGCCGCACGTCGGCCGCGACACTCCAGGCGTCGAGCGAGCGCCGCATCGCCGTGTTCGGCGTGGGCATGATGAACGGTGCCCCCGTGAGCGATTGCGGAAACCTGCGCCGGTATTTCGCGGCGAGCGCTTCGGTACCGAACACGGTCAGCCCGCATTCGCCGAGCAGGTGATTGAACAGCGCGACGGGGAGTGACGGAGAGAACGGCGCATCCGCGAGCACGACATCGAGCGCATGCACCGCGAGGTCGGCCACCAGGCGTTCCGTCTTGTCGATCCGACACGTCAGGCGGAGCCCCGGCGTCGACTCGAGCGCCGGACGCAGCAGTCGCCACGTGGTGAGTTTGGGCAACGAGTCGGAGATGCCCACCACCAGCCGTCGCGGCGCACGACTGTCGCCCCGAGCCAGCGCGTCGGTGAGTTCCCGGCCGGTGCGAAAGATTTCGTCGGCGTAGTGAAAGACGAGATGCCCCGTCTCGGTCAGCACCAGAGAGCGGCTGCGTCGGGTGAACAACGGCGCGCCGAGCGCGCGCTCGAGAATCTTGATCTGCGCACTGATCGTGGGCTGCGTGAGATGCAGCACGGTGGTGGCGCGCGCGATACTCCCTTCGCGCGCCACCGTCCAGAAATACAGCAGATGCTGATAGTTCAGCGTGTTCAGCGACGGCAGCATCGGTCAGTCCAGGGCGACCGGCGCGACGAGCCCGGTGTCGACGTTGTACACGCCGCCCGCGATCAGGAGCTCGCCGCGGGAAACACGTTTGGCGATCACCGGCGATGCCTCGCGCAGAATCTCCGCCTGGATCTGCACGTTGCGGCGGATCGCCTCGTTCAGATTTCCCTTCGCTTCCTTGGCCGCACGACGAATGTGTTGGTACAGCATGGAGATCTGCCCGGGCACCTCGTGCCCTTCGATCGTCGCGGTCACGGCGCCGCAGCGCGTGTGGCCCAGCACATACAAGACCTGCGCGCCAAGCACTTCGGTGCCGAACTCCAGCGAGCCGATGATGGCGGCATCCGCCACGTTGCCGGCAATGCGCGTCACGAAGAGGTCGCCAAACCCTTGATCGAACACGATTTCGACAGGCACGCGCGAATCGGCACAGCCGAGAAAGGCGGCGAAGGGCTTTTGCGTGGAGCTGACTTCCTTCAGGCGCGCCATATGTCGATTCGGCGCGGTGCTCTCGCCGCTGGCGAAACGGGCGTTGCCGGCGTACAGCGCGGCGAGTGCCGACTGCGGGTCGAGGATCGTGTTGGGCATGGTATTGGCGAGAGACACCTGTGCTGTCGCTTGTAACATGCCGGAAAATTGGTTGTTGAGCAAAGCGATTATTCGTTGTTCAACAATAGATAAAACCTATGGATGACTCCAGGCGCAAAAAACGCCGCAGTCCCGGTGGGATGCGGCGTTTTCGTGTCGCGTCGAACGGCGACGTCGTGCGTTAGTGCTTGGCTTCGGCCGCGGGAGCGGCGGCGGCACCTTCGGCAGCCGGAGCAGCCTCGTGCGTCGCTGCGCCAGTGTGCTTCGCGTTGTCTTCCGCGTGATACACCTGGAAGTTCATCGGGTCGCGCGGATGCCGATACGTATTCTTGTGAATCGTGTAGGCAGTAAACAGCAGCCCCAACGTGGCCACAGTGGTCACGGCGGCAGCAGCCCAGCCCTGCTTGTTCGGATCGTACGCGACACTCATGAAGACACCCCGACGGGAAAGCGCAAACGGCGAAGAAGAACACTTCAGCGGACGGAAGCTATACAGGGCCGCGTCATTCTTCCACCCTCGGCCCGGTATCATGCGCGTTCTCGATCAATCGGGCCGGAATGATCGCGGTACTACCGTAACGGCCCCGGATCTGGTCGAGTGCCCGGGTGAGGGCCCGATCCTTGGCGTTTTCGACGGGTTCGCCCTCCGGTGCGGGGGTGGGCGGGGCCGCGAAGAAGCCGAGCTGGGTGGCGGCGCCGGTGCCGGAGCCCGACCCGGTGTCGTCGTCGAAGTGCGACAGGCCGATGCCGATCAGACGCACGCCGACCCGCCGCTTGCCCCGGAGCGCCCGGTACAGCACGCGTGCGGCCCTGATGACCGACTTTTCGGATTCGATCGGCTGGGCCAACGTCCGCTGTGCTGACCGCGTCTTGAAGTCGGCATCCTTGAGCTTCACCGTGACGGTTCTCGCCCGGAGCCCCTGACGGCGCAGGTCGGTGCTGACGCGGACCGCCAACCGGAGCAGTTCGCGCTCGATCAGGTCGTCGTCGTGCAGGTCGCGTCCAAAGGTCTCCTCGCGACTGACCTGCTTCTGGACCTCGCGGGGCGTCACGATGCTGTCGTCAATCCCCCGCACGCGCCGGTGCAACCAGGCGCCCGCGCGCTCGCCGAGGCGCGACTGCAGGTCGGTCGCGCTCCACTGCTGCGCGTCGGCGATGGTTTCGAGCCCCATGCGCTCCAGCGTCGCCGAGAACCGCGGACCGACCATGGGAAGGTCTGCCAGTCGGAACGGCGCCAGAAACGCCGCTTCCTGCCCCGGCGTCACGCAACGTACGCCGGTGGCGCCGGTGCCGGGCTTCGGCTTGGCCAGTTCCACCGCCATCTTGGCGACGAGACGCGACGTCCCGCCGCCGATCGAGACGGTAAGGCCGGTGGCCGCGAAGACCGCGTTCCGGATGCGATGCGCCGTGTCCTCGAGCGACTCGTGACCGTACAGCGCTTCCGTGCCGCCCATGTCGCAGTACCACTCGTCGATGCTCGACGCCTGGACGATCGGGGCGAAGGTGGCCAGCACCTGCTGGATCTCCTTGCTGCGCGTGCTGCAGGCACCGCGGGGCACCGGCACGCAGGTGGCCTGCGGACAGAGCTTGAGCGCGCGCGAGATCGGCATCGCCGAGCGCACCCCGTAAGCGCGGCATTCGTAGGAGGCGCTGCACACCACGCCCCGCGAGCCCGGCCGACCGCCCACGATCAGCAACGTCGCCTTGCCGGCGCCCTCCGGATCTTCCTGGCGCGCGACCGCCACGAAGAACGCGTCGGCGTCGACCAGCAGAATGCGGCGTGGCGAAAGTGTGGTCATGTCCAAGGAAAACGGTGGCCCTGACGCAAGCTAGCAGCAATCTTGAAGGATGACGCCCGCTATTCTGTTAGTGCGAAAGGCCAAGATCGCGCACGATGTGCTCTCCTACGAGCACGACCCGGCCGCCGAGTCGTACGGGCGCGAGGCCGTGGACCTGTTGGAGCTCGAGCCCGCTATGGTGTTCAAGACGCTGGTGGCCGACGCGGAAGGCGTCGGACTGGTCTGCGCCGTGGTGCCGGTGCTGATGATGCTCGACCTCAAGGCGCTGGCCGATGCCGTTGGCGCCCGACGTGTGCGCATGGCAGACCCCACGGCGGCGGAACGGGCCACCGGCTACGTGGTCGGCGGCATCAGTCCCTTGGGCCAGAAGAAGCAGTTGCCGGTCGTGATCGATGCGAGTGCGCTCGCGTTCGACCGGGTATACGTGAGCGCTGGGCGGCGCGGCCTCGAACTCTCACTGGCGCCGATGGATCTGGTGAAGCTCTCGCGCGGACGCACAGGGCCGATCGCCCGGGCGTAGTCGACGCGTCGCGCGCGTTACACCGCGCGCGGGCGCGACGGTCCTTCGGCCAGTTCGTCGAGGGCTGGTCCGCGACCGCGGGCTTCTACCGGCCAACGTGTTTCCACCGCATGGCCGCGCACACCGATGATTTCGTCGAACAGATGGACGACGATGCACACGTGGTTGGGCACCACGCGAACCTGATCGCCCAGTCGCGGCCGCCAGTCGGTCTTGGAGAGATCGAGGATGCCATGTTCTTCCGACATCCGGGATACCACGACCTCAGGATGGTCGAGCAGTGCGCCGTAGCCATCGCCTTCGGCGCGCAGCGGCTCACGGCCAAGCGCCTTGGTGCCGGCATCGATCACCGCTTGTCCCTTCACCGCGACGCTCACGACGGTGGCGAGCACCGTGAGCGCGCAGTCATCCCAGTCGCACGCGCCGATCATGGCGGTCGTGCGATCGTTGTAGACGTACGTACCCGGCCGCACTTCCGTCACGCCGGGGACTTCGTGCATGCGCCAGGCGGCCGGCGTCGAGCCACCACTGACGATGCGCGGCGGCAACCCGGCGGCCTCGAAGGCGTGCACGTAGGTCGCGATGTTCGCGCTGAGCTGCGAGAGTGCCGTGCCCTGTTCGCCCACGGCCTCGCGGATGTGGCCGGGATAGAACAGCATGCCGGCGAAATTCAGCGCCGACGCACGATCGATGTGCTGGGCGATCGCGACCGCACGTTGGGGCGATGACACGCCCACGCGGTGCATCCCGAGATCCGCTTCCACCAGCACGTCGAACTGTCGCTGGCCGAGTCGGGCCGCCACGTTGAGCGCGTCGAGCGCGTTCGCGTCGTCGGCGGCGACCGTGACGCGCACGCTCTTCGGCAACCGTGCGAGCCGCTCGAGTCTCGCGGCCCCGACCGGCGGATAGGCCACCAGCAGATCCTCGCACACCTCCGCCATCACTTCGGCCTCCCGCAGCGTGGCGCAGGTGAGCCCGACGGCGCCCAGGCGCAGCTGGTCGGCCGCGATCCGCGGCGACTTGTGCGTTTTGACGTGCGGTCGCAGTTGAAGCCCGTGCAGGGTGGCGTACGCCGCCATTCGGTCCAGATTGAACGCGAGCCGATCCATGTCGACGATCGGTACCGGTGTCTCGAGCTGTTCGAGATACGTAGTCATCGCGCCCCCTTCTCTTCGAGACTGTAGAAAATGCCACACGCTGACGCACCGTCCGATCGTCCGTGGACTCCGGTCGTGCTGCCCAACCTGCCGGCCCCTGCGGGAGCCTACTCTCCGGGCGTGCGCACCGCAAATATGGGGAGTCTGCTGTTTGTGTCCGGTCAGACGCCGCGGGATCAGGCCACGGGGGACATCGTCGAGGGCGACGTCGAAGCACAGACGCGCCTCACCTTGGCGAACATGGAGCGCATCCTGATCGCCGGCGGCGCGACGCTGGCCAACGTGGTCAGCATCACGGTGTATCTGGCCGACGAGAATGACTGGGGCACGTTCGACCGCGTGTACCGCACCGTGTTCTCGGCGCCATACCCGGCGCGCGCCGTGGTCGGTGCATCGTTGCGTGGTATCCGGGTCGAAATCTCGGCGATCGCCGCGCTCTAGGACCGAGTGATGACGCCGCCGCGGATCGTGGTGTACTCAACGAATCGACCGTTCCGAGTACAGTGCGACGCGGTGCTGCGCGCGGCCGGGGCGGCGGTGCGTCTCGCCAGCCGGCAAGCGGAGCTCGCCAAGGCCCTCGGCGAGGGCGCGATCGCGGCGATCATCGTGGAGGACGACCGCGAGGCCGACGTGGTGCGCGCGATGACGCGCGTGGCCGTGATGCAGCGAGCGCCCGGCGAATCGATCGAGGAGATCGTCGCGCGGGCGCTCGGTGGTGCGCGAACTCCGACGGATCAGCCGAGGTCGAGCGAGTAGCCTTCACCGCGCACGGTGCGAATGTCGACCGCGCTGTCGGATTCGCGCAGTCGCTTGCGGAGCTGGGCAACGTGCACATCGACCACGTTCGAACCGGGATCGAACTGCAGGTGCCACACATTCTCGAGCAACATCGGACGCGTGACGGTTTCACCGGCGCGCATCGCCAGGAACTCGAGCAGCGCATACTGACGCGCCGTCAAGTTGACCTGCTTGTTGTGGCAATGCACTTCGTGCGTTACGCGATTGAGCGTGAGGTCGCCCGCGCTGACACGTTCCATCGATCGCGCGCCGCCGCGGCGAATCGCCGCGCGAACCCGGGCCGCGAGCACTTCGTTCGGAAACGGCTTCTGCAGATAGTCGTCGGCGCCTGCATCAAGCGCACGAACGACATCCGCCGTCGTATCGTGTGCCGTGGCGACAACGATGGGTGTGGTGCTTCCTTCGCGACGAAGATCCTGCAACACCGCGAGACCGTTGCGGTCAGGCAGTTCAAGATCGAGAACAATGGCATCGTAGGCGGTCGACAGCGCGAGACGTCGTCCATCTTCGGCGACCGGCGCGATGTCGACGTCGTAACCGTCGTCGATCAAGACCTGGCGCATCAGATCAGCGACGAGTCGATCGTCTTCGATGACAAGAATCCGCATTCGCGTGTCGGACTGAGGAGGAGCCATGCGTCGGAGAGCAGGGTCGGGAGCGGACGTCAGAGGGTACCGCAGCCACAGGAGGAGGGCAGACGCCAGCGTCGGCGAGGTGATCTCCGACCGTTGTTCTCACATTTTAATGCGGTTTTGTCACAAATTTGGCAGGATGAATGGCAATTCATGAAGTTGGTCCAGCGGTGTAACGGTACCGCTGGTCAACTGTCGCCCTTCAGTCGTCTGATGGCCCGCCGATCTCGCTTTCCGGGCTTGCTGTCGCCGAAGGCAAACGCAGTCGGCATCTGTCGGAGCTGCTCCTGCGCAGCCTCACGCTTTCGCTTTCCTTCGGCCACTTCCTCGTAGAGGCGCTGGGCGATTTCGGCCGATCCCCGGCGCTCGGCGACGTCCTGCACGCGCAGCTGCCAGGCAATAGGGCCCTGCTGCAGGCGTATCTCGTCGCCGGCTTGCACCAATTTTGCGCGCTTGGCCCGGTCGCCGTTCACGTCGACCTTGCCGCCATCGATCGCTTCGGCCGCCAGCGCGCGCGTCTTGAAGAAGCGCGCAGCCCAGAGCCATTTATCGAGCCGGACCTTGCCGACTGGAGACTGCTCGTCGTCGCGCATGGGCTACTTCGTCCCGTCGGCGCTGTCGTCCTCGTCGTGCTCGTCGTCGAACACGATGACATCGTCGTCCACGTCGTCATCATCGAGATCGTCGATATTCTCGTCGTGCTCCAGGTCGTCGTCAGCGACGTCGGCCTCGTCGAGGTCCTCGGCGGGTATCCCATCCGCCTGCGCGGACTGCGCCTCGGCCGATCGAACCTCGCGGATTCGCGTTGCCGCGCCGGCGTATACGGAGCGCACGGCAGGATTCGATTTCTGCTCGTCCGCACGACGCTCGAGCAGCGGCACCAGCGCCATGATCGCGTCGAGTTCCGCGTCGGCGTCTCCGTTGCTGGCAATTGCCATCAGCATGGCGACGACTTCGTCGCAGGCATCGGCCATACGCTTCGACGTGGCGGCGTCGGGGCCGGGCACTTTCGTGCCGCGCGCCATGAGCGCCACGCGCTCGCGCAACACCGCGGCATCGGTCTGGAAGCGATTGACGAGATATTCTCTGGCGGTCGTTGTCATCAACTGAGGTCGTTGCGGGTAATGCCAAGTTCGTCGCGTGCGGTACGCCACGACGCCAGCCATGCGTCCGCGACAACCGCCGGGGCAATCCCGATGCGGCCGCAGCGGGACACGAAATCATCCCACCACCCCTGTTCGAGGGCGTCGATCACGTCGAGCAATTGCCCGAGTGGCAGCTGGCGGTCGACCATGGTGTCGCGCAGCGCGTTCGGCAGCGCCAGGCGCTCGGCCAGAATCGGCGCCGACGCGCCCAGTGCGAACTCCAGCGTCGAGAGCAGGCCGGCAATGAGGCGCATGCGCGGATGCGGGGCGTTGTCGAGTGCCGCGCCCACTCGCTCGCAGGCACGCGCACGGCGCAATGCCACGAATCCGAGTTCAGCATCCTGCGCGGCATCGCCGATCAGTCGTGCGGCGACGGACACCAGCCGGTCCATGATGGCATCGCGACCGAGCATCGTAATCGCGTGCGTCACCGAACGCGGCCCGCGCACGCCGAGCGATGCGGAGCCCATCGCCCGCAGCAGCGATGCGGCCAGATGTGGATCGTCGTGCACGAAGGTGTCGAACGACGAGTCGGTGGGACGGCCATCGGCGAACGCCGCGAGCATCGTGATGGCGCGGATGACGCTCTCTTCGGTGGTCCGGTCCACCGGAACACCGGCACCACGCGCCAGCAAGCGCCCACTGTACAACGGCACCCCCGATTGCAGGACGCGGTGGCGCGTGAGGCGGTCGTCTACACCGCGCACGAGCGGGCGGAGCCCGGCATCAAGCAGCACACGCACGCGGCTCTCGAGAGCGCTGGGGGGCGTGCGCGCCGCATCGAGCACAATGGTGCTCCCGACCAACGATGGAGGAAGCGGCTCGCCGTCGGGAAATCCTTGCAGCGCGAAGTGAAAGCCGGCGCCGAGCAGTCGGTCGACCGCGCGCCGCGTTGCCGCGTCGTCGAGCGATTCCGTCGCCAGCAGCCACACGGCATCGGCCGAAGCAAATCGCGTGATCGCACCTTCGCGCACGATGGTGGGCGTGATCGGCACCACGAGACTCCGACCAGCGAGACGCGTGAGCGCTCCGACCATGTCCACGAGACGGCGCGCATCGCGGTCGGGATCGAAACCGCCTCGGCGGGGATCGGCCGGACAGGTCGAAACCGCATAGCCGATCACGCGGTCTCGACGATCGCGGATCGGCATGAGCGAGGTCAGCATACGCGGCTCCGTCTCACGCGATCAGCGCGGCGTGCTCTCGGCGCGCGCCAGCACCGAGTTGAAATACGCTGGCTCGCCGGTGACGTCGCGCGCCACATACGGCGCGAGCCACTCGGGGAGCGCCGGTCGGTCGTCAAGCCCCGACAACTCGACTTCGGCAAGCACGAGATCGCGATCGAGAAATACGTCGATCTCCCACGCATATGCTTCATCACGCACGACGTGCCGCTGTTTTCGCACGCGCGCTGCGGCCGTGAGCGGCCACATGGCATCGAACAAGTCGCGGCTCGTACCCTCGTCAATTTCAACGCGGGCCTGTGCGGGTCCGAGTTTCACGTTCCGCCAGCACACGACCGTTCCGTCGGGACTGGTGGACCGACGCAACCGCTCGCGCAACGCCGTACCGGGGAGCCATCCCTGCTCGATCAGGGTGGGCGATACGGCGGCGGCCACCGGTGGCACGCGCGTCAGGAGATACTTGCGTTCGATCTCGAGCGGCACGCCCGCCTCGGTGGCCGGTGCACTGTCACGCCGCAACTCGACGACGGCCAGTTCGAGCGACTTCATCACACTCTCGATCCGCGCGCACCAGTCGAGCGTAAACGCGTCGTAGTGCGCGAGCGCCACGGCCCCCAGCGCGCGATGCAGTGCTGGAAGCTTGGCTTTGAGCGCGCGCTCCGCCAACAGATCGGCGTCGCGAACGGCGCCGAGCAAGTCCTGCCCCCGCGTGGCCAGTTCGTACCACGCGCCCAGTGCAGGACGCGACTTGGCGAAGGGGGCCAGCATGGCGCGCTGGCGCTTGAGCCGGATGCGCACGCGATGCATGGCGTCGCGCGAGTCTACGCTGGTCACGCTCTCGAGATCACGACGCAGTCGCGCTGACGCCCGTTCAACCCGCGTGGCGAGATGCCGCGCGAACGGCGTGGGCGTGGACGGCATCCCCACGCGATGCAACAGCAGATAGGTGGACAGGCGAGCCACCAGTCGGTCCACGATCGGATCGAGATGCTTCTCGAACGCGCGCGTCACGTCGGCGGACGAGCGGGCGGCGCGACGATCGAGGATCGTACGCAGGCGCATGGCTTCGTCGCGGGCGTCCGCGGGCAGCTGCTCCATTTCCGCGTCGAGCCACGAGCGCTGCACATCGGCATCGCGCACGGCATTCGTGGCCTGTCCGAGTGCCCGGAGTGCACGCAGGGTGCGCCGATCGACCGCACCGTCGAGCGCACTCTCATGTTCTCGCAGCACGGCGCGCAGCCGTCGGAGCGACACTCGAGCGCGGTGCAGCGTTTCCGCCTCCGTGGCGTAGGCGGTATCGGCCGAGGCCAACGGAGCACCGGTCAACAGCGCCGCCTCGCCGGGCGGGAGCGTGTCGGTCGACAGGTGCGAAGACGGCGTGGTCGAGGTCTGCCATCGCGCGCGCGCTTCACAGAGCTGTTCGAGCCAGTGCAGGGCGACCACGCGCGCGCCTTCCTGGGCCGGGCGGCGAAGCGCCTCCGGGAGCAGGCGGCGCAGGTCGGTGGCGGTCAGGAGCGAACCGTCAGCCATCGTTGTCATCGTGGTCGTCGTTGGCGTCGACGTGCACATGCGCCGTGCCGTCGTCGTCGTAGCTTACCGACACGAGCCACGGACGGCAGCACACCTGACAGTCCTCGACGTACTGCTGGTGCGTCCCGGAGCCCGGGTCGAGTGTGATCTCGACCGGTTCGCCGCAATACGGGCAGTATACCTCCCCGACGAGATCGGCCACGCCGTCGCCGAGGGGAAACTCCTCGTCGTCGAGCGCGTCTTCGGCCTCATCGGGATCGCCGGCGTCATCCGGCAGGCCCCACTCTTTCCGGTCACCCATGTTGGCACAGTGTAAGCATGCGCGTAATCAAACGCGGCTGCCGCCCCTGTCCACCTCTGGCGAGCTAGTTCTGCTTCAACAGCAGCGTCCGGTCGCCGGTGGCGACGGCGAGGGCGGCACGGGCACCCGCCACCTTGGCCTCCACCGCCGCGAGCTTGACGGCTTCGTCGAGCACCAGGCGTTCACGCAGGTTCAGAATGAGCAACGTGCTTTCGCCATTCTCGTAGCGCACCTGCTCGGCATCTCGCAGTAGGCTGGCGTTCCGCACGTTGGCCACCTGACGCTGCCGGAGCCGCTCCAGATTGAAGATGTCGAAGATTGCGGCACGCGCGTCAAATTCGACCTCGCGGCGCACGCGATCCCGCTCGAGTCGCTGAAACTCGAGACGCTGGCCAGCCGACGCGAAGCGGCCGGTTTCCTTCAGAAAGAGCAGGGGCGACTTGATGCTGAGTCCGGCCTTGTAGTTGTTGTCGAGCCGCTCACCGTCAAAGAACGACTGGTCGCTGTCGCTCGCCCCGAGTCCGGCCAGTTTCGCCTCGGCCAGCGGCAGGAGCGCCTGCGTACTGAACAGGCGCTGGGCCTCCGCCTGCTTGATACGCGCCTGCACCTTGAGCAGATCCGGATTGCGGCGCGTGGCGACGTCGAGCAACTGCTCGAGGCGCGTGGAGTCGATCCCCACGCGTTCGATGCCGAGCAGCACCGGCTTCGCATCGGCGGGGAGTGGGGCGGGGCGGCCGGCATCGTCCCACAGATATGCCGTCACGTCGAGCGATGAGACATAAAACGAGGCTTCCGCTTCGAAACGGGTCACTTCGCGGCGCTGCAGTTCGAGTAGCGCCTCGATGGTGTCGATGGGGGCACTCTCGCCGTTGGCCACACGCCGTCGCACGGCCTGCAATCGGAACTCAGCCAAGGCTTCGCCTTCCTGTGCGATCACCCGGCGGCGCCAGCTTTCGTACCACACGCCGTAGTCCTTCGCAGCCGAAAAGAGCAGCTTGTTCACGATCGCCGTGCGATCGGCGTCACCGGCGTCACGCGCGGCGCGCGCCTGCTGCAGCGCGTTCCGGCGTTCGTCGGTGAGAATGCGCTGACCGAGCGGAATGGAAATGCCCGCTTCGAGCGTGCCATTGGCGGCGGTGCGCCGGTCGGGATTGAAGTACCGGCCCATCGTCCGATCGAAGGCGATGGTCACGTCCGCGCCGATCGGCAGCGGAATCTTGAGTTCGGCGTCGAAGTAGTTGTAGTACTCCGTGCCGCCGAACTTCTTCTGATCCCAGGAGGCCGTCACCGTGGGGTCGAAGGCGCCCCACGCGGTGCGCAGATCTGAGCGTGCCTGATCGGCCACCAGACGTGCCTGCGCGGCCACCGGATGGTTGGCGAGAATGCCGTCCACGAACGCCGGGAATGTGAAAGGCGTACCGAGCGTATCGAGTTTGCCCGGCGTCGCCTGCGCCGACATCGAGCGCGCGATCGACACCGTGCAGCAAAGACCGAGCGCCGCGGCGAGCAGCGTGCGCCGGGGCCGCGTCACTTCTTGCCTGCGCTTTTCGAGGCGCTCTTGTCCGCGCCCTTTCCGCCCGCCACCGCGTCCGCCGGCAGCGCTTCGTTCGGATTGATCGAAAGCGGGAAGCCATTGAGCTGACGCCAGATCTCCCAGCCCACGGTCACGTTGTCGAGCATGGCCCATCCCTGGACACCCGTGCCGAGGCGCAGCTGCGCCGGCCACGGCTCGTCCTGCGTGGTATCGGGCACCAGCAGCACCCGGAACTGGCCCGATCGATTCGGAAATTGGTCGATTACGGCGACCTGCGCGCCGAAAGTGCCGGAGGCCACCTGTGGCCACCCTGAGATCTGCAGCGCTGGCCAGCCATCGAAGAAGATGCGCACATGCCGCCCGGGCTTGAGCAGCGCGATGTCCATCGGTTTGACGAACAGCTCCACCGCCTTATTGGGCCGCGCCGGTTGAATCGTCACGATCGGCTCGCCGGCTTTCACGATCTCGCCCTGTCCGGCTTTCGTGGCGCGTACCACGTAGCCATCCTGCGGCGCTTCGATGAGGTAAAAGCCGTTGCGGATCGTGAGCGAGCCGACCTTGTCCTTGAGCTTCGCCACTTCCGAGCGCCCTTCGCTGACCTCCGCCAGCGTCGAGGCGCGATCAGACCGTGCCTTGGAAATCTTCTCGCCGTACTCCGCCGGAATACTCGAGAGATCCGTCTGCACACTGAGCAGCATCTGCTGCTTCTCCACCAGCTTGGCGGACGCCGACTGGGCGCGGATCTGAAACGCCTGCAGCTCGTTCACCGAGACGAGACCGAGTGTGTCGCGGAAGAGTCGCTCGCGGCGACGCAGCTGATCGCGCGCCACCGAGTCTTCCAGCACCGCCTGTCGGACTTCCGCGCGATACTGCTCGATCTTGTTCGCGGTCTGCTGCAACTTGAAATCGCGTTGCGCGTCGAGCTGCGAGATCAGCGTGGTGAGGGCGGCCGCCTTGTTCTGCTTCTCGCCGATCGCGGATTCTTTGGCCGACTGCTGCTGCGAGGTGAGCGGCAGCACGTTGGGATTGAGGTACTCCTCCTTGATCTCGGAAATGCGGACGATGCTGTCGCCCTTCTCCACATACTGGCCTTCCTGCACGTACCACTGTTCGATGCGGCCATCGATCCGCGTCGGCAGCTCCTGCGGACGGTCGGCGGGATCGAGTGCCGTGACGGTGCCTTCGCCGCGCACACTCTGCTGCCAGGGCAGGAAGAGCACAAGGAACAGCGTGATGAGAATGCCCAGCAGCCAGCGGGAGACGATGCGGCTGGTGTTCGCTTCACCCAACAGCGCCGTCGTTTCCAACGGCAGGTGTTTGAGTTCGCGTTCGATATCGAGATCGGACAAGGCCATGGTGGTCAGGCTCCCGTGGTCATGGGCGTCTCGTGCAGCAGATTGCGGCACATCGGATCGTCGTGGAGTACGCTGAACGCGCCTTCGCGCACGATCTGTCCCCGATCGACCACGAGCACGCGATCGAACGCGGCCAGTAGCTGCGGATCGTGCGACACCGCGATGACCGTCCACGGCCGGTTGCGGTCGGTGAGCAGTTTGATGATGAGCGTGCGCGACGCGGCGTCGAGGTTCTGGAAGAAGTCGTCGAGCACGATCAAACGCGGACGGCCCACCATGCCCTGTGCCACGAGCAGCTTGCTCGCAAGATGTGCAGGCAGCGTACGTCCACCGTTGGTGAGTTCGGTCTGAATACCCTGCGGCAACTGCTGGATCTCGTCGGTCAGCGCGAGGTCATCCAGCGCCTCGCGAACGTCACGCGGCGTGATGTGTGTGCGGCCCACGCTGACATTCTCTTCCACCGTTCCGTCGAAGAGATCCGTCCACGAGAGCATTTGGCCGATACGCGCCCGCAAGGCCGGCCGATCGAGGTCGCGCAGGGTGACGCCGTCGAAGCGGATGGTGCCATCGTAGTCGTCGATGAGTCCACCGAGCAGCTTGAGCAGTGTGGACTGGCCCGATCCGTCCGAGCCCATGATGGCCACCCGTTCGCCCGGCTCGATCTGCACGGTGACGCCATCCACCGAGGCGGAACGCGCCGAGGGATAGCGATAGCGCAGATCTTTGGTCACGATGGACACCCCCACGCCCGGCGTGTGGATCGGGGCGAGACCACCGCGCGCTTCGAGGGGGAGATCGGCGACGTGGCCGGACTTGTCTACGCTGGTGAGGACGTCATACACCGTGGCAAGACTGGTAATCAGCTTCTCGACGCCAGCGAGCACCGTCACGATCACAACCTCGGCGGCCACGAACTGGCCGAGCAGCAGTCGGTTGGACTGCACGAGCGTCGCGCCGATGATCAGCACGGCGGCGGTGATGAACGTCTTGAAGCCGATCAGCGCGATGGTCTGCTTCACAAGCACGGCAAAGTGTTTGCGCCGGTACTTGAGATAACCGGTGACGACGTCGTCCATCCGCTCCACGGGAAGCGTGGAGTCACCGGCGTACTTGAAGGCGTGGAAGGCGCGGGCGATTTCCTCGAGCCAATGCACCGCCTTGTACTTGTACTTGGACTCCACGATCGACGTCTCGAGTCCTTCCGGCCCTGACCAGCGAATGATGAACCACAACGCGGCCGTCACGCCGATGGCGAATACGGAGAACCACGGACTGTACAACGTGAGCAGGATCAGACTGAACACGATCGTCAGCAGCGCCGTCGGTACGTCGAGCAGCAGCTTCTGCACGCCCTTTTGAATGGCGATAGCCTCGAACAGTCGGTTCATCTGCTCGGGGAGATTCGACTCCAGCGACGCCGCATAGCGCAGACGCGGGATACGAAACGCGAACTCGAGCGCCATGCGGGCAAAGACGCGCTGCTGAATGCGCTCCACCACATTGAGGATGCCGATCTGCAGCACCCCGGCGATGATCGTTCCCAGCACGACGAACGAGATCAGGACGATCACGGGCTGCAGATAGAGCCGGCCCTGGACGATCTGCACGATACCGCCAACGGCGAGCGGAAGAATCAGACTCAAGCCGCCGGACAGCGTCGCATAAAAGAACACCGTGAGGATCTCGCGACGCTCGCGAGCAAAGAGGGCGAGTGTGCGGTCGAGTGGTGTTCGCGGCTCGTGCTCTTCGCTACGGCCGGTCTGGCCGACGGGGCTGTGCGGGTAGCCGTCGGGGAGCGAGCTGTTGGCCGGCCGCAGCGCCATCGGCGCCAATGCCGCCAGCACATTCCCCGAACTCAGTCGGCGAAACAGGGTCTCGGCGAGCGTGTCGCCCTGTCCGTCGATGACGGCTTCGCTGCCGTCACGCGGAACCAGGAGCGCCTGCACCCGATCGTCGGCGTCGCGACACAGAACCACGGCATCATCGTTGCGCAGGTCGACCAGCACGATGGGAACCGTGCGCTCGGCAATGGCCAGCTTGAGCGTATCGAGAGATACCTGCCGGTCGAGGTAGCCGACATCGACCGCACCGCCGATGGACCGAAGTCGATTCGGCAACGGATCGGTGGGCAAGATCTGACGCGTGAGCGCGCGCCAGCGCGCCTGCTCGACGTCGAGTCCGAGCGCGGCGGTTACGAGTTGATTGACACGAGTTGCCTGAGCCGACATGACGCAATGAACGGAGCTATGAGCAAGAGCGTCCCCTCGTCGCGATGAGCGACGACGGCGAACGCAATCAGAGGCGGGCCTGAGTGCCCGCGCTCCAGTGACCGGTACCGCGAGTGGTCAGCGGTGGTTCGGTGGAGCTCGTGTCGGCGCTGAGCCCAGCCGGCCATCGCGACGGGAGGCATGAAAACGCGCAACGGTCGGTGCGCTGCGCCCCCGAAAGTACGCGGATCGGCCGATGGGGCCAAACGCCCGCTCGACGCCCGAGATCTGAGAGGACGTCGTGCGCTGGCCGCGGCGTCCGCCGCTGCGCTGCCAGGCGGCGCGCGTGTTCGAGGCCAGTCGCGTCGAAGCGCGATCGATCGGTGCGCCGTGGTTCATCGCCCGTGTACGCTGCGCGGACTCGATGCGGAATCCGACGCGCCCCACGGTGTCGGTGGCATGCTGCGTCGGCCGCAGGGGCCGATCGGCCATCGACGCACCGGCGAGCAACACACACACCATGGCCACACAGGCCAGAGCGAGGTGAAACAGCCAGTTGGGACGAGGCGCTGCAGTCATACGGTCAACAAATACGAGATCTCTGATCGGGATTCAAGCGGTACCGGCGTTAAGACTGGCCGCGGTCGGGACCCGCGGGCCAGCCGTGACACTTTCGGCTGACATCGGCGTACTGCTCATCAACAGGCGATCGCACTCGGCGGTCCTGTCGCAGGCTTCAATTTGTCCGACTAACGCGCCAATCCATGTCACGCGTTTCCATTGGTTCATTCCGCGTCGCGTCCGCGCTCCTCGCCACGCTCGCGACCACCCTCCCGGCCGGTCCAGCCGGCGCGCAAACCGGAGGCGCCCCGTCCGGTCGCGGATCGGTCGGCGTTCATCTCCAGGTCTCCGAGCCCAAGGGCGAATTCGGCCAGAACACCGGCAACGGCTTCGGCTTCGGTGGCTACGTCCTGATGCGGCTCGATCCGAACTCGATCGCGAATCTCCGCGGCGATGTCTCGTTTTTGATGTACGGAAGCTCAACTCGGCGTATTCCGCTGAGTGGAACGGGTGGGCTGATTCAGCTCGACCTGCGTACCACCAGCAACATCGTGTCTGTCGTGACCGGTCCGCAGCTGCTCGGCCCCACCGGCACTTTCACCCCCTACGCCACGGCCCTCGGCGGCTTTTCCGTATTCTGGACCTCCAGCTCGATCGAAGGGTCGAGCAACGAGAACGACCCATTCGCCACGACGACCAATGCCAGTGACGCGGTGTGGGCCTACGGCGGAGCGGTAGGGAGCTATATCCGAGTCAGCAATGGCAAGAATCCAGTGCGCATCGACCTTGGTGCGCGCTTCCTTCGTCACGACGACGTGCGCTATCTCAACGCCGATCGCGTTCGCGAGGCATACGCCAACGACCGTCCGCCCGTCCCCATTCGCGGCCGCGCCGACTTCGTCACGTACTACCTCGGTATCAACGCCATTGCGTTCTGACGCGGCGTCCGGCGTTGCTCAGTCTTCGTCCGGACGTCGACGACGCTTGGTCTCACTGCGCTGACGCTTCTCGGTCAGCCGCCGCTCGACGGAGCCCCGTGTAGGCCGTGTGGCCTTGCGGGGCTTCTGTACCACCAGTGCCCGCGACACGAGCTGGATCAGCCGCTCGATCGCCGCCCGCCGGTTCTGCTGCTGACTGCGATACTCGCCCGCGACGATACGCAGTGCGCCGTCGCTGTCGAGTCGCGACGCGAGACGCGCCATGACCAGCGCGCGCTGCTCGTCACGCAGCGCGCGCGTGTGGCGCACGTTCCATTGCAGCGCGATGCGTGTGGCACTGCGATTCACATGCTGACCGCCGGGGCCACTGCCGGAGATGGCGGTGATATCGAGTTCGTACGCGGGAATGCGAACTCCCGGTACGACGTCGACGTCATCCTGCGACGGGGCTGTCATCTCACTCACCTCCCGGCGCACGACACGGCGACGCGCCGAGTGCGGTCGAGATCGACGCGGGCGTCGGGCGTGTGGTCGAGTCGGGTGCCGCGAAGATCGCCACGTATTCGGACGGCGCGGTGCTGGTGAACGACAGCTGTCGATAGCCAACGGCCGCCAGCTCGCAGCGCAACAACGACGGCGGCGTGCCATGGCCGAACGTTGGGCGTTCGAGATCGAGAATCACAAGGCGTCCGCCGGGCCGCATAGCCGTGGCGAGGTTCCAGAGCAGTGCGAAGGGCTGCTCGATCTCGTGATACATATGAATCATGATGGCCACGTCCACACTCGCCGCAGATAAGCGAGGGTCGTGAGTGTCGCCGCGGACCACCTGCACGTTGCGCAGTCCCTCGCGTTGGACGCGGCGCTGCAGCATGGCGAGATAGTCGGGCATGATGTCTTGCCCGTATACCCGGCCGGTGGCGCCCACTACGGGCGACAGCCGGGTCACGTAGTAGCCATCGCCGGCGCCGATATCGGCAACGCGCTGTCCGCGGCCGATCTTCGCCAGTTGCACCACGCGCGCAAATTCGCCGACGTCGTCGCGATCGTCTTCGTCGCTCCATCGCGGTGCGACGATATCAGCCACCGGTCGCATCGGACTCGGAAACGCGCTGGCGGGCGCGCCCGGCGGTGCCGCCGGACCGATGGTATCCTGCGCGCTGCCGGTCGAACCACCCACCGCGTTGTCGCTACGATCGACGGCCGCGCCACACGCCACGGCGGCGGCAACAAGGAGTAGAGGCCACTTGGCGCGAATCATGTGGCGCTCGGTGCGTCGGTGCGCAAATGCACGCGAAGCGCCGCCACGCGACGACCATCCATCGCCACGATCTCGAGTTCACCGCCCGGGTAGGTCACACGGTCGCCCACCTTCGGCAGACGTCCAAGCATGGCAAACGCGTAGCCGCCGAGTGTTGACCAGTCCCCTTCGGGAATCGGCAGCTTGTGATCGGAGCGTACATCCACGAGTGACATCGAGCCGGCGAGTTCGAGCACGCCGTCGAAGAGCAGGGCATCACGCGAGAGCGGATCGTATTCGTCGGCAATGTCGCCCACGACTTCCTCGACGAGATCTTCCATCGTCACGATGCCCGCGGTGCCGCCGTACTCGTCGAGCACTACGGCCAGGTGCGCCCGCGTGCGGCGCAGGTCATCGAGCACGCGTTCGGCCGCGCGCGTGGCCGGCACGAACATCGGTTCACGCAGGTGATCGCGCAGCGAGAACGACTCGGGGTGCTCATCGAGCCAGAAGTCCTTGGCGAGAAACACGCCCACGATGTCGTCGGGCGTCTCGCGATAGACCGGATAGCGCGAGTACCGCTCGCGGCGCAGCGTCGCGATCAGTTCGTCGAGTTCCACGTCTTCGGCGATCGCAATCATGTCCGTGCGCGGGCGCATCACGTCCAGCGCCTTCTTGTTGTGGAAGTCGAACACGCCAGCCAGCATGGCCGAGTCGGACTCGTCGAGTGTGCCATGTGCGCGGGCCTGCATCACCAGCAGCCGCAGCTCTTCGGGACTGTGCACATGTCCTCCCTCGGACACGGGCTCGACACCAAGAAGCTTGAGCAACCGGTTGGCGGTGCCGTTCAGCATACCGATGAACGGCGACATGACGCGCGAAAAGAGCATGAGCGGGCGGACCACCCAGCGGCTCACGGTTTCCGGGCGAGCGAGGGCGATCGACTTGGGGGCCAGCTCGCCCAGCACGATGTGCAGGAAGGTGATGACCAGAAACGCGACCGCGATCCCGGCGCCGGTATGTACCGCCCCGGCCGCGGGTTCGACGCCGACCACGTGCAGCGCTCGGTCCACCAGTACGGCGATGGCCGGCTCGCCGATCCAGCCGAGGGCGAGTGACGCGAGGGTGATGCCGAGCTGGGTCCCCGAGATGTACCGGTCCAGCTGGCTGAGGGCACGTTGCACCACCTTCGCGCTGCTGTCCCCCTCGGCGGCCATCTGATCGATGCGGCTCCGCCGGACCGCCACCAGCGCGAACTCGGCGGCGACGAAGAAGGCATTGAGCAGGACCAGCAGGAGCACGACGAGCAAACGGCCCGAAGCCACACCGAAGGTGATTTCGTGGACGACGGGCAAAGAAGGGTCAGCAAGCATACTGAAAGGAAACGGACACGCGGGTGATTCGTCAGGGTAGTGCAATCTGCAAGAGTGCCGGGCATTCCGCTTCTGCGGCATTCTGCAAGACTCACGACTTCTGTGCGCTATACCCCCGCGATCCCGCAGGTCCCGATTCAGGAGATGCTCGACCCGCGCCGCGTGCTGCGCTGGGTCTGGCTTGGCCGTGTCGTACTGTCCTGCGCGATCCTGGTGGCGGCGGTGTTTGTCTGGAGTGAGGCGGCGCCCAGCGATACCCTGATCGCCACGCTCGCGTTCGCCGGCGCGACCCTCGCGACGATCGGATCGGCGCTGTACGGCGAATTCGAGCGCCGCGCGCTGAGTCTGCGCTTCTATGGTGTGCAGTGCGCGATCGACTTGGCCCTGGTGACCGCCGTCGTGCACATCACAGGCGGTTGGAGCTCCCAGTTCGCCGCCCTCTATATCCTGGTGATTGCCAGCGCGGCGCTGCTGTTGCCTTTCCGCGGCGGACTCGCGGTGGCCGGAGGCGCCTGTGTGCTCTATGCCGCCGACGTTCTCCTGCTGCGCCCGGGTACGCCGTACGTCGGTATCACCGTGCAGATCGCGGTGTTCGTCGTGGTGGCCCTTGGCTCCGGCTATGTGTCCTCGCGGCTGCGGCAGGCGGGCATGGGGCGCGAAGCACTCGCGGCGCAGCTGGTGAAGGTGCAGCTCGAAGCGGCCGACATCCTGCGAACGATTCGTTCCGGCATCATGACGGTCGATGCGCAGGGTCGGTTGCTCTATGCGAATCCCGCGGCGTCCGATCTGCTCGGTCTCGACCTGCGGTCGTTGGTCGGGCGGCCGGTGTTGAACACCCTGCTCGGTGTGTCGCCGCAGTTGGCCACGCTGCTCGAGCAATCGTCGCGCGACGGCGTACGGACCACGCGTGCCGAGGGCGTGATTCATCGGGACGGCGAGACGGTCGAAATCGGCGTCACGACCACGATTGCCAACGGCACGCGTCAGGACGGCGGGGTCACGGCGACCGCGATCTTTCAGGACATCTCGGACAGCAAGCGTATCCAGGCGTTGCACATCCGCGCCGAGCGCTTGCAGGCGGTGGCGGAGCTCAGCGCGTCGCTGGCGCATGAGATCCGGAATCCGCTGGCGTCGATCCGCAGCGCGACCGAACAGTTGGCGCGTCGTCGTGCCCGATCGCTGGAGCCGACGGCAGACGATGACGACGAGCGCATTCTGCACGATCTCGTGGTGCGCGAAGCCGATCGACTCAGCAGGCTGCTCGCCGACTTCCTCGACTTCGCACGTGCGCGCGTGACACGCGTGAGTCGCGTCGACCTGGGAGCGATCGTGAACGCCGCGTCCATGATCGCGGCGTCGCATCCCGATCGGCGCGCTGGCGTGCAGGTGCAGGTGAGTGTGGCGCCCGAACTGCCGCCGGTGGAAGGCGACGAGGATCTGCTGCATCGCGCGGTGTTCAATCTCGTGCTCAACGCCGTGCAGGCGGTCGGGCCCGATGGGCACGTGTTCATCGAAGTCGATCGCTATCGGCCCGCCGGCGAACACGGCGCCGCGTCGGCGATGCTGACCGGTGAGTTGCTCACCGTGAGCGTGACCGATGACGGCCCCGGTGTTCCGCCGGAGTTGAAGGACCGGTTGTTCGAACCGTTCGTGACCGGCAAGGCCGGCGGTACCGGTCTCGGACTTCCGGTGGTGCATCGCGCCGTCGAGGCGCATCGCGGAGTGGTGCTGGTCGACTCGCTCACCCGCGGCACGCGCTTCACGATGCTGCTGCCGATTGCCAGCGACAACGACTCGTCGCGTCGCGGTGAAACGCCTGTGCACAATGCTGTCCCATTCGAGCCGCATCAGGACGATTCGGCTGACGTTCTGCTTCCTCGCCTTACCGGAGTTGCACCGTGACCCCTCCCGCGCTCGCCGGTGACGCACCGCGCGTGCTCATCGTGGACGACGAAACGGGCATTCTCGATTCGTTGCGCATTCTGCTCAAGAACGAGGGGTTCATCCCCTTCACGGCGCATGGTGGCCGTGCCGGCGTGGAGCGCATCCCCGAGTTGCGGCCGGACATCGTACTCACCGACGTACGGATGCCCGATGTGACCGGTGTGCAGGTGCTGAGCACGTCGCGTCAGGTCGATCCCGAGGTGCCGGTGATCCTGATGACCGCGCAGGCGACGTTGCAGTCGGCCATGCAGGCCGTGAACGAGGGTGCGTTCTACTACATCCAGAAGCCGTTCCGCAACGACGAACTGCTGGCCATCCTGCGTCGTGCCGCCGAGCATCGAAAGCTGCGCGCGGAGAACACGACGCTGAAGCAGGAGATCAAGCGACGCGAGCGCACGACCAGCGGCCGTCCGATCGGACGCAGCAAGTCGTGGCTCGACGTGCTGCGGCTCGCCGAAACGGTCGCGCCCACGGATTCCACGGTGCTGATCACGGGAGAGTCGGGTACCGGCAAGGAAGTGATCGCGCGCTACATCCATGAGTTGAGCACGCGCGCGGACAACAGCTTCCTGTCCATCAATTGCGGCGCGCTCCCGGAATCGCTGCTCGAGAGTGAACTCTTCGGACATGTGAAGGGCTCGTTCACCGGCGCGGTGAAGGACAAGACCGGTCTGTTCACGGCGGCCAATCAGGGCACCTTCTTCCTCGACGAAATCGGCGAGACGACGGCGTCGATCCAGGTGAAGCTGCTGCGTGTGTTGCAGCAACGCGAGGTCATTCCCGTTGGTGCCACCGAAGCGGTGTCGGTCGATACGCGCGTGCTGGCCGCCACCAATCGCGATCTTGAAGAAGAGATCAAGCGCGGCAGCTTCCGACCCGACTTGTTCTATCGACTCAATGTGATCGCGGTGCACCTGCCGCCGCTGCGTCAGCGTCAGGACGATATCCCGCTGCTGGCGGAGTCGTTCCTCGCCCGCAGCGCGACGTTGCGTCACGAGAGTGTGAAGATGCTGCGTGACGATACCCTCGATGCGCTGATGGCGTACGCGTGGCCGGGCAACGTGCGTGAGCTCGAGAACGCGCTCGAACGCGCCGTCATCCTGTCCACGGGCTCGGTGATCGATCCTGATGCGCTGCCGGAGCGCGTGACGGCCCGTCGGGCCGAGCCGCTGGTCAGTGAACGCACGCCTGTGTCGCCGACGCTCGAAGCCATCGAGCGTGCCTACATCCAGTGGGTGCTGCAGAACGAAGGTGGCAACAAGAGTCGTGCAGCCGACATGCTCGGCATCGATCCGTCCACGTTGTATCGCAAACTTGCCCGCTACGGAGAAGCCTGATCATGCGCACCCTGATGCGACGTCGCACCGGTTTTACGATCATCGAATTGCTGATCGTGGTGCTGATCATCGGAATTCTGGCGTCGGTGGCGATTGCCAAATTCGGCGAGTCGAAGCGCCGCGCGTATCTCACCGCGATGAAGTCGGATCTGCGCGGACTGGCCACGGTTGCCGAATCGCGCTACACGTCGGACAACTCGTATGAGAATGTCGTCGCGCCCCAGGGCTCGGACGGTGTCACGCTCACGTTCACGGGGACAACGTCGGGATGGTCCGCGACGGCGACGCACGTGGGTGTCGCGGGCGTCGTGTGCACCATCGCCGCGGGGGCATCGCTGGCGGCGAACGCGCCGGGTGAGCCGGTCTGCCAGTAGCGTCGCGGGCGCGCCGTACGCGGTGCGTGGCATGAGAGTCACGCGCCGTGCACGGTCGTTACACCGCTGGAATACGGGAGAAATGCACGGTGTGCGAGGGGCATTGCACGCTGCAAGGAACCTTGCGAAAGGCAAGGCGCGGTACGCCGAGTACGGCGGCGTGGAAATGATGCAAGTGTTTCAATGGCAGAGGGTTAGCGTAGTGCCATCAACGTGGCAAGGCAGTTGCCATATGCCATGGTGTCGCGTCGGACACCACCACGGGTGACCAGCGTCGCTAGACCCCCCACTGGAGAAGTCATATGAAGCGCACTCGCAAGGGTTTTACCCTCATCGAACTCCTGATCGTCGTCGTGATCATCGGCATTCTCGCCGCGATCGCGATCCCGAAGTTTGCCGACACGAAGCGCAAGGCGTACGTGACGGCTATGAAGTCGGACCTGAAGAACATGGTGTCGTCGGCCGAAGCGTACTTCTCGGACAACAACACCTACGCTGGCTACGCGGCTCCGACGGGTTCGTCGGGCGTCTCGCTGACGTTCGTGGGTTCGGCGACGGGTTGGTCGGGCACGGCGACGCATGCGAACGCGGCCGGCGCCACCTGCTCGATCGGTGCTGGTACGGACACGCCGGCCGGCCTCGCCGAAGGCCAGCCGGGCGGCGCGACCTGCAAGTAATGTCTCACCGCGGCGGAGCATCGCTGCGCCGCGTGTAGGACAACCTGAGGGGGGAAGGGGTCGAGCATCTGCTCGACCCCTTTGCCGTTCCCGCCCGTCGCGTTCCGTCGCGTTCCGTCGCGTGCTGTACGCGTTCCGTGCCTCAGTGCAAATCGAGGTATTCTGCGGAAAGCTCGCGTATTGACAGGGTGCTCCCGACGTCCCGTGCTCGCCTGGTATTCGTAACGCCATTGATATGAACGACTTGTCATTCTGCGAGCGCGTGGTACACGCTGTGCCTTGATAGCGGTCGACGACGCGGGCATCTGGTTCGCGCGCCTTCTTCTACGGAGCTACTCATGAACCGCACGCGCAAGGGTTTTACCCTCATCGAACTGCTGATCGTCGTCGTCATCATCGGCATTCTCGCCGCGATCGCGATCCCGAAGTTCGCCGACACGAAGCGCAAGGCGTACGTGACGGCCATGAAGTCGGATCTGAAGAACATGGTATCGTCCGCCGAGGCGTACTTCTCGGACAACAACAGCTACGCCGGCTACGCGGCACCGACCGGTTCCTCGGGTGTCTCGCTGACGTTCGTGGGTTCGGCGACGGGTTGGGCGGGCACGGCGACGCATGCGAACGCGGCCGGCGCGACCTGCTCGATCGGTGCTGGCTCGGACACGCCGGCGGGCCTCGCGGAAGGCCAGCCGGGCGGCGCCACCTGCAAGTAACGGCCGTGGCGGCGTAACGCCGCTGCTGCATGATGAAGGGGTCGGGCTATTGCCCGGCCCCTTTGTCGTTGCGTCTTGCGTGTAGACGAAGCGCCCAACCAAGCGATCGCGTTGCACATTGCAAGAGAATTGCGAAATGACATCGACCGCGCACCGGCCCGTCCGCGAGCGGAAAATGCAAGGCGTTCAAAATCAATAGCTTGCGAAGGTATGGCGCGGTGGTACGCACGTTGCCTTTGATGTCGTCAACGAAACGGGCATTGAGGCCCGGTCGCACCCCCCGAATGGAGACGGACTATGAAGCGCACTCGCAAGGGTTTTACCCTCATCGAACTCCTGATCGTCGTCGTGATCATCGGCATTCTCGCCGCGATCGCGATCCCGAAGTTTGCCGACACGAAGCGCAAGGCGTACGTGACGGCCATGAAGTCGGACCTGAAGAACATGGTGTCGTCGGCCGAAGCGTACTTCTCGGACAACAACACCTACGCTGGCTACGCGGCTCCGACGGGTTCGTCGGGCGTCTCGCTGACGTTCGTGGGTTCGGCGACGGGTTGGGCGGGCACGGCGACGCATGCGAACGCGGCCGGCGCCACCTGCTCGATCGGTGCTGGCACGGACACGCCGGCCGGCCTCGCCGAAGGCCAGCCGGGCGGCGCCACCTGCAAGTAAGTCGGGCGTGACGATGTCGGCGGTGCGCGTGGTCGCACCGCCGATGTCGCATCGACGCTTCGCGGGTCACCGCGGGCATCGCAAGAGGGGCCGAGCAGACGCTCGGCCCCTCTTGGCTTTGACGGGATGTCGTCCGTGATGGTGCTGCCCAGTTGCCACGGGCGCTCTCGGCACGCAGACTCCGCTGGTGCTCGCTATCCCGACTCCTCGCATCCATCAACGACTCAAGCAGGTGCTCGTCCTCGCCAGCGGCAGTGCGCTGGCGGCGATCATCCTGACCATGTGGGTCACTGAATATCTCCCGCCCTACCTGCGGTGGCCGCTCGTCGTGCTGCTGGTGGTCCTGGTGTCGATCGTGTGGGTCAGTGTGCTGCGACGACAAGTCGTCGAGCTGGTCGAGATTCCGCTGGCTCAGTGTGTGGAAGCGGCCGAGGCGATTGCCGACGGCGACAACAGCCGCCGGGTTCCCGTCGGACAGACCCACGAGTTCGCGCAGCTCGCCACCAGCATCAATCGCATGACCGAGCAGATGCTGGCGGCCACGCAGTCGCGGATGCGCGTGGAAAAGCTGGCCACCATGGGACGGATCGCGGCGGGCATCTCGCACGAGATCGGCAACCCGGTGTCGGCCATCGCGAACTATGCACACTTGTTGCGGATGCGCACGAGCGACGTGCCGGGCACGACGGAGCCGCTCGACGCGCTCGAACGGGAGATTACACGCATCGATCGCATCATGCGCGGCCTTCTCGACTACGCGCGCCCCAGGCGGCTCACGCCAAAGCCGATCGTGGTCGATGATGTGATCGAGGATGTCGTGCGGTTGCTCGACGATCAGGGCATCGTGCGGCGATTCCGCGTGACGCGCGGCCTCGAGGCACCCGATGGCGTGGTGTACGCCGAACGGCATGATCTCGAACAGGTCTTCGTGAACCTGCTGCTGAATGCCGTCGACGCGATGGATCGCGAAGGCGACGTGGTCATCAGCAGTCGCATCAATGACGCCGAGTCGTTTACCGAGGCGATCGACAAGCGCCGCACTGATCCGACGCCGCAGCGCTGGACGCACCGACCCAGCAAGCGCGCGCTGGCCTGGCTCTCCCGACCGGAATCGCCTTCGCGCTTCCTCCAGATTGTCATGGCGGATTCGGGCACCGGCGTCGCCCCCGAAGACGAGGAGCGCATCTTCGAGCCGTTCTTCTCGACGAAGCAGCCGGGCAAGGGGACGGGACTGGGGTTGGCGATCGTCGCCAGCACAATCGAGAATCTGGGTGGCACCATCTGGGTGCAGCGTGCGCGCGAAGGTGGGGCAGCGTTCGTGATACTGCTGCCGCTGCATTCCGGATCGAGTGGGATTCCGGCGGTGACGACGGGCGAACGGTCCGCGGTGTCATGATCCAGCGCGCACGATTCTGGTGACACGTCTGGAGCATGACCGCACTACCGTGCGCCCATGCCTCCCCTGTCACGATCACCTGCGCCCTTACACCCCTGCCCACGGCCGCGAACACGGCCGCGTTGCGGACATCTGCTCGTCGAGTGCCTCATGGCCCTCGTGTTGGTGGCCATCGCCAGTCTGGTGCTCGCGACCACCTCGGTCTCCATCGCCACGCTGGGCGACGATGCGCTTCAGTTGGCCCGTGCCCAGCGCGAGCAGGCGAATGCGGCGGGGCGTGCGTTGCTGGCCCCGTGCGATACCTCGACTGGCGGCGTGGCCACCACGCGTTGGCCGACGGCTCGACTGCGCGTCGATGAGGCCCTGACCACCGCCGGCACGTTGCATCGCGACCGGGTTGACGCGCGCTGGACGGCGTCGGCGCTGGCCACCGACGCCTCGCGCGAGTTGCGCGTGAGCAGTGCGGCCCGATGCCGATGACCCCCATCGCGCACCATCGCCGCGGCGGCTCACTCGTGGAGCTGCTGATCGCGCTTCCGATTGCCGCGCTGCTCGCGGTCGCCGCTGCTGCCACGCTGATCGGCGCCTGGCGCCTCGGGCGACGGTCGGAAGCGTCGCAGGGCGGAACGCGCGAACTGCGACACGCGCAGGCCGCGTTCGAAAGCGAACTGCGTCCACTGCGCGCCGGTGACCTGCAGCTCGTGAGCGACACGGCCCTGGAGTTCGATGCACTCGTCGGCGCGGGTGTGGTGTGCGCGGCCGCCGCCGGGTCACTCGGCAGCGGCGATCGGGTGGAAATGGTGTCGGCCGATCCCGCCGATGCACGGGGCGTGTCGTGGGCCAGCAGCGTGCAGATCGGCGATGATCTATCACTGTGGCGCGCGAACGCCGATAGCGCGGCGTCGATCATCGAACACCGGACGACCGTGCGCGACATCAGTTGGGGCTCCACCTGTAACGCGTCGCCTTGGATGGCCGGGTGGGCCGATCGGCGCACTGTGCGCTTGACCCTCGCCGACGCGAGTCCGTCTGCGCTCATGATTGGCGCACCGGTCGCGATACGCCGCCGCACGCGCCTGACACTGTATCGCAGCGGTATCACCTGGTATCTCGGCAGGCGTACGCGCACGAGCGGTGTGTGGGACGTCGTCCAGCCCGTCGCTGGTCCGTTTCTATCACCAACCCAGGGCGGCATGACGGCGAGACTGCTCGACGCCAGCGGCGCCACGACGTTTCGGCTCGCGGACGCCGCGGCGGTGCGTATCGAGCTTCGGGCCGATCGCGCACCGGATGGCGGTATCGCAGCACGACGTGATACCGCCGCCTTCGATGTGGTACTCCGGGCGGAAAGTGCGCAACGCCGGCGCTGAGCGCGCGCGGCGCGCCGGGTTCGTCCTGCCGTTCGTCGTGGTGGCGACGGCCGTGGTCGCCGTGCTTGCCCTGGCCGCCATCAGTACGATCTGGCGTGGGTATCGCGCCACGCGCATCGCCGCCAACGGCGTGCGCGCGCAGTTCGCCGGTGACGAAGGCGTGGCGCTGCAGCTCGATGCGTGGCCCGCCGAGTCGCTGGCCGCAATACCTATGGGCGTGACGATCTCGACGCGGCTGACGACGGCGATAGGAGACAGTGTACGCGTGCGGATCACGCGCACGCAGCCGCTCGTCGCGTGGCTCACTGGTGACGTTGCCCTCGAGCCGAAGGGGACGCCGGGGCTTGTCCGCCGACACGTCACGCGCGTGGTGTCGCTCGAACCGCCCGCATTACCGCTCGTGGGCGCCGTCACCGCGATTGCCGCCGTACACGGGCAGGATCCAACCACGATCGACGGACGCGACCTCGTCGATGCGAGCGACGCGTGCGGTGCGCTGCGTGATACGCTCTCGCTACCACCCATCGCATCGAGTGCCGTGCGCGCGAGCGGCGGCGTATGGACGGCCCTGCCGGCCTCGCAGACGATCGCGGACACCGCATCGGTGCGCGCGACGTTCGAGCAGGCGTGGATCTCCGTGATTGCCCGCAGCCCAGTTCGCGCATCGGATTCCACTCCGCAGCTGTTGGCATCGTCACCAGGCTGGCATGCCTTGTTACTCGACGGGCCGGTCGTCACCGTACGCGCGCCGTCGAAATGGCGAGGCCTGCTCGCGGTGAGCGGTGATCTCGTGGTGACGGGCAGTCTCGACGTCGAGGGCGTCGTCGTCGTGCGCGGACACCTCGACGCGCGCGGCGCCACGCTTCGCATTCGCGGTGCGCTCATCGTCGCCTCACTCGGAAATCCCTCGGTGGAGCTCGGCGATCGGACCGCGCTGCGCTACGACCGATGCGCCGTGCAGTTGGCGCTGGCCACCGTCGCGACGCCACGCGCGCAGCCGTTCTCGCTCTGGTATTCGCCGTTGAACTGACCGTTGAAAGGTCAGAACGCCCGATTACGGAAAGGCGGAGAACGGGCCGACACTGTCACGGTGTGGGCAGTCGTACCGGCCGTTCCCCCAGTAGGGGGCGTTACCTCGTGAGGGGACGGTCGTTTGAAGGATGACATGCCCGGTGACGGCAGGTCAATCTGTCCCCTCGGTGCGCTCAGCGCCGAACGGCAGCGTGCAAACCACCAGTACAACCCCAACAGCCATGGCGCTCTTCGGCCGAAAGAAAATCACCGTCGGACTCGATGTCGGTTCCGGTCTTGTGAAAGCAGTGGTCATCGACCACAGCGGACCCACGCCGGAGCTCGTCAAGGTCGTCATCACGCCGCTCAACGACACGGCAATTGTCGAAGGCGAAGTGATGGATCACGGCATCGTTGCCGATGCGATCCGTCAGACGCTCGAAGCGACTGGCGTAAAGACGAAGAGCCTCGTGGCGGCCGTGGGCGGACGCGACGTGATCGTGAAGAAGATCTCGATCGAGCGGGTAAAGGAAGCGCAGGCGCGTGAGCTGATGCGGTGGGAAGCCGAACAGCACGTGCCGTTCGACATGGACTCCGTCGAACTCGACTTCCAGGTCCTCGATCCGGACGGCGACGGTCTCGACATGAGCGTGCTGCTCGTGGCGGCGAAGCGCGATCTGGTGGAAGCGAAGCGACATCTCCTCGAGGACGCGGGGTTCCCGCCTTCGGTGATCGACGTCGATGCCTTCGCGCTGCACAATGCGTTCGAAGCGAATCATCCCGATGCCATGCACGGCACGGTTGCGCTGCTCAACATCGGTAACGAGCAGACCAACCTGAACATCCTCGACGAGGGTGTGCCCATTCTGACCCGTGATCTTGGCGTCGGCACGCGTCGCTTCCGCGAAGACGTGCAGCGCGAGCACGGCATCAGCGGGGAAGAAGCCGAGGACATGCTGCGCGGGTTCGATCGCTCCATGATGCTCGACGGCACGATCGCCATGCGCGGTGAAGAACTGGCCGTCGGCCTCGAGCGCGCGGCCACGTTCCTCGCCTCGTCGTCACGCAACTTCGGCCAGATCCGCGCGGTGTACGCGTGCGGCGGCGGATCGCGCGTGCCGGGCCTGCTGGCGTGGCTGTCCGATCGCCTGCGCATCCCGGTCCAGCCGGCCAACGCACTCGCCCGGATCACGGTGCGCGAAGGCGCGCTGGAGTTCCTGTCCACCGACGAAGTCGCCCCGCTGCTGATGCTGCCGGTGGGACTCGCGCTCCGCGCTGCGGCCTGAGGAATCCGACCATGATGCTCCAAATCAATCTCCTCCCCGGCTCGAAGAAGACCTCGCGTGGCGCCGGCAGTCTCGCCGGCTCACTCGGGTCAATCGGCGCGTCGGTGCGCGATCCGTGGCTCGTCGGCGCGGCCGGCGCGGTCGTCGTCGCCTTCGCCGCCGTCGGGTTGCTGTTCACTGCGCAGAATGCCCGCGCCGGCGAAGTCACGGAGAAGCTCGATCGCGCGGTGCGCGATTCCACGCGCTACTCCAAGGTGCTCGACGCGCGCCGCAAGCTGACCGCCGAGCGTGACTCGGTGCAGCGTCAGTTGCAGATCATCCGCACGATCGACGAGAACCGCTACAACTGGGCGCACATTCTCGACGAGATCAGCCGCGCGCTGCCGGCCTACACCTGGCTGACGACGCTCGAGCAGACGAGCAAGGCGCCGTTGCCCCCGGGCGCCGACACGCTCGCGGGTGTCACCACGCCGGTCCCGGCAACGGCGGCCGCGAAGGCGAAGAAGGCGGCTGTCGTGCAGGACACCATCGAAGTCCATCCGCCGCTCACGTTCCGTGTCGTCGGCCAGACGGTCGACATCCAGGCGCTCACGATGTTCATGCGGCAGATGGAGAGTTCGCCGTTCATCCAGCGTGTCTCGCTGAGCAAGTCGGAGATCGTGATCGTCGAAGGCAAGGATGTAACGCAGTTCGAATTGTCGGCGGAGTACGAAGTGCCGCCTCCGGGTGTGGTGCGGACCTCGCCCCTCGTCGTTCCCGTGCGCTGACCAGAGATAACAATGGCACTGCTTCCTCAGACCCAGCGCGATCAGATCAAGCTGCTGATCGGCTTCGCGGCCCTCGCCCTCGCCGCGGCGTACTACATCTATCCGTATGCCGCTCGCGAAGAGCAGCTCGCGTCGGACATCACCCGTGTGGCGGAGCTCGAAGACGCCAACCAGCGCGCCGCGCGCGAATTCGCGTCGGGCAGCATCGAGAACCTGCGTGTCCAGGCGGCGGAGAATCGTTCCGCGCTGCTGGTCATGCGACGTCTCGTGCCCACCGGTAACGAAGTGCCGGCGCTGCTCGAAGAAGTCAGCACGGCGGCCCGTCGCGCTGGTCTCGACGTCGGCGGTGTGACGCCCGAGCCGGTCATCCTCGGCGAACGCTTCGACACGTACCGCTACACCGTCACCATCATCGGTGGCTACCACCAGTTCGGCGAGTTCCTCGCCAACGTCGGTTCACTCGCCCGTATCGTGGCGCCGGTGAACTTCTCGATCGTCGCCGGCTCGGGCGCCAACGCCCCGCGCAACGCGATCAAGACGTCGGAGAAGGGCGCGCTTGCCTCCACGATCACGCTGCAGACGTACGTCGAGAAGACGACGCCGGCCAAGCCCGCCGCCAAGGAGCGTTCGTCATGAAGCGCCTCACCATTGCCGTCGCCACGCTCGCGCTCAGTGCTGCCGCGCTGACCGCCGATGCGCAGCAGCCGGTTCGCCCCACGCCGGCGCGCACCGTCTCCGGCGAGTCCGCCGGAACTGTCGGACCCAGCGCCTCGCCGAAGAAGACCGCGGGCATGCCGACCGAGATCACGCTGCAGCGCGAGACCTTCGCGTACAGCGGTGGCGGTCGGCGCGATCCGTACAAGTCGCTCATGAGCAGCAGTGATGTGCGCCCGCTGCTCAGCGACCTGCGTCTCACCGCCGTGGCCTTCGACCCCGTCGGCGCCGGCAGCAACTCCGTCGCCATCCTGCGCGACACGTATTCGAAACAGCAGTACCGCGTGCGCGTCGGACAGCAGCTCGGACGGCTGCGCGTCTCCGCCATTCGACAGAAAGCCGTGCAGTTCACCATCGAAGAATTCGGATTTAACCGGCAGGAAACGCTGCCACTCAGCAGCGACACGACGAAAGTGAGGAACCCATGATGGGACCGACGACCGCAGCAGTGATCTCCGCGCTCCTGGCCCCCGGCGCTCTCGCGCTGGCCCATGTGAACGCCCCCGCAGACGGATATGCGGGATACACTGCCCCCTCGGCCCACGTGGCCACCACCTCCCGCAATGACGTGCCGACGCGTGGACGCGTCCTCGGCATCGCCGTCGCCCCGGCGTCGGCGGGTGCCGACATCGTTCTCGCGCTCGACTCGAGCATCACGCTCAAGCACTTCACCCTCGACAATCCGTCGCGCATCGTGGTGGATCTCGGTGGCGCCAATCTGGCCATCCGTTCCAACTACGACGGCAAGGCCCGCGGACCGGTGCGCAACGTGCGCCTGTCGCAGTATCGCGCCGACACCGTCCGTCTCGTGATCGATCTGGACGGCTCGCGCAGCTACACCGTCGTCCGCGAAGGCGGCTCGGTGCGCATCGCACTCAGTGCGCCGGCGGTCGCGTTTGCCCGCTGGGGTTCGAGCAGCACCGGTGGCGAGCTGTCGTCGCAGGTGGCCGCCGGACGTCTTGAGCAGCCGGCCCCGACGGCCCCTGCCATCGCTCCGGTCGAAGCCAAGCCCGTTGAAGTCAAGCCGGTGGAAGTGAAGCAGGTGGAAGTGAAGCAGGTCGAGACGCCCATCGTGAAGGCGGGACCGCAGCCGGTGGTGCTCGATGATCACTCTGGCGATCCGCTCACGGCCCGCACGCCGGCGACGGTCTCGTCGATGGCCGCGGCGCGTCGTCAGCAGCAGAAGCCGCGCATCACCGTCAGCTACGATGGCACGAACATCCGCGACGTGATTGCCGCCTTCGCCACCTTCTCGGGACGCACGATCGTCGTCGGCAAGGATGTGACGGGCGACGTAACGGCTGATATCGCCGACAAGCCGTGGGACGTGGCCCTCCAGGCCATCCTGCAGGCGCAGGGGCTCGCAGCCACTGAAGATGCCAGCGGCATCATCACGGTCGACAGCTATCGCAACCTCGCCACGAACCAGGCGCTCGAGCCGCTCGTGACGCAGATCGTCGACATCAACTACTCGAAGGCATCGGTTCTGCGCGGCACAGTGCAGCAGCTGCTGGCCCGCGATTGCACCGGACTGACCACCATGGCCACCGGCCGTGACATGGGCATGCCGATGAATCAGGGTGGCGGCGGCAGCGGTGGTCAGCAGGACCAGACCGCCGGACAGGGCTGCGTCGTTCGCGGCTCGGTAGCGGCCGACAGCGCGACCAACAAGCTGATCATCACCGAAGTGCCGTCGCGCCTCCCGGAAATCGTGGCGCGTGTCCAGCAGCTCGACGTCCGCACGCCGCAGGTCGCGATCAAGGCGAAGATCATCTTCGTGAATCGCACGGGCATTCAGGACATCGGACTCGCCTACGATCTCGGCAAGGGTGACAAGCAGTTCTTCCAGCAGCTCGTACCGCGCATCGATCCGAACACGCTGACCGCGGTCGATACCGACGGCGACGGCGTGCCGGATTCCCGCGGCGGCGGAACGGCCTACGAAGGCCCGGCCCGTATCGCCCTCGGAGGCAACGCGCTGGCCGGTATCGCCAACGCCAACAATGCCATCAAGCCGAACGCGCTCAACCTGATCTACAGCACGGCACTCGGTCGCTATCAGCTCACGGCGTTCCTCAACGCGCTGCAGACCTCGTCGCTCGCCGACGTGCAGTCGGAGCCCAGCATCACGATCCTGAACAACCGGAGCGCCGAGATCTTCGTCGGCCAGGAAATCCCGATCCGCGTCATCGACGCGAGCTCGGGTGGCGGTGGTCAGGGCGGTGGCGGTGGCGGTGGTGGTGGCGGTGCGCAGGGTCAGCCGAATGCGGCGGCCTTCTTCCCCCGTGCCACGGTCTCGAAGGAAGAGGCGGGTATCAAGCTCTCCGTGACGCCGCAGATCACCAACAATCGCATGGTGCTGCTCAACATCAAGGCGGAGAACTCGAGTGCGGAAATCGCGGCCACGGACGTGGGCGTGATCTTCAACCGCCAGCGTGCGGAGTCGCAGGTGCTCGTGGCGGATGGTGAGGCGGCCGTGATTGGCGGCCTGACCGTCACCGAGACCAACCGCTTCCGCAGTGGCATCCCGATTCTCATGAACCTCCCGTTCGTCGGTCGCTTGTTCTCGCAGAACTCCAAGAACGAAACGAAGCGCGACCTGCTCATCCTGGTGACGCCGCACATCCTGGATGATGGCGTGATCCCGCCGAGCCGCTGACGCAACGAGGACTCACATACTCATGTCTGAATTCATCGCTGGCCGCAGTTCGCTGCGGCCCACACCTCGCACCGCACGACCGCTCGCCCTCGCGGCAGTGGTCGCACTGACCGCCCTAGGCGCGTGCAGCGGTGACGAAGTGATCGATCCGCCATTCCGGGACACGATCGTCCCGCGAGTCCAGGTGGCGAAGGGAAACACCGTCGCCGATACGATGCTGTCCATGACCGTGAACGCCACGGACAACATCGGCTTGAAGCGCGTCCGCGTGCTGCTGGCCGGTGGCATCAGTGCCACCTACGATACCGTCATGACGAGCGCGGTGACGACGCTCACCGTGAACGTGAACATCCGGGTGCCGAACAACGCGCCGCTCGGCGCCACCGTCAATGCGCGGGCCGTCGCGATCGACGGCGCCGGCAATGTGTCGGATACCTCGCGCGTCGCACTCACCGTCGGCAATCTCGAGCCGCCGCAGGCGGTCGTGACCAGCCCGGTCACCGGATCGCCGGTCGTCAGCGGCAAGTCGCTCGTGATCTCGTTCTCCGGCAAGGCGCGCTACAAGGTGCGTACACTCGGCTACGAAATCACCGGCGCGTACAACGTGAAGGACTCCGCGTCCTTCGGCAATCCGCTCAAGGACTCGGTGGCGGTACTCGACACGCTCGTCGTACCGGATACCGTGAAGGGGCAGATCATCACCGTGACGCCGTTCGTGACCGACTCGCTCAACCAGCGCGTGCTGGGTACCGCGGTGCAGTACGCGGTGCAGAGCCCGGCGAACGCGACTACGGTGCCGATCGTCCGCACCGGTGTGGCGGCGCGTCTTGAAGTGCAGGACACGATCTTCGTGGAAGCCACCGATCCGGTGGGCATCTCGGTGCTCGGTTACGAGGTGCGCGGCCTGACGGGCCAGCTTATCGTCGCGGACTCCGTCACGTCGACGGGCGGCTTCTCCACACTGGTTCGTACCTTCCGCTCTCGAGTGCCGGTCACCGTGTTCCCGACACTGGTTACGGTCACGGGCTTCGCCCGGAACGCGAACGGTCGTCGCGATGTGGCACGCTTCACGTCGGGCGCGCTGCGCCTCGATACCGTGGCCGTGGTGGCCGGCTACACCAGTCCGCTGCCCAGCGGTGGACAGGTGGCCGATGCCTTCTACTTCCCGCGCACCGATCGGATCTATCTGTCGAACATCGAGCGCAACTGGCTCGAGGTCTACAACCTGGCCGACTCGACGTTCCGCTCGCCGATCGCCGTGGGCTCGCGTCCGTGGGGCATCGCTCCCTGGCCGCGCAACCGTGACGGCGTCATGGCCGACACGCTGCTCGTCGCGAATTCCGGCGGTACGAACATCAGCTACGTCGACCTGAAGACCGGCACGACGGGACGCGAAGTGTTCCGCTACGCGCTGCCGAACATCGTGGCGTACAGCATCACCACCGTACGTTCAGAAGCCACCGATGCGCCGATGACGCAGCGCACCGTGTACGACTTCAGCGATCGTCCGCAGTACCTCGCGGCGACCTGCAACGGCGCGAACACGCCGGGTGCGCCGTGTCAGGACATCATCGCGGTGTACTCCACCACGCCCACGCCCGGCCAGTCGATTCCGTTCCCGAATCAGGGAACGCTCCGCTGGGAGAACCTCACGCAGCGCACGTCGCACTTCTTCTTCGAGCAGGCGATCGGCCAATCCGTGGGACGCTCGGACACGCTCGAGATCGAGCGTTTCGCCGCCAGCGGCTTCGGCAAGGACTCGTTGCTGGTCCCGTACAAGCAGCGCGTCCCGAACGGCAACGGTGGCTTCTTCGACTACTCCATCGTGATCCGGCTCGACCGGTTGGCCTTCCGCGACACCACATTCGTCCGCGGCTCGGGCAACTTCCGGCGTGCGGTGTTCGGTGAAGGTGGAGCGGTGCTCGGCAGCCGCGCCATGACGTACGACGCCACGCTGGGCTTCGACTCCACGCCGCCGATTCCTGTGATCGACAAGGGTATCTCCCGCCCGATCGATGTGAGCGACTTCGTGGCCAACACCTTCTCCCGCGTCCAGGGCGTCGGCGTCAACTTCGACGGCGAGCTGAATGCGGTGAAGGGCGACTCGACCTATCTGTTCGATAAGACGCTCCGTCTGCAGGGTATCCTGCAGTCACGGCCGAGCGGTGGCGGGCTGGACTTCCACCCGCTGAACACGGGTGCCAACTCGACGCTCCGTACGCGGCTCGCGTTCGTCGCCTCGAGTGAGCCGGTCATCGATGTGTTCGACACGTATTGCTACCGCAAGATCGCGTCGATCCCGATCCGCGACCCGATCATCGGTCCGGTGCGCGCCACGACGCGTCCGAACGGCCAGTTGGTGCTGGTCGGCGCGACGATCCGCGGCGTGACCGTGGTGGCACTGCCCGACAATTTCACGACGACCTGCCAGTAACCCGTCGCGGAACGCAGTGAATCGAGCAGGAAGACAGCACGGCCCCGGGGCATTCGCTCCGGGGCCGTGCTGCGTCGGTGCCGTCGCATGATGAAACGTTCGTGCGCCGCAACGCTCCCATCGCGCGGTGTCGCGTCATACGTTGTGACACGGGCCCCGGAGTCACCGGCGTCCATCCGTCTGCTTCGCACACTCATGCTCCGCTTCACCACCGCCGGCGAATCACATGGGCCGGCACTCGTCTCGATCCTTGAAGGCATGCCGGCCGGCGTTCCCTTGCTGGCGGCCGACGTCGATACCGACCTCGCCCGCCGTCAGCAGGGATATGGACGCGGGCGCCGCATGCAGATCGAAACCGATCGCATCGAGTTCCTGTCGGGCGTGCGCGCTGGCGAGACGCTGGGCTCGCCGATCTCGATGCTGATCCGCAACAGCGACTGGAAGAACTGGCTCGAGATCATGGATCCGGCACCGCGCGAGGGCGACGCCGACGGGCCGCGGAAGCGGCAGGTCACGCGGGTGCGTCCGGGACACGCCGATCTCACCGGGCTGCTGAAGTACGATCGCACCGACGCCCGCGACATTCTCGAGCGCGCCTCCGCCCGCGAGACGACCGCGCGCGTGGCTTCGGGGGCAGTCTGCCGCGTTCTGCTGCGAGAACTGGACATCCAGGTCGGTTCGCATCTCGTGCACCTTGGCGGGGTCGATGCGGCCCGTCCTGCCGTGATGCCGCGCGACATCAACGCCGCGTCGGATGCGTCGCCACTGCGCACGCTCGATCCGGCGGCCGAAGCGGAGATGATCACGCGCATCGATGCCGCCAAGAAAGAAGGCAATACGCTCGGCGGCATCTGCGAAGTGGTCGTCACCGGTCTGCCCGTGGGCCTGGGGTCACATGTGTCGTGGGACCGGCGTCTTGATGGGCGACTGGGGCAGGCCATGCTGTCCATCCCGGCGGTGAAGGGGGTGGAAATCGGGCTCGGCTTCGAGACGGCTCGCCGCACCGGCGCCGAGGTGCACGACGAAATCGAAGCGGCCCCCGGAAATACCCGGATGGGCCATGTGCGTCGGAAGACGAATCGTGCGGGTGGCACCGAAGGCGGCATGACGACCGGCGAGGAGTTGGTCATCCGCGTCGCCATGAAGCCCATCTCGACACTGATGCGTCCGCTTGGTACTGTTGACGTCGCTACGGGGCAGGCGGCCTCTGCCGTAGCGGAACGAAGCGATGTCACGGCGGTACCCGCGATGGGGGTGATCGCCGAAGCGATGGCGGCGTATGTGCTGGCCGATGCGCTCTTGGAGAAGTTCGGTGGCGATTCGTTGGGCGAACTGCGTCGGAACGTCGACGCCTATCTGGCCCGCCTCGACGAGCGGGTGGGGTGACCCAACCGGCCGGCCTTCAGATCGACGGGCATCTCGTGCTCGTCGGGCTGCCGGGATCCGGCAAGTCCACCGTGGGGCGTGCGGTCGCGAAACGCCTGTCGCGCCCGTTCCTCGATTTCGATGCCGAGATCGAGAAGCGGGAAGGCATTTCGGTGGCACGTATCTTTGCAGAACGAGGGGAAGCGGTGTTCCGTGGGTTGGAATACGCACTCACGCAGGAACTGGCCGCAGCGCCCCCGATGGTGCTCGCGCCTGGGGGCGGCTGGGTGACCATTCCCGGGGCGATGGCACTCCTGCGTCCTCCGGGGCGTATCATTCATTTGCAGATTTCCCCGAAGGAGGCGCTGCGACGCCTCACCCGGTCCAGGATCGTGCGACCGCTGCTGGCACAAGCGGACCCGGCCATGGCTATGCAGTCCCTGTGGGACCGACGATCTGGGCTGTACGCCTTGGCCGACGTGACTGTAAACGTGGAAGCTGTTGATTCACAACGACTTATTGATTCCGTGGTGGCGCTTGCCCACGACGGGACTCTGGGGATAGGTTAGGCGATGAACGATCGGTGGACGCCTGTCATCGATGATTTGCGCGAGCGTTTCGCGGCCGACACGGATGTCGTGGAGGTCGAGGCGTATCTCTCGTCGCAAGGGTATGACCGGCGACAGATTGGTGAGATCCTTTCACTTCTTTATAGCGATACTGCACCACCCCGCAGTTCGGGTGGTTCTGTGATGTCGCGCAACGCGCCGCTCCGCGTTCAGGGGCCGCACGAGCGCGGACGGTTTACCGCCGAAGCCTGGGGCTACCTGGTCATGTTGGGTGGCTCCGGAGCGGTGAATCTCAACGATTTTGAGCAGTTGGTGGAGCGCGCGCTGGTCCATATCGACGGCCGCATCAACCTCGCCGACATCCGCGGTATCGCGGAGGACGTGGGGTTCGATGACGGGGCGATGGACGGCGAGCGCTCCCAGGTACACTGATCTGATGCCAATCAAGAAGGGCACGACCGCGGCGGCTACCAGCGTAGCCAAGCCCGCGGCGAAGAAAGCCGTCAAGAAAGTGGCCAAGAAGGCCGCGAAGAAGACGGTGAAGAAGTCCACCGCAGCGGCCGCCAGTCCGGTGGCTGCGCCGTCGCCTGCTCGGAAATCCGCCGCCAAAACGGCGGCGGTGTCGACGACGAAGGCCGTCGCAAAGAAGGCCGCGTCGAAGACCGCCGCCAAAAAGGCCGCCAGCACCAAGGCCCGCAGCCGCGCCCGGATCGACGACTCGCAACCCGACGACGACGAACCCGCGCCTGCCGGTGGCACGACGCTGGTCATCGTCGAGTCCCCGGCCAAGGCCAAGACTATCGGCAAGTATCTCGGCAAGGGCTTCACGGTGAAGGCCACCGTCGGTCACGTCCGTGATTTGCCGGCCAAGAAGCTCGGCATCGATATCGAGCATGGCTTCGCCCCCGACTACGTCACGATCGAGGGCAAGGAAGACATCCTCACCGAACTCAAGCGTGTCGCGAAGGGCGCCCGCGAGATCTTCATCGCCACCGACCCTGACCGCGAAGGTGAGGCGATCGGTTGGCATGTGGAGCAGTATTTCACGCAGCCGCCCCGGTACGCCGTCACGGCGCCGATCCGCCGCGTGATGTTCCACGAAATCACGAAGGACAAGGTGAAGGAGTCCATGGCGAACCCGATGGACATCGACAACAAGAAAGTCGATGCCCAGCAGGCCCGTCGCGTGCTCGATCGCCTCGTGGGCTACAAGGCCAGCCCCGTGCTCTGGAAGACGGTAAAGAAGGGGCTCTCGGCCGGACGCGTGCAGACCGTCGCGCTGCGCATCATCGTCGAGCGCGAGCGCGAGATCCGCGCGTTCACGCCGGTCGAGTACTGGAGCATCGCGGCCGACTTGCAGAAGGGCACGCAGCCGTTCACCGCAAAGCTGCATCAGATCGACGGCAGCAAGCCGGAGATCCCGACGGGCGATGAGGCCGAGCGCATTCTGGCCGACCTCAAGGGCCGCACGCAGTTCACGGTCACCGAAGTCAAGCGTCGGGAGAAGCGCAAGAATCCCGCCGCCCCGTTCACCACGTCCACGCTGCAGCAGGAAGCCGCCAAGAAACTGGGCTTCGGCTCCAAGCGCACCATGCGTCTCGCGCAGGATCTGTACGAAGGCATCGACCTCGGTGGGGAAGAGGGCGCGGTCGGTCTGATCACGTACATGCGTACCGACTCGCTCGCGCGTCTCCGAGAGCGCCGCTGGCTGCGGCGCGCGATTCGCTCGAGCGCGAGTACGGCGAGGCGTACCTCGCCGGCCGGCAGCTGCAGCTCGTATCGCGCAGCGGCAAGGCGCAACGCGCAGGACGCGCACGAGGGCGTTCGTCCGACCGATCCCGCGCGCCGTCCCGAGATCGGCTCGCAAGTACCTCACGGCCGACCAGTTCAAGCTGTATCAGCTCATCTGGCAGCGCTTCATGGCGTCGCAGATGGCGCCGGCCGTCTTCGACACGACCACGGTCGACTTCGACATCCCGACGCAGGGGCGCGCGTACCTGTTCCGCGCCACGGGCTCCGTGATCAAGTTCGACGGGCTTCCTCGCGCTCTATCGCGAGGCGCGCGAGGAGGGCGACGGCAAGGCGCTCGAAGACGAGCAGGCGTTGCCGTACCTCGAGATGGACGAGTCGGTGCCGGTCAAGGCGATCACGCCGACGCAGCACTTCACCGAGCCGCCGCCGCGCTTCTCCGAAGCGTCGCTGGTCAAGGAGCTCGAGCGGCTCGGGCATCGGTCGCCCGTCCACGTATGCGTCGATCATCTCGGTGCTCGCCGACCGACGCTACGTGTCGCTCGAACAGCGCCGCTTCTTCCCGACGCCCCTGGGCGAGACGGTTGAGAAGGTCATGGTCAAGAAATTCCCCGACATCTTCAACGTGCAGTTCACGGCGCAGATGGAAGGGGAGCTCGACAAGATCGCCGACGGCGAACTGGGCTGGGTGCGCGCGCTCACCGATTTCTGGACGCCGTTCCAAGCCACGCTCAACGACAACGATCTCGACGTCCTCATCGGCGAAGCCTACGATCTGTCGGCGCTCGCCACCGAGAAGTGTCCGGACTGCGGCGGCAAGCTCGTGGCCAAGGGCGGCTTCTTCGGGCCGTTCGTGGCCTGCGAGAATCACCCCAAGGCATGCAAGTACACGCGCCCCATCAAGGGTGAGAAGAAGCCGGCCGAGCTCACGAAGTACATGTGTCAGGAGTGCGGCGAACCGATGGTGGTGCGTCACGGCCGCTCAGGTGACTTCCTCGGCTGCTCGAAGTTCCCGAAGTGCCGTGGCACGCGCTCCATGCCCACCGGCGTGAAGTGTCCCAAGGATGGCGGCGAGATCGCGGAACGGCGCAGCAAGAAGCGCGGAAAGGCGTTCTACGGCTGCGAGAATTATCCGAACTGCGATTTCGTGGTGTGGGATAAGCCCGTGGCCGAGACGTGTCCGGAGTGCGGGTACGTGGGGGCCGAGGCCAAGAGCAACAAGACCCGCGGCGCGTTCCGGAAGTGTCTCAAGTGCGCGAACGAGTGGGATGTGCCGAGCCCGGACGAAGCCGAGTTGGTGGCCGAAGTGGCCTGACCGGCGCGCGTTGGATGGATCGTGGGACGGTCGAACACTCTTGATTCCATGTGCGGCCGTTTTGCTTTGGGCTTTGGGCTTTGGTGTGCGCGAGACGCCCGGCCCAACCCGTGGGATCCCCTCGGCGAAATTGCCGCGGGGACCCACGGGTCGGGACGGGCTGGGTCGATGACGGGGCGCCATTGGACGGCGCTCCACTGCGATCGTCGCGGCCGAAAAGTGTGCGCGGTCCCCTCCACCGATGCCGGCGACTCCCGCGCGACCCGCAATGGCCCCTCCCCGCCGCCGATCTTCGCGCGTCCGCCTCGGCCATGCGTGGAGGTCGCGCGCTGACCTGCTCGGTGGCGCGCACGAGCGCTGGCTCACCGACCCCCGTGTAGCTCGTTCGGCTCGGGGACGCCCCGCCGCCGCCTCTGCGTGGGCACCGCGATCTGTCCGTTCTACCACCGCGCCCGACCGCACGCGCAGCAAGCGGCGAAGGGGTGCTCCCCGATGCCGCACGAGCGTCCGCGCAGGCCGAGCAGCGCAGCGCACCACGAACCCAAGCAAAGCGCGAGCCGTTAGACTTCACGCATGGCATCCAACGAAGTGCAAGTGATCGGCGGTGGGCTCGCCGGAAGCGAAGCCGCGTGGCAGCTCGCCGAGCGCGGACATTCTGTCGTGGTGCATGAAATGCGCCCCGTGCGCGGCACGGCCGCGCATCGCACCGAGAAGCTCGGTGAGCTCGTGTGCTCGAACACGTTCAAGAGTACCGAGACCACCAATGCGCACGGCCTGCTCAAGGCCGAGATGCGGCAGCTCGGGTCATTGATCCTCGACTGCGCCGATCAGTCGCGTGTGCCGGGTGGTTCGGCGCTCACGGTCGATCGCGAAATCTTCTCGCAACACGTGCACGACCGTATCCACGCGCATCCGCGCATTCGCGTCTCGCGCGAGGAAGTCACCTCGCTCCCGGACGTCGGCATCATTGCGACCGGTCCGCTCACCTCCGATGCGCTGGCCGACGCCATTCGCGCGCGGCTCGGTGTCGACTCGCTCGCGTTCTACGATGCCATTGCGCCCGTCGTCTCGCTCGAGTCGATCGATCAGAACATTGCCTTCCGGGCCTCGCGCTGGGGCAAGGAAACGATGGACGGCGCCGGCGAGGAAGGCGCGTATCTCAACTGCGCGTTCACGCGCGACGAGTACGAAGCGTTCATCGACGCGCTCACCACCGCCGACCAGTTTACCGCGCACGAGTTCGATGCGGTGCCGTACTTCGAAGGGTGCATGCCCATCGAGGAAATGGCGCGGCGCGGACGGGAGTCGCTGCGCTTCGGACCGATGAAGCCCATCGGACTGCAGGACCCGCGCTCCAACTCGCGTCCGCATGCGGTCATGCAGCTGCGTATGGAAGATCGTGGCGGCCGCATGTGGAATCTGGTTGGATTTCAGACACGACTCCGCATCCCGGAGCAGGCGCGCGTGTTCCGTATGATTCCGGGCTTGGCCGAGGCGGAGTTTCTGCGCTTTGGCTCCATTCACCGCAACTCGTACGTGAACGCCCCCGCGGCGTTGTCGCCGCATTTGTCGTTGCGCGACGCACCGCAGCTGATGTTTGCCGGACAGATCACCGGCGTCGAAGGCTACACCGAGAGCAGCGCCACCGGCTTGTTGGCCGGCATCAATCTCGCTCGGCAGATCGAGGGATGCGAGCCGGTCGTGCCGCCGCCCGCTACGATGATGGGCGCGCTCTATCGCTACATGCGCGAGGCCGATCCCAAGCACTTCCAGCCGATGAACGCGAACTTCGGATTGCTCGACGACCTCGAGGGCGTGGCACCGAAGCTGTTGAAGGACAAGGCGAAGAAGCGCGAACTGTTCGCGGAACGCGCGCTTGACGCGATGGCCGCGTGGCGTGACGAGGCGGGCATCATTCCCACGTCCATCCGCGGGTGATACGCCCATGAGCGACGAGGTCGCGCCTCCTGAATCGGCTCTGCCCGTCGCGGCGCTCCCCGCCGAGATCGATGAGTTCCTCGTCCATCTCGAGAAGGAGCGCGACCTCTCGCCCAACACACTGTCCGCGTACCGTCGCGATCTGCGCGAGTTCGCCACTTGGCTGGCCAGCACGCACGGCATCGATGGGTGGCAGTGGAACGCGCTTGGCCGCACCGACATTCGCGGCTTCATGGCGCACTGTACACGCCGAGGGCTCGCCAAACGCTCAGTGGCGCGTCAGCTGTCCGCCGTGCGCAGCTTTTATCGCTGGATGCATCGCGATGAGCGGGTCGACGTGAATCCTGCACGAGCCGTGAAATCGCCGCGGCTGCCGCGCACGCTGCCCGCGTATCTCGACAAGCGGCAGGCCGACACGCTGCTCGAACATGCCGCGACGCGTGCGCAGAGCCTCGAGTTCACCGATGTCCGCAATTTCGCGATGCTCGAGCTGTTTTACTCGAGCGGCCTCCGACTGTCTGAACTGCGCGGTGTCGACCTCGGCGATCTCGATCTCGTCGCGCAACAGGTGAAGGTGCGCGGCAAAGGCCGCAAAGAGCGCATCGTGCCGCTCGGCGACCACGCCCAACGCGCGCTGCGCAACTATCTCGTGAAGCGCGACGCGCTGCTCGCGAAACTCAAGGACAGCGCGAAGAAGCCCGCGCGTGGTGCGGTCTTTCTGAGTGAACGCGGCGGACGCATGAGCCCGCGCGCCATTCAGCACGCCGTCGTGCAGCTGCTGTCTGCCGTCGACGAAGGGGCAGGGCTCAGCACCCACTCGTTGCGGCACAGTTTCGCCACGCATCTGGTCGACGGTGGCGCAGACCTGCGTGCGGTGCAGGAACTGCTCGGTCACGCCAGCATCAGCACCACGCAGATCTACACGCACACCAGCGTCGAGCGCCTCAAAAAGGTCTATAGGCAGGCGCACCCGCGCGCCTGAACTTTGTTGTGGGTGTGGTGGTGCGCTTGCGGCTTGGATCGTGGTGCGTGTGCGGGCTGCGTGTGGCGCGTACGCCGCGTCGGCCCCTGGGGAACTCCCCGTCGGCTTTTTCTGCGGGGTGCCGCTCGGGAGCGCCGCGAGAGCGCAGTGCGGCCCTCGCAGAGAGCCGCAGTGGAGCCCCACGGGCCGAGCGGCTATACTCGCACGGCCAGTCGGCAATCACGCCCGCGTAGTTCGCCCCAAGACTCGCACCGCATCGTGGCTCCGGCGCGCGGTTACGGGGGGAACGGAAAGCGCAGAGAACTACGCGCCCCCGCGAAGCCCGACAGCAAACACGGCGACGCGGCTCGCACGCCACGACGCCTCCGCATGCACGCCGCCCTCGAGCCCCGAGCGGTGTGCTCCCCCGGCCCTAGGTAGGTCGGCGGTGCATCTCCCTGCAGCCGCCTCTGCGGGCGGCCGCTCCTCACCCGCGCGGCGAGCCCGCGTGTCCCGCCCGCAGCAAGCGGCGAAAGGGAGGTGCACCGACGACCATCACCTCTCCGAACGCACACCACCAACTCAAAACTCAAACTGGCGTGCCCCCAGACAGGACCGTCACAGCGCGAGCCGCGTCGAGATTGCCTCCGCACATGACGATGCCGACGGTGCGTCCCGCCAGACGCGGCGCCAGCAGGTGCAAGCCGGCCAG
>CAWJMR010000002.1:0-210138 GCA_963843965.1 uncultured Gemmatimonadaceae bacterium
AACTTGCTCTCCAGAATGTAGTCGTAAAACAGTGACTACATTTTAGGCGCGCAAACCGCTACAAGTCCTCGGCATAAATCCAGAATAAACCGCTTAATTTGCATCTATTTTTGTGCAAACGCCCAAATTAATGCGGTAACAATGCCGGAAGTTGTAGTGCGATATAAATTTGCACCCGATCTTCCAAGCGGCTTAGATCCATTTTACTCAATTCGGCAATGCGACCAAGCCGATAATCCAGCGTATTGCGATGAATATTGAGCGCCTGTGCGGTGGCTTGTAGATTCAAATCGTGCGCAAACCAACACGCTAATGTGGGCAAAAAAACGCCTTTTTTGTCTTGGGCGCGAATCCGCTCGACGGGCGCGCACAGCAATTGCGCTTGCCAACCTTGCGCCAGTGGCGCAAGCAACACGGGTAAACGCTCATCATCAAAAAGCTGCAAAATATCGTTGCCCACCGCTTGCTGCAAGGTGGCGCTCGCCGTTTGATACGACAGCGCCAGCCCGCCTTCCTGCACAAAATAATGCCCCAAAGCCGCTTGCAAACGCAGCGGCGTTTTAGTTTGTAAGACTTGCAATGCGGGCAATAACTGACGGCGCTGCGCCGCAGGACTCCAACGGTTGAGGTCGTCCAGCGCGGGTAAGAGCAAAACGAACTCATCAAACGTCGGCCTAGCGAGCAAAGGCGCGTAGCCAAAATCGGCGAGCAAATATTGCAATTGCTGCAAAGCGCTCAATCCAGTTTCTTGATCGAGCAAGCTACCGCTAGCGCGAATCACCAGCGCCACGCGCGGCAACGTCAGATCAACGCCCAGCCGCTCGGCCCAACGCGCCAGCGATAAATCTGAAATGCTCTGCCGCTGAATCAGCTGCTGCACCAGGTCTTCGTATAAACGTGCATCGCGCTCGATGCTGCGCAGCATGGCTTTTTGTTCCAGCATCATTTCGGCGCTCATCCGCACCAATTCACCCATCGGTCGCACAATATCCGGCGCGCCAGTAATACCAATCACGCCAACAATTTCACCTTGGCTATACAGCGGCAAATTCACACCAGGCTGCACGCCTTGCAAATTCGCCGCAGTCGCCGCATCAATTTCCAGCACGCGGCCTTGCTGAATCGCCAGCATTGCGCCTTCATGCCGCAGCCCTATCCGCTCGGTAATCCCACTGGCTAAAATCACGCCATGTTCATCCATCACATTAATGTTGTAAGGCAGCAGCGCCATAGTGCGGCGGGCAATTTCCTGCGCCAGCTTGATGGATAAACGCGACATGAATTTCTCTTTGGGGCGATGTGATACGTATGAATATACCGCAGAGCCCAGCGCCTGAAATGACAAAGCGCAGCAGATGCCGCGCTTTTGCTTTTTTAAACCGCCATCGTGCCGCTTAAGCTGGCATAGCACACGCGCTGATGTCGGCTTCTTCATCAGCTGCGGTTCCCCAATGTGGGAATGGATCATTAAAGGCCGACCAGTTTTGCATGCCCAGTGCCAATTCGGCCTCGGTCAACAAGCATTGACTCAAGCGCTCGCGCAGCAGCGCTTCATCCATATCGATACCAATGAACACCAGCTCTTGCTTGCGGTCGCCAAAATCATCATCCCAACGATCCATGATGCTATCGATTTGCTCGTCTTCCGTTGGCCAATGCGCTTTCGGCACGCTCGCCCACCAATAACCGCCTGCGCCATGCCGGCAAGCGCCGCCCGCTTGCGACCAACTACCGGCAAAACTCGGGCGGCTCGCCAGCCAGAAAAAGCCTTTCGAGCGCAGAACCCCCTGCCATTCGCTGTGAATCAGATTCCAAAATCGCTCTGGATGCAGCGGCGCGCGTGCTTGCCAAACAAAGCTGCTAATACCGTATTCTTCCGTTTCTGGGAGATGTTCGCCGCGTAATTCGGCCAACCAGCCCGGCGCATTCGCGGCCTCGTCAAAGTCAAAACGCCCCGTGCCTAAAATGGCATCCAACGGCACGGCGCCGTTTTCAGCAACGATTTGCAGCGCCCGCGGATTGAGCGCAGCGAGGATGCCTTGCAACTCAGCCAGCTGCGTTGGCGTGACTAAATCGGGCTTGCTAATCACCAGCACATCGCAAAATTCAACTTGCTCGGTGAGCAAATCGACCACGCTGCGATCATCGTCTTCCCCTGCGGTTTCACCGCGCTCGGCCAGCAAATCGCTGCCCGCATAATCACGCAAAAAGTTAAATGCATCGACCAGCGTCACCATCGTGTCGAGCTGGGCGATGTCCGCGAGCGATTGCCCTGCTTCATCGCGGAAAGTAAATGTTTCAGCCACCGGCAAAGGCTCGGCAATGCCGGTGGATTCGATCAGCAGGTAATCAAAGCGATCTTCTTTAGCGAGGCGCGCCACTTCGAGCAGCAAATCTTCGCGCAAAGTGCAGCAAATACAGCCATTACTCATTTCGATGAGCTTTTCTTCACCGCGCGCAAAGCCGCCTTGATGAATCAATTCGCCATCGATATTCACATCCGACAAATCATTCACAATCACCGCAACGCGCAGGCCAGCGCAATTTTTCAATACGTGATTGAGCAAAGTGGTTTTACCTGCGCCCAAAAAGCCAGATAAAACGGTAACCGGTAAACGCTTTGCCATTTTGGCCGCTCCTTAAATAAAGCGCATAGCATATCCTTATGCAACACGGTTGCGCAACTGTGTTGCATATAAAACGAATCTAGCAACGTCGTCCAAGCATAAAAAAAGCCACCCTGATTGGGTGGCTGATGATAAAAACACTACTTTAAACTTGCTTTGGATCGGGATAAATCACTGGCGCGGTTTGCAGCGCTTTTTTCAGCGGCGGTGGCGGCGTAATGCCCATCGACATATAGATACTGGTCAGTTTATCCACGCCAATATTGGCTGGGCGTATCCATTCCTTTGGAATATACAGCAGGCCGCCTCCAATTGGCACCGGCGCTGTTGGCACCAGTACCGCTTGATATTCGCGGCCTTCGATGTCCATGATTTCAGGGTTCGGCATCAGCGCCAATACCGCCACACCATCGCCGCCAAACAAGCACCATACCGGACTCATCGCGCCGATATCGGCATCTTGTTTTTGGTCGAGCAGGCCGACAAAGCGATCGGCGACATTATACAAACTGCCAATAATCGGAATCCGGCGCACGGTTTTATCCAGCAACGCTGCCAGCGGCTTTTTCAAGCGCGATTGCACGACAATCCCCAGCGGATAAATCGCACCGATCAAAATCACCCAACCCAACAAATAACCCAAAATCGGATTACTCACAATCGGCTGACCTATCATCGCGAATAATTGCCCAGCGAGGCTACGTGGCCCTAAGAAGCCATCCAAAATATTCACCACCCAACCGAGCAGTGACAGTGTGAGCAGTAAAGGCAAAAGCGCCAATAAACCCGCCAACCATGTTGTCATTACACCTTTTACACTACGCTTAATCATGCGAACTCCATTCAATACTCAGCACGGGTATATCTCTATAAAATATGAACAGCAAGAATTACAGAGATATACCCATTAATTTTCGTTTCTAATTAAAACCCAATCCAATCAGCACGCTGTGCGCGATCTATGACTGATTATTTTCGTGCCAACACCGTGATTTTCAATAAGCTAGCCGACAATGATGCATTGCAAGTTTACGCTATACCTCGCGGTACAACTTTTTATCAGCCGATTTCATTTTTTCATACTCATTACGCAAAATACACACCAGCTCGGCCTCGCCAATGCCCCGCACCGCCACCGCGCGCGTGATGATGTGATCTGTAAAAAATGACGTCGTTCGATTATCTTCCAAATCAAAGCCACGCCGATTAAACGCAAAGCCAATCCCCGGCAATTTTTGCATCCGCGACGCCATATTGATGCACGACCCCACGTAATCATTACCCTCGCCCACCGAATAAACGGTGCCACGCGCCAGCCCCACGCGCAAACGCACTGGCGGATCAGCAACCCGGGATTTGAGCGTTGGCAAAAAATCCTGCTGATATTTTTTGCAAATACTCCACGCGCTGGCAATCACATTGCGCATCGCCGCCTGCGACAAACCCCTGCTCGACCAAATCACCAGCAAGCCATCGCCCATGAATTTGGTAAAAAACGGCAAAGGGCACCACAAAGCCACGCCTTTTTCCTCATCCTTTTGCTTCATTTCATTGCGTAATTCATCCATCAGCCAACTTAAAAACGGATGCAGAAAACTCGGCACTGACAAATGTGGATCAATTTGATTACAAAACTGACTAAACCCTTCCAAATCAAACACCGCCGCAATCGCATCGGTCGCTTTGGATTCCCGCGTCAAATTCCCCAGCCCCAGCATCGATGCATTAAAGCGATCAAACGCTGGATAACTCAATAATTTACGGCGATGGCCGTCAATTTCGGTACGCACATAATCAGAACTGCGGGGCTTATACGTCGGCATGGTTGGGCTAAGTTGATTTGCGGTTGAGGTCGGGATTAAACAGGGCGTGGCAGCAAAAATATCGCTGCTAGCGCGAAAAAAATCAATCTTGGCATCTTACAGCATCAGCGAGTGCAAGGCTTGATGCGACGCAGAGTAAACAAGATGAAATTATTTATTTGGCATTTTTTGACTGCTAATCGGGCGCGAAGTTCTAATGGGCTAAGAGTTTGGTGTTGATGAAAAATCGCTTCACTTAAACTGAACGCGTCAATTTTCTGCTCACCATGGTCGCGCTAATGCCGCGCGGCACTTACTTTTCTTGAACGGCCAAGAAAAGTAAGCAAAAGAAGGCCGCCCTAGTATCTGCGTCCGACTTCGTCGGATTCCCTCGCTGCGGACAATCGGCAAGGCGGCGGGCTTTAACAAAACAGAGCCCGCCGAACCCCTCCTTGCCGCTTGTTCCTCGCTCGGCTTGATACAAGGGATCTCGCGCAGCTCAACGAGGTTTGAAATAAAGTCGATGTATTGCCTTCTAAGCTTTGTAAAATAAAGAGGCTGCACGAGTTCAAATACATCATAGCACCCATGGTGATCAGTACTCGTCATTCCGGCGAAGGCCGGAATCCAGCAACTCTATTTGCCCAAAATCAGCACGAAGCCAAGCACGCAAATGATGGATTCAGGGTTTTCAAATCCCGTCTAAGCGCACCGAGTGAGGGAGAGAGACAAACAGCTTTATCGTTTGGCTCACGACTGATCGAGGGCATCGGGGACCGATGCGCGCCCGGGGCTCCTTTTCCTTTGGTTCCGTTTCTTTTGGAGAAGCAAAAGAAATGAACCTGCCGCGCGCAGCCCGCGCCCCAAAACCTACGCGGCGCAGCCGCATAAACAACAAAACCGCCGGAATAATCGGGCGGTTATTTAATTATTCACGGTAAACGTTGGGCTGCGCAAGCTTAGCCCAACCTACAGCGCTACGGGTTTTGTAATTCTGTGTCTTCATATTCTGCAAATTCAGCACGATACTTTGCACTAACCTCATCCTCACACCGATGACAAGCAAAATACTTTATTCTTTCAACATCACCAGTGACAAAACTATCACAATTCTCACAATCTAATGCTGTCCAACCACGATCCTCACACAAAACACAAACCCATAAGTCTTCCAATTTAACTACTGACGCTATTTTAGAGCAACAAGAATGGCAATATGCGATTGCATCATAGCCATCTTCATATCTACAATCAGGATCGCTAGATTGATAAATCTCGGCATATTTTTCAAGTGCATATTCAGGAGAAACATCAAAATTACAATGAGTACAAGTATGGCCCTTCTGCATAAAATACTTAACTTCTTTATCGCAGGAAGGACACACTATTTCTGTTTGAATATCTTTCAGCTTTATATCTTTAACCTCACAAACCAAACACTCAAAGTTCTTTCCCCATGGATGTTTTTCAGTGACTAGAGCACTTTCAAGAGAGCATGATGTACAATTAATTACTTCTCCGCCTTTTGCAACCTCAATTTTTAACTTACCCTCTATAGCCTCAAATTTCACATTCAAGAACCCTCTATTAATATGAATTTTTTTATTAATACCCTCAAATTCAACTTTATAATCTTTAAAAACATCGCCCCATTGACCGATCAAAAGATCATAAAGATAAAACCATGATGCCCAATGTTCAATCACAACTTCGGATTCATAACCAACAAAATCGGTATGAGCAAAATGTACAATTTGATTTCTATGTTCGCTTAGTGCTTTAAATTTATCCATGGCTTCCTTTCTAAATTTTTCACCACAAATATTTTCCAATCTCTTCTCAGACTGTTCTAAATATACAGAATGAAAATCACCACCTTCGAATTTAGTTCTATTTGCCTCTTCTGGCTTAGTTAAAATCAAAGTCCAGTGTTCTTTCATCAAGCGAGCTTTAAAGAACAATTCAATTGCCGTATACAAATCAATAATCGCACTTCTTGGAGACCTTTCTAAATTATCAACTGATGTCTTTAAAAAATTCACTGCATTGTGAACAACTAAATCAAACCATTCTTCCTTACTCTGTTTCTTTTGCTTGATATATTTAGCCACAAAGCTATCCCTATAGTTTCAAAACAACTAATTTATAAAAATTCATGAGACTAGAGTTATAACTTACCCCAAATACTTCCCCATCAACCGCACATAATGCGCTGCCGAATAGGCAAAATGCTTAATCTCATCTTCGGTTAACGCCCGCACTTCTTTCACTGGCCGCCCCATATACAAATACCCCGAACGCAATACTTTATTCGGTGGCACCAGCGAGCCTGCGCCTATCATCACGTGGTCTTCGATGACGACTCGGTCGAGCACGATGGTTCCCATGCCGATCAGGCATTCATTGCCGATGGTGCAGCCGTGCAGCATTACACCGTGGCCGATGGTGACGCGCTCGCCGATCACCAGCGGTGCGCCGAGGGGATCGTCCGCGCGTTTGTGCGTGGTGTGCAGCACGCTGTTGTCTTGCACATTGCTGTCTTTGCCGATGTGGATGTGATTCACATCGCCGCGCAGCACCGCGCCCGGCCAGATCGATACGTTTTCACCAAGTTTGACTTCGCCAATCACACAGCCCAGCGCGTGAACCCAAGCGCCCTCGCCGATTTCAGGTTCAATTCCATCAAATTGTTCGATCGACATTGTCTATTCCTTGAATTTGGGCGGGTTACGCCCATCTAATTAAAATATTTTCACCATTCTACCTGAGAGCTTTCATGACACTCGCCAATCCCCTTCTCGATTTTGCCGATTTACCCCAATACAGCGAAGTCAAACCCGAACACGTTGATCCTGCGCTGGATGTTTTGCTGGCCGCTGCGGCTGAGGCGATTGCGCAAGCGGAGCAGATTACGGATGCGACTTGGGATAGTTTGAGTGTGCTGGAAGCGCCGCTGGAAAATCTGGGTCGTGCTTGGGGTGTCGTGGCGCATTTGGAATCGGTGGTGAATTCGCCAGAGTTGCGTGAAGTGTATAACGCCAATATTCCGCGGATTTCGAATTTCTTTACCGAAATCGGCCAAAACGAAAAGCTATTCGCGCTTTATAAAGCGGTGAAAGAGCGTGAATACGATGGCTTGAACCCAACGCGTAAAACAGTGATTGATGATGCGATTCGCGGCTTTGTGTTGTCGGGCGCTGAGTTGCCAAGCGAGCAAAAAGATCGCTTTAAAGATATTGAAGAAAAACTCTCTGAATTGACGACTAAGTTCTCGCAAAACGTACTCGATGCGACTGATGATTTTGCGCTGTATCTGACTGCGGATGAGTTGACTGGCCTACCTGCGGATAATCTGTCTGCTGCTGCGGCCGCTGCAAAGGCGGATGAAAAAGACGGCTATAAAATCACGCTGAAAATGCCATCATATATGCCGGTAATGCAATACGTGCAAAACCGCCCGCTGCGCGAACAACTGTATAAAGCCTACGCCACGCGCGCTTCGGAGTTTGGTAAGGATGAATGGGATAACGGCAAGCTGATCCCTGAAATCCTCGCGCTGCGTCATGAAGCGGCGGCGATGCTGGGCTTTGCCAATTTTGGTGAAGAATCGCTGGTCACCAAAATGGCTGATAGCCCAGAGCAAGTGATTGCGTTTTTATCCGATTTAGCCAAGCGCGCCCAACCCTTTATGCTCGAAGATAGAGCCGAGCTAGAAGCGTTTGCCAAGTCTGAATTTGGTATCGAAAAACTGCAAGCTTGGGATGTGGCCTTGGTTTCTGAGCGCCTGCGCGAAGAAAAATATTCGTTTAGCGAGCAAGAAGTGAAGCAGTATTTCACCGAACCAACGGTACTGACTGGCTTGTTTAAATTGATTTCCGAGCTGTATGGTCTGCAGTTCGTTGCTGCACAAGCCCCAGCGTGGCATACCGATGTACGGTATTACGAACTCAAAAACAACGACGGCAGTTTGGTCGGCGGTTTGTATATGGATTTGCATGCGCGTGAAGGCAAGCAAGGCGGCGCGTGGATGAATGATGTGCGCGGCCGTAAGCTACGCGCCAATGGTAATGCGTGCAAACGCCAGTAGCGCTGATTGTGTGCAATTTCGCCAGCGGCGTGGATGGCAAAGATGCGCTGTTGCCGCACGATGATGTGATTACGCTATTCCACGAAATGGGCCATGCGCTGCATCATTTGCTGACGGAAGTGGACGAGCTGGAAGTCTCTGGCATCAGCGGCGTGGAATGGGATGCGGTGGAGTTGCCTAGCCAGTTTATGGAAAACTTCTGCTGGGAATGGCAGGTATTGCCCGCTTTAACGCATCACATCGAGTCTGGTGAGGCAATACCCCGCCCGCTATTTGATAAAATGCTGGCGGCGAAAAACTTCCATAGCGGCTCGGTCTTGCAACGCCAATTGTATTTCTCGATTTTCGATATGGCTTTGCATCAAAAATCAGAAGCGGTTTCGGCTGGCGATTTAACAACATTCGCGCAAGCAGTGCAGCAAGAATTGGCGCTGCCTTTGCCGCCAGAATACAACCGCTTCCCGCAAACCTTTAGCCATATTTTTGCTGGCGGCTATGCGGCCGGTTATTACAGCTATAAATGGGCGGAAGTACTCAGCGCCGATGCGTATGCGGCATTTGAAGAAGCGGCTGATCAAACCGGCAGCAGCGTGGTGAATCCCGCTGTTGGTGCGCGTTTCCGTAAGGAAATTCTTGCTGTGGGTGGTTCGCGCCCTGCGGCCGAGTCGTTTGCCGCCTTCCGTGGCCGCGCACCAGCGATTGATGCGCTCTTACGCCACAATGGTTTGACAACTTAAAATCTAAAACAAGCTATCGCATTAACAAAAGCCTCGTTTTCCAAATTGGGAAACGAGGCTTTTTGCTGGTTTCAACTTTAAGATTTGTAGGCTGGGTTTCGCGCTATAAATCATGCTTTTTCAAAATCTCCGCCAAGCTGCCATCATGTCGCATCGCTTTCAGCGTTTTATCAAATTCAGGCAATAATTTAACAAAGTTTGAGCCTTTACGAATACACAGTCGATAACGCAAAGTATCAAAACTGTGCGGCACTTCGGCGATTTTGTCCTTTAAACCTTGCTTCAAAATATAGGGCCGCGCATGTCCGGCTACCTCAGGCGAAGCATCGACAATCCCCTCAGCCACCGAGCGATACAAAGATTCAGATAGCGGGAAATACGTGATATTAAATCCACTTAGACTCGTTTTGGTCCAACCTGCGCCAATATAAGAGCCAATTCGATACGGTATCCATTGTTCAAGCCGCGTAAAAGTTTTGATCTTATTAAAATCGGGATGATTTTTTCGCACATAAAACCGAATTTCATCCGAATACAGTATCTCGCTACTGGCCTCGGTATAACGCTGCCGATCAGGATTGTGCACTGTTACAAACGCATCCGCGTCACCCTGTTTAACCATATACTGCGCCCGTTCCCACGGATAGCCAGCATGAATGAGGGGTTGCTTCATCCGCTTGACTAGCGCTTCCTGCATAATATCGACAAAAGCACCCTGAACCTGATCACCTGCGCCACTAGAGAACGGCGGGTAATCTTGAAAATACACCACTTTGATCGCACCGCTACGCTCAGCAGCCGACACAGCCAGCGTGCAGCACGCCAGTTGTATTAGCATGAATCGGGCAAGAAACGGTTTCATTACATATTCTCAACAGCCATCTTATGATGTGACCGTAGTGGGCGGTTTCTACCGAGTCAAGCGTGAATCGCTTACACGGTCAACTCGCGCCAGATTGATGGCGTGCCCCATAAAAAAAGCCCCTGTAACAAAGCGAATTAGCTTTATTTCAGGGGCTTTTTGACTATTTTGCAAAACTTACTTTGCAGGACGGCCGGTTTTGATTTTTTCTAGGCTATTCACCACCGCCAGCAATTGCTCATCAGGCAGCGCCACTAAAGCAGCTAAACCAGCGCGGATCAATTCGCTTTTTTTCACTTCAACGCCAGCGCTAATCGCGCGCTGTTTAAGCGCGGCGATCAAGGCGTAATCGCTGGCTGGGAAAGTGAAGCTATCACGAACCAATTTAGGCTTTTTGGCGGCTTTCTTTAGTGCTGATTTTTTTTGCACTAATACAGTCGCGCGATCTAGTTTCTTTTCCATTTTGGCCAAAGGTGCGGCATTGGATTCTTCGGCCAACAATGCTTGTGCAATCGCGCCTGATTTTTCTGCGGCAGTGGTTTTGGCGCTTGGTGCTGGTTTGGCAGCAGCGGGTTTAGCGGCTGTTGCGACGGGTTTCGCTACTGCGACTGGCTTGGTGACTGGCTTGGTGACTGGCTTTGCTGCAGGGGCGGGCTTTGCGGCTGGACTGGGTTTAGCTGCTACTGGCTTGGCCGCTGGTGCAGGTTTTTAGCGCTGCTACAACCGGTTTTGCTGCCGGAGTTGGTTTTACAATTGGAGTTGCAGTCACTGCGGCTTGAACTGCGGCGGCAGCTGCAGGCGCTTTTGTCGCAACTGGCTTTGCGCTAGCCGCTTTGGCTTCATTGGCAGCAATGACTGCTTCACTTGAGGTTTGCAGGGCAGATTTAGGCATTAAGTGCTCCATATAGAATATAAACAGTATAAATAGTTTCCACACGTATTTTGCACTCTTTTCAAACGACCGTCTGTTGCCGTTTTATGACTAAGCCGCCCTGCACTACAAAAAAACTACACCTGCGCCAGCGCTTGTTCCAAATCGGCCAAAATATCGTCGATATGCTCGATGCCGATCGACAAGCGCACCATGTCTTCTGATACACCGGCTTTTTTCAACTCGTCTGGCGACAACTGTCTATGCGTGGTGCTGGCCGGATGGCAAGCCAACGATTTGGCATCGCCAATATTCACCAAGCGCGTGATCAATTGCAGCGCATCTTGAAAACGCGCACCTCCATCACGACCACCTTGCACACCAAAGGTCAGCAAACCCGATGCTTTGCCACCGAAATATTGCTCGACCAAAGCTTTGCTTGGATGGCCTGCTTGCCCGGCGTAATTCACCCAAGCGACTTTGGCGTGATTTTTAAGAAAATCGGCGACTTTCAGCGCATTTTCAACGTGCCTATCCATGCGCAGCGCTAACGTTTCCAAACCCTGCAAAATCAAAAATGAATTAAACGGCGAAATGCACGCGCCCATATTGCGTAGCGGCACGGTGCGCGCGCGGCCGATAAATGCGGCTTCGCCCAGCGCTTCGGTGTAGACCACGCCGTGATAGCTCACTTCCGGCTCGTTCAAACGGCGAAAACGCGTTTTGTGCTCTGCCCACGGAAATTTGCCGCTATCGACAATAATCCCGCCAATACTCGTGCCGTGGCCACCCATATATTTAGTCAGGCTATGCACGACAATATCGGCGCCATGTTCAATCGGGCGCGTGATATACGGCGTTGGCACGGTATTGTCGACAATCAGCGGAATGCCACCCGCGTGTGCCACTGCGGCAAAAGCGGCGAAATCAACCACATTGCCGAGTGGATTACCGATGGATTCGCAGAAAATCGCTTTGGTTTTATCATCAATCAGCGCGCTTGCGGCTTGTGGATCGTTGGCATCGACAAAGCGCACGCTAATGCCATATTGCGGCAGCGTATGCGCGAACAAATTGTAAGTGCCGCCGTAGAGCGCACTGGTGGCGATGATATTGTCGCCCGCTTCGGCAATGGTCAGGATCGCGTAGGTGATCGCGGCTTGGCCAGATGCCAGCGCCAGCGCGCCGATGCCGCCTTCCAGCGCCGCGACGCGCTGCTCCAGCACATCGGTGGTCGGATTCATAATCCGCGTATAGATGTTGCCTTTGACTTTCAGATCGAATAAATCAGCGCCATGCTGCGTGTCGTCAAACGAATAACTGGTCGTTTGATAAATCGGCACAGCAACCGCTTTAGTCGTTGGATCAGGGCTATAGCCTGCGTGAATGGCTAGTGTATCAAATTTCATCAGAATCATCCTGCAAGAGTGGGCGACCCAAACACTCTAGCAGTATGTTATTTCAATCATAAATGCCTATTTATGCTCTTCTTGGCATCAATTGATCTAAGGCAAAGCTACTTGAATGTTGTGGCTCAATGCCGACGGCACGACGACGGGACTGCCATCGATTGGCGCGCTGAGAATATCAGCTTGCACGCCGTATAAAGATTGCACCAGCTCTGGCGTAACGATGTCGCGCGGAGCGCCTTGCGCGACGATTTGCCCATCTTGCATCGCCACCAACACATCGGCATAACGCGCCGCCGCGATCAAATCATGCAACACCATCACAATGCTCGCGCCTTGCCGTGTCAGCCTTTGCGCCAAAGACAGCACTTCGATTTGATGCCCGAGATCGAGCATACTAATCGGCTCATCGAGCAGCATCAGCGGTGCAGACTGCGCCAAAATCATCGCCAACCAGCAACGTTGCCGCTGCCCACCAGACAGGCGCTCCAAGCGTTGCTCGGCCAAATCACTGACATTGCACGCCGCCATTGCGTCTTCAACCACGGTTTGATCGTGTGCCGACCATTGTTTCAACCAGCTTTGATGTGGATGGCGACCATAGCGTACCAAATCAGTCACGGTGATGCCTTCGGGCGCGAGCGGGGATTGTGGCAACAGCGCAATCGAATGCGCCGCTTGGCGTGGGCTGAGCTGCCACACATCGTGGCCATCGACGCGAATCTGACCCGCACACGGCGGCTGCAACCGCGCAATGGCGCGCAGCAGCGTGGATTTGCCACAGCCGTTCGGCCCCACAATAACGACCAATTGCCCCGCCGCCACGTTCAAATTCACATCCCGAACCGTCGCCGCGTTTTGGGGATTGTGCTGGTAACGAACACTTAAATTTTCCACGACTAATCGCATCGTTATTCCTGTTGTTTTCAACAATACACCTAATAGGTATATCGATTAATCAATTAAATATTAAAGCCTGGATGAACAAACCCTTACGTAAGTACTTCTGTTCAAACTTGGTATTGATAACAGTATTGCTTGATTTGAAGCTTCAATTTTCTAATCACCATGGTCGCGCTCATGCCGCGCGGCACTTACTTTTCTTGAACGGCCAAGAAAAGTAAGCAAAAGAAAGCCGCCCTAGTATCTGCGTCCGACTTCGTCGGATTCCCTCGCTGCGGACAATCGGCAAGGCGTCGGGCTTTAACAAAACAGAGCCCGCCGAAAGCCCCTTGCCGCTTGTTCCTCGCTCGGCTTGATACAAGGGATTTCAAGCCCCAGCTCAACCATCGCGGCACAGCATTAATGAGTCTTGCGAATCATAAGAGAATAGCTCCACAGAGCAGCTCCATTCTCACCGACGCGCACTAAGCATTTATAAATTACCGCTCAAAAATCGAATCCACAAAAGGCACGAACAAACATAAATTTATTCGTGCCTTTCGGCCTTTTTTCGTGTTTTTCGTGATCCATTTGTTTTTGATTTCACAGCAAAATTCAAGGCTTGCGAAACAGCACCCACAGCAAAAATGGGCCGCCCAAGATGCAGCTAATTACGCCGACGGGTACTTCAACACTGCCGCCTGCGCTGCGGCCTAAGGTGTCGGCGCAGACGACGAGCAGCGCGCCGAGCAAGGCTGAACGCAGTAAAGGAACTTGATTTGGATTGCTCCAATGCCGCGCTAAAATGGGTGCGGCCAACGAAATAAATGCAATCGGCCCTGCGACTGAAACGCCCAAGGCTGCCAGTGCAATGGTTAATAGCAGCATCAACAATTGCGTCCGGCGCACATTTAGCCCCAGCGAGCTGGCGATATCGTCTTCAAAACGCAGCAAAGCCAATTGGCGCGATAGCAACATCGCCATCGGCAGCAACAACAGCAGGCCGATGGTCGCTGGCAACGCCGCCGCAAATCCTCGCCCGATCAAGCTACCTATACTCCACGCATACACGGCGCTGGCATGTTGTAAATTAATCGTCGAGAGCAAGAGTTCGGCCAAAGCGCGCAGCAATGTCGAAATCCCCAAGCCAATAATCAGCACCCGATAACCTTGCCGACCCGCATGCCCTGCCGCCAGCATCACCAAACCAGCAGCGACGCCAGCGCCGAGCACAGCCAACGGCCAGCCACCAAAAAAGCCTGCGCCGCCCAAAATCAAACCCAGCATCACCGCCAAGGTAGCCCCCTGCTGTATCCCCAATAAATCAGGTGAGGCCAAAGGATTACGCGCCATGGTTTGGATCAAACAGCCCGCCGCGCCCAAGGCCGCACCCGCGATTAAGCCGGCATAAATACGTGGCAGGCGGATTTCCCACAGCAAAAGTTGATGGCTGCTACTGCCTTTGCCTAATAACGCTTGAATCACAGCATTGGGCGACAGCATGGTGCTGCCCAACATTAAGGACAGCAGCATCGCCAAAATCAGCAGCAAGCCCAAATTACAGCTCAGCAAGAGCGCATCCAGCGGAATGCGGGATGGCTGAGTCGAGCTTCGTAAAGGCGAAGGTGGTGTGTGCGCTTTCATATTGCCGTCACCAAGCGGTTCGATCGCACCAAGCCAATCAATACCGGCGCGCCCATCAGCGCCAAAATAATGCCGACTGGTGAATCAAACGGCTGGCTCAATAGCCGCGCAATGATATCGGCGATGAGCAGCACAATCGCGCCGAGCAAAGCAGAGAAAATGATTTGCTGGCTTAAGCCGAGGCCCAGTCAGCATGCGCGCCAAATACGGCGCAATCAAACCTAAAAATGCCAACGGCCCCGCCAAAGCGACCGCCAAACCACTGAGCAAAGTGCTAATCAGCGCCACGCCAATGCGAATTCGGCCAGGGCGATAGCCCAGTGCTTGCGCGCTTTCATCGCCGAGCAATAAAGCCGATAAAGGCCGCGCTAAAAACAGCGCCGCTAGCAAACTCAGCACCGCCACTGGAATCAGCGGCCAAATCATGTCGCGGCTACTACCTGACAAGGAGCCCAAAATCCAGAAACGATATTGCTCATACGCTGCCGCATTGCTCAGCAAAATATACGAAGTAATCCCTTGAAACGTCGCGCCCAAAGCCACGCCCGCCAATACCAAACGCAGTGGCGAGCCCGATTGCGCCAGCAGCAACACCAAAGCATTCGCAATCAACGCACCCGCAAAAGCCCACAAAAGATAATCCCAACTGCTATGCACTTGCGCCAGCGCAGCACCAATCACGATACTCAGCGCCGCACCGGCATTCACGCCCAGCAAACCGCTCTCGGCCAAAGGATTACGCGTTGCCGATTGCAGCAACACGCCCGCCACACCCAAACTCGCGCCGACCAGCACCGCAGCAACCGTGCGCGGCAAGCGTAAATGCTGCATCACCATCGCCAATTGCGCCGAATCCGCGCTAGGCTGCCCGAATAAATAAGCCCAACTATCGCCAACGCTAATCTGCCCCGCGCCCGACAATAAAGAACCAACAAACAAAGCCTAGCAACGCAGCCAGCAGCGCGAGCATCTGTAGCTGTGGATTACGCCAAATGGTATTTGTCATCTCACACCTAAAACCCAAATCTTGAACCACGGAGGAAAATGAGAGCACAGAGGAACACGGAGAAAACCAAAAAACGACAAGGGTTTCTCCGTGAAACTCCGTGTTCTCTGTGTGCTCCGTGTTTTAAAATTCGGGCTATCATGAGGCTCTATCGTAGATTTTTTTCAATATCGTCGAGCACGGCCATCGCAGCCAATGGCCCGCCGACTATCGTCCACAAAGAGCCATCAATCACGCGTACGCGTTGTTGTTTTACGGCATTGAGCTGCTGAAATGGTGGTGAGTTTTGCACGGTTTTCAGCGTAGTCGCCGCCTCGCCTTCGGGCGCCAAAGTACCAATAAAAATCCAGTCGGCATCGATTTCAGACAAGGCTTCTAGGCTCAAAGGCGGTGAATGATTGGCACCGCCTTTTTGCTGTGAAACAGGCCGTTGCAAACCCAAATCTTGCGCCACCAAACTGGCGAAAGCGTCTTTGAACATAAAACCTGGGCCTTTCGGATCCCAGCGCACAATACTTACTGTTTGCGCGGGTTTGATCTGCGCGCGCAGTGCTGCAACGCGTTGCTGATATTGCGCTAAAAATGCCATCGCTTTGTCTTCTTGCGCCAACAGCGCGGCCATTTGCTTAAAGCCGGTTTGCCAATCTAGACCCGCCGAGATGGTAACCAGCGTGGGCGCTACTTTTTGCAATTGCGCCAACACTTGCTCATCACGAATCGCGCTGGTGACGATCAAATCAGGCTGCGCCGCAATCACTTGATCCATATTGGGCTGTGCAAAACCGCCGACGCTCGCCACATGTCCACTGGGACAGCAAGTAATTCGGCACGGTCGCTTGCCCACGGCCATTGGTCGCGCCAACCGGCTCAATGCCTAAGGCGAGCAAAGCATCTAAATCAAATTCGCCCAAAGCCAATACGCGCTGCGGATGCAGCGGCACGGCAATCGTGCGCCCTGCCGCATCAGTCACGCTGCGCGTTTGCGCTGTAGGCGCGGCCTGCGTACCCTGCGGCGCTGATGTATAAGAGGAATACAATACAAAGCCTGCGACGATCAGCAGTAAAAAAGCCAGCAAGCCGCCGCGCCATAATTTATTCATCATTCCACCACTTCAGTTAAATAGTCTAAAAGTTGCTATCGCCGCTGTGTTACAGCCAACGAAGCTAGGCATTAAGCCACAAATGATAATCATTATCAATTGTGGCATTTACGGAAAGAGCGACCTCAAGCCGAGTTTTGATCCATCAAACGCTGATCAGGTCGGCGCAAAAGCAAACGCCAGCACGCGCCGTGCGCCGTGCATCAATACATCTTGATGATCGTGTGCGGCCAGCGTCTGAAAATTAAGTTGCACATTCACTGCATCGTGCTGACTCAAGCCATCTGCAAACTGCTTTGCGTTATCCACCATCTTGCGCGTCGTCAGCATTTGCTCTCGCTCAGGGCTTGCAAACGCGGCGGGATATTGCTCGTCCACGCCGACGGTAATCTGCACTTGCACCGGATGCTGACTATAATCCTGCTGCGCCAATTGCTGCGGCAAACGCAATACCGCCGTCCGCTTCGCGTCCACCTCCCCCGCCTTCGGCGAGGGAGGACTTCCCCTTAGTCAATCGCCTCGCGCTTCTTGCCGCTCTCGCTGACGTACAGTTCCTTTCCGACTTCCGCGAATTTCGCGCTCATGTCGGCCATGCCTTTTTCTGCCTGCGCCCGGAGGGCTTCGGCGGACAGGTCGATGTCGGTGAGCGTTGAGAGAGACACCCCTGTCGTCCCCCCTTGCAGGGGGGACGGGCTGGACGTGGGAGTCACTTTGGTGCTGGCATCCGCCGCCCTTTGGGCGGCAGCCCCCTCCGTCCGCTTCGCGTCCACCTCCCCCGCCTTCGGCGAGGGAGGACTTCCCCTTAGTCGATCGCCTCGCGCTTCTGGCCGCTCTCGCTGACGTACAGCTCCTTCCCGACTTCCGCGAATTTCGCGCTCATGTCGGCCATGCCTTTCTCGACGTCGGCGAGCGTTGAGAGAGACCCCCCTGTGGTCCCCCCTTGCAGGGGGGACGGGCGCCGAGCGAGGTCGGGTCGTTGAGCTTCGCGGCGTATTCGCGGACGTCGGCCGTGATCTTCATCGAGCAGAATTTCGGGCCGCACATGGAGCAGAAGTGGGCGACCTTGTGGGCGTCCTTGGGGAGGGTGGCGTCGTGGAATTTCTGGGCGGTTTCGGGGTCGAGGCTGAGGTTGAACTGGTCTTCCCAGCGGAATTCGAATCGGGCGCGGGAGAGGGCGTCGTCGCGTAGTTTGGCGGCGGGGTGGCCCTTGGCGAGGTCGGCTGCGTGGGCGGCGATCTTGTAGGTGATGACGCCGACTTTCACGTCGTCGCGGTCGGGCAGGCCGAGATGTTCCTTCGGCGTGACGTAGCAGAGCATGCTGGTGCCGAACCAGCCGATCATCGCGGCGCCGATGCCGCTGGTGATGTGATCATAGCCGGGGGCGATGTCTGTGGTGAGCGGCCCGAGGGTGTAGAACGGCGCCTCGCCGCAGACCTTCAGCTGCTTCTCCATGTTGACCTTGATCTTGTGCATCGGCACGTGGCCGGGGCCTTCGATCATCACCTGGCAGCCCTTGTCCCATGCGACTTTGGTGAGCTCGCCCAGCGTGTCGAGTTCGGCAAATTGCGCGGCGTCGTTGGCGTCGGCGATGGAGCCGGGGCGGAGGCCGTCGCCGAGCGAGAAGCTGACGTCGTATTGCGCCATGAGATCGCAGATCTCGTCGAATTGCTCGTAGAGGAAGCTCTCCTTGTGACGGCAGAGCATCCAGCGCGCCATGATGGAGCCGCCGCGCGAGACGATGCCGGTGACGCGCTTGGCGGTGAGGTGGATGTATTGCAGGCGGACGCCGGCGTGGATGGTGAAGTAGTCGACGCCTTGTTCGCACTGTTCGACGAGCGTGTCCTTGAAGACGGACCAGTCGAGCTTGTCGGGGTCGCCGCCGACTTTCTCGAGCGCCTGGTAGATCGGGACGGTGCCGATGGGGACGGGCGAGTTGCGGATGATCCAGTCGCGGATGTTGTGGATGTTGCGGCCGGTGGAGAGGTCCATGACGGTGTCGGCGCCCCAGCGGATCGACCAGACGAGTTTCTCGATCTTCTTCTTCGACGGAGGAGGTGACGGCGGAGTTGCCGATGTTGGCGTTGATCTTCACCAGGAAGTTGCGGCCGATGATGACGGGCTCGAGTTCCGGGTGGTTGATGTTGGCGGGGATGATGGCGCGGCCGCGGGCGATTTCGCTGCGGACGAATTCGGGGGTGATGAAGGCGGGGATCTCGGCGCCGAAGTCTTCGCCGTCATCGCGGCGGTCTTCCGCGCCTTCGGCCATCGCTTCGCGGCAGATGTTTTCGCGGTGGGCGACGTAGGCCATCTCGGCGGTGATGATGCCGGCCTTGGCGTACTGGTATTGCGTGAGGCGCTTGCCGGGCTTGGCGCGCAGGGGCGTGGCGAGGTGGGGGAATTGCGTGACCAGCTTGTCGCCGGTGACGTGGCCATTGTCTTCGGGCTTCACATGGCGGCCGGCGTAGGACGGCGGTGTCGCCGCGCGCGGCGATCCAGGGCGGGCGGATGCGGGGCAGGCCTTCGTGCACGTCGATGGCGACGGTGGGATCGGTGTAGGGGCCGGTGGTGTCGTAGACGCGGATCGGCGGCTCCTTCGCGGTGGGGTGCAGCGCGATCTCGCGATAGGGGACGATCACATCCGGGAAGCCGGGCGCGGGGGAGTAGAGCTTCTGCGAGGCGGGCGAGCGGGCCGGTGGTGACGCGGAAGGGCTGCAGGCTCGCGCGGGTCGATGGGCTTGTTCATGGCGTGGTGTCCTGCAGCGTCTGGGAGTCAGGCGCGGTGGGCGTGAAGGTTTCCTCGATGATCGCCTTGGCTTCGAGCGGGCGGTCGATGTGTTCGAGGGCGAAGACGTGGTCTTCCTTCGGGTCGTCCTTGCGGAGGACGTAGATGTCGGGCGTCTGCGGGCGGCCGCCGGCGATGACGCCGTCGACATCGGCGCCCTGCATTTCGCTGACGACGGCGCCCGCGGCATCGAGGGCGAGGAGGCGGGTGGTGGTGGCGGCGTAGTGCTGGGCGGCCTGTGGCTTCGCGGCGAGGCGGCGGAAGCTGGCGTAGGCGAGCACGGCCATGGCGAGCGAGAAGGCGCCGAAGATGGGCGTGACGATGGAGGCGCCGATGTTCGGCGCGTGGCATAGCCGCCGACGCTCTCGAGGAAGCGCAGGCCGAGGAAGATGGCGAGCAGGGCTGCGGCCGTGCCGGAGATCAGGCGCGACGGTGACGCGGCGGCGGCGCGTGGCGCGCAGGAGGTCGCCGGATGTGCTGGCGCTCCAGACGATGCGTTTCGCCGGGACGGAGGTGGCGCGTCCACATGTCGGCGGACGTGGTCACTTCGTCCGGTCCTCGATCGGCTGGTCGATCTTCAGCGTGCGCTTGATGCGGTCGGCGACTTCGAGCGGGCGCTCGGCGTTGAACAGGATGAAGGGCGGATAGGCGCGAGGTGTTCTGCGGCGCGCGGTTGAGGCGGATGTGGCCGCGCTCCTTCGTGCCGGTGACGATGATGGGGTGGGGCGGAGACATGCTTGCCGTCGGCGCGGCCTTCGCCGCCGGGCAGGATCTGTCCAGTTCGTGGTCGGGCGCAGCAGGTCGACCGAGACGACGCGCTGGGTGGTCAGCATGGCGACCTGGCGCGAGGGCGTGGCGGAGCTCTGCCAGACGAACCAGCCGACGCGTGCGAGCAGCAGGCCGGCGAGCGCCCAGGCGACCCAGTTGTAGGCCGGGCTGCGATTGTCGAGCAGCAGGAAGACGCAGCAGGCCGGCGCCAAGGGCGAGCAGGCCGAGGCGCATGCCCAGCGCGGGGTTGAACGCGTTGAGCGCGCGGCCGGAGCCCCTGCCCTGCCAGAGGACATGTTCGTCCTTCTGCAACTGGCCGCGCAGGCCGTTGTGCAGTTGCTCGACCGGGATGGCGCCGGGCGGGGGTGGCGTATTCGGAAGGGGTGGCGGCGGCTGCATACGTTTCTCCTGTCCCTTCGCCGGCATGACCCGGATCAGGTTCTAAGGGTGCTCGGGCGGGACCTTCTGGCGCTTTCGCCGTCCGGCAGCCTTCAGGCTCTACGCCGTCCGGCTATGGCCACGATCTCAGCGAACGTCCGTTCGCGCCCCTCGGGATGATCAGAACATAGAGCGATCCCGCGCGGGAGGGAAGTTCTCCGAATTGCCGGCGTCTTCCGCCGGGCAATTGCGCCAGTGGTCGGCGAGGGCTTTGCGCCAGGCTTCGGCGCCTGCGGGGGCGGGGGTGGATTCGATCAGGCGCAGCATGAAGTTGTCGTAGCCGGTGTGGTTGGGGCGGCCGAAGCGGGCTTCGATGACGTGGCCGGTCTTTGCGTCGGCGATGAGTTCGCCGCCGCGGTCGCCGATGACGGGGTCGGTGAAGGCGGGGCCGGAGAGGCGGTAGTGGTCCTTCGCGCCATTGTCGGAGCTGTAGAGGAATTTCGCGTTGACGGCGCCGAGGATGCGGAGGACGGGGGACGTGCCATCGGGCCAGGCCATGGCGAAGCCGAAGGTGAAGTCCTTTTGCGTCGCGCGGGCCGAAGAGGGCGAACTCGGCGAGATCGAAATCGTAGATGCGACACGGGGCGGGCGGGGCGGTGTGCGTTTCGGCGGGCGCGGAGGCGGGGTCGCCGAGGCGGACTTCGAGCGTGCGGGTGGCGGGCAGGAGATCGATGAAGGCTTGCGGGTTCTGCGTGCTCTCGCGCGTGAGGCGGCCGCCGACGAGGCGGGTGGCTTCCTGCGTCGCGGGATCGAAGACGGCGGTGACGTAGGCGGCGTCGGTGCAGGGCGCGACCATCTTGGCGACGTGGACTTCGGTGGGCGAGACGACGTGGACGATGATGCGCTCGGGCAGCGTGCCGTCCTGGTTCGAGCGGATGTAGGTGAGCGTTGCGCCGGTTGGATCGAAGGGCGCGGGCGCGACCTGAGCGACGGCGGTTGGCGCGCTGGCGGGCGTCAGCGGCAGGGCGAAGCTGGCGATGGCCACGGCGAGCAGGCAGGCGAGCGCGATCTGGACTTGCGCGCGGAGTTGTTTCTGCACGGCCGGGTCTGCCTTGTCTTCGGGCGTGGGCGAGAAGGCGGCGCGGATGATGCCGGCGAGATTGCGCGGCCGGGTCGACAAGGCGCCGCCGGGTTGCGGGATGCGGCGCGCGGTGCGGACGGCCATCAGCCACGCCGCGATTGCGGCGAGGCCGAGTGCTCCCATTGCGATCATCAGTGCGACAGCCATGCGCGATTTGCTCCGAAAGGCGGGGGGTCGTCTAGAGCAAGGTCAAGGTGGGTTGGCGCGCTAGCTTGTCATCCCGGCCGAAGCGGAGCGGAGAGCCGGGAGCCATTGCTCCGCTGTCGCTCTCTCACAATGGGTCCCGGGTCGCGCTGCGCTTGCCCGGGATGACAAGCCCAGAGCGTTGCCCGAGCGCGAGGCGTTTCTATTCGGAATGACGCCGCCCCAGTTGGTGCGGAAGCTAGTCCTTGCGATCTCTCACATCTCCTTCGGCGGGGCGTGGGCCTGGATTTGAATCCAGGTCTGTTCGGAGAAGGCGAGAAGGTCGCCTGCCTTGCTGAAGAGGGCGGAGCCGGCGAAGTGTTTGCGGCGGTCCTGGCCTTTCGACCATGCGACGACGACGAGGGGCGCGGCGGTGGTCGGGCGTTCGACGATGCGCGCTGACATGCGGCCGAGGAGGATGGGCTCCTTGTCGATGGCGAAGGCGCCGGGGCAGTCGAGGGCGGCCCAGAGATATTCGGGGGCGATGCGGCCGGATGAATCGGCGAGGTCGGGCGTGGGCTGCCACGGGGCGGCGACGATGGGGAAGGTGTTGGGGTTGTCGATGCCGGACGGGTCCTTCAGCCAGTCGGCGAAGATGCGGAGGCCGTCGCCGACGGCGCGGTTGGGGCCGCAGACGAAACAGTGCGGCAGGACGTGATCGTTCGGATCGCGGAATGTGTGGGCGGCGACGCTGGCGGCCTGCAGGCCGGGGGATTTTATCTCCGGCGTTTCGAGATGGGTGGGCTGGAGCGACATGATGAGGATGCGGGTGGAGGCGTCGTCCGTCATGATGTCGAAGCCGTCGCCGGCGGGGTGGGCGCGCAGCGTGCGGTCGAGCGGGATGGGCGCGCGGATGGTGGCTTCCACGGCCTGCGCGTTGGGGAGGAGTTGCGCAGCGAGGCCGGCGGCGTAACCGCCGTTTCCGGAATCGTGCGGGCCGTTGAAGCGGCGGGCGATGGTGAGGGTGTGCGTCGTCGTGTCCATTGGGCCAGCGTTTAGCAGGTGTAACCTGCGGTGTAACGCTTGAGGCAATGCGACTGTCGCAAGATTGTCGGGGCGCAGCGCTGCAGGTTGGGGCAAGCTGGCGCGGTCTGGACGAAGGATTTGTGATGAGCGAACTGGCGGACATCATTCGGCAGGCGCGGACGGCGCGGGCGTGGCCGCAGGAGCAGCTGGCGGAAGCGGCGGGCGTCAGCCTGCGCACGGTGCAGCGGGTGGAACGCGGGGATGCGTGCGCCAAGGAGACGGCGCGCCGCGTGCGGCTCCTCGCCGGCTGTCGCATCTTCGAGGAAGTCGAGCCCGCGGACCTAGCGGTCCTTGCCGGCATGCTCACCCCGCGCAGCCTGGCCCGGGGCGCGTGGCTGTGCCGCGAGGGCGAGCCAGCCCGCGAAGCATGGCTGGTCGAGAGCGGCACCTTGAGCGTCGAACGGCAGGGCCACCGCCTCGCGACGCTCACGACGGGCGAGCTTACCGGCGAATACGGCCTGTTTCACGACCGCAGCCGGACCGCGGATTTCGTCGCGCTGGAAGACTGCGCGCTCGCTCGAGCTGGAATACGACCGTCTCGAACGGTTCCTGACCGCCTATCCGCAGGCCGCGCTGGCCCTGCTCCGCTCGGTTATCGCGCGCGAGGACGCCGCTGTGGCGCGATGACCACACTTCCTCCCGCGATGCCGATCGCTCGTCCCGCCCCTCCGGAGCCGACGCCACTCCCAGCATTCCCGGTGGTCCGGACCCGATCGTGTTGCGCGTTTCGCGCGACGGCGGTGTCATGACCGCTACCCGCTATCCGGACCTCGATTCCACGCTGTGGCGATCGAGTGCCCGGCTTCCGGCGCTCGATCGCATCATCGCGTTCGGCGCGGAAGACGGCTATCTCGCCGCCGTCGATACCAGCGGTGCTCCGGTGCGCATCGATATCCGCTTGGGCACGGTGACCACCTCCCGCACGGATGACGTGGCCGTGGCGTCATCGGCCGATGGCGGCGCGATCTACGCCCTCACGACCGATGGCGAGATTACGCGCTACACACCGAGCGGCGGCGACTGGCGCTTCACGCCCGCGCTTCCCGCGCACGCGCTGTACGCGCAGGCGGACGGTTCACTGATCGTGGCCGGTGCCAAAGGTGATCGCGCCATCGTGTGGCGTGTGCGACCGCCAGGCCAGGACGTCACCGATAGCTTGTCGTTCGATATCGGCGGCAACGAAGCCACACTACGCAAGTCACTCGGCGCGACCGCCGGTGCTGTCGGTGATCGCGTCTTCTTCGGCGGCAATGAAGAAGTCATCGCCGTCCGCACGCGCGATCTCGCCAAGGCGCTCGAAGTCGATATCGGTGATCCCGTCACCGCCATTGCCGCCACGCCAAGCGGTGACCGCCTGTTCGTGGCGATCGAGAACGAAGAACTGCTGCGCGTCGTGGATCGGTTCGAGGAAGGCGTGAAGGGGAAGATCACGCTGCCCGGCGTACCGCGGGCGCTGCGCATGGACCCGTTGGGTCGTGTGCTGCTGGCGCGTGGCGGTGCCGACTCGGTGTATGTCATCAGCCTAGGCAGCGATGCCGTGATCGGCGTGGTGCGCAGCGAATGGCGCGGCGATTTGCCGCTGGTGCTGCCCGACGGCGCGATCGCGACCACGCGTGGCGAGGATGTCGTCTTTGCGCATCCGTCGACGTTGGCCGACATGCGCACGGTGGAAGGTGGGGCGAAGCAGTTCTGGTACACGCTGCGATGGAACGGCTTCCGCCCGCGTGCCGCCGGCCTCGATCAGCCCGTGCAGTTTCGCACCAGTGCACCGCGTGACTCGGTCGACTACGCCGACAGTGCGGCGGCGCGCGACACCACGCGCGGCGGTGCGGCGGCCGTCGGCCGCTCCGACACGGCGGTGGCGTCGGCGTTCACCGTCTCGTTTGCTGCGGTGCTCGACGAGAAGCAGGCACGTCAGCTGGCATCGCGCATTCGCGTGGATGGGGAGACGCCGCGCATCACGACGTCAGACCGTGCCGGAAAAACCTTGTACCGCGTCGTGCTCGGTCCGTACCCGACCCGCGCCGACGCCGAGCGCGTCGGCAAAGCGTCGGGACAGAGTTATTGGATCTTCGAGGGGGCACCGTGACGCCGCTCAGTCTGACCGAATCGTGGGAGATGGAGGGTCGCCGATTGGCGCCTCTGCTCGACGGGATCTGCTCCGTGGTCATCGCCGCAACGGATGCGTCGTTGGCGACGTCCATGGCGCTCGGCGTTGCGCGGGCGCAGGGCCTGCGCCGACGCGTGGCCGTGGCCGACTTGATCGGCGAAGCGCCGGCGATCGAAGCGTTGCTGACCGGCGATGATCCACACGGCATCTCGGACAGCTTCCTCTACGGTGTGTCGCTCAACAAGATCGCGCGCCCGATGGCCGGCGCCGAGAACGTGTTTCTGATGCCCAGTGGCACCGAAGCGGTAGCCCACGACGCGGTATATGCGAACGAACGGTGGCGCCGTCTGGCCGCAGGCTTCCATCAGGTCGGCGCGCTCTTGGTGGTCGTTGCCAATCCGGCCACACCCGGCTTCGCCGACCTGTGTGCGTACGTCGGCGCGCTCATGCCCGTCGGCGATACGGTGTTCCCCACGCCGCAAGGCGTGCCGCTCATCGCGCCGCCTGCACCGCCCACGCCGGAGCCACCACCGCCCACGCCGCGGCCCAATGCGGCACGCGCACGCGCCGCCGCGGCCGAAGACGAGTCGAGCCGTCGCCGTCGTTTCATCGCGATCGTGTCCGTGCTGGGCGCGATTGCCGTGGCCGTTGGCGCCTTCTGGCCGCAGATCATGGCGCGTCTGCCCGAACCGGTCGCCGAACTGATCACCGGCAAACAGCGTGAACCCGACAGCACCACCGTCGTGGTTCCGCCCACGCCGATGGATACGTCTGCGCGCAGCGACAGCGCCAAGCGCGACTCGCTGCTGCGCGACTCCACTGGCACCATCATTCCCGCGCCGGACAGCGTTCGTCCCGTTGGTCCGCCGCTGACCGTCGAGAACGCCGCCGACTCGGCAACCGCATCGCGATTCGCCGTGTACTTCGCCACCGCCAACACGCGCGCCGCCGCCATGCCGGATGCCCGCGTGCGCGCGCTGGACGCCGTGGCGCTGTCGCCGGTGGCGGAAGGCAATGAACAGTGGTTCCGCGTGACGGTCGGTGCATCGTCCACGCGCGCGCAAGCCGAGTCGCTGCTGACCAAGCTGCGCACACAGAAAATTGTCGGATCAGGAAGTATCGTGTCGGTGCCGTATGCGCTGCGTCTCGCGCGCAACGTCACGCCGACCCTGATCCCGACGCGCCTCGCCGAGCTGGCGAATCGCGGCATCATCGCGTACGCGCTGCTGCAGCCTGATGGCAGCGCGAATGTGTATACCGGCGCCTTCGAATCGCCGACGCAGGCGACCCCGCTTGCGGATTCTTTGCGCGCCCTGCGCGTCGCGCCTGTGTTGGTTTATCGAACTGGGAGAGCGTTCTAGTGCGTCTGACGAAGCTCGAGGTCCATGGCTTCAAGGCCTTTGCCGATCACTTGGAGTTTGTGTTCGAAAAGGGTGTGACGGCCATCGTCGGCCCCAACGGCAGTGGCAAGTCGAATGTCTCCGACGCCGTGCGGTGGGTGCTGGGCGAGCAGCGTGCGCGCGCGATGCGCGGTGCGAAGATGGAAGACGTAATCTTCCACGGGTCGTCGGCACGCAAGGCCGTGAACATGGCCGAAGTGTCGTTGCACTTCGACAACACGGAAGGCGAACTCCCGGTCCCGTTCAAGGAAGTCGTGATCACCCGGCGCCTGCTGCGCTCGGGCGAGAGCGAGTATCTCCTGAATCGCGCGCCATGCCGTTTGCGCGACATTCAGGATCTGGTGCGTGGCACGGGCCTCGGCGCCGATTCCGGCGTGGTCATCGAAAGCAAGATGATCGATGCCCTGCTCTCCGATCGCCCCGACGAACGTCGTGAGCTGTTCGAAGAGGCGGCCGGTGTCGGCCTGTATCGCGATCGTCGCCGCAGCGCCGAACGCCGTCTCGAAGAAACGACGGTCGACCTCGCACGCCTCGACGACCTGATCAACGAAGTGCAGAGCCAGGTGCGCTCGCTCGCGCGCCAGCGTCGTCGCGCCGAGCGTCACGCCGAGCTGATGGCGCGTCGGTTCCAGGTGGAGATTTCGCTGGCCACCCGCGAAATGGCGGCGTGGCGCGAAGAACTTTCGGCGCTCGATGGTCGTCTCGAAGAGCTGCAGCTGGATGTCCCCGGTGGTGAAGAAGCCATCGCGCAAGCCGAGATGTTGCGCGAGCAGGCCCATGGTGCGCGCTCCGCGGCCGAAGCCAGCCGGCTCGAACTCGCGCGCCTCTCCACCGAGCAGCGCGACAAGACGCAGAAGCTCGAGCGCGAACTCGCGGTGAGCGAAGAGCGTCAGCGCAGCACCACCATGCGCAAGCAGCGCGCGGAAGAAGAGCGGAAAGAGAACGAAGCGTTCGGCCGTCGTCTGCGTGAAGATCGCGAACGCGCCGTCGGCGATCGCACCACGCTCGAGAAGGAGCTGGCCGATGCCGGCGAAGCGCTGCAGGAGCGCCTCGCCGCCGAGCAGACCACCCGTGAAGCGGTGCAGCAGTCACGCGCCGTGCTCGAGCAGCTCGAACGTCAGGTGCGCGAACACCGCGATCAGGCCCGTCGTATCGAACTCGATCGCGACGGCGCCTCTCGTGAGCATCTCGAGACGCAGAACCGTCGTGAGGCGCTGGAGATCGAGCGTCAGCAGCTGGCCGATGCCCTCGATGTCACCGAACGCGAGCTGATCGCCGCGCGCGAGCAGGTGTCGATCACGCAGGCGAATGCGCAGGATGCACTGCACGCGCTGGAAGGCGCACGCCTGGCCGCTGCCACCGCGCGGACGGCCGATGCCGAGTCGCGCAGTGCGCTGGCCAGCGCCGTGCAGTCACGCACGGCACTCGAAGGCCGCTTGAATGCGCTGGCCGCACTCGAGCGTGAACGCGTAGGCCTGGCCCCGTCGGCGGCCAAGCTGCTCAAGGAGCGCGAGCGCTTCGGCGAAGGCGCGGTGCTGGGACCGCTCACGGACTTCCTCACCGCAGACGGCGATGCGGCGAAGCTCGTGGAACGCTACCTCGGCGCGACCATGCACGCGATTGTCGTGCGTGACGCCGATGCGGCGGCCGCCGTGCGTCGTTGGCACGCCGACACGCAGCCCGGTCCGCTGCTGCTGCTCCCGCTCGATGTCGTCACCGACCTTGGTGCCGATGCCGATGCGTTGGCGGGCAGCGTGCAGTCGTCTGGTGCCGCGTCGCGGTGGGTGCGCGCCCTGCTCGGTAAGGTGCGCGCGATCGACAGCGGAGAAGCGTTCATCGATGAGCGTGGCGCCGTGTTCCTGCCCGGCACCGCGACAGGCCCCGGCCCGCTGCAGCGTCGCGCCGAGATCACGCGACTCGAATCGGATCTCGCCGCCGCCGATGCGCGCCGCGACGAGTGCATGATGGCCGCGGAAGCGGCGCGTCTGGCGCTCGGTGAAGCGGAGCGGGCGCAGCAGGCCGCGATGGAAACGTCCAACCGCGCGCAGCAGGAATCGCGTCGCGCGGCCGATGTGCAGCAGGAAGTCGAACGTCGTCGCGAGCGCGCCGAGCGCGAACTGCAGCAGTCGAGCGCGCTGGCCGAGCGTCTCATCTCGCGTCTCGAGGAGCTCGACTCACGCACGAAGCAGTTGGCGCAGCAGGCCGAAGCGCTCCACGCGCGCGCCGGCGAAGCGGATGCCGATATCGCTGAAGCGCGCGAGGCGATGTCGATCGCCGAGCGTGATCAGGAACAGGCGCGCGAAGCACGCGCCACGTGGCAGGTCGCGCAGGCCCAGGCACAGGCGCGCCTGTCGGTTGCGATCGACCGCGAGAAGCGGTTGAACGAAGAAGATTCCACCGCCGCCGCCCGTCTCGAGTCGTTGGCGCGCGAGCTCACGAATCTTTCCGAGGCTGACCAGAATCTGGCGCAGCAGCTCGACGGCTGGCGCTCCGAACTGGAAACCGAACAGAAGACGCTGGCCGATGCCGACGCGCGCCTGGCCGATGCCGAGCGTGCCGTGGCCGCGGCCACCGGTGCGCTCGACGAGGCCGAACGCATGCTCGATGAAGCGCGCCGCCGTGCGTCGGCGCTGGGTGAGCAGCTGCACGGGGCGCAGTTGCGTCATACCGAGCTGTCGGGCCGTCGTGAAGCCATCCGTCAGCGTCTCGAAACCGAATGGCGTCGCACGCTCGAGGATCTGCTGGCCGGATTCGAAGAGCTCGACCTCGAAACCGATGTGCTGCGCACAGAGGCCAAGCAGTTGCGGGAATCGCTCGACGAGCTGGGCCCCGTCAACCCGCTGGCCATCGAGGAACACGAGGAAGAGCAGCGTCGCCTCGAGTTCCTGACCGGACAGCGCAACGACCTCGTGGCCGCCAAGCAGTCGTTGCACCAGGCCATTCGCGAAATCGACAGCACGGCGCGCGAACTGTTCCTGGCCACCTTCTCGCAGGTGCGCGAGAACTTCCGTCAGATCTTCCTGCGCATGTTCGGCGGTGGCGAGTGCGATCTGCGACTCGAGAACCCGGACGCGCCGCTCGATTGCGACATCGAAGTGCACGCGTCGCCGCGCGGCAAGAAGACGCAGCGCATTCACCTGCTCTCCAGCGGTGAACGCGCCCTCGTGGCGTTGTCGCTGCTGTTCGGCATCTTCCTCACCAAGCCGAGCCCCTTCTGCCTCATGGACGAAGTGGACGCGCCGCTCGACGACCAGAACATCGGCCGCTTCGTGAAGATGCTGAACGACTTCAAGTCGCGGACGCAGTTCATCGTGATCACGCACAACCCGCGCACGACGTCGGAAGCCGCGGATGCGGTGTACGGCGTGACCATGCAGGAACCGGGCGTGTCGTCGATCGTGAGCGTGCGCCTGCGCGGTGGCCAGCAGGTGGACGAGACCATCGTGCCGGACGATGCCATCGCGGGTGAGATCGGCGGCGACGACGTCGATGATGCCGTCGACGGCACCGCCGACGGCACCGCCGACGAGGACTCCGCCGCGGAACCGTCGCCGGCGTGATTTCGCGCCTGCGGCGGCGATGGTGGAGCGCCGCAGCGCTGTGCTGCGGCGCCGCGTTGGTGACGATGCCCCGGCCGCTGTCGGGGCAGTCGGTGGTCGTGGACGGTCCGACGGCGGTGGCATTGCCGACGCTCACGCCATCACTGGTCGTGCGCGCGCTCGGCTTCGCTACTCAGCGCCCGCTGCGCGTGCGGGTACAGATCGCCACGACCGTGGACTTCGCCGTCGGTTCGCTGTCGGTCGATTCGTCGTTCTCGACCTCGGATACCACGATCGTGGTCCAGATCACGCGCGCGCTGCCCAGTGAAGCCACCGTCTACTGGCGGGCCAGCGTGCAGGGGGCGCTGGGCGCGGTGGCCGAATCGCCGATCACGGGCCCGCGCACGGTGCCAGCGTGGCTCACCTTGATCACGCCGAAGCCCGACTCCGGCGGCATTTTCGATGTCCGACGGCCGCTGTTCGTGTGGAAGAGTGCACGCATCACGCCGACCGCCGGTCCGTGGACATATACACTGGAAATCACCAATGCCGGACGTCCCGAGCAGGGCGTCGCGGGATTGCTCGATACCACGTTCCGCGTGCCGACCAACTTGCAGGCGAATACGTCGTATCGCTGGAACGTGCGCGCCACGCTCCCGAACGGTGACTTCGTGCGCGTGGCCAGTACGGCATCGTTTCTCATCGTCGATCCGTTGCTGCCCACCACCACGATTCTCTACCAGAATTTCCCGAATCCGTTTCCGTCAGCCACGACGTTCAGCACCTGCTTCTGGTTCGATGTCGGCGAAGCGGGTGGAACGATCTCCCTCGATGTGCTCGACCTTCGCGGCAACGTGGTGCGTACGATCGTGCCCGGGCTCGATGGCGTGACCCAGTTCGCCGCCGGCCGGTATGGTCGGGGGGCACCAGGCGCCGGCAGCAATTGCGACAATCGTTTCGTGTGGGACGGCACGGCCAGCGACGGGCGCACCGTGGCCCCGGGCGTGTACGTGGCGCGCTTCCGCAGTGGCACCGGCGCGCTGACGTTTCGGCGCATGCTGTTCAAAGGCCGCTGATCATGGCGCACTCGCCTCGCGGCGCATGAAGCTCACGACCATCGGCACCGGCACCGCCGCGCCGCACGCCGCGCGCGTGAGTGCGGCGCATCTGGTGGAATCTGGCGACATCCGCCTGCTGCTGGACTGCGGTAGTGGCGCGGTGCACCGCATGGCGTCACTCGGCGTCGATTGGCCGGCCATCACGCACGTGGCCATCACGCACTTCCACGCCGATCACATCGCCGACCTGCCCATGCTGCTGATGGGCTGGCGCTGGGGCCAGCTGCCGCCTCGGAGCGCGCCAGTCACGTTGTACGGGCCTCCGGGAACCGGTGCCCTGATCGAGCGTATGGCGGGCGTGTACGGTGCCTGGATGCTGGCCCCCGGCTTTCCCTTCACCGTCCGGGAACTCGTCCCCGACGAGATCGTGAAAGTGGGTGAGCACGTCACGCTGACCGCACAGCCGGTACCACATACCGCTGAGAGCGTAGCATATTCCGTGAGTGACGGGAAGCGCCGTCTCGTGTACACCGGCGATACCGGCGTAAGCGAGGCGCTCGGGGCGTGGTCGGCAGGGTGCGACCTGCTGTTGGCCGAGTGTTCGTTGCCCGACACGATGGCCATTCGCGAGCACCTGACACCGCGACAGGCCGGACAGCTCGCAGCGCACGCGGCCGCGCATCGGCTCGTGCTGACGCATTTCTATCCGCCCGTGGAAACCGTGAACATTCTCGGCGAAGTGGCGGAGTGCTACACCGGCCCGACGGTCCTCGCGACCGACGGCTGGTCCATCGAATTCTGAGGACGTGACATGCTGGTCGTAATGCAGCCCAACGCGAGCGCCGCCGACATCGACAAGGTCTGCGACGAGATCGTGCGACAGGGCTTCAAGCCCCTTCCCATGCCGGGCGCGGTGCGCACGGCGATCGGTCTCCTGGGCGATGACGCACAGGTGGATTGGTCGTACATCGAGGGGCTCCCCGGCGTTGCGAATGTCCTCATCGTGCAGAAGCCGTATCGTCAGGCCTCGCGCGAATGGAAGAACGAGAACACGATCGTGGAGATCGCGCCGGGCGTGCGCGTGGGTGGCAGCGACGTCGTGGTGTTCGCGGGTCCGTGTTCGGTGGAAAGTGAGGCGCAGATTCTGGCGTCGGCCCATGCCGTGCGCGACGCCGGCGCGCATGCGCTGCGGGGCGGCGCGTTCAAGCCGCGTTCGTCGCCGTATGCGTTCCAAGGCCTTGGCCTTGAAGGGCTCAAGCTGCTCGCGCTCGCGCGCAATGAAACCGGTCTCGCGATCGTGACCGAAGCGATGGACGAGCGCGGGGCCGACATGGTGGCCGAGTACGCCGATTGTATCCAGATCGGCGCGCGCAACATGCAGAACTATTCGCTGCTGCGTCACGTGGGCAAACTCGGAAAACCGGTGTTGCTCAAGCGTGGCATGGCGGCCACGATCAATGATCTGCTGCTCAGCGCCGAGTACGTGCTGTCGGAAGGCAACCCGAACGTGATTCTCTGCGAGCGTGGTGTGCGGACGTTCGATAGCGCGACGCGCAATCTGTTCGATCTCACGGCCATCCCCGTGGTGCAGAAGCTGTCGCACCTGCCGATCGTCGCGGACCCCAGCCACGGCACGGGACTGCGCGATAAGGTCACCCCGATGGCGCGGGCCGCAGTCGCCGCAGGCGCTGACGGGATTATCGTGGAAGTGCATCCGACGCCCGACAAGGCGCTGTCGGATGGCGCGCAGTCTCTGTATCCGGAACAGTTCACCGAGCTCATTCGGCAGCTGCGCCTGATCGCGGGCGCCATTGACCGTCAGCTGGCGCCCACGCCGGTTCGGTGACGCACAGTACGAGATGACGTTCAGCAGGTGTCCGGCACGGGCACCTGCTCTGCCCCGGCGTGTAATCAGTCCTATGACCATCATGAATCGATTTTCGGCCCGCGCCCTCGGTCCCGCGCTGGTAGCGGCCGTCGCCATTGCCATGCCCGCGCAGTCTGCCCTGTTGGCGCAGACCGTCGCCGACGCGGAAGCCGCGTACACCCGGGTGGCGAAATCGTGGTCGACCACGCGCACACTGCAGGCGAACTTCGATCAGAAGATCACCAATCCGATCCTCGGCCGCACCGTCGCATCGCGCGGGGTGTTCGTGCAGGAGCGGCCTAATCGCGTGTCGATCACGTTTACCGAACCCGCCGGCGATCGTATCGTCGGCGACGGCAAGAGTCTGTGGGTGTATCTGCCCAGCAGCACGCCGGGCCAGGTGTTGAAGTTGCCGGCCAATGCCGACGGCGCCATCGTAGCCGACCTGCTTGGTCAGCTGCTCGACACGCCGCGCCGCGCATTCACGATCACGGGCGGCGAGAGCATACCGATCGATGGTCGCGCGACGCGCCGGGTGCAGCTGGTGCCCAAGAGCGCGAGCTCGGTGCCGTTCAGCAAGGCCGTGCTCTGGCTCGACGACAAGGAGGCGCGACCGGTGCGCGTGCAGGTGCTCGACAGCCAAGGCGTCGATCGCACCATCACCCTCACCAGCTGGTTGCCCGATGCGACGCTGCCGAAGGATGCGTTCAAGTTCGTCACACCGAAGGGCGTGAAGGTCTCGACGAAGATCCCCGGCAGCGTGTAGCGAATAGCGTTTAGCGAATAGCGTTTAGCGAATCGCGGCGGGGACTTCGATCGCGCGCTTCTCCAACTTGGCGAAGACCTCACGCGGGCTGCGCGCGCCCTGCAACAGCTCCATGGCGCGCTGCAGCGCACTATCGTCCTGTGTGCGCCGCAGGAAGTCCGCATCGGCACCGAACGCCACCCGCGTCATTTCGTACCCAAGGGAGCGCGAGATCCACGGGGCGGCGCTGTCGAACACCGAGCGTGGCGGTGCGACGCCGCGGCCCACCAGATCGGCGTACAGCGCATCGAGCATCGCCGGCGTGACGGGATCACCCGGGCCGTTCATTTTCCGCTTCTGCGCCTGGGCCTGTTTGGCGACGGCATCGCGATAGGCTCCCGCGTTCTTGCCCATCGCACGCGCCAACGACTGCACCTGCATCGGCGTGATGGTGTCGCTCATGATCACGTCGGGCGTGATGCCACCGCCGCCGAACACGGTCCGTCCCGCATCCGTACGAAACCGCGGGCGGATCGTATCCGGCAGCGTCACTTCTGCGCTGTCGTCCGACTCTTCGTCGCGATCGCGCGGCGCCGGACGGTTGATGCTGCGCCCCACCGGCGTGTACCAACGCGCCGTGGTGAGACGCAGCGCGCCGCCGCTCGAGAGCGGATAGACGTTCTGCGCACTGCCCTTTCCGAACGACGTCACGCCGATCACGATCGCGCGATCGTGATCCTGCAATGCGCCAGCCACGATCTCCGAGGCGCTCGCGCTGGCGCGATCCACCAACACCGCCAACGGTAGCGTCGGCCAACGCTGCGGCTGACTGTCGGTGAACACCTGCGGTTGTGAGCCCGGACGCGCGCGAAGCTGCACGATGCTCTGCCCGCGATCGAGGAACAGCTCGGCCACCGCCACGCCCTGCTCCAGCAGGCCACCGGGATTTCCGCGCAGATCCATGATCAGCGAACGCGCGCCCAGCTTCACGACGGAGTCCACCGCCGCGCTCAGCTCCGTGGCGGTCTGCGCGCTGAACACATTTACGTCTACGTAGCCTACGCCGTTCTGCAACAGCTGCACGCGCTGCACCGCCCGCAGATGCACCTTGTCGCGCACCAGCGTGAAGTTCACGCGCGAATCTCCACGTTCTACGGTGAAGGTGACACTCGACCCCGGCGCTCCACGCATCGCCTTCGACGTTTCATCGCGCGACCATCCGCGCGTCGATTCCTTGCCGACCAACACGATGCGATCACCTACCAGCACACCCGCGCGCTCCGACGGACCACCGACGATCGGCTCGATCACGACCGGCCAGCTGTCGCGGATGTCGATCTGCAATCCGACGCCCGCGTAGGTACCACTGATCTGCTCGTTCAACCGACGCAGCCGGTCTTCGGCCAGATACGACGTGTACGGGTCCTTCAGCTCGCGCAGCAATCCCGACACCGCCTTCTCGTAGATCGCGCTGCCATCGAGCGAGTCCACGTACTTCTGCGCCACGGCCGCGACCACCTGATCGAACAGGCGCGCGCCACCGAGCGGCGCACGGGCCTGACGGGTGCCGGCTGTGAGATCACGACCGGCCCACCAGCCGCCCAGCGACAACAGCGCCACGAACAGCGCAGCCGCCGCGATCGTGCGCGAGCGTCGGCGGGAACTGCGCGGCGTATCCGGCAGCGTCTCAGCCATGGGTCACCTGCACCGCAGACAACGGACGTTCCACCTGCACCTCGGAAAAACGATGAGGCCACTTCGTGGCCAATACCGCCAGACAGCGCGCCGTCACCAGCTCGGCGTCGCCGCCCGCATCGACGGCGACGACCGGGCCGATCTCCGGATGTTGCCCCTGCCACGCCGGATCGAGCGCGTCGTCGAACGCCGCGCGCACGCGACGATGAAACGCGTCATCCTCACGCTCCATGCGATCGGTGCTGCCGCGCGCGTGCATGCGGGCCATCGACTCGTCGAGCGGCAACGACAACAGCAGCGTAAGATCGGGCGCCAATCCGGCCGTCGCGAAGGCGTTCACGTCGCGCAGCGACGACAGTGACAGCGCGCGACCGCGACCCTGATACGCGTAGGTCGACAGGAGGAAACGATCGACCAGCACGACCGCACCGCGGTGCAATGCCGGCGTGATCACATCACGCACCAACTGCGCGCGCGAGGCGGCAAACAGCAGCGCCTCGGTTTCCGGCGTGAGCGCCGACGACGGATCGAGCAGCACGGCGCGCAACGCGTCACCCGCCGGCGTCCCACCGGGCTCGCGCAGCGGCACCACATCGTGACCGGCGGCGATGAGCGTATCGGCCAGTCGACGCCACTGCGTCGTCTTGCCGACCCCCTCACCGCCTTCCAGTACGATGAAGCACCCGCCTGCGACGCCCGACATGACCGGCCGATCAGCCAAGGATGATCGAGCTGGTGGCACCCGCTCGGATGCCATCGGCGATCCACTGGTTCACGCGCAGCATGAGCTTGTCGAAATTGTCCTGCGCCGAGATCGCGGCCTGATAGGAGCTGTTCACCTGCACCTGCTGCAGCAGCGTATCCAACTGCTGCTCCATCTCGTTCGTCGGCTCTTCGCCGCGATCGATCATCGCCTGCGCATCCTGGCGGATCTTCTCCATCTGCCGCAGCACGGTGGTTGCTTCACGGTCGTTGTTCAGCGCTTCGCTGCTGCGCTTCACGGCCTTGTACTCTTCGCTTTGACCGATCGTGCGGCCGAGGTCCTTCGCCTTGCTTTCGAGCATGGAGATCGGCCTCCTCGGCCGAGTAGAAGCAATGAAGTGAGAATTACGCCGGATCGTGCTGCGCGAGCAGGACGCGCTCACGACCGGTGAGATCGTGCACGACCTGTACCTGCTGATACCCGCGAGCGGTCGCCAGGGCGGCGGTCCGTTGCGCGCGCCGGGCATCCACCTCGAACACCACCCAGCCGAACGGCTCCAGCAGGCCATGAGCGCCCGTCAGGATGGCATCGTAGCGCGCCATGCCGTCGTCGGCCGCCAAGAGCGCCACCGTGGGCTCCCAATCCCGCACGCTGCGCGGCAGGGCGGCCGCTTCGCTGTACGCAATGTAGGGCGGGTTGGACACAATCACACGGGCCAAGACGCCGGCAAGCGGGGCCAGATCGGCCCCCTGCCGGAACTCCACGGGCGTCGCCGCCGGCTGCGCGAGCGCCACCTGCGCAGCGTTGGCCGCCGCCACCGCCAGCGCCTCATCGGAGAGATCGGTGGCGATCACCCGTTCGAACCGCCCTTCGGTGGCCAGACTCAGGGCGATCGCACCGGACCCGGTGCCGATGTCGACGGCGATTCCACCGGGCCGGTCGGCGGTGATCCGTAGCGCCTCGCCCACCACTACTTCCGTTTCCGGACGGGGAATGAGCACCCGCCGGTCGACCTGCAGGACCAGCTCCCGAAAGGGGGCACTGCCCACGCTGTAGGCGGCCGGTTCTCCGGTCGCCCGTCTACGTGCCGCCGCTTCGATCCGGGCAGCGGGTACTCGGGATACGTGGTAGCCAACCGACAGCAGTCGTCCCAGTTCGCCAGGCGCGATATCCAGCACCGACGACACCAGCCAGCGCGCCTCGCGATCCGCATCGAGCGGCTCGCCTTCCACACTGGCTTCTGCGATCAGCGCCGCCGACTCCGAGAGCAGCCGCGCGGCGTCGTGGAGCACATCACGCAGCAGCCGCGCGGTGTCAGCCACTCAGGCTCTCTTCCGCGTTCGCCAGCGCGATCGCTTCGAGGAACGGTCCGAGATCGCCGTCGAGCACGCGATCGATGTCGTACAGCGTGACGCCGACACGGTGATCGGTGACCCGACCCTGCGGAAAATTGTAGGTGCGGATCTTGGCCGACCGGTCGCCGGTGGAGACCTGAGACTTTCGCATGCGCGACCGCTCGGCTTCCTGCTCGGACAGCCGGAGATCGAGCAACCGCGCGCGCAGCACTTCCATGCCCTTGGCCTTGTTCTGCAGCTGCGACTTCTGGTCCTGCTGCGACACCACCAGGCCGGTCGGAATGTGCGTGATGCGCACGGCGGAGTCGGTGGTGTTCACGCTCTGACCACCGGGTCCGGACGACCGGAACACATCGATGCGCAGATCCTTGTCTTCGATCTTCACGTCGACTTCTTCGGCTTCCGGCAGCACCGCCACCGTGGCCGCCGACGTGTGAATGCGTCCCTGCGATTCGGTGGCCGGCACGCGTTGCACGCGATGCACCCCGGACTCCCAGCGCAGCATGCCGAATGCACCGTCGCCGATCACCTTGAACACCGCTTCCTTCACGCCGCCCAACGTGCCGTCGGAATACGAGATGCCTTCGATGCGCCATCCCTTCCGCTCGATGAAGCGCGTGTACATGCGCAGCAAGTCGGCGGCAAACAGGGCCGCTTCGTCACCACCGGTGCCGGCCCGTAATTCGAAGATGGCAGGACGATCGTCCAGCGGGTCGCGCGGGATGAGCAGCGGCAGCAGCGCCTTCTCCAGTGCCGTGCACTCCTGCTCGAGTCGCTCGACCTCCGCTCTGGCTTCGGCCGCAAAGTCGGCGTCGTCACCATTGGCCATCTCGCGGGCGTCGGCGAGTTCGGCCTCGGCCTTGGTGTAGCGGTTCACTTTTTGAACGACTTCGGCCAGGCGATGATGCTCGCGACCGAGTGCAGCAAGCCGCGGCGCGTCTTTCACCGTTTCCGGGTCGGCCAGCAGCTGCTCCACTTCGGTGGCGCGACGCAGCGCGTCGGCCATGCGGTCGCGAAGATGGGTCAGCATTGAGAGGGTGTGCTCGAGTTCGTAAGGCTTCGTGATACCGGTCACGGCGAGGCACGTGACGTGCATCGTACTCTTCTTGCGGGTCGGAAATATCGACCGAAGCGCGGACCTACAGGGATGTCGCGGGTATCACAGAAAGATAACCGCGTTCGACAATCCAGAGCAGGTTCGGAGGCCTCGGCTGTCCGCTTGCCTCCTTTCTCCACCTTGGTACCTTCACGGGACACCCGCGAGGGCACCGGCCCCCCGAGGTGACACACGATGGTAACGTTCGGAACTACGCCTCTGCGATTCACACCGCCCACGATGAGCGTTTCGCTCGATCGTATCACCGACTTTCTCTCCACGGTCCCGCTGTTCCGCGAGCTCGAGCGGTCGGCCGTCCGCGGATTTGCCGAACTCACCCGTGAGCAGCGGTTTGCCAAGGGGGCGATGATCGTCACCGAAGGCGACCCTGGCGACGCGCTCTTCGTCGTGCGCTCAGGCGAAGTCAAAGTGGTGCTCATCGGCGACGACGGCCGCGAAGTCATTCTCAACGTCCTCAACGTCGGCGATCACTTCGGCGAGCTCTCGCTCATCGACGGCCGTCCACGTTCGGCCCACGTGGTCGCCACGCAGCCGTCCAGCCTCTTGGTGCTGCGCCGCGCCGATTTCCGCCGTCAGGTGGAAACCAGCCCGCAGGTGGCGTGGGGACTCATGGTCGAGCTCTCGCGTCGTCTCCGCCAGGCCGACGGCACGATCGGCAGTCTGGTGTTGCTCGACGTGCCGGGTCGTGTGGCCAAGGTCCTGCTGGAGCACGCTACGCCGGGAGAACCGGCCACGCTGGTCAAGCAGCTCACGCACCAGACGATCGCGCAGATGATCGGCGCCAGCCGCGAGACGGTGTCGCGGGCGATGGCCGAGTTCCAGGAGAAGGGACTGATCTCCGTGCAGCGTCGCGTGGTTACGATCGTGGATCGGGCGGCGCTGGAAGCGCGCGCCCGTCCGCGCGGCTGATTTCGCCACCGATTCGCCGCTGATGCCGTCGGGGGTTCCGCCGCGGTTCCGGATACGCTTCTGGGGAACCAGAGGTACCTGCCCCAGTCCGGGACCGCGTACGGTGCGGTATGGTGGTAACACGCCCTGTGTGGAACTCCGCGCCGCCGACGACGGCTTGTTGATTCTCGACGCCGGCACCGGCATCCGCGCGCTGGGCGCGCAGCTCATGAGCGACGGTGATGATCGCACCGCGCACATCTTCCTGTCGCATCGGCACAGCGACCACGTGCTGGGGCTGTCGCACTTCGCGCCGCTGATCACCCAAACGCGGGCAATCGACATCTGCTGCGGCGACGGCGAGACGGCATCGTTGCAGCCGTTCGTGGACGCCCTGCTCTCCCCACCGATGTTTCCCTACGTCGACGGCATTCGCAGCCGGCTCGGCGTGTGCGACTGGGAGCACTCCACCGCGCGCAATGTGGGTACGTCACGCGTACACCGCTTCGCCGCGCAGCATCCCGGTGAAGCGGCCGTGCTGCGCATCGATGACGCGCGCGGTCCGGCCGTCGCGTATGCGCCCGACAACGAGTTGGCGTACGCCGACGAATCGGAGGCCGCCGAGGCGTGGCGGGTACGGCTCACCGCGTTTCTACGCGACGTCCCGGTGTTGGTACACGACGCCACGTATCTGGACAGCGAACTCCCCAAGCACGTCGGCTGGGGGCATTCCTCGTCGCTCGAATCCACGCGCTTAGCCATCGAATGCGGCGCCGGCATGCTGGTGTTGTTTCACCATCATCCCGATCGCGACGACGACGCCGTAGAGCGCATGGTCGAGGAAAGCCGCGCGATGGTGACGAAAGCCGGCAGCGCACTGCGGGTACTCGCCGCGTGGGAAGGACTGGCGCTTACAGTGTGAGACCTGGGAACTACTAGGAGCGCTAAGAGTGAACGGCGCTAAGAATCAACAGCGCTAAGAGTCAACGGCGCTAAGAATCAAGGGCGAAGGAACAGCAGTGCGCGTCGCGCTTCGCGCTTCTCATTCTTAGCGCCGTTCATTTTTAGCGCAGTTTATTCTTGGCGCAGTTTATTCTTGGCGCAGTTTATTCTTGGCGCCCCTAGCTGTTCCAGACGCCCCATCCTCCGCCTCCGGGTGTCTCTATGGTCAGCACGTCGCCCGCGTTCATGCTCACGCGACACTTGGCCGGCAGCAGCTCGCCGTTCAACAAGTTCCGCCCCGGCTGCGCATCGTGGCCGCCGTTCGCTCCCGGCGGCGCCACGCGTCGGCGTTCGGTGAGCAGTGTGGCGGTGCACGGCACCATCGCCTGATAGCGGCGCACGATCCCGTCGCCACCGCGACTGGCGCCGGCACCACCGCTGCCGCGGCGCACGGAGTACTCCACCACGCGCAGCGGATACGCGCGCTCGAGAGACTCCACCGGCGTGTTGCGCGTGTTGCTCATGCCCACGTGCACCGCATCGGGTCCGTCGCCGCGCGCACTGCCGCCTTGTCCGCCGCCGAGTGTTTCGTAGAAGCTCCAGCCGGGCGCGCCCAACGTGACGTTGTTCATCGTGCCCTGACCGCACGCCGGAATGGGCAAGTCGTGCACACCGATGCTGGCCGCTGCGGCCGACAACGCGGCAAAGCAGACGTCGGTCATGCGCTGCGACAGTTCCACGTTGCCCGCCGCCACCGCGCTTGGCCGCTTGGCGTTCGCCACACAGTCGTCGGGAATCGTGAGCGCGAGCGCGCGCGCCACGCCGTCGTTCACCGGTACATCGTCGTCGCACAACACGCGCAGCACGAACACCGCCGCCGCCCGCGCCACGGCGGGCGGTGCATTCACGTTACCACGTACTGCGGGCGACGTGCCCGTGAGATCCAGATGCAACGTGGCGTCCTTCACGCGAACGTGCACGACGACCGGGATCGGTGCATCACTGACGCCATCGCCTTCGAGCGCATCGGCGGCGCGGCCTTCGGCGCCTTCCAACAGTTCGAGGCGTGCCCGCACACGACGCTCGGTGTAATCGAGCAGCGCATTCACCGCGTCGCCGAGTACGTCGGCACCAAGCTTGGCGTACAGCGCCTGCCATCCGGTGCGCCCCGCGGCGCACGCCGCGCGCTGGGCGCGCAGATCGCCTTCGCGTTCCTCTGGCGTGCGCACGTTGGCCAGCACCAGCCGCATCACATCGTCCTGCGCCACGCCGCCGCGCTCGATGCGCACCGGCGGCACGATGATCCCTTCCTGAAACAGCTCGGTCGCGCCGAAGGGCATACTGCCCGGACTCATGCCACCGACATCCGCGTGATGCGCGCGCACCGCGGCGTACCCGATGACGCGCTGCGCATCGTGCGCGTCGGCGATCACCTCGACCATCGTGAGGTCGGGCAGATGCGAGCCGCCATGCGACGGATCGTTCAGCAAGAACACGTCGCCCGGAGCGGCACCACAGGCACGGACCGCCGCCACCGACTCCGGCATCGCACCTAAGTGCACCGGAATGTGCGCCGCCTGCGCCACCATGCGTCCATCGGCGTCGAACAGCGCACAGCTGGCATCACGACGCTCGCGGATGTTCGGCGAAATGCTGCTGCGTTCCAGCAAGCCGCCCATCTCCTCGGCGAGCATGGCCACGCCCTGCGAAAACACCGTGAGTTCGAGCGCGTCGAACCGCGCGCGAGCCGACGTCACGACTTGTCCGCCTCGGGCGCCGGATACCCGGCCTGCAACACCGCATACTGGCACCGCACCATCCACGCTTCCTGCAAGTCGGCCATCTTCGCGCCCTTACCGCGATCGGGCGCCATCGACAACAGCCCCTGCGCCGATGGATGCGGCAGCGCGCGGCGAGCCATCTCCGGCATCGGCGTGCGCTTGAACAACGTGTCGATCGTGCGCGTGGCCACGCGACCGAGCGTCACGATGCCTTTCAGGCCGCGCGTGCGCAGCATGGTGATGTCGCGCGTGAGTCGAGCGAGGTTGGCAGCACCCTCGAGCTCCGAACGCATGGGCGCACGAAAGGTCGCGCCGTCGTCGGTGGGGCAGCGATCGAAGGAATTGCCCAGTGCGACGCCCTGCGCGATCGGCACGATGCCACTCGCCACGAACAGCGAGCCGTCCCACTCCATGCTGTCGATTTCCGGTGGCAAGGTCATGGCCCCCAGTCGCACGAGCACGTCGTACAGCACCTTGCCCGCCGCATCGCCCAGAAACGGCACGCCGCTCTTGTCGGCACCGCGCGGTCCCGGCGCCTCACCGAGGAGCAGCACATGCACCGGGCCTTCCAGCGGCATCAGCATCGGCACCGGCGTGCCGAGAATGCGTCCGATATGGGTAGTCTTCGACATCGTCATGGCTGTTGCTCCAACATCCAACCTCCGATTTCCAGCGATCGCGCCGTCCAACCTGGTGCGATCCGCATGGTCGCATCCGGCAATCGTACGACCGCCGGACCGTCAATCACCTGCACCATCGCGCGCCCATCGTCCATACCCTCCGCCAGCGTGCCCTCACGCGTGGGCCGCGCAAAGTGCACCGGCCAGGGCGCACTGCTGAGTGTCGCGCGGGCGCTGATGAACTCAACGGCCCGGTTGAGAACAAACCCCGCCCGCTGATCATGCCGCGCGATGAACCGTTCCGCCACATCCAACGGACTGTCGCCGGGCTGCACCGGGATATCGAGTTCGTAGCCCTGGCCTTCGTAGCGGGCACGCAACCACCAGCGCACGCCGAGCGACAGTGCGTCGTCCCCGTCGGTGTGCATGGATTGCACCTGATGCTCCAGGACGGCGGATAGTGACGCCGTCGTGAGCGCATCGGCGCGCTGCATCACGCTCACCAACGACTCGCGACGCTCCGGTGCCAGTGCCAGGCCCACGGCGCTCAATACGCCGGCATGTGGCGGCACGATCACCTGCCGCATGCCCAACCGCTCGGCCAATCCACAGGCATGCAGCGGACCGCCGCCACCGAACGCGATCAGCGGGACGTCACGCGGATCGACGCCGCGCTCCACCGAGACACGTCGCAGTGCACGCGCCATGGTGGCATCGGCTGTAGCGATGATGGCCTCGGCCGCCCGTTCCAGCGACACGCCGAGCGGCGCCGCGATGGTGTCGACGGCAGCCCGCGCGTGCTCGAGACTGATCGTGACGCCGCCGCTCCACTCGCCTGGGGCGATCGTGCCCAGCACCACGTGCGCATCGGTGACCGTGGGACGCTCGCCTCCGCGACTATACGCCGCCGGACCGGGAGAGGCCCCGGCACTCATCGGTCCCGTGCGCAATGCGCCACCATCGTCGAGCCAGGCGATGCTGCCACCGCCGGCTGCTACGGCTTCTACCAGCACGCGCGGCAAGGCGATCGGCACACCGGCCACCGCACCACCGCGCTCCACCAGCGGCTCGCCGTCGTCCACCAAGCCCACGTCGGCGCTGGTGCCCCCAATATCGATCGTGAGCGCGCGCGACACCCCGAGGGCACGAGCGATCGCCGCTGCCCCCGTGACGCCGCCAGCGGGCCCGGAGAGGGCCAGCGCAGCCGCGTGCGACGCCGCATCGTGCGCCGATAACGTGCCACCGGCCGAGGTCATCACGCGCGGGGCCGGATAGTCATGCTGCGCCAGTCGTTCCGAGAGTCCCGACAGATACCGCCGCACCGCCGGTCGCGCGTAGGCTTCGGCCACCGTGGTCGCCATCCGCTCGTACTCGCGGATCTCCGGCAGCGCTTCGTGCGAACACACCACGTCGGCCACGAGTCCGGCATCGGCGAGCGCCGCCACGAGGGCGTCGCGCAGCGCGCGCTCATGCGACGGATCGCCGTAGGCATGCAGCAACGTGATGGCCACCGTATCCGGCTGCTGCGCCTTCACCGCCGTGATCACGTCGGCGATCGCGTCGTTGGTGAGCGCGAGCGTGACGCCGTCGGGTGTGATGCGTTCCTGCACCGGAATCACCTGCGCCGGCGCCACCAGCGGACGCGGGTGATGTTTGGCCAGATCGTACAGCGCCGCGCGCTCCTGCCGGCGTAGCTCGAGGAGATCGGTGAATCCGGCCGTCGCACAGGCCACGACGCGGGCGCCCGCGCGCTCGAGCAGCAGATTGGTAACGACCGTGGTGCCGTGCGCGATGTGCGCGATCTGCGAGCCGTTCAGCTCGGCCACGCGCAGGGCCTCGAGCACACCGGCGGCCCGATCACTCGCCACACTCAGCACCTTCGACGTGTGCACCGTTCCATCGGCGTGCAACGCGGCGAGGTCGGTGAAGGTCCCGCCCACGTCGATACCGACGGCGATGCGATGCGTGGTCATCGCGTGCCGCGGTCGGAACGCACGCGCGGCCGAAGTCGCAGAATGGCCATCGCAAACGCCACTTGCACCGGTACGATCACGGCGAGTACTACGCCGCTCTGCTGATACAGCGACGGCACGAGCTGGAGGGCCAGCCCCACCAGCGACAGGACGGCCACCACGAGCGACGCGCCCAGCGCCGCGCGCGTCCGTGTCCCACGCCACAGCGACGCCGTCACGGCCACCGCCGCCACCAGCATGAGCGGATGCAACTGCAGCACCGTGAGATTGGCGCCCATATAGGGGATGTGCTTCGTGACGGTGCCGGCCAGCAGCAAGGCCGTACCCAGCACACCACCGATACCGAACCACAGCACGGAGAACGCCGCCACGACGATGCGCACGGCTACCGACCCGGCGCCCGAAAGCATGACCACGAGTACGGCCAGTACGACACCGAGCACCAGTGCCATCGGTACGCGAGCCGGCGCCACCTCGGGCATCGGGGCGCGATCGGCGGTGAACAGCACGGAGTCACTGACCACGAGCTTCACCGGCGCACCGCTCTCACTCGTCACCGTCAGCGCGGCCAGATGATTCGCCAGCAGATCGGGGAGGAACGACTCTTCCCACTTGGTGAGCACGTGATCGGCATTGCGGCCGAGGGCGATCTGAATGCCGGGATACACTAGAGGATCGCTGGCCGTGATGCGCGCGGTTTCATTGCGCCACGTGCGGCCGCTGCCGGGCACCGCGAACAGTGCGTCGAGCTGCCCCTGCAGCGCCCAATTCAGCACGTCGCGCACGCGCGTGGCGCAGTTGTCAGCGTAGTAGTCGTAGCGGTAATACTTGTTCGCGTCCTGCGCATTCCAGCTCACGAAATCGGCAATCGCGCCGCGCTGCACCGCGCTGAGCTGCAGCGCGAGCTTCCGGATGCTGCGATTCTCGCCCATGTACGCCGCGTTGAAATCGGCAGTACGGTACCCGGCCATCCAGTACTTGGTATCGCCGGTGAGGAAGCGTCCGAGAAAATTGGGCTGATTGAAATCGAACATGCCCCAGTTGAAGGCGATGCTCTCACCCGTGGTGCTGTCCGTGAGCGCGAGCGCGATATGCCCGAACTTCTCGAACACGAACTCGCCCGGCCCGTACGTAATAATCGCTACCGACATCCGTGCGCCGCGTTCGGCGCGCGCACTGTCGAGCGATGCCGACATGCCGGGAGCGGGGGGTCGTGGCGTCTGCGTCGTCTCAGTTGGCTGTGCCGCGAGCGCCGACGATGCCATCAGCATCGCCGCCGCCAGCAGGCGCCGAACGGCGGTCACTGCCATTAGAAGCGGATCTCTTTCCCGTCGTCGGCGGCTTTGTAGATCGCCTCGACCACCTTCTGCACCAGCACCTGATCGGTGGGCGGCTCATACGGGGCTTCACCGTTGATAACGGCGAGGAAGTGCGCAATCTCCGCCCGGTAGCTCTGCAGGAACGGGCTTTCGCGCGCCGCCGCACCGGAGGGCGACACATCGACCGCGCGTCCGTTCAACTCCTTGGTGACGCGCAACGGCGCCAGGCGCGCGGAGCCACGGGTGGCGTGCACCTCAAACCACCAGCGATCTTCGTCGCCCACGTACGACCACGACACGTCGATGTTGAGCACGAGTCCGTTCTCGCACTCGAGAAACACCTGCATCGCATCTTCCACCGAGCCAGCCGCGCGACCGCGACGCATCGACGACACCACGCGGACCGGATTCGGGCCGTCGGCCAGCCACATGGCGAGATCGAGCAGCGGGAACCCGTGTTCGAGAAACACGCCGCCGCCCGATTCGGCGCGACGATTGCGCCACCCGTCAGCGGTGTGCTTCATCTGCAGTGAACCGGCGCGAATGGAGGTGACCTGCCCCAGCTCCGCATTGCGGATGAACTGATCGAGCGCCTGCACATCGGAGCGGAACCGGTGATTGTGCCCCACCACCAACCGTCGGTCGGCCTTCTGCGCAGCGGTGATGCACCGCTCGATACCGCGCGTGGAGAGCGACAACGGACGTTCACACAACACATGCAGCTTCTTGCGCAGCGCCGACAACACGTGCGGTTCATGCAGGTGATTGGGCGTGGCAATGATGACCGCGTCGAGTTCGTCGCTGTCGAGCAGCTCCTCGAAGTCGGTGAACACGTCGGGCACATCGAAGCGATCGGCCAGCGCACGCGCTTTGGCCGCATCGTTATCACACAACGCGACCAGCTTGGCGCCGCGAAGCTTGGACAGAACTGGGATGTGCGTCAGCTGGGCAATGGCACCCGTGCCGACGACGGCTATGCGCACGCCGTCCTTCATTTACGCCTCCGGAGATGACAGATCAGTCGGCGAACCCGACGACGGTCCCCGGATAGTAATGACGCAGGATCGTGCGGGCGTCGATGCCGGCCCGTGACCGGCCGATCGCTCCCCACTGACACATCCCCACTCCGTGGCCGTTGCCGTGGCCGCGCAGGCTGACACCGGACAGGTGTCCACGAGCACGGGATTCGCGGTCCACTGAAAAATACGTGCTGGACAGGATCGCGCCACGCGCATCACGCAGCACGTTGCGAATCTCGTTGTTGCGCACGGTCACGTCGCCGCGATCGGTGCGCAGCACCAGCGCCGTGGCGCGCCCCGACGCCGTCCGGCCTTCCACCCGCATCTCGGTGACCACACCCGGACGAGGATCGCGCGCGCCGGCCGCCACCAGGGCCCGCCGCACGGTCTCGCTGAGCTGCCCCTCGTCGAACTCCGCCGTCCAGTGATTCCGCGGCGAAATGTCGCAGTACGGGCGCCCGGTGCGCGGATCGGTATCGTCCACCGACTGCAGATAGGGTTCTTCACGCACATCCCGCCACGATTCCTTCGGCGCGGCCGTCCGGCCGCCGCACGACGAATAGTACGGCGCATCGACCAGCAGCCCGTTGTAGCGGATCACCAATCCGGCCGTGTTGTCGATCGCTTCGTTCACGATCGGTGCCTCCACGTCCAGACCGGCGTACACCTGGTTCTGCACCGTGGCCACCATATGCCACCCCGACCGCGGCTCGACCGCGGCGTCCGACGGCACGCGGATGTACGCGTAGCTGCGCGCCGCAATTGCCTGGGCTTCGAGGGCGGCCCGATCAGCGGGTTGACGCGTGCCCAATTCGATCGGCACGACGCCACGCAGATAGTCCTCCACCGGCAGCCGGTTCACCACCAGAATGCCGCTGTCGGTCGGAGTGAACCAGAGCTCGCCCCGATAGCGCCGGTTATCGTAGCGCAACGCCGAGCCGCCATCAGCCGCGCGGGCCACGAACGGCCCCTCGCGCCACGGGGTGGCATCGCCGTTGTCGCCGGCCACGCGCAGCAAGCTGCCCTGCTGCTCGATCCGCCAATTCTCGGCGCCCTGCCCCGTGACCAGCTTCGTGCGCCCACCCTGCTCATCGATGCGCCACCGCCCGGTGGCCGACACCGGCGCCAGCTGCGCCTTGCCGGCCAGCGCGATGCGCGCCATCCGGTCTCGGCCATCGAGTCGCCCATGCGCTTCGCCCGTGATCGGGCCTTCCGTCACCGGTGTCGGCGTGCCGGCGCCGATGCTGCCCCCACGCGGCGCGCACGCCACCGTGAAGGCGGCTGCAGCCACCAGCGTACCAAAGGCACCAGCAATGAGCGAACGCATGGACTCCTGGACTAATCCCGTTGCGCGACGGCCGCGCCGAGCGCGTCGTCGAGTCGGGTGAGTGTCTCGGCGATTTCCGCATCGCCGTGCGCCGACGACATGAAGGCCGCCTCGAACGCCGACGGCGCGAGCGATACACCACGCCGGCGCGCCGCATGAAAGAACCGCTTGAACAGCACCGTGTCCGACAACTTCGCGTCGTCGTACGTGTGCACAGGCTCGTCGCGGAAGAAGAAGCCCCACATCGAGCCGGAATAGCTGGCCGAGAACGGCACGCCATGTCGGGCGGCGATGTCGCGCATCCCCTGCACGAGCACGCCAGTCTGCGCGGTGATACCGTCGTGCACCTCTTGCGTGAGCGCGCCGAGGGTGGCGAGCCCTGCCGCCATCGCCAACGGATTCCCCGAAAGCGTGCCGGCCTGATACACCTTGCCGGTGGGTGCCACGTTCTGCATGAGCTCACGACGGCCGCCGTAGGCAGCCACCGGCAGTCCTCCGCCGATCACCTTGCCCAAGGCCGTGAGATCGGGGGTGACACCAAAGCGCTCGCGAGCGCCGCCGAAGGCGATACGGAAACCGGTCATGACTTCATCAAAGACGAGCAACGCCCCGGTTTCGTCAGCGATCTTCCGCAATCCGGGGATGAAATCGGGGAGCGGCTCGATGAAGCCGCTGTTGCCCACGATCGGTTCGAGCATGATGGCGGCCAACGGATACTCGCGGGCAATGCGGGCCGCCTCCTCGAGATCGTTATACCGGCAGGTCAGTGTCAGCTTGGCCAGCGCCTCCGGGACGCCCGGCGAATCGGGAAGCCCGAGCGTGGCCACGCCCGACCCGGCGCGCACCAGAAACGCATCGGCATGACCGTGGTAGCAGCCTTCGAACTTCAGGATGTATTCGCGGCCGGTGATAGCACGGGCCAGCCGTGCAATGGTCATCGCCGCTTCCGTGCCGCTGGACGTGAAGCGCACCATCTCCATGTGCGGCATACGCTCGGCGATCTTGTCGGCCAGCTCCACCTCACGCTCGGTGGGCATGCCGAAGCTCGTGCCGTCCTGCATCGCGCGCGATACGGCCTCGAGCACCACATCGGGCGCATGCCCCAGCACCAGCGGGCCCCACGACAGGATGTAGTCGAGATACTCGTTGCCGTCGGCGTCCCACACCCGGGCGCCTTTCCCGCGCTTGGCGACGAACGGCTCGCCACCCACACCACCAAAGGCGCGCACGGGTGAGTTCACGCCGCCCGGAAAACGAGCGCGCGCTCGCGCCATGATTTCGGCGGAACGCGCGCTCGGGCGCGACGTCAACATGGCTGCGAGTTCTGTCGGACTGCTCATCGGCCGAAACTCCCCACGGAAGAACTGTCAGGAATACCGCTGCCAACCAGCGGCAAGGTGCGCGACGTACGTCGGATCGGTGCCGTCGCCTGCTCGGCCACGCGCAATAGCGTAGCGCGGAAATCATAGTCGTCTACCACGTGCTCGATACGCACGTCGGCGAACGCACCGGGCGTCATGATGCCCGACGCGGCGTTGATCGGTACGTGCACCAACCCGTCGATATCATCGGCCTGCCACGGCGCGCGGCACAGCATTTCACCGGCCACGTCGGACGCGCGCTCCACCAACACGCGAGACTCGACACCGAGGAAGCGCTCGTAACGTTCCGATGTGATCGCCCGCTGCAACTCTTCGATGCGCTCCTTGCGCTCCTGCTTGATCGAATCGGCGACGTCGTCTTCCATGCTGTTCGCGCGCGTGCCTTCCTGCGGCGAATACGTGAACACGCCGACGCGATCGAACTGCATCTCTTCGAGGAAATCGCAGAGAATCTCGAAATCGGTTTCCGTCTCACCGGGGAAGCCCACGATCACCGACGTGCGCACGGCGAGGTCGGGCACGATCGCGCGATACTGCGCGAGGCGTTCACGGATCGTCTTCTGTCGCTCGGGGCGTCGCATGCGCGCGAGCACGGCATCGGAGCCATGCTGCATCGGCGTGTCGAGATAGCGCACGATACGCGGATTCGCCGCGATGACCTCCAGCAACCGCGGCGTGATGCCGGTGCTGTACAGGTACATGTTGCGGATCCACGGAATCGACGTTTCACGCACGAGCGCTTCGAGCAGCTCGGGCAACGCCACGCCATCACGACGATCGCGACCGTAGTGCGCGAGATCCTGTGCCACCAGGTTCATTTCGCGCGCGCCCTGTACTTCCAGCAGTTGCGCTTCCTTCACGAGATCATCCAGCGCGAACGAGCGGTGCTTGCCGCGCATGAGCGGAATCGCGCAGAACGCGCAGCCGTGGTCACATCCTTCCGAGATCTTCAAGTAGCGCACATGCGGCAGGTCGCCGCCGAACAGGCGCACGCCGGGATGCTCCACCAGCGACCCGCCCAGCAGGCCGCGCTCCACGAGCTCGGGAATGAGGCGGTCCGTCTCGGAGTTGCCGAGGAACACGTCCACCTCGGGCAGCGCCTCCTCGAGCTCCGACTTGTGCCGTTCTACCATGCAGCCGATGGCGAAGACCGCCTGACACTTGCCGTCGTCCTTTAGACGCGCCGCAGCCACGATCGCTTCGATCGATTCGGCCTTGGCGGCGTCAATGAAGCCGCAGGTGTTGACCACCACCACATCGGCATCACGCATGTCGGTCACCTGCTCGCCGCCATGGGCAACGAGATCAGCCAGGTACCGCTCGGAGTCTACCGTATTCTTATCGCACCCGAGGGTGACCAGACCGAACTTGAGCATCCGGGAAAGCTAGCAGGGCCGTGACCCGCCTGAAACGGCGCCGGGGGCCCACCTTCGCTGCCCGCCGGCTAGTCGGCCAGTATCCCCAGCGCGTCTCTGACCCCGTCGAGCAACTGCTGCTCATGGAACGGCTTAGCGATGAACGGCCCCATCGGCGCGTCGACGCCGTCCCGCGCGGCATCGGCGTCGTACCCCGACATGTACGCCACCGCGATCTGCGGGTCGCGCACCACCAGTCGCGTGGCGAGGTCCCGGCCATTCGGACCGGGCATCATGAGGTCCGTGAGCAGCAGGTCAATGCGGCCGTCGAACGCGGCGTGCAGCTCCATCGCCTGCTCGGCATCCTCCGCCTCGCACACCACGTATCCTGAGCGGCGCAGAATGCGCACTGCCACCCGCCGCACGAGCGGATCGTCGTCCACCACCAGGACGGTCCGTTCGCCGGCCGCAGTGGACGGCATCGTCGACGACGGGACGGCGGCACGTCGAACCCGCGGTGCGTCGCTCGTGATGCCAGGGACCGCGTCGTCGGGCGTCGAGGCCGGCAGCAGGATGTCGAAGCGCGACCCCGCGCCGAGGGCACTGACCACGTCGATCCGTCCACCGGCCTGCGTGACGGCACCATGTACGCTCGCCAACCCGAGCCCTGTGCCGCGCTCCAGCGATTTCGTCGTGAAGAACGGTTCGAAAATGCGCGCGCGCACCGCGTCGTCCATGCCACTGCCGGTATCCAACACGCGAATCAGCACGGCGTCGCGGCCGTCCAGCGCCGCGGGAGCAGCCAACACCGACAAACTCACGGTGCCGGAGAGTCCATCGAGCGCGTCGCGCGCGTTGGCCACGAGATTGATCACCATCTGATCGAATCGATCGGGATCGGCTTCCACGTACAGCGGCCCCACCGGCAGCTGCATGTCGAACACGACCGACGCGCCGGCCTGACGATACAGGTAGCGTCGCAGCGACTCCACACGCTGCACGACATCAAACACGGCAGGGCGTACCTGCTCGCGACGTGCCACCGCCAACAGCTGACGCGTCAGCGCGGCCGCGCGATTGGCCGTGCTCTCGATTTGCGACAACTCGCCGTCGATCGGCGACGTCTGCCCCATCTCTTCACGCGCCTGTTGCACGTTGCCGATGATGGCCGTAAGCATGTTGTTGAAGTCGTGCGCGACACCACCGGCCAACCGGCCCAGACTATCCAATCGCGTACGTTCGGCCAGTTCCGTCTCGAGGCGCCGTTGCTCCTGCACCGCCTGGACGGCACGCTCCCGTTCACGTTCGAACAACAGCGCGACCGTGCCCATCGCGGCCAGGATCAACACCACATTCTCCGACAGGAATGACGGCTGCGTGATCGACGGCCCCTCGTACAAGAACGCGTACAGGTTGTAGATCTGCTTCAGTGCGTAGGTGCCGAATCCGAGCGCAGCGATCTGTCGGCCCAGCGTGAGATCGTCGGCGGGATGCCGTAGCAATCGCCACGCCACGTAGCCGAACGCCAGCGCGAAGGAAATCGTGGTGGAGAACAGCACCAGCGCGATGCGCGGGCCCGCGGGCGCGCCTTCGGCCGAGAACAGAAGGGAGAGGGGCACGGCGACACCAGCCAGCGCCAGCGCCCACCGGCGCGTGCCGTGGTATTCTCTCACGACGTTGGCGACGGCAAGCGTGCCGGTCACGAGGTACGGCAAGGCAGCGAGGACCAGCGCCACGCCGAGCGCGGAGAGCGCGCGTCGCAAGGGCGAGTGTACCGACTCGCCCAGCTGCGCGAGCACCATGATGTAGCTGGCCACGAACATCCGGGCCGTCCACAGCGACCAGCCGATCGCGAGATCGCGGAGCGGCAGTCCGCCGTACACTTTCCAGACGCGAAACACGATCAGCGCGGTAATCGCGGTGAACGGCGCCTGCAGCTGAAGGGTGGCCGAGATCAGCGGTACATTCTGCATCCCGGCGCGGCGCCTAGCGGAAGTTGCCGAACTGCAACTCCACCTCGAAGTCCGCCTTTCGGAGCACGGCGATCGCGTCCTGCAGCGCGTCCTTGTCGGGGCTCGACACGCGCACCTGATCGCCCTGAATGCTGGCCGTGACTTTCTTGAGCTTCGCGTCCTTGATCGTGGCCGACACCTTCTTCGCCTGATCGGACTCCAGCGCCATCTTGAGCTTGATCTCGCGACGGAGCACGTCACCGCCGCCCGGCTTCACGTCGCCGATGTCCAGATTCTTCACCGGCACGCCACGCTTGATCAGCTTACCGCGCAGCGCGTCGAACAGCGCCTCCATGCGCATGTCGCTGTCGGTGGCCAGGTTCACGATGCTGTCGGTGCGCTTGAACTCGATCTCGACCAGCGCGCCCTTGAAGTCGAATCGCTGCGCGATCTCCTTCTGCGTCTGATTGACCGCGTTGTCCACTTCCTGCAGGTCGACGCTGGTCGTGACGTCGAAGGAGTACGTAGAAGCCATAGAATCAGTACGGGCTCAGCCCAGGAAGCTTTCGAGCGACTTGGATCGTGAAACGTGCCGGAGACGCGACAGTGCCTTCTCCTTGATCTGACGGACGCGCTCGCGCGTGATGCCCAGCAGCGAGCCGATCTCTTCGAGCGTCATCGGTTCGGCGCCGTCGATCCCGAAATACAAGCGCAGAATCTTCGATTCGCGCTCCTTGAGGCTGCCCAACGAATCCTCGATCGCTTCGGTGAGCGCCTTCTCGAAGGTCTGCTCGTCGGGCGTGGCGTGGTTGGTGTCGGGCAGGTAATCCAGCAGGCGGTTGTCTTCGCCCGGCGTGAGCGGGGCGTCGAGCGACAGATGCACCTGAGAAATCGACATCGTCTTGGCGACTTCTTCCTCGGTGATGTCCATCCCTTCTGCAATCTCGGCGTGCGTTGCTTCGCGCCCGAGTTCCTGGAGCAGCGTGTTCGCCCGTTTCCCGATGCGGTGCAGCGTGCCGGCCCGGTTCAAGGGCACACGCACAATGCGCGACTGTTCGGCCAGCGCCTGCAGAATGGCCTGACGAATCCACCACACCGCATACGAGATGAACTTGATGCCCTTCGTCTCGTCGAACTTATGGGCGGCGCGAATGAGCCCAAGGTTGCCTTCATTGATCAGGTCGGACAGCGACACGCCCTGATTCTGATACTTCTTCGCGACCGACACCACGAAACGCAGATTCGATCGTACCAACTTGTCCAGCGCTTCCTGATCACCGACCCGGATCCGTCGCGCAAGCTCTGCTTCTTCTTCGCGGGAGATCAGCGGATACGCGCTGATGTCGCGCAGATACTGATCGAGGGAGCCTTCCTCGTACGACACCTTCTTTTTCGGGGGCGTCACAGCCATGGCAGCGCGGCTCGTGTGGCAGAGAGACTGGACATGCGACCGCGCGGCGGGGGGAGCGCGGCGTCCTGCGTACAACAACTAACTGCTAACCCCTTAACGGTGAACTACCGAGGCACCATTCGTCAACGTATGTCGCCGTTAAATCGTTAGCGGCGCAGTCAGCGAACGCGCGCCCCCAGGCGGCCCCACCGGATTCCGGTGAGCCAGGGTGCGCGCGCCGTGGAGTCCGGCGTGAAACTGTAGTAGACGATCCACGGCGTGCCACGCAGTAGACTGTCGGGAACGAAGCCCCAGTAGCGGCTGTCGAGCGAGTTGTCGCGGTTGTCGCCGAGGACGAAGAGGTGCTTCGGCGGCACCACGATCGGGCCCCAGTTGTCCCGAGATGGACGATAGATCGGAGGCATGCCCGCTTCGGCGGCCACTGCAGTATTGGTGAGATAGCCGCGCTGCCAGCGGAATTCGTCGGTCATCGGATCGACGTCCGGTTCGGTGTGCGACACGTACTGTTCGCGCACCAGCACACCATTGCGCAGCAGCGAGCCGCCCTGCATCGACAACGTATCGCCCGGCCGTCCCACCAAGCGCTTCACAAAATTCTTGGTGGGATCGGTGGGCCATTCGAACACCAGAATATCGCCGAGTTGTGGCGCCCGCACTGCCGGCAACCTGCGCCGCGAATACGGGACCTCGGCGCCGTACAACCACTTGTTCACCAGCAGGAAGTCTCCCACCAGCAGCGTACGCTCCATGCTGCCCGATGGGATCTTGTACGCCTCCACCACGAAGGTGCGGAGCACCAAAAACAGCAGCACCGCCGGCGGCAGGACCTTGGCCCATTCCCAGAGCCAGCCGAACGAGAGCGCGCGCCGACGCGAGCGGCCATTGGCCGCCCGCAGGGCATTCGCGCGATGATCTTTGTTCGGCGCCATCAGGTTTTCAATAGTTGTCGATCTGCGCGCGCTGGAGTGCACCGGAGTAATCCACGTAGCCCACCTTGGTCTCCGAGTAGAACTCGTACACTTCCCAGCCGCCTTCGCGATGGCCGTTGCCCGTTTCCTTCACACCACCGAAGGGCAAATGCGCTTCGGCGCCGATCGTAGGAGCGTTCACGTACGTGATACCGTTGTCGAGATCCTGCAGCGCGCGGAAGGCGACGTTCACGTTGCTCGTGTACACCGACGACGACAGCCCGTAGCGGACTCCGTTGTTTACCGCAAAGGCCTCCTCGACGGTAGCGACCCGGATCACCGACAGCACCGGTCCGAAGATTTCTTCCTGCTCCAACCGTGATCCGGCCGTCACATTGGTGAAGATCGTGGGCTGGAAGAAGAAACCGGCATCGAGCGCACCGCCCGTGGCCCGCGCGCCGCCGCACCGAAGCGTGGCGCCCTGCTCTTTCCCGATCTGCACATAGCGCTCGACCTTCTCACGCGCGGCTTCATTCACCAGCGGACCGACGTCGTGGCCAGCCACGCGACCATCGCCCAGCACGAGCGCCTGCGCCCGTGCGACGAGTTTCTCCACGAAGCTGTCGTGAATTCCAGCCTGCAGGATCAGACGGCTCGTGGCGGTGCATCGCTGGCCGGTGGTACCGAAAGCGCCCCACAGCACGCCGTCGACCGCCAGATCCAGATCGGCATCGTCAAGCACGATCTGCGCGTTCTTGCCGCCCATCTCGAGCGACAACCGCTTGTGCATGCGACCACACGTTTCGCCCACGAAACGACCCGTTTCGGTCGAACCCGTGAACGAAATCACCGGCACCTTCGGATGCTCCACGAGTGCCTTGCCCACGACTTCGCCCATGCCGTGCACCAGCTGAATCACCTCGGGCGGCAGTCCGGCCTTGAGGAGAATCTCCACCAGCACGGTGGCCGTGTGCGGCACATCTTCGGCGGGCTTGAGGATCACCGAGTTGCCGCACAGCAACGCCGGAAACGCCTTCCACGTGGGAATGGCCATCGGGAAGTTGAACGGCGTGATCAGGCCGCAGACGCCGATCGGCCGCCGCATACTCATCGCCCACTTGCTGGCGAGTTCGCTAGGCACCGTGTGCCCGAAGAGGCGACGTCCTTCCGTCGCGGCGTAATAGGCGGTGTCGATGCCTTCCTGCACATCGCCGCGTGTCTCCGCGAGTGGCTTGCCCATCTCGCGCGTCATCAGATTCGCGATCTCTTCCTTGCGCGCCGCCATCAGGTCGCCGACGCGGCGCAGCACATCGCCACGTGCCGGCGCCGGCGTACGCTTCCAGCGCTCGAATCCGCGCTGGGCACTGACCACGGCGGCTTCCACATCGGCCACGCCAGACGCCGGGAAGAGGCCAATAACGTCCTGCTGGTCGGCCGGATTTCTATTCTCGAAATAGTTGCCGGTCGACGGCGCGACCCACGCGCCACCGATAAAGTTGTGAAGAGTCGTCATCCCCGAAATTTAGCTCGGAATCACCCCTGGACCTACCGAGGGAGGAGCTCCCGAGGGCGCCGGGCAGCTCCACCCTTCGCTCCGCTCCGCGGTCGGGATCGCGTACCCGGCACGGGGCAGCACTTCGCGAGCACCCAGCACGAGCCCCCAGACGACGACCAACAGCGACGCCACGTGCGCGAGGCCGAGTCGATGGCGCCACGTCCCGATTGCACTCCAGAGACCCAGCAGCGACACGGCCCCCGTGGCCGCGGTAAACCCGATCAGCGCGCCGCCGCACTGTGCGGGCCACGGCCAGAACATGAGCCCCGCTGCCGCGCCGACGGCGATCGCCACCTTCACCCAGCCTTTCCAGGCGCCGGCCGCCGGCACTCCCGCTGAAGGAGCGGCAGAGCGCGCCGGTGCGGCCACCGTAGGCGCCGCGATCGTCCGCGCCCCCGTCTTGGCCGGGACCACGGCCTTGCTCTCGGCCAGCAGCGCCTCGTCGGACACCGAGGCCAGCTGCTTGTCGATCTTCGCCAGTTCGGCTTCCCAGTTGCGGTCGCTCATACCAAGTCGGGCTGAAGGTCAGGCACATCTCACGCCGGCGTACTTTCCCGCGTCAAAGCATAACGCTCGATCTTCTTGTAGAGATTCGACCGGGGCATATCGAGCGCCCGGGCCGTCTCCGACACGTTCCAGTCGAAGGCGCGCAGCTTGGCCAGCAGAAATGCCCGCTCCGCCGCCACCTTGAACTCCTCAAACGTGGTGCAATCCACCAGGTTGCCCAGCCCAGCCGGCTCGGCCGAGCGTTTCCCCACGAGGCGTTCCACGTCGGTGGCCGTGATCGTGGAGGCGCTGGCCAGAATCACCAGACGCTCCACCGTGTTGCGTAACTCGCGCACGTTGCCGGGCCAGTCGAGCTCCGACAAGCGCACCAGCGCCTCATCGGTGATGCCGCGCGCCGGCAGGCCATCACGGGCGGCAAACTGCTGCAGGAAGTACACGACCAGCTGTTCGATGTCTTCGCGACGCTCGCGCAGCGGCGGTACCGTGATGGGCACTACGTTCAGCCGATAGAACAAGTCTTCGCGGAACCGGCCGTTGGCGATCTCGTCTTCGAGCAACTTGTTGGTGGCGGCCAGTACGCGCACGTCAACCTGAATCGGCTTGCTGCCGCCGATTCGCGTCACGAAGCCGTCCTGCAACACGCGCAACACCTTGGCCTGCGCGCTCAGCGACATGTCGCCGATCTCGTCGAGAAACAGCGTGCCGCCATCGGCCTGCTCGAACTTGCCGGCACGGTCGGCGATGGCGCCGGTGAACGAGCCCTTCATATGACCGAACAGCTCACTCTCGATAAGCTCCGACGGAATCGCTGCGCAGTTCACTTCCACGAACGGCTTCTTCGCGCGCAACGACCCGCGATGAATGGCCCGCGCCACGAGTTCTTTGCCGGTGCCGTTCTCGCCCGTGATGAGCACGCGCGCCGGTGTGCCCGCCACTTTGTCGATGCGTTCGAGCAGTGCGCGGATGCCGTACGTGCGCCCCACGATCTCGTAACGGGATTCGATCGTTTCGCGCAGCCGCTCGTTCTCTTCGCTGAGCAAGCGCGTTTCGAACGCATTGCGCAGCAGCACCAGCACGCGATCGGTGTCGAGCGGCTTCTCGAGAATGTCGTAGGCGCCGAGTTGCGTGGCTTCAACCGCCGTTTGAATGGTGGCGTGCCCGCTGATCATCACGACGGTGGCGTTGGGATCAGCCTGCCGCAGACGCTTCAGCACTTCGAGTCCGTCGAGTCCCGCCATCTTCACGTCGAGAAACACGAGCTGCGGACGGAAGCTGTCGTAGATCGTGATGCCCTCGGCGCCACCGGTCGCCGTCTTGACCTCGTAGCCCTCGTACTCGAGCAGCTGCCCAAGGGCCTGACGGATACCCGGTTCGTCATCGACGACGAGAATGCGACGCGCGCTCATGGAACCACAGCCTTGTAGAGAGTGACCTTGCCGTTGGCGACACGCACGTCGGCCACGGCTTTCGGCAACGGAATCGGCAACGCATCCGACGGCAGCGAATCCGCCGTCACGGCGCGATGCATCGCGCCGATGAGCGACGGAATCAGGCGCGGCGGCACATCGATGCCCTTGATGCGCAACTCGCGCACGCGGTACTCGGCCAACCCCGGTCGCACGAGATCGAGCGTGCCGGCCATACGCAGCGTGTCGCGTCCGTCGAGCGCCACGCCCAGCAGGCCGCGCAACGCGCCATCGCCCGCCACATCACGCAACTCCACCACCGTTCGCACCAACACCTGCTCATCGACGACCGCCACTTCGGGGCGCGTGGCCGATGCCGGCAGCACCTTCGACATTCCCGTGGCCAGCACGCCGGCGAGTTCGGGCGCGCGCAGCGACACGTAGGCCGGTCCGTTGCGCCGCGAGAGGCGGGCGATCGACTCGCGCCCCGCCGATCCCGCGGGCGCGAGACGGGCCCACACGATCGATTGCTCCCGCTTCGCGCGCTCGGCCCGACGGGCCGCGCCGTTCTCGGACGCAATGCGCGCGCCTTGGTTGCTGTCGAGCCGTTCGCTGGCCTGGGTGGCCGCGTCGGTCACGCGACTTGCCGCACCGGAGGCTGCGCGCGACAGCACCGACGGCAGGCGATCGCCGTAGAGCCAGTACGCGCCAACGCCACCGACGGCGAGGACAACGATGCAGCCGATTCGAGAGAGACAGCCCAAGGGATGCGTGGGTCGGAGGTGGAACGGGAAGGTACGGCCGCCCACTCCCGAGCGGCAGCGGTGCGGCCCCGGTCGTATCGGGCGACTGCCGGACAGCGTTCGCTCGGTTGTACCCCGAATCGGGATGACCGGACCGCACACCGATCGTCCCTTACTCGTGCCCCTTCCCACTCCCTCTCGACTCCTGCTCCGCCTCGCGGCGGGTGCGATCCTTATCGGCTGCGGCAGCGCGGAGTCGTCGATTCCGCGGGCGTGGCGTCCGTTGCGCCTCGGCGCGGCGTCGGGTGGGGCTCCGGGCTGTCCACCCGTCGCCGGGACGTATGGCGTCGAGTCCGAGCTGCTCTTCGCCACGCTTGTCGGCCAACACCTGCCGGCCGCGGCGCGGGACATTTCGTGGAGTGCGTTTTCCCTGCAGGGCGAGGCCGATACCGCGCTGACGGTCGTCGTGATGAACGCCCGGGAGGGCGCGGACACGCTGCGGCTGCGGCACGGGGTGGCCTATGTCTGCGCCGACGGATGGCTCACCCCGACGTTTCCTGCTGCTGGGCTGATCAGCGACGGGACCCACGAGTCATCGAGCGCATTACGCGGCGCCGAGCGAGACGTGGTCATCGCGGGGGCGAACGATGGCGCGCTGGTGGCCCGCCTGCGTACCACGACGCACGACGAAATCGCCCTGTGGTGCGGCGACGGCTGTCGAAGCATGCGCGTGCCATTCAGTGAAAAGTCGACGGTGCGATGGGAACGCCAAGCGCGACTCACCACTGACGTGGCCACCATTGATCCTGACGACCCACGGCTGCGCCTCGACCCGCGCGAAACACGGGCGACCCGTCAGATTCGCGACGCGCTGCCGCCGTACGTGACATTGCGCGGCGTGGGTCCGCGAGAAGACGGCTGGCACGTCAGTATCGACCTCCCCGACAACGCCAAGTTGGTGGAAGTGCTGCGCACGTTGAACGCGACTCCCGGAATCGCCGACGCGCGCGTGGAGCGGTTGTACGAAACGCTCAACCTGGAAGGCTCGTGGCATGAGGTGCTCTGGCTGCGGGTCACCAGCCGCTGAGCTCGCGCGCCGGTATGCTGGCGCACCGAGTCGGCGGCCGTAGTTTGGGGAGTTCCCCGCGCCGCTAAGGGCGACGCGCCCACGTGAGCATTGAGTGGAGGCATCGCCATGACCACCCCGCGACGTGACTTCCTGCAGCAGTTCGCCCTCGGCAGTCTCTCGGCTACGCTCATTCCCATCACCGCGCAGGCGGCGTGGGCCGAGCGTGCGGGCGCCGCGTCCACGGAATCGGGTGGCGCGCAGAACGTCGATCTGTCGTGGACGCGGCGACTCACGGGCAAGTACAAGGCCGTGTACGATAGCCCTGATATCGGCGGTGGACTCGGCGTGTTGCGCGCCGGCATCGTGAGCGCGCAGTACATGGCGGCGTTCAATGTGCCGGCGAGTGCGCTGTCGCCGGTGATCGTGCTGCGTCACGACGGCATCGTGCTCGCGATGCAGCAGGAGTTCTGGGATCGCTACAAGATCGGCGAGAAGTACAAAGTCACGCATCCGTGGACGGGGGCGCCGCTCACGCGGAGTCCGGCGCTGCTGCGAGCGGGCGACGGCTTGCCTGCGGGGCTCGAGAACCACGCGCTCGACAAACAACTCGCGCGCGGCGTGATCGTGCTGGGGTGCGCGCTGGCGTTTCAGGATGTCGTCGATACGATCGCCGCCGCCGATACGCTTTCGGCCGACGCGGCGGCGGCCAAGGCGCGCAGCCTGATGTTGCCGGGCATCATCATGCAGCCGTCGGGCGTGTTCGCGACGTCGGTGGCCCAGGACAACGGCTGCGTGTACGTGCGCGCGACATAACCCTGTCAAAAGAGTTCGCGCTCGCACGACCGCGCCGCACTCACCGTCTAGATCCGGTCCAGATCGCGATGATTCCGCAGGAGCCTTGCCCGGTTAGCGGGATCAAGGACGCTGGGGCATTCGCCGTACTTGGGTACACCTCGATCGCGGCGACGGCGTTGGCATCCACTAACTCGTCGAGCGACAACGCGGCTGCGGGGTCACCCTCCGATGAACTTCGTGTGCCATTTGGATTTATGGACTGCGGCAAGCTGCTCGAGATCGCCTTCTCCAACATCCCCTTGATCGGCTGCCCGTCGACAAGGACGGTCATGCCGCATGTGCCACCTCGGCCAAGCACAACCATCCGTGACCGCCCCCCGGAATTCGCCGCGGCAACCTTGACGGAGCGGCGGCCCCGAAGCATGTCGGTGATGCGCCCTGGCTGTCGCGATTCGAGTTCCTCAGGTGTGATGAATTCCGCGGTGATCGCGCCGCGTTGAGACTGCAGGAGCCGATCGTAGAATCCAGCTCGCGACAACGGAGTATTTTCACGTGCGGTCACGGCAACCGCGTTGAGCCGAGTGGCCATCGACTGCAACACGATCTGGTAGGTCCCCGTGCTGTCACGTCGACTAAATGCTGAGACTTCCCGAAATCCCATCCGTCGAACGGTCATTCGTAGCGAGTCTCGCGCTTCAATGCGGAAGCGCGCCTCACCGTTCTCGTCAGTCACGCGCGACGCGCCGACGTCCACGGATACAAGTGCATAGGAAATCGGCCTTGAATTCGCGTCGATGACCCGCACCGAGACGAATGTTGGCTGACTCTCGGACGCCTCGGCGCGGAATACCGAGAGTGTTAGGAGCATGAACCTCCCAATCGACAGCATGTATTCTCCGCGCTGATGGTAATGGCTGCCGACATGTCAATTGCGAGACGGATCTTCAAGAAAACGCACTGACTTCGCAAGCGCGCGAACGATCATTTGCGCTAGGGACGACACGTTTCAGTTCGTTGCAACGCTTCGCGCAGCCGCCCATCAACTTTGCATCCTCCTTTCTACAGGGCCGAATGCCGTCGGCCCGCACTAGCGGATGCGCACCGCGCCCTTCCCCGCCGCCGGGAACCGCGTGAACACCGCAGGATCATGCCCGGGCACCACGACGCCGGTGGCGCCCGCCAACTCCAACATGCGCTGTTGCGCAGCGAGGTTCGACACCCGATCGAGCGTCTGCGCAATCGGTGTGCGCGAGTCGAGGTTCTCGTAGAGGTAGGCATTGTCCGACGCCAGCACTACCGTGCCGCGCGCGGTGACCACGCCGGCGTATTGCGACGCGAAGGTGTGCTTACCCCCGGTGTACACCCGGATACCGGGCATGATCTCCTGGGCATCGCCGTTCACGAGCTTCACGCGACCGGCCTGACGCAGCGTGTGCAGCATCGCCGCATCGAGCGCATCCGCAGCACGATCGAGTGAGACGCCGCCCTCGCCCACGTGGTGTTCGTATTCGTCGCGTTGAATCCACACGGTGGCGTTGGGAAAGAGGTCGATGCCATCGGCATGATCCCAGTGCACGTGCGACACGATGATATCGGTGACCTGCTCCGGTGCGATGCCAAGCACGCGAATCGCATCCGACGGCATCTGATAGTCCACCGGTTTCCAGCGCGTCATGAACTTCTCGCGGTAGAAGCCGGCGTCGACGAGCACGATGCGCCCGTTGCCCGGCTTGATCACCCACACGGTCAGCGCGACATCGAGACGGCGCGACGTGTCCGCGCCGGCGATGAGCGACGCCACCGGGAAGTTGGCGAGGGCGCCGTAGCGCACCGCGTAGATCTCGGGGGCCGACTGGGCGCTAAGGGGCCAGCCGACCGGAGCGAGGGCAGCGACGAACGCGAGCGAGGCCAGTAGCCGGGGAAAGCGCAGCATCGGAAGTCGGCATGTCATGCCGCAACGCTAGGGTCCCGGAGCCGACGGTGCCAGCCGCCGCGGCCGGGCGTTCAAGGGGTCAGAGTCGTTGAACGCCGTTCAAGGGGTCAGAGTCGTTGAACGCCGTTCAAGGGGTCAGAGTCGTTGAACGCCGTTCAAGGCGTTCAAGGGGTCAGAGTCGTTGAAAATTGACGGGCTCCACACGAGTTCGTATGAAGACCGAACAATGTGGCATTTCCGGCACCACCATATGCATTCCCCTCGTACAAGGTCGAGAACGGTAGCATTTCCCCGTCGAATGTGATGTCACTTTCTTGACTTTCCGAGCTTTTGGCTGAATGCTTTGTTTTCCAACCTTACAAAGTTCACGCGCCGCTCCCCTGCTGGCCTCTGGCTCGGATCCCCGCCGCGCGCCCGGACTCCCTCATGTCGTGATTTCGACATCGCCATCTGGAGGCACTGTATGCGTATTCCGCAATTCAGCCGAATTGCCGTCGCCCTCGTGGCCGGCGCGAGCGTTCTGCTCGCCGGCTGCGACTCGTCGAGCACCACCGAGGCGAAGACACTCTCGTCGATCGCCGTCTCTCCCAGCACTGCCAACCTCGCCATCGGTGGCACGCAGGCGCTGACGGTGACCGGCAGCTACAGCGACAACACGACCGCGGCGATCACGTCAGGCGTGACGTACACGTCCTCGGCCAGCACCGTCGCCACCGCCAGCACGGCCGGCGTCGTGACCGCACTTTCGGCGGGCACCGCCACGATCACGGCCTCGGCCTCGGGCAAGTCGGCCACGGCGACGATTACCGTCGCCCCGGCCGCGCCGACGCTCTCGTCGATCGCGCTCACGCCCGCCACCGTGAACCTGCTCGTGGCCGCCACGCAGCAGCTCACCGTCACCGGCACGTATAGCGACGCCACGACCGGCGCGCTGGCCACGGGCGTCACCTTCGCCTCGTCGGCCGCGAACGTCGCGACGGTGAGCAGCACTGGCCTGGTGACGGCACTTGCCGCGGGCACCACGACGATCACCGCCACGCACACCGCATCCACGCGTACCGCGACCCGGCTCATCACCGTGACGGCCCCGGCCGCCACGGGCTCGCTGGTGTTCTCGGATGCCTACGACACGGGTGTGAGCTTCGCCGATTTCGGCGGCGCGACGAACGCGGTCACGATCGATGCCACCACGCTCTACAACGGGAAGAAGTCGATCAAGGCCATCATCACGGGCAGCGGCGGCTACTCCGGCGGCGCGTTCGTGTCGGCCACGCCGCGCAATCTGTCGACGTTCAACGCCCTGACGTTCTGGGCCAAGAGCAGTGTCGCGAACGCCACGCTCAAGGTCGGCATCGGCAACAACGCCAACACGACCGTGCTGAACGCCGAGTCAATCGGGATTCCGCTCACGACCACGTTCACGAAGTACATCATCCCGATGCCGAATCCGGCCAAGGCGACGGCCATGGACGGTCTGTTCCACTTCGCCGACGGCCCTCTCAACTATACGGTGTGGTTCGCCGACGTGCAGTATGAGAATCTTCCCGTTGGTCAGGTCGCTGCCCCTACCGCCGCTGGTGTGGCGTGGCCGACACTCAACGTGGCCGTTGGTGCGCCGCAGCAGATGGGCGCCGGTCCGAACACGGTGAACTTCACGACGCCGGTGCTGCCGAACGGCGGCAAGCTCTCCGATGTGGCGTGGCGCTGGTTCACGCTCACGTCGAGCAACCCGGCCGTGGCCACCGTGAGCGTTGATGGTCTGGTGACGGGCGTAACGGCCGGCACCGCGACGATCACCGCGACGATGAACGGCCTCGCGGTCGCGTCGAGTTCGACCGTGACGGTCACCGCACCGCTCCCGGCCCCGACCACGATTGCCGCCGCACCGACCAAGGCCGCCGTCGATGTGATCTCGCTGTTCACCACCGCGTACACCAACCGCGGCGTGGATACGTGGCGCACCAGCTGGAGCGCCGGCAACAGTGAACTCGTCGATCCGTTCACCGTGGCGGGTCGCAGCATCAAGAAGTACTCGCTGTTCAATTTCGTGGGTATCGAGTTCGGCCCGGCCGTTCCAGCCAACAACATCGATGCGTCCACGATGACCGGCATTCACGTGGATGTCTGGTCGCCGAATCCGGCCGCCACGCTCGAGATCCAGCTGGTGAACGACGCCACGGGCACCGCCGCCATCGGCAAGTATCAGGCGGGTCAGATCGCGACGGGCAGCTGGGTGTCGCTCAACATCCCGCTCGCGAGCTTCGTCGGACTCACCGCGAAGAACAAGCTGCAGCAGATGCTGTTCGTCGCCGGCGGCCCGTCGGTGCTGTACGTCGACAACGTGTACTTCTACCGGTAGGTCGCTGAGTCGGTGCGCTCATCGCACCGGCACCACGCAATCACGAACGGGCGCCCGCAAGGGCGCCCGTTTCTGCGTTGGCGTTCGACGGATGATGCCCGCCGCATTCGGATGACAGTGCTTCGCACGACACTCGCTACTGTCGCTTCATGCTTGCCGCCGCTCACGCACGTATGCCGCGACGTGACGTGGCTTCGTGGACGTCGCGTTCGTGCTCGACGTGCTCTCGCGGCGCATCATTGAACCGCCGCGCGTTTTCAGAAGACCGGTTTCGTGTGTCGCAAACCAGTCTCGGTTCGCCGGCGTGGTGTCCGGTATTGCGGTGTCGATCAGTGGCCGGATTTGAGGTGTCCACTAAGGGTGGGCCAGCATCGCGACCAACGCGTCCCGCGTAGACGTGCAAGGCGGCAGGCTTGACCCCAGTGCACCAGTCCCGTACAGTACACCTGTACAACTTATGACACCTGTAGAGGGAAACAGCCCATGACCAAAGCGACGTACAGCCATTTACGCGAGCATCTCGCCGAGGTGTGGGACGCAGTCGAGGATACCCAAGAGCCCGTAATCCTCCAGCGTCGTGGCCATGAGGATTTGGCGCTGCTACCGGCCGCCGAGCTGGCTGGCCTGATGGAAACGGCCCATCTGCTCCGGTCCCCCAAGAACGCCGTGCGGCTGATGGCGGCGCTGGCGCGATCAGAAGCGCGGAACGTCGAGCCCACCACGCTGCAGGAGTTGCGCGCCTCGCTCGACGTGCACGCGGCCGACTGACTGGCGGCCATGGTAAAGCGTCCGGCCGTTCCCAAGGCAGCTGGCCGCGTCGCTGACAACGCCGCGGCGCGGCCGACGCGCCGCGATGCGGTGGTCCAGCCGGAGTGTCGCGAGGATTTGCGTTACTGGGTCGCCGAGCAGCCTCGCATCGCGCTCAAGTTGCTGGACCTGATGGAGGTGATCATGCGGACGCCTTTCACCGGCACTGGGAAGCCGGAGCCGCTCAAGGCGCTTGGTGCCAACGTGTGGTCGCGTCGGATCACCCAAGAGCATCGGCTCGTCTACAAGGTGTACGATGACCGCATCGACTTCCTGCAGGCCCGGTACCACTACTGATCCAGTCCAGAGTGAACTGAATCGCCTCGGGTTTTCAGGAGACAAGCTGCGCGCACTTCTCGGCCTCCCAGGTGATACACGCCGACCGTCATCGTTGTGTGCCCACCCCCATCCGACACGATGCCGTTGCGCCACGCGGCGACTCGCTCAGGGTGCCGTCGCGAGCGTTGCACTGCGGACAGGTGCGCGACCCGCACGCGCACCTGCAACGCGTGACCCGTGCGGTCGCAAGACGGTGCGCGCGTAGTTCCGATGACAGTGTTCCGCGCCCCGCGCCGTACTTTCGCTCCATGCTTGCCGCCGCCCCCTCCGCCGCCGTACTCGGCATCGATGCCCTCGACGTGCTCGTCGAGGTGCATGTAGCCAATGGGCTACCTCAGTGGACGCTCGTCGGTCTCGCCGCGACGGCAGTGAAGGAAAGCCGCGACCGCGTGCACGCGGCGCTGGCGAATTCAGGATTCACGATTCCTCCGCGACGAATCACGGTGAATCTCCAGCCTGGCGATTTACCAAAAACAGGTACTGCGTTCGATCTCCCCATCGCGCTCGCCTTGCTCGCTGCCAGCGGACAACTGCCGGCCGAGTCTCTGCAGCACACCTGTGCGGTGGGAGAACTGGGGCTCGATGGACAACTCCGGAGCGTACGCGGGGTGCTCGCTGTGGCGCGGCATGTGGCTGCGACCAGCGACGCCCTGCTGATCGTTCCTCCGGACAATCTGGCTGAAGCGCTTCGCGTACCCAGCGCGCGAGCGATGGCACCACGCACGCTCGAAGAATTGGTGCACGCGCTGCGTGATGGCACGGCCCGCAGTGATACGCGACCACGACGCACCGACGCGCCACCCGATGACACCCCGGACCTTGGAGACGTGGTCGGTCAGTCACTTGCGGTACGCGCGCTCGAAATCGCGGCGGCCGGTTCGCACAACCTGCTGCTGGTGGGGCCACCGGGTGCCGGCAAGACGATGCTTGCCCGTCGACTGCCCGGGATTCTTCCGCCACTCGACGAACAGGAAGCCCTCGAGGTGCTCGCCATTCACTCGGTGGCCGGATTGCTGGGCCCTGAGCAGGTCCCCACGACTTCGACTCCAGCACGCCCGTTCCGCGCGCCGCATCACTCCATCTCCACCGCCGGACTCGTTGGTGGTGGCGGGTGGCCTCGTCCCGGTGAAGTGAGCTTGGCCCATCGCGGCGTGTTGTTCCTCGACGAGTTGTCGCTCTTCCCGCGACATACGCTGGAGTCACTGCGGCAACCGCTCGAGGATGGCGTCGTGGTTGTCGCCCGCGCCGCGCGTGCGGTACGCTTCCCCTCGCGCTTCGCGCTCATCGCCGCCAGCAATCCGTGCCCTTGCGGCTACGCCGGCTGCGACGATCGCCACTGCCGATGTTCGGTGGCCGACCTCGAGCGCCATCGCGCCAGACTCTCGGGCCCACTGGCCGATCGCATTGACTTACACGTACACGTGCAACGCGTGCCGCCCAGCGACCTTGCCACGCACACGCCGCAGGAACGCTCAGCCGAGGTACGCGCCCGCGTGATCGCCGCGCGTGAACGACAGCGTGCGCGCTACGCCCACACCGCCGGCACGCAGCCGCTGGCCGCGCTCACCAACGCCACCGCACCCGTGCGACTGATCGCCCCCGCCGCGCGACTCGAGCCCGATGCCCGCGCCCTGCTCGTGCGCGCCGCCGACAAACTCACGCTCAGTGCCCGCTCGTATCATCGCGTGCTGCGCGTGGCGCGCACGATCGCCGACCTCGACGACCTCGAGGTGGTGAACCGTATGCACGTGGGGGAGGCGCTGCGGTACAGGCCGGTTGTTGATGAACACGCGTCCTCAGAAGTGCCAACGCCTTAGGAAGCAGGGAGGAGGGTATCAGGGGGGAGGAAGCAGGAAGGACGCACCCATCCCCTACTCCGGCACCGTCACCACAAACAACCACGGCCACAGCTTTCCGGTGAGCAGCAGCCGATCCGTCGTCGCATCGTACGCGATCCCGTTCGCCGTACCCCCTCGCGCCCCGACGAACACGCGTTCCTCCGGCGTGAGCAGTGCATTCACATCGATCCACCCCATCACGTGTCCGTTCGACGGATCGATGCGCGCGATGAACGGCGTCTGATACACATTCGCCCACAGCTCGCCACGCACCCACTCCAACTCGTTCAGCCAGCGAACCGGCCGACCATCCTCCGTCACGTCGATCGTGCGCACCACGGTGAACGCGTTCGGCTCGACAACGCGAATACGCGGCGTACCATCGCTGAGATAGAGATGTGTACCGTCGGCGGTGAGTCCCCACCCCTCGCCGTCGTAGCGAACGCTGTCGATGATACGTAGCGAGTCTGTCGAATACACCGTGCCGACGCCGCGTCGCCATGTGAGTTGGTACAGGCGGCCGTTCAATTCGGCGATCCCTTCACCGAATGCGCCATTCGGCGTGGGTGTGCGGCGAATGACCCGGCCCGTACGCAGCGCCACTTCGCGCACATCGGACTGCCCCTCCAGCCCGGTGCCCTCGAACAGGCGACCACCGTCGAACAACAGCCCTTGGGTGTACGCCGCCGAATCATGCGCGTATCGCTCAACGACGGTGGGGCGCGTGAGCGGTGTACTGGGAGAGAACGGAACAGCCGGCGCGACGCCGTCGGCATTGGTGACCGTCGCCGTCATCATCCCCGACGGGAGTACGGGCGCATTGTCTGGCGTCTGCGTGTCAGGGCGATCGCCGCAGGCACTCGCGAGCACGCACGCAACCGTCAGCCGCAGCAGCGCACAACGCGTCACCCTCACTTGCTGGTACGCAGCACCACCCGCCCCGCCCGCAATCCCGTCGCCTTCCCACCACTCACCGCCACCACCCCATTCACCACGACCGTCTCGATCCCCACCGGATACTGGTGCGGCGCGGCGAACGTGCTCATGTCTTTCACGGTGGCCGCGTCGAATACCACGACGTCGGCCACGTTCCCCACCTTCAGCACACCGCGATCGGTGAGCCCGAGCCGCACCGCCGGCATCTGCGTCATCTTGTGAATCGCCGTGGTGAGCGTCAGCAGTTTCTGAACGCGCACATATTCGCCCAGCACGCGCGGAAACGTGCCGTACGCGCGCGGATGTGGGTGCCCATCACCGGGACTCGAGATGCGGCCATCGCTGGCGATCATCGTGAATGGCGCCACCATGATGCGACGCACGTCCTGCTCGTCGAGCACATGATAAATCGCGTTGCCGCCGCCGTTCAACATCGCTTCGAGCACAAGCGCCGCCCCGTTCTCCGGCGTGGGCGCCAGATTGCGACGCGCGGCCCAATCTTTCAGCGTCTTCCCTTCGAGACTCTTGTCCCACGCCACGCGCGAGAATTGCACGCGCGCCAAGTCGCCGCCGCCACGATCGTTCAAGATGTTGTCGATGATGCCGCGCGTGATGCTGTCTTTCAGCGCGGGCACCGCCAGCCGCTTGCGAAACTCGGCATCACCACCGGCCATCGCCCAACTCGGCACCAGTACACCAATGCCCGTGTGCGTAGCGGTGTACGGATACTGATCCACCATCACATCGGTGCCGGCCTTCCGTGCGCTGTCCACCATGGCCAGCGTGATCGTGCTCTTGCCCCACATCTGCTGACCCACGGCCTTGTGATGGGTCAGCACCACCGGGATGTGCGCGCGTCGTCCGATCTCGAGCGCTTCGCCCACACCGTCCAGCAGCCCGATGCCTTCCTTGCGTAGATGCGACGTGTAGATGCCGCCGCTGTCGCTCGCCACCTGCGCCAACGCGATCACTTCCTCGATGTTCGAGTACGTGCCGGGCAGGTACAACAGGCCGGTGCTCAGCCCGAAGGCACCCTGCCCCATCGCCGTGGCCACCAGCTGCTTCATGCGCGACAGTTCGGCCGCATTCGGTGCGCGCGCCTGCATGCCCAGCACCGCGCGACGCACATCGTTGTGGCCCACGAGGTACGCCACGTTGATGCCGATGGTCGCGGTGCGCACCGAATCGAGATACGGCGCCAACGGCAGCGGTGAGCCGCCATCGGGGCCGCCCAGCGCCAGCGTGACGCCCTGCCGCAGCGCGCTCTCCATGAGCGGATACTGCAGCAGCGGCTCGAGGTGCGCATGCAGATCGATGAACCCCGGCGACACCGTGCGGCCGGCGGCGTTGATCACCCGCCTCGCGTTCGCGCGCGGGAGCGTAGGAGCCATCGCCACGATGCGATCGCCACGAATACCGACATCGAGGCGCTGCGCGGCGCGTCCAGTGCCGTCGAGCACCGAACCGCCGGCAATCAGCACATCGAATCGTTCAGCCGTGGCCTGCGCCCGCAATGGCGCACTTCCCGCGGTCAGCGACATCGCGGTCAACGCCAGCGCGAGCAGAAGTCGTGCACTCATGAGAGGTCCGGTTCGGGTGCCAACGCAAAAGGGAGCAGGAACCCTCCCGCTCCCTTCACGACAATCTGCAGGTGGCGCTTACTGCACGCCGAGGAGTTCCACGTCGAATACGAGCGTGGCGTTGGGCGGAATCGGTCCCTGCCCCTGGTTGCTGTAGCCGAGCGCCGAACCGATCACGAGCTTGCGCTTGCCGCCCACCTTCATGCCGACCACGCCCAGATCCCAGCCGGGGATCACCTGTTGCGCGCCCAGCGTAAAGCTGAAGGCCGAACCACCCACGTTCGTATCGAAGCGGCTGCCGTTCACGAGCCAGCCCGTGTACGTCACGCGAATGAGGCGACCGCTGATGGCCTCGGCGCCCGTACCGACCACCAGATCCTGCACGTACAGATTGTCGCTCTTCTTGGTCATGGCCGCGATGTTCACGCCCAGTGACGCCGCATACGTTTCCACAGAGGGATTGGATGGAATGTTGGGAGCGGTGCTGTCGGTGCCGCAGGCGCTCAGCAGCGCCATGGCGCCGAGCATCGGAGCGAGAATGGTCCTACGGGCGACCGACGCGGCGCGGCGGGTCAAAGACGGCAGAGAGTGGCGCATGTGTCTCGAAGTAGGAGCGGAAAAGGATACCCCGAAAAGATAAGCCGTTGCGCCCGACCTCGGCTTCCCCTACGCTCAGCAACATGGTTCGCCCAACCCTGCCCGACGCCCTCAACACGGCCGAAAGCCCGCTCGACGTGCCCATGGGGACGACCGGCGGCCACGCGGCCGTATCCCGGCGGTTCGTGCTGCAACTGGCCAGGGCGCTCCATAAGCACGGCACACCGGCGCACCGCTTGGAGACGGCGCTGGCGATCACCGCCCGTCGCCTCGGGCTCGAGGCGGAGTTCTTCTCGACCCCTACCAGCATCATGGTGGGCATCGGCAACCTCGACGACCAGCGGGTGTCGCTGCTGCGGGTTGAGCCGGGCGAGCCGAATCTCGGCCACCTGTCCACGCTGGGCGACATCACCCGCGGCGTGATCGAGGGGACGCTTTCCCCGGCCGACGGGCTGCATCAGGTCGAGGCGCTCGACCAGCAGCCGCCGCCCTATCCGCAGTGGTTGGTCCTGTTCGCGTTCATTTGCTCGTCGGCCGCCGTGTCGTGCTTCCTGAAGGTGCGCGTGGGCGACGTGCTGATAGCGTCGCTCCTTGGCTTGCTCACCGGCACACTCGCCCTGCTGGCGGGCCGCCGCGAAAGCACGCGACATGTGACCGAGCCCTTGGTCGCGTTCGTGGTCACGACCGTCGCGTTCACGATGGACGGGATCATGGGCACGCGCAGCGGATTCGCGACGTCGCTGGCCGGCCTCGTGATCCTACTGCCCGGGCTCACCTTCACCGTGGCGCTGACGGAACTCTCCACCCGTCATCTCTCGTCGGGAACGGCGCGACTGAGCGGTGCCATCGTGGTGTTCCTCGGCCTCGGTTTTGGTCTCGCGCTCGGCGCGCAAACCGGTGGCGCGTTGGGGCCAATGCTGCATGAGGCCCTGCCCTCGCTGCAGGGCGCCCTGTCGCGTGCCACGCTGCCAGGATGGACGGAATGGATCGCGCTGCTGGTGGCACCGATCTCCTTCGCGGTGTTGCTCAGCGCACAGCGCCGCGACATCGGCAACATCATCGTGGCCTGCGCGGCCGCCTATCTCGTGTCGAAATTCGCCGGCGCGTCGGTGGGAGAGCAGCTTGGTGCGTTCCTGGGCGCGTTCGTGGTGAGCGCCGGCAGCAATCTGTTCGCGCGGCTCAAGCGACGCACGGCGATGGTGACGCAGGTGCCCGGCCTGCTCATTCTGGTGCCGGGAAGCATCGGCCTGCGCAGCATGCAATCGCTGATTGGACAGGACGTCGAAACCGGAATCGCCACCGGATTCCGCGTAGCGATCATCGGCATCTCCCTCGCCGCCGGCTTGCTGGCCGGCAACGTGGTCACGAGCGCGGTGAACCGGATTCGACGTTAGGCCGCGTTGTCCGCTTCGGCGCGTTGCCGCAGCAGCGTCGTGCGAAACGCCGGACGCGCGAACGCCAGCAGCGCAATCGCCAGCGACATGCCGACCACGGTGGACACGGTCAGTGAGTATCGCAGCGCGAGCGGGTCGCGAAACACCTTGTCCGTGAGCAACGCGACGGCAGTCGGGCCCATCGCACCCGAAAGCAGGTTCACCACCAGCTGATACATCGCGCTGCCCTGCCCGCGCATCCGCGGCGGCATCGCTTCGGCAATCGCGGCATTGGCCGCGCCCCACGGCATGGCGGCGAAGATGTTGACCGGAACCAGCAGCACGGCCGCGAAGATCGCCGACGGCACCAACGGATAGAGTCCGGCGAAAATCAACATACCGAGTGCGCCCAGCATGCCCACGCGCAGTGGCGCATCGACATGACCTTTTCGGGACCACGCATCGGTAAGTCGACCACCGAGCATCACGCCGAGCGGTCCGATCGTGAAGGTGAGCACGCCTTGCAACGTGCCCGCTTCCAGGACGGTCCAGTCGTGCGTGCGGATCAGGAACGTGGCGAGCCACGCCCCGATGCCGTAGTTCACCGACGACGAACAGGCGAAGCCGAGTGACAGCGCACCGACGGTGCGTGCGTTGGCGCGCAGGTACGCGAGCACCTCGGAGAACGGCGCCTGCACCGTGGCGCCGCGCGCGTCGGCGGCCCCGTTGAAGACCCGCGGCTCGCGCATGGTGAGCGCGAGCAACGCCACGAGAATGCCAGGTAACCCGACAAAGAAGAACACCAGCTGCCACGGGTACACATCGCCCACGAGTGGCACCGTCACGATGCCCGGCTTGTCCACGCGACCGACCACGTACGCGCCCAGCGCATACGCCACGCCCGATCCGAGGAACGTGCCCATCATGTACGTGCTCATCGCCACGCCGAGTCGCTTACGCGGGAACTGGTCGGCAATGATCGACACGGCGGCCGGGCCGAGCGTGGCCTCGCCTGCCCCCACGCCAACACGGGCCAGGAACAGATGCGCGTAGCTGCGTGCCGTGCCGGTCAGCATGGTCATGACGCTCCACACCATCGCGCCGAGCGCCACGATCCGCGGGCGATGGCCGCGATCGACCCAGCGTCCGATGGGCAGGCCAAGCAGCGAGTAGAACACGACGAAGCCAAGGCCCATGAGCAGACTGACCTGCGTGTCGGTGACCTGCAGGTCGCGCTTGATGGGCTCGACGAGCAGCGACAGGATCTGTCGATCCACGAAGCCCGACACATTGGCGATCGTGAGGATCGCGACGGCGTACCAGGCCTGCGCCGGCGTCACGAGACGCGAGCGGGCCGAAGGGCTTTCCGTCGATTCGGAGCGAAGTGGCGTAGTCACGCTTGAAAGGTGAACGCCCGCGCAGGGATTTGCACGCCGATCAGGCACCGGTGCGCAGTAGATTTGAGTATGTCCGACGCGATCACTCGTCCCTCAGCACTTGCATGGCCGGCCGCGCAGTTCGTGCCCGCCCCGAGCGATGCACCGTCGGCGTTCACGCTGGCACGGGTCGACGTGCCGGCGCCACTGGATGCCGATACCGGCATCTGGCTCCCCGCCCTGCTCGCGACCAATCAGCTGCACCCCGACGAAGCCGCGCTCGTAGCGGACATGCCGGAAACCCGTCGTGCCACCTTCGTGGCCGGCCGCCTCGCGATGCGCGCCGCACTCGCCGTGCACGCGCCGCACGATGCGTACGCTCCCATACTGCGCACCGATCGCGGCGCACCGGTGTTGCCGCACGCGGTCGCCGGGTCGGTCAGCCACAAGCACGATGCCGCGCTCGCGCTCATGTTGCCGCGACACGCGCTGGCGCCGGGAACATCGATGCATGTCGGCGTCGACCTCGAGCATCGCCCCAGCGCCCGCGACATCGCACGACCGTCCATCGCGCGCCGCATTCTCACCGTACCAGAGCTCGACGCGCTCTCGGCCTTCGACGCCGATCCGCTCGCGCAACGCGAACGCGTGATCCTCTCGTTCGCGATCAAGGAAGCGGTGTACAAGGCGATCGACCCGACGGTGCGACGCTACGTGCGCTTCACCGAGGTTGCGTTGGCGTTCGCTGAGAGCGGTTCGGTTTCAGTGTCACTGCTGCTGCCGGAGCTTTTGGACAGCGAGGTGAGGGTGCACGCGCACTATTTGCTCGACGACCGTTGGATTGTGGCGACGGCGGTTGCGACGGCGGTTGCGACGACTGGCTTCAGCGACGCCGGCAAGTAAGCTGGTTCACGCGAAGATCGCGAAGTACGCGAAGAACGCGAAGAAAAGCAAAACAAATAGTTGCGGTTGCTGTTCTTCGCGACCCCTCGCGATCTTCGCGTGAACCAGCCCAACCGTCAGCAACCACCCGCACCATCAGTAAGCACACCACGAACGCTACGAGACCCGGCGCGCCACATGCTGTGCGATCCCGCCAAACAGATGGCGTCGCACACTTACCACCTCGAACCCTTCGCGACGCAGCAGCGCCGAGAACTCGTCGGCCGTCATGAAATCGCGGATACTACGCGCGATGTAGCCGTACACGATCGGATCGCGGTGCCACAGCCAGCCCACCACGTTGCCGGCCACGCCGAGGTACCAGAGGAAGAGCGCGCGCCACGGCGCGAAGCCGGGGCGGTAGAAGTCGAGCGTGACCAGCGCGCCGCCGGGGCGCAGCACGCGCGCCATTTCGCGGACGCATTGCGTGGGATCGGGCACGTTGCGTACACCGTAGCTGGCGCTCACCAGATCGATGCTCGCACGGTCCTGCGGCAGCGCCATCATGTCGCCCACCATCGGCGTCACGCGCGCCGACACGTCCGCGTCGACCGAATCCAGCCGCTTCCGCGCCGCGTCGATCATGCGTGGCGAGGCATCGAGCGCCTCCACCGTGGCCTGCGGCAGCGCGCGTGCCAGCTGCGCGGCCACGTCGCCGGTGCCGCTGGCCAGGTCGAGGACGCGGCGGGCATCCGGTGCCACTGCGATGGCGGCGGCGATCGCGCGTCGCTTCCAGCCCGCGTCCATTCCCAACGAAAACAACTTCGTGAACGCGTCGTAGCGCGGCGCGATGATGTCGAACATCGGCGTCACGAACGCCTGCTTGCGCGACGGATCGGCGAGATACGCGTCTACGTCGAGGGAGCCGAGCTTGCGTTCGGGCGAACCGGCGGGCGGCGTCATTCAGTCCAGGACGGGGTATATTTCAGGTATGTCAGCACCGGCGCGTTCCCCTCGTGGCAGTATCAGCTTCAGCACACTGGCGCTCGTGCTGGTGGGGCTGGCCTGTACCGTGCTGATCGCGAAGCGCGCGACCGCCGAGAAGGATGCGGTGAATCTACTGGCCGACCATGGCGTCGTGGCCGGGACGGACACCGCGCCGTCTACCGCGCCCACGGCTGAGCAGGCCATCGGCACCTTCAAGGTGACCGCCTTGAATGGCAAAGTGATTCCCCTGCACACCAAGGGCGAACCGGCCATTCTCATGATCAGCTCGCGCACCTGCAGCTGGTGCAAGCGCGCGCTGAAAGATCTGGGCGTCATGTCGGCGGGGCGGCCTCTGCCGCGGCTCAAGCTGCTCACGCTCGAGGGGGCCGGCGAGGGCGTGGCCATGCTCGCCAAGGAGAAGCTCACCGGCGCGCAGCTCATCGGGCCGGCCGGCAGTTCCGATCAGGTGCTGCTCACGTTCCGTTATCCCGGCACACCGACCTTCGTGGCCATCGACCGCAACGGCCGCGTTGTGCGCACCCTCCCCGGGTATCCGATCCCCGAGGAGATGAAGCACTGGTACGCGGTCATGGTCGGCGACCAGGAAGTCCCCTAGTTCAGCTTAGGCCAGCTTGGCCAGGCGCTTCCGGTCGAGCGTCACCAGAATTGCGCACAGCGTTATCGTGACCGCGGAGACCGCGCACCACGAGCAGAAGCCTTTCAGCACGACGAACTCGCCGTACTTGAGCCGCAGCGTGAACAACACCGCCGGCCAGATCATCAGCTGCATCAGCGTATTGGGCCACGCCTCGTCTTCATACTTGGCCATGGTGCCGATCGTGGAGACCACGAACAGCATCGCGTAGCCCACGGCGCCGATCAGGGCCACGTCGACGCCCAGAAACCAGCCGTAGCGACTGCCCTGCACGTACTCGCAGCCGCCGGCGCTGCTGCAGCCGAGTGCGCCGGTGAGACCGAGCTTCCAGAGGTGCAGATAGAGCGCGACCAGCCCCGAGATGAGGCTGCCCAACGCGATGCCCATGCGCTGTGTCACGTGAGACGAAGTGAGAGGGACCGAACGACGGCGACCGATCAACGGCGAGACTCTACCGCGTAAGATGCCCTGCCCGTACCTTCGCGCGCCATGACGCCTTCTTCGACTGATCGCGCGGCGCAGATCGCCGCCACGCGCACCCTCGCCCTCACGCGCTGGCGGGTGGCCGCGATCCTGACCCTGCTCATGGTCGGGGTCTACTTCGGCTTCATTCTCCTCGTGGCCTATCGCCCCGCGCTGCTGGGTGGGCTCGTGAGCGAAGGACTGTCCCTCGGCATCGTCCTCGGCGCACTGGTGATCGTGTCCGCCTGGGTGCTCACGCTGATCTACGTGCAGTGGGCCAACCGGGTGTACGACCCGGCGCTGGCCGCGCTCCGTGCGATGCCGGGCTCCGACGCCGCCGCGCGCGTTACGCACGACGCGCACGGCGCCCCGCAGGGAGGCACCCGATGACACTCGGCACTCCAGATCCGGTGGCGATCGCGTTCTTCGCCGTGTTCATCGCCATCACCCTCGGAATCACCTACTGGGCCGCTCGACGCACCCAGACGGCCGACCATTTCTATGCGGCCGGACGCTCGGTGACCGCCGGCCAGAACGGCTTCGCCCTCGCCGGCGACTACATGAGCGCGGCGTCGTTCTTAGGCATCGCCGGCCTCGTGTCCACCAGCGGGTTCGACGGCCTGATCTACTCCACCGGATGGCTGGTGGGTTGGCCTGTGGTGCTGTTTCTCATCGCCGAGCCCCTGCGCAATCTCGGTCGGTACACGTTCGCCGATGTCGTCGCCTCCCGGCTCGATCCGATGCCGGTGCGCATCAGCGCCACCTTCGGCACGCTGGCCACGATCGCGTTCTATCTCATCGCGCAGATGGTCGGCGCCGGCAGTCTCATTCGCCTGCTCTTCGGCATTCCGTACGAAACCGCCGTCGTGATTGTCGGCTGCGCGATGATGGCCTACGTGCTGTTCGGCGGCATGCTCGCCACCACGTGGGTGCAGATCGTGAAGGCTGTGCTGTTGCTGGGCGGCGCGGCCACGCTGGCCATCATGGTGCTTGCCAAGTTCGGCTTCGATCCGCGCGCGTTGTTCGCCGCGGCGGCCGCGAAGTACGGCGCCGGGGTGTTGGCTCCCGGAAAGCTGGTGAGCAACCCGCTCGACGCGATCTCGCTCGGGATGGCGCTCATGTTCGGCACTGCTGGCCTGCCGCACATCCTCATGCGCTTCTACACAGTGCCTGATGCCCGCACGGCGCGTCGTTCGGTGTTCATCGCCACAGGGCTCATCGGGATGTTCTATCTCATGACGTTTGTGCTGGGCTTCGGAGCCATGGTGCTCGTGACGCCCGAGTCGATCAAGGCGATCGACGCTGGCGGAAACATGGCCGCGCCGATGCTGGCCGAGCTGCTCGGGGGACGCGCCTTCCTCGGCTTCATCGCGGCCGTCGCCTTCGCCACGATTCTGGCCGTCGTGGCCGGACTGGCCCTCTCGGGCGCGGCCGCGATCTCGCACGACATCTGGGCCAGCGTGATTCGCAAAGGCCACCCCAAGCCCGGCGAGGAGATCAAGGTCGCGCGCATCGCCACCATCGCGTTGGCAGTCGTCGCCATGATCCTGGGCATTGCCTTCAAGGGGCAGAACGTCGCGTTCATGGTCGGACTCGCGTTCGCGATCGCGGCCAGCGCGAACTTCCCCGCCCTGGTTCTCAGCGTATTCTGGCGGCGCACCACTACGGCCGGCGCCGCGAGCAGCATGATCGTGGGCGCCACCTCCACGCTCGTGCTCATCGCGCTGTCGCCGGCGGTGCAGATCGATCTGTTGCACCACGAAACCGCGATCTTTCCCCTCAAGAATCCGGCGCTGGTCACGATCCCCCTGTCGTTCGCGACGGGTATTCTGGTGTCGCTGCTGCGTCCCGATCCGGCCAGCGAAGCCCGACACGAGGCGATCGAAACTCGCCTGTTGCTGGGCGCCGACTAGACCACTCGGCAGGAATTTCCGCTCCGGTCCCGGCGGGATAAGCCGCGTGGGACCGGACGAAATATCCGGCAAAGTCTGCCCACTTGCTTGGTGTACCGAGTCTCGGCTTGAAGCACTGAAAGCGACGTAACTATACGCACAACAATATCTTAGCGTGAATGATCTGGACGGTACCGCCCGGGAGCTGTGCGTGAATGGATGAGCGGCACGCCCGTTGCATTGGTGACGGGCGCCACACGTGCGGTGCGACGTGGGCGGGAATTCCTACGGACCGATGGAGGTTCCGGAATCCCGACAAGCATCAACCCCTCTGTTCATGTACGATCGACTCGCTCTTCGGACCCCGTTCTGGGGCGTCATCACCATCCTCGCGCTTGCGGCCGTCGGCCTGTCGGCCAGCGCGTCGCTCGATGCCGTACCCAGTTTCGTGGATGCCGCGCCGTTGTTGTCGGCCGCTGCGCTTATCGTCGCGATCGCCGGCTGGCGTCTGCTGCACCGCGAATTGCTTCACCGCATGCAGGAAGACGAGTCGCTGCGTGATCGGGTCCGCCGCCTGCAGGATGCCATGCAGTCGAACGTGGACGGCATGTTCCTGCTGCGCGCCGTACGCACCGTCGAGGGCGAAATCACCGACTTCGAAATCGCCGACGTGAACAGCAGCGGCGCCGCGACGCTCTATCGAACGCGCGAACAGCTCGTTGGTCGCCGCATCCGTGAAGAGCTACCCACGGCGTTGGCCGACATGCTCTTCGAGCGTTACGTCGATGCGATCACGCTCCGCACCGCCGTCGTGGAGGAGCTCCGCGTCGACCGCCGCGCCGTGGCCGCAAGTTGGCTCTTCCATCAGGCCGCACCGACCGCCGATGGATTGGCCGTGACGGTACGCGACGTCTCCTCGCGTAAGCGTGATGAACTGCGTCTGCGGAGGGCGTGCCTCACCGACGACCTCACGCGCCTGTACAACCGTCGTGGCTTCATGGCCTTGGCCGAACAGCATCTGCGCATTGCGCGCCGTCAGGGTAAGGACGCGGTGGTCATGTACGTCGACATGGACGAATTCAAGCAGCTCAACGACAGCCACGGCCACGCGACGGGTGACCGTGCCCTGATGGCCGTGTCGCGCCTGCTGCGCAGCACCGTTCGCGACTGCGACGTGGTCGCACGCATGGGCGGTGATGAATTCACCATCCTGGCCCTCGATGCCGACGTGATGGGTGCCCGGGCGATCCAGAAGCGACTCGACGAGCGTCTCGCGCTCTTCAATGCGTCGGGCGAATTGCCGATGCCGCTGTCGCTCACCGTCGGCCATACGCGCGTACGGCCGAGTGACACGTCATCGGTGAGCGAGTTGCTCGCCCGTGCCGACCAGTTGCTCTATGCACGCAAGCGTCGCCGTCAGATGACGAAGGCGGCGGAAGCGCGCCAGCGCGAACACGCCCCGCAGCGCGCCCCGCGACGCGTGCCGCAACTCTCGCCGATGCCGGTCCCGGCCGAGGTGGCGGCGATCGCACGCGCCGCCGCGATGGCGCTGCCGAATGCGGCGCCGCCGATGCCATCGTCACTGGCGGTCATGACACCGCCCGCCGTTGCCGGAACGTTTCTGCCCACGCACGCGGCGTAAGCAACCAGCGTAATAGCTCATCGATACACGCAGCACGGCTCACCTCGGCGCTTGACCCTTGCGGGGGCAGGCGCCGAGGTTGTTTACATGACATTTCGCGCAGTGAATCCGGCGACCGGCGTCGCCCTGCATGAGTTTCCGCCGCTCACGACGCCAGAACGCGAGGCGTTGATCGAACGCGTGCACCGCCAACAGCAGCAATGGCGACACACCAGTCACGCGCAGCGGGCGCAGTTCGTGAGCGCACTCGGTGCGGCGTTGCATGGGCACCGTGAAGCGCTGGCCGAGTGGCTCTCGCTCGAGATGGGCAAGCCGATCGTGGCCGCGCGTGCCGAGGTCGACAAGTGCGTGTCGTTATGTGAACAGGCACCCGCGCTGGCGCAGGCGGCGCTCGCCGACGACGTGATCGTACATGATAGCGTGAGCGATGTGCGCATTCAGTACGCGCCGCTCGGCTCATTGCTCGCCATCATGCCGTGGAATTTTCCGTACTGGCAGGCGCTTCGATTCGCCGTACCCACGCTGCTGGCCGGCAACGGTGTGCTGATCAAGCCGGCCGGTTCGGTGCCCGGCGGGGCCCGACTGCTCGATACCTGTTTCGCCGAGGCACGCGCGGCCGCGCATGCCGCCGACGCCACGATACCCGATGCGCCGTGCCACATGGCTTTCATCGAGGTGGACGCTCTCGACAGTGTGATCGCCGACGATCGTATCGCGGGCGTGACGCTCACCGGCAGCGATCGCGCCGGCCGACACGTGGCGTCGGTGGCAGGACAGCATCTCAAGAAAGTCGTGCTCGAACTGGGCGGTAGTGATCCGTTCATCGTGCTCCCCGACGCCGACATCGCACTCGCCGCGGCGCAAGCCGTTGCGGCCCGCACGGTGAACTCGGGACAGTCGTGCATCGCGGCCAAGCGATTCATCGTGTGCGACGCCGTGTACGATGCGTTCCTCGAGCAGTTCGTGAGCGGTATGCGCGCCCTGCGCGTTGGCGATCCGCGCGATGAAGCGACGCAGATTGGACCGATCGCCACCGAGAGTGTGCGCGATGGCCTCGCGAAGCAGGTGACCGATTCGATTGCGGCCGGCGCACGTGCGCTCGTAGGCGGCTCCACCGAAGGACTCGCGGGGTTCTTCTATCCCCCCACGGTGCTGGTCGACATTCCCGACGACGCGCCGGCGTCGCGCGAAGAGTTGTTCGGTCCGGTGGCGTCGGTATTTCGGGTGGCCGATATCGACGCGGCTATCGCCAAGGCCAACGACACACCGTTCGGACTCGGCGCCAGCGTGTGGACGCGTGACGCGGCGCTCGCCACGAAGTGCATCGAGGCGCTCGATGCGGGCATGGTGTTCGTGAACGAGATGGTGGTGTCGGACCCGCGCTATCCGTTCGGCGGCGTGAAGCAATCCGGCATGGGCCGCGAACTGGGCCCACTCGGATTCCGCGAATTCACCAACCAGAAGGCGGTTCGACGGGCTCGTCTTCCTGAAGCCCCTCGATGAGGCGACGCCACCACGGGCGTTGATCTTCCGCGCGCCGCGTGGCGCGCACCACCTGTCGCCAGGCAATCCGCATTTCCAGCGCGTCTTCGAAACGATCTTCCACCCGTGCCGCGAGCCCGCGCAACAGCCACCCACCGAGCGCCTCGGGGAAACCATCTTCCTCGAGTCGCGCCGACAACGTACCGGACAGCTGTTGTGCCAGAATCGTCTCCGCCGGGCCGTCGCCGAATGGCGCGCGTCCGGTGGTCACGAAATACACGATGCTCGCCAACGCGTAGCAGTCGGTCGCCGGCCCCTGCGCTTCACCAAGTAATTGCTCGGGTGCAGCGAACGACGGCGTGCCTGACGTCCCCGCGCCTTCTTCGCCGAGCGCGTACGCGATACCGAAGTCACCGATACGCCACCGGCGATAACGATCGATGAGAATATTTTCTGGTTTCAGGTCGCGGTGGATGATGCCGCTCGTGTGCGCGGCATGCAGCGCTTCGAGCACCTCGTCCACCTGTGGCGCGATCTCTTCGAACTGACGCGGTCCACTGCGCGACACGAGACTTGCCACCGATCCGCCTTCAGCCAGCTCCATCGTGTACCACACGATGTCGCCCCGACTGTCGGTGTCGTAGATCGGCACGATGGCCGCGTGCGCGAGTTGCGCCGCGAGTCGTGCCTCGCGGCGGAATCGTGCGACTGCCGTGTCGTCTTTGGCGATATGCGGATGCAGCACCTTGATGGCCACTTCGCGCGACAACGACAGGTCGCGTGCGCGCCACACGCTGCCGAACATACCGCGACCGAGCGGCGACAGAATTTCGTAGTCGTCGGCGGTGGCCCAGCGCAGTCGCGCCTCGGCCGAGTCGAGCGCCGGCGGCAGTTCGTCGCCTTCGGGCGCGATCATGACCTGACGTACCGACACGTGTCGGTCCATGTCACGCAACATCGCTGCGATGCTCGGGAACCGGTCTTCCGGCTTGGGCGCAAGCGCCCGCTCCATGACCGCCGCCAGCGCCTGCGGACAGTCCGGCCGCAGCAGGGAGATGGGCGGCACGTCGTGCTCGGGCGGCGTCTCGCCCGTCAGCATCGTGAACAGCATGGCCGCCAGCTGCCACTGATCCGACGCCGGCGTAGGACGCCACTCGGTGGCCGACCATTCGGGCGGCCACGGGGTGTAGGCCATGTCGGGCTGGAGTCCGGCCGGTCGCTGATCGCGCGGCAGCACCCATTCCCATCCCAACACCCAAAGTCGTCCGCCCGGTGTGAGCCAGATCGTGCTGGCCGAAATCGCACCGTGTGAGGCGCCGGTGTCGTGCAGGTAGGCGAGCGTGCTCCCCGCCTCGCGCAGCACCTGCAGCGCAAACGGGATTGCTTCCGGCCCCAGCCGGGTGACGCGCGAATACACCGTTTCTCCGCCGATCCAGCGGCGGAGATACCCCGGACCACGGCGGCTCTCCTGATAGGAGGCCCAGTAGTGGTACGTGGTCGGAATGGAGGGATGATTACGGTGCGCGAGCGCGCGCGCCTCGTTCTTCAGCCACTCATCGTGACTCGAATCGGGCGCGCTGACCAGCGACAACGATCGCCCGAGCGCGTCGATAACTTCCTGGTAGTGCCGATGCTCGCGCTGGATCGCCTCATTCCCCCACGACCAGCCAGGGGGCAACGACCACGCCTCGAGATGCGGAGCCGGCGACGTGGTTTGCCGGTGGTCGGGAGGAGGCGCGGACTGACTCATGGCAGACAGTTTAACGCCCCGAGCGAAGTCATGTGCTGCTCAGGGGCGAGTTGCGCGTCGGAGGGTGAGGCGAACCGTCGTCCCTTCCCCCGGAGTGCTCGTCAGTCCGATCGTCCCGCCCCACCCTTCGATCAGCCGGCGGCTGATGGCCAACCCCAGGCCACTTCCACTCGTCCGGGTGGAAAAGTGCGGTTCGAAGACCTGCGGCAGCACATCGGCGGGGATGCCGGAGCCATCGTCTTTCACGTCGATCACCACGTGCGTGGCCGTGCCTTCCACGTGCACCGACACCGTCCCGGCACCGGCCAGACGGGCGTTCTCGAGCACGTTCAGCAGCACTTCCTTCAATTCGTCCCGCTGCGCCAGGGCGACGACCTGCTCGGCCCCTGGCTCCGGAGCGTCGATGTTCCAGCGAATCCCGGCCTCGCGCTCGCCGTCTTCGCCGAGCCGCTCCAGCGCCATGACGTTCACCACCACCGCCGCCACATCCACCGGTATCGCCGGCACGCGATCCTCGGGAGCGGTACCATACCGACTGAACGCCCGCGCGATTTCATCAAGATGATCGATCTCCGCCAGGACGCGAGACACGTTCGTGTCGAGGATCTCGCCGAAATCCCCGCGCTTGTCACGATACGCGCGCAACAGGTGCTGCACACCGAGCCGGATCGGCGTGAGCGGATTCTTGATTTCGTGCGCCACCTGCCGCGCCATCTCGCCCCACGCCAGCACACGTTGCGCCGACGCGAGTTCAGTCACGTCGTCGAGTGTCAGCACGGCACCACTCGGCAATCGCGTGAGTCGCGCGCGCATTTGCCGGCCAAGCACCAGGAGTTCGAACGCTTCCTCGTCGTTCGTGCCCGAGAGAAAGGCTGTGGAACGCTCCACGAGTGGCGCTAGGGTGACCGGCAACGATTGCAACGACACACCGGTCGTGCGGAGCGACACGCCGAGCATTGCCTCTGCCCGCGGATTGGCGATCAGGATATCGCCACCCGGTGCGGATCCATTCGATGAAGACCGTAACGCCAGCACACCGCTGGCCACGTGCTGGAGCACAGCCTCGGTGCGCCGTTGCGCCGCCTCGAGCGCCGCGCGACTGGTGGCCAGATCGTCGGCCATCCGTCCGAAGGCGCGATACACCGGCGCAAACTCCGTCGCTGGCGCCGTGCCAAGCGCCGGGGCACGTCCGCCGGCGGCGATGGCCAGCGCCGCTTCGCGCAGCGCGCCCACCGGCCGCGCCAGCGATCGCGCCGCGAGGCCACTCGACCACAGGGCGGCCAGCGCCCCGAGCATCGTCGCGAAGAGCAGCAGGATACCGAGATCCTCACGGCGGGCATCGAGGGCGAACTCGTCGCCGCGGGCGGGTGTGGCCAAGACCGACGGACTGCTGGGCGCGAGGTGCCGGAAGCCCACCAGCGTGCGCGCGTCGCCGACCTCGATGCGTCGCGTGGCGAACACGTCGTCGGTTCCGAAGTCGTCGGTCCTGAAATCGCCTGTGCCGAGCGACACCGGCAGCAATCGGCCCAGAGGTGCGAGCGCATCGAGCAGCGAATCACTGGCCGTCACGAGCTGGCCATCGCGATACAGGAACAACGGCGCGCCCGTACTCGAGGGCGCCGTCCCGACCGATCGTTGCTCCTGCTCGGCAGCGGCGACACGCAACGTCTCACGAACCAACAGCTCGCGCGCCGCGCGGTCATCGTCCTGCAATCGATACCAAGCCCAGGCGGCGAAGATCGTCGCGGGAACGATGAAAAACGCGAGCAGCGCACCGCTCAATCGCACGCGATACGAACGTGACCAACGCACCCGACGCAATCGCAGCAGTCGGCCCAGTGCGCCATCAGCGAGTGCCGTCGCCGACCAAAGCAGCATCACCGCAATGACATCGAGCAACACCAGCAAAGCGCCCCGCGGCAGCAGCACGTCGAGCGAACGGAGATCCACCTCCACGTGCACACGTCGGACGTCGATGCCCGCACCGGCCACGCCGTCACCGTGCATCGCGTCGCCACGTCGGCGCCATTCGAGCTCGTGCGCGACCGTGTCACCGGCCAGCGGCACGGCCAGCGCCAGTTTGTACGGCGCCTCCATACCACGCGCCCCAGTGACGCCGGTAAACGCGGCGAAGGGATCGAGCGGCAACAGGCGCGTGCGCGGCGGCACCGCAATCGTGGTCACGACGCTGTCTGGCGCAGGCACCGCCGCAACCAGCAACGTGGTCGGTCCATCGCCGACGGCGCGGATCTCCACGACACCGCTCTCACGTGCCATCGTCGCGATCACCGCCTGCGCGCCGATCGTGTCATTCACCGGCGCGAGCGACAGCTCCGACACCGGCGTCGTGGTGTTGCCCGGAACCCAGCGCGCCAACCGCGCCGGATAGCCGGCAAGCGCGAGTTCACTTGCGGCGTACCGTCGCAACAGCGCGTCGGTACTGCGTACCGGACGCGTCTCCTCGCGCATCGCGGTCGCGAACCGCTCGAGCAACCGGTAGGCATTCTCGTCGACGGCTTCGATGCGCTCGAGGTCATGCTGCGCGAGTGCCATGCGCGCACGTACCGTCGCCCCCCACGTCAGGGTGGCCGCGCCGGCTCCGGCCACGACTGCGGCCGCGGCAACCTGCGCGAGACCGCGCCGTGTGAGCGCCAGCGAGCCGATCGCGGCCACCCACAGTGCGGGATACCACGCTGGCCAGCCTCCCGGTGCATCCCACAGGATGGGGGCGAAGACGCCGGTGATGAGGGCAAGCAGCGGAGCGACACTCGACGGCAGGCCGCGACGCGCGCCGAGCGCGGCCTGCCCCGCTGCCGCGCCCGCGAGCAGGATCGACACACCCGCCAGCGCCAGCGCCAGCTGCCAGGCGATCCAGAGGCCAAAGCCCGCGCCAGCTGCGGGGAGCGCGATGCCGCGGGCCAGATCGCGCAGCAGAAACGGACCGCCCGACGCCACGATGATCACCACCGCCGCCGCGATCCAGGGCGACGGCTTTTGAAACGACGTACGCAACACGAGCAACAACACGGCGAGGGCGAGCGCGGTGGTCATGAGCAGCGCCGCCACGTTCGACGTGAGCGGGCCACCCATGGCCGCGAAGTAACTCGCAGGGTCGAACAACGCGCTCACGTTCGACAGTGCGGTGAGCGGCGCCACCGCGATCGCGAGCACCGCCGCCGCCGCGGCCGCGACTCGCTGTCCGGTGCGCGCCGGTCGGCGCCACGCCCCGATGAGCATGCCAAGCAGTGCCAGGCCGAGCGACAGATTCGTACGGGACCGCGCGCGCTGGAGCAGAGAAAGCTGCGTCTCACCCTCCGAGAAACTCAGCGCCCGCACCCGGGCCAACCGATTCGGCCCATCGGGTACCACGACCACCGTCGAACCGGCCGCCACGTTCGTCGAGTCCGGTGATTCGATGATCGTATGCGCGACATCGACCCGACCCGAGAGCGTGCGCAGCAGCGGCCGCGCAAAACGATCGGCTGGCGGAGCCGACGACACTAATGCCACCGCCACCGCCTCGACCCTTCCATCGGCCGAGCGCGCCCGCGCCACCAATGACGTGTGGAACGCGCCGTCTACGAGGCGCACGCCGACCGGTTCCCCCGGCAGGATCGGCGTGCGCGTCTGCCCCGCGCGCGCGACCAGCATGCCGTTGCGAAACACCAGGAGCGCCGACTCCACCGCGCCTTCCAGCGGCGGCGATGCGACCTTCAGCGTATCGAGCACCCGCTCCTCGGCCACGCGACGCAACGTCGAGGCGACATCGGTCAGGCTCGCGGCCACGCGCTGCGCCCGATCCTCCCGCTCACCCGCCGACCACGCGGCCCAGTCCCGGCGCACCGAGAAGAGGGTCGCGGTTTCGCCCACCGCCACCGTGACCGTGATGGCGAGCAGCGCGACCGTGGCCGCGGCGAGACCGCGCGGACGTCTCAGCGTGGGCAGCATCCAGACCGCACACGCGCTCGCCACGAGCGCCACCACCAGCGACGCCCACCCCGGTGCCTGCTGCCAGAGTGCACAGGCGATAATCGCGGTGCTGGTCGACGCGACCCATCCCAAAGGCCACGAATCGGCGCGCGCCGCGCGGGGTGAGGAGAACATGGCCCCACAATACCCCGCGAACCCCACCATGGCGAAGGGGCGGGCCCTGTCCGGTTATCTTTCCATGATGCCCCTGTTTCGCCGACTCCGGCGCCTTCCCCCCGTGGTGTTGCCGCTTCTCGCCACACTGCTCGCGGCTCCGCTGCTGGCGGCACGGTGGCCGGCGATTGCGCCGGCGCAACCGCCGGTACAACCGCCGGCGCAGGCAAGGCTCGACGTCGGCAGCTTCACGCTGCTCGTGAATGGACAGCGCGTCGGTCGCGAGCAGTTCTCCGTGCAACGGGTCACGTCGCAGGACGGCGGCACCCTCGAAGTACGATCCGAATCCGCGACCGGCGATCGCCGGGTCGCTATGCGCCTCGAGACCGATTCGGTGGGTACACCCGTTCGCTATTCCGTCGAGGAGCGACGCGGCGCCGATGTCACGCTGCGACTTGGCGGTCAGCGGGTACGCGGCCGCTTCGCGACGCTGGCTCGCAGTTCGACCGGCGAAGCAGCACGCGAATATCTGCTCCGCCCGGGCGCCGTCGTGATCGAGGAGGATGGCATCGTGCAGTACGCGTTGCTGGTGCGCGACCGCACGCTGGCCGACGGCACCGGTATCACGCTCCCCAGCCTGACACCGATCGCCAACAGCCAGGGTGCGGTCCGCCTCGTGCTCGAGACGAGCACTGATACGATTATGGTCGCCGGCGTACGGCGCGAGGCCCGTCGGTGGCGGGTGACGGCCAGCAGCGGCGACTTGCGCCTCGTGTGGGCCGACCCCGAAGGGCGCCTGCTCCGACTCTCCATTCCCGCGCGCAACCTCGAAGCCCTCCGGGACGACGTGCCGCGTTGACGCCGTCGAATCGCACGACCAGCGCTCGTCTGGACTCTCTGGTCTCATCCACTGAAACCATCCCGGCTCGGGGTGCGTACGCCCCCCTGACTATGTCCTCCACCCGCTTCGTCCCCATGAGAATTCACGCTTTCGCGCTCGCGCTCGGCCTGGCCGCTATCGGGACCGTTCCAGCGCTCGCCGCAGCTCAGACCGCCCCTGCTCCGGGGGCCATCATCACGTTGACGGACGCCCTCGCACTCGCGCGCCGGAATAATCCCGCGCTGCAGACCTCCACCAACGCCCGACGCACGGCAGCCGCCGCGGTCCGCACTGCCAAAGGCGCGTTTCTGCCCAGCGTGAACTCCAGCATGGGCGGCGGCTATCGTGAAGGACGTCAGACCTTTTTCCAGGGTCAGGCATTCGGCTCCACGAACGATCAGCTGTCCACCGACGCAGCCGTCAGCGCCAACCTGCAGCTGTCGCTCGCGACGCTGAACGACAAGCGCGCGGCGCAGGCCAATCAGAACGCGACCGAAGCTGACATCGCCGCCGCCGAGCAGCGGGTCCGTAACGAAGTCACCAATCAGTATCTCACGGCGCTGCAGGCGCAGGCCCGCGCCACGCTGCAGGACACCTTGCAGGCGACCACCCAGACGCAGCTGCAGTTGGCCCGCGCCCGGCTCCAGGTCGGCTCCGGCACGCAGCTCGACGTGCAGCGTGCCGAAGTCGCCGATGGTCAGCAGCGCGTCGCCTCGTTGAACGCGCGCAATCAGGCCGCCATCGAGATCGTCCGGCTCTTCCAGGCGATCGGCATCGATGCGACGCCCGACGCCAAGCTGGACGCCAACCTCGCGGCTCCGCCGGCCATTGATCTCTCGGCCATTCTCGAAATGGCGCGTCGCACGAATCCGGCGCTCGGCTCGTTCCGCGCCCGTGAAGAATCGGCCCGCCGTTCGCAGGCATCGGCGCGCAGCGCGTACTTCCCGTCGCTTTCGCTCTCGGCCAACGTCTCGGCCTTCACGAACCGCTTTACGAATACGGGACTGCTGATCAGCCAGAGTCAGGCCAGCACGCTCGGCGCCAAGGCCTCGTGCATCCGCAGTGAGGAAGTGCGCGACCGGCTCGGTCTCACGAACAACCTGGCCCAGTGCAACGCGATCACGTTCACGACGGCGCAGGAAGACGCCATTCGCGCCGCGCAGGGCAAGTACCCGTTCGACTTCACGCGCAACCCGTACTCGCTGTCCGCCACGTTCTCGCTGCCGATCTTCAACGGCTGGCGCCGTGAACAGCAGGTCGAGCAGGCCAGTGTGCAGCGCCGCAACGCGCAGAACGATGTGCGCGGACAGGAGCTGCGCGTCACGGCCGACGTGACGTCGGCGTACCTCTCGCTCAGCACGGCGCAGCAGACGGTCGTGCTCCAGGAACAGAACGTCCGTACAGCGCGCACCGCACTCTCGTTGGCGCAGGAGCGCTATCGCGTCGGCGCCATCAGCATCGTCGACCTCGTGCAGGCCCGTGGGGACTACGAGCGCGCCGAGACCGACCGAATCACTGCCGTATACGATGTACAACGGGCATTCGCGGCGCTTGAAAATGCCGTCGGCCGTCCCATCCGCTAACAGAGACCAGTCATGACGAAAGGCGTAAAGTTCGGGATCGGCGGCGTAGTTGTCATCGCCGTTGCAGCCCTTGCAGTAATCAGCGCGAAGAAGAACAGCACAAAGCCGGTGGAAGTGCGCACCGAAGCGGTGGAAGCGCGTGACCTCGTCGCCTCGGTCACGGCCAGCGGACAGATCCAGCCGCGCACGAAGGTCGATGTGTCGGCCGACGTGACGGGCAAGATCGTGCGCCTCTCCGTCAAGGAAGGCGACGTCGTGAAGAAGGGCCAGTTCCTGCTGCAGATCGACCCGGAGCAGGTGACCGCCGCGCTGCAGCGTTCCGAGGCCTTCCTCGCGTCGTCCCGTGCTCAGGCCGCGCAGTCCAAGGCCAGCTTGCTGCAGGCCCAGCGCAACTACGAGCGCTCGCTGCAGATCAAGCAGCAGTCGCCCACGCTGGTCAGCGATGAGCAGCTCGAGCAGCTCAAGACGCAGGCCGAAGTGAACAAGGCGCTGGCCGAAGCGGCTGGCTTCAGCGTCGAGCAGGCCATCGCATCGGTGCGCGATGCCCGGCAGGCGCTCAACCGCACCACGATCATCGCCCCCATGAGCGGCAAGATCACCCGCCTGAACGTCGAAGAAGGCGAAACGGCGATCATGGGTACGCTGAACAAGGACGCGGCCACGCTCATGACGATCAGCGACATGAGTGTGCTCGAAACGAAGGTGAAGGTTGACGAGACCGACGTCGCACGCATCAGCGTTGGTGACTCGGCCCTCATTCAGATCGACGCCTTCCCGGACACGACCTTTGTGGGCCGTGTGGTCGAGATCTCGAACAGCTCGGTCACAAAGTCGGCTGCCGCCAACACGGGCGACCAGGCCATCGACTACGAAGTGCGCGTCGAGCTCGTGAACCCGCCGCAGGACACCCGCCCCGACTTCTCGGCGACCGCCAAGATCGTGACGGCCTCGCGGAGCAAGGTGCTCAGCATCCCGATCATCGCCCTCACGGTGCGTGAGAACGAGAATCTCCCGAATGGCGATTCCGCCGTGACGGTGGGCCGCCAGCCCACGAAGGAAGTCGGCAAGCGCGACGTGGAAGGCGTGTTCGTGGTGGGCACCGACAACAAAGTCAGCTTCCGCCCCGTAAAGGTCGGAATCGCCGGCGAGCGTCACTTCGAAGTGCTCGACGGGCTGAAGGCCGGCGAGACCATCGTGGCCGGCACCTATCAGGCGATCCGTGAACTCAAGGACGGCGCCATGATCAAGACGGCGAAGGTAGAAGACAAGAAGGCGCCAGCAACCGGAAAGAAGCCGTGAGCAACACTCTCGACGATATCGGACTCAGCACCACGGGGGAGCGCCAGGCGGTTACGACCGCCGCTGGCGCCGCCCCTGGACAGGACTGGGTCATCGTGACCCGTCAGCTGAAGCGACAGTACGACATGGGTGGCGAAATCGTCCGCGCACTGCGCGGCGTCGATCTCGCCATCCGGCGCAACGAATACGTGGCCATCATGGGACCGTCGGGCTCGGGTAAGTCGACGCTCATGAATCTCATCGGCTGCCTCGACACGCCGAATGAAGGCGAGTACTGGCTGAACGGCATGCTGGTGAGCACGATGTCCGACGATGCGCTCGCCCGCGTGCGCAACAAGGAGATCGGCTTCGTCTTCCAGACGTTCAACCTCCTGCCCCGCGCCTCGGCGCTGCAAAACGTCGAACTCCCGCTCGTGTACGCCGGTATCTCGGCCGACGAGCGGAAGAAGCGTGCCACCGAAGCCCTGGAGCGTGTGCAGCTCGGACAGCGCATGCATCACCGGCCCAACGAACTGTCCGGCGGCCAGCGTCAGCGTGTCGCGATCGCGCGTGCGCTCGTGAACCGGCCGTCCATTCTGCTGGCCGACGAACCCACGGGTAACCTCGACTCGCAGACCTCCGAAGAGATCATGCGCGTGTTCGAAGAGCTCGCGGCGCAGGGACAGACCGTCGTCATGGTCACGCACGAGCCGGACATCGCGGTGCACGCCAAGCGCATCATCGTGTTGCGCGACGGCGTGATCTCGAGCGACGAGACGCGTGCTCAGTACGCCCTCAAGATCACCGGCGAGCGCGTGCACTAGCACGCTCTGCGAGTCGTTCCGACACACAGTACAATCGCCACGAGGCGCTCGGTATCCGGGCGCCTCGTTGTCGTTGTACGAAGACGAAACTCTGACCGTCGCCCGCCGTAAATCCTCGCAGACCCCACGCGGCGCGAGGCGCTCCCCCATGCAGTTTTTCGAAGCCATTCGATTGGCCCTCAACACCATCCGAGTGCAGAAGCTCAAGAGCGCGTTCACGCTGCTCGGCGTCTGCATCGGTGTGATGTTCCTGATCTCCGTCGTCTCGATCGTCGAGGGGATGGGACGGTACATGGAAGAGGACCTGATCGGCAAACTGATCGGCGTCAACACGTTCGAGTTGCGCAGTCGCCCCAACATCAACATCGGCGACATGGATGAGGCCACCTGGGAAGAGTACCGGCGCCGGCCACGACTCGAGCTGCTCGATGTCGCACCGGTGACGGATGCGCTACCGGCCGACGCCAAGTGGTACATCACCAGCGAAGATCAGGTCGCCATCACCTCGACGACCAGCGGCAAGCCGCGCACGACCCGCGTGTTCGCGGTGGATGGTCAGTACTTCGATGTGAAGAACCTCGGCGTGACCGCGGGCCGCATTCTCTCCGAGCAGGAACTCTCGCGTGGCGAGAAGTCGGTGGTGATCGGCATCGATGCCGCTGAACGACTCTTCCCCGGGCTCGATCCGCTCGGTCGCGAACTCAAGATGGGTGGCGTGCCGTATCGTGTGGTCGGTGTGGCCGAGTCGCAGGGCAAGGCGTTCGGCATGTCGTTCGACAATTTCATCGTGACGTCGTGGCGCTCACCGGCGCGCCGGCTGCTCAACTCGCGGCCGAACATCGTCGACGCGGTGGCGATCCAGTCGCCGAGTCCCGAGGCGATGACCGAGACGATGGAGATCGTGCGCTCCGTGATGCGCGCGCAACGCCATCTCCGGCCCGCCCAGAAGGACAACTTCGCGCTGCAGACGGCCGACTCGGCGCTGGAGTTCTGGAACAAGATCAAGAGCTACCTCGTGCTTGCCGGTATTGCGCTCCCCGCGATCGGACTCGTCGTCGGCGCCATCGTGATCATGAACATCATGCTCGTCGCGGTCTCCGAACGCACGCGTGAAATCGGCGTGCGCAAAGCGCTCGGTGCCAAGCGTCGCGACATCCTGATGCAGTTCCTGATCGAAGCCTCGACGCTTGGCATTGTGGGTTCGGCGATCGGTGTGGCGCTGGGGATCGGTCTCGCCGAAGGGATCTCGGCGTTCTCTCCCTTGCCGGCCAGCGTGGCGCCGTGGTCCATCGTGGTCGGTATCGCGCTCGGTGCGGGTGTTGGCGTCGTATCCGGTGTGTACCCCGCCAGTCGCGCCTCTCGTCTGGATCCCATTACGGCACTCCGGCAGGAATAGCACATGTCTGCATTCACCACGCGCCTGTCTGCCGTTGCTGAGGGCGTCCGCATCGCCCTCGACGCCGTCCGCGCGAACAAGGTCCGCGCCGGTCTCACGATTCTCGGCATTGCCGTCGGTGTGTTCGTGGTCGTCGCCATCTCGGCGGCGATTCACGGCATCAACCAGTCGGTGGCCAAGGACTTTGCGAGCACCGGGCCGACCACGTTCTTCGTGTCGCGCTATCCGATCAGCTTCGAGAATTGCGATGGCTCCGACGGCACCTGCACCTGGCTGCGCAACCCGCCCATCCGCCCGAACGAGATCGAAAGCATCAGGCGCCTGCCAAGCGTCGAAGCGGTTGGCGAGCGTTTGGACTGGGGCACGAAGGTGAAGTATCGCGAGCGCGAGTTGCCGTCGGCGAGCATCGAGGGCTACAGCGCCGAATGGACCACGATCAGCGCGCCCGAAGTGTATCCGGGTCGCGCCTTCACGAGCGCCGAAGCGCGTACGGGCGCGCGTGTCGCGGTGATCACCACGCTGATGGCCACGCGCCTGTTCGACGGATCCGATCCGATCGGCAAGTCGGTCACGCTGAACGGCGTACCGTTCGAAGTGATCGGTGTGTACAAGGACAACAGCAGTTTCCTGTCGGGTGGTGAGCGTCCCAAGGCGGTGATCCCCGTGCAGTCGCTCATTCGCTACGTGGGCGCGCGGGCCAGTGGGATCTCGCTCGCGGTCAAGCCGCGCGAGGGCGTCGAGCGCGACATCGCCCTCGATGACGTGACGGCCACGTTGCGCGGCATGCGCGGCACGCGACCGGGCGGCGAGTCGTCGTTCGCCATCATCACGCAGGACAAGCTGCTCGATACGTACAACAGCATCTTCGGCATGTTCTTTCTGGTCATGATCGCGCTGTCCGCGGTCGGCCTGATCGTCGGTGGCGTTGGCGTCGTGGCGATCATGATGATCTCGGTGACCGAACGGACCCGCGAGATCGGCGTGCGCAAGGCGCTCGGCGCGACCAAGGCCACGATTCTGTGGCAGTTCCTGGTGGAGGCGGCCACGCTCACCGGGATCGGCGGCGCCATCGGCCTGTTCGTGGGTTGGCTGGGCGCGCTCGGCATCCGGAGCTTCACCCCCATCGACGCGAGTATCCCGCCGATGGCCGTGGTCGTGGCACTCGGCGCCAGCGCGGTCACCGGTATCCTCTTCGGCATGCTGCCCGCCAGTCGTGCGGCGCGTCTCGATCCCGTCGAAGCGCTTCGCTACGAGTAATCGGAGACTACATGCCTTTCATGGAAGCGGTCCGCCTGGCCCTCGCCACGATTCGCGTGCAGAAGCTCAAAAGCTTCTTTACGCTCATCGGCGTCACCATCGGCGTGATGTTCCTCATCGCCGTGGTCTCGATCGTGGAAGGCATGAGTCGATATGTCGAGAACGATTTCGCGGGCAAGCTGTTCGGCGTGAACACGTTCACGCTGCGTCGGTGGAACGACTTCAACACCGATGACAATCTCGACTGGCGTGAGATTCAGCGACGTCCCCGGTTGTTCGCGTACGATGCGGATCTGGTGCGATCGGTGCTCCCGCCGGGTTCATCATCGGCGATCACGAACGAAACGTTCATGAACGCGAATTCGCCCTTCGCCCGTCCGCGGCAGGTGCAGGCCGTCGCCACCGAAGCCGCGTATTTCACGATCAAGAAGTTCAACGTCACCCTTGGCCGTGCGTTCGGTCCGCAGGAAGTGAACATCGGCGCGCGCGTGCTGGTGATCGGCGTAGACGTGGCCGAACACTTCTTCAAGGGGCTCGATCCGATTGGCCGCGAGCTGCGCATGAACGGCGTGCCGTACGAAGTGATCGGGGTGATCGAGAAGCAGGGATCCGTGTTCGGGTTCTCGCTGGATCGACTGGCGATCGCCCCGTACACGAGTCCCCTGCACCGCGCCATCCGGCCGCGTGGGGATATCGAAGCGATGATCGTGCAGGCCCCCACCAAGGATCTGGTATCCGATGGCATGGACGCGGCACGCGAGGTGCTGCGCGCGTCGCGCAAGATGCCGCCCGGTAAGCCTGACAATTTCGCGTTGGAAACGCAGGATGAGGCGATGGCCTTCTTCGATGGCATCAAGTCGAAGATGGTCATCTTCGGCACCGCGCTGCCGGCGATCGGCCTCGTGGTGGGTGCGATGGTGATCATGAACATCATGCTGGTGGCGGTCGCCGAACGGACGCGCGAGATCGGCGTGCGCAAAGCGCTTGGTGCGCGACGCCGTGACATCATGTCGCAGTTTCTGGTGGAATCGGCCACGCTCAGCGTGGTCGGTGCGGCGGTCGGCATCGGGCTCGGGATCGGCTTGGCGGCGACCATCGCCGCCCTGACGCCACTGCCCGCGGCTGTCGCGCCCTGGTCGATCGTGGCCGCGCTGGTGGTTGGCGCGGGCGTCGGCATCGCCGCCGGTATTTACCCAGCGAGCCGGGCGGCCCGGCTGGACCCCATCACCGCTCTGCGGCAGGAATAGCGATGCGCATCACGGACCGTGTTCTCCTTGCCTTGGAAGGGATCGGCATGGCGCTCGATGCCATCCGCGCCAACAAAGTGCGCGCTGGCCTCACGATCGCCGGCGTGGCGATCGGTGTGTTCGTGGTGGTGGCAATGGGCGCCACGGTGCACGGCATCAAGCAGAGCTTCCAGTCCGACCTCGACGAGTTCGGTGCCACCTCGTTCCAGGTGCGACGGCGTGGCGTCGGTATCAACACGTGTGACGGCTCCGACGAAAGCTGTCCCGACCGGCGCAATCCGGCCATCTCGCTGGTCGAGTGGCGCGCCATCGCCGATCTCCCCGATGTGGAGACCGCGACGGCCTGGTTGTCCGGCCAGAGCAACTTCGATTACCGGGACCGCCACGTGACCAACGTGGGGTACGATGCCCAGAGCACCGACTGGATCAAGACCGACGTCGCCGACATCTCACCGGGCCGCAGCTTCTCCGGCTCGGAACACGATGCGGGCGCTCAGGTGGTCCTGGTGAACGACACGCTGAAGAACCGGTTGTTCGGCGACTCCGACCCGATCGGCAAGCAGATCGCAATCGAGGGAAAGCAGTTCACGGTGATCGGCGTGTTCCACACGAAGGCGGGCTTCCTGAAAACCATGGACGGCCGCGGCCCCGACAAGCCGCGCGCCATCCTGCCCATGATGACGGCGTACCGACATCTCGACGTGTGGCGTCGGGGACTCATGATGATGGTCAAGCCGCGCGCCAACGTGGCACAGGCGCAGGTGATGGACAATGTGACGGAGTTGCTGCGTTCGCGCCGCGGCCTGAAGCCGGGGCAGATCAACAACTTTGCCCTGGTCGCCCAGGACCGGATGATGGAGACGTTCGACCAGCTGTTCGGCGCCATCTTCATGGTGGGGCTGGCGCTGTCGGCCGTCGGACTGCTCGTGGGGGGCGTGGGGGTGATCGCGATCATGATGATCTCCGTGACCGAGCGAACCCGTGAAATCGGGGTCCGGAAGGCCCTGGGGGCCACCCGCGCCACCATCCTGTGGCAGTTCCTGGTGGAAGCGGCCACGCTCACCTCGATCGGTGCGTCGGTGGGGCTCATCATCGGCAGCATTCTCGCATGGATCGTTCGGACCAACACCCCGGTCCCCACGTCCATTCCAGCTTCTGCGATCATTACGGCGATCGCGGCCAGCATCGCGACCGGCGTCATCTTCGGCATGCTGCCCGCATTGCGCGCCTCACGTCTCGATCCGGTGGAAGCGCTTCGGCACGAATAGCAGGGTATGGCTATTATTCAGGGGTGAAGACACGAGACGCAATCGGACTGGCCCTCGCCCAGATCCGCGTACAGAAATTGAAGAGCGCCTTCACCCTGCTCGGGGTGACCATCGGCGTCATGTTCCTCATCGCTGTCGTTTCCATCGTCGAAGGGATGGGGAAATACGTCGAAGAGGACTTCGCATCGCGCCTGATCGGTGCGAACACGTTTACGCTGCGGCGGTTCAGCAACGTCGGCCCCGGCGGAAATCGCGGATTCGACGCGCGCCTCGCGCAACGTCGTCCGCTCATCCGCATGCCCGATATCGACGCGATCCGTGCCGCGTTGCCGGCCACCATGCGGTCGAGTATCGCGAGCGAGACGTTCAAATACGCGTCGGCGCCGGGCTCTCGTCCCCGCCAGGTGCAAGCCGTCGCCACCGATGCCAACTATTTCGCGATCAAGAAGTTCGCGGTAAGCCAAGGGCGCGCGTTTACGGATCAGGAGGTGCGCGCGGGCTCACCCGTACTCGTGATCGGCGTCGAAGTCGCGGATCACTTCTTCCCCGGTCTCAATCCCGAAGGCCGGCAGCTGCGTATCGCCGGCGTACCGTTCACCGTCGTCGGCGTGATCGAGAAGCAGGGGTCGGTGTTCGGCTTCTCGCTCGACCGTCTCGCCATCGCCCCGTACTCGTCGCCGATGGGTCGCATCATCCGCCCCGCTCGCGACTACTCGTCGCTCATCGTGCAGGCGCCGAATCAGTCGGACCTGGCCGAAGGCATGGAAGCTGCCCGCGGCGCGTTGCGTGGCTTTCGTGGTCTGCGGGCCGGTGAAGCCGACGATTTCGGACTCGTGACACAGGACGCCGCGTTCGGCTTCATCAAGCAGCTCAAGGGCCGTCTCGTCCTGTTCGGCACCGCGCTCCCGGCCATCAGTCTCGTGGTTGGTGCCATGGTCATCATGAACATCATGCTGGTCGCCGTTGCCGAGCGCACGCGCGAGATCGGCGTACGTAAGGCGCTGGGTGCCAAGCGCGCCGATATCATGTCGCAATTCCTGGTCGAAGCGGCCACGCTGAGCACGCTCGGCGCCGCGATCGGCATCGGGCTCGGCATCGGGCTGGCCGAACTCATCGCCGCGCTCACGCCGTTGCCCGCGGCCGTTGCACCGTGGTCCATTGCCGCCGCGCTCGTGACCGGCGCCGGTGTCGGCATTGCGGCCGGTGCCTACCCCGCCAGTCGCGCCTCGCGACTGGATCCCATCGCCGCCCTGCGCCAGGAATAATCGCATGAATCGTTTCTTGCTGATTTTCGAAGGCGTCGGGATGGCCCTCGAATCGATCCGGTCGAACAAGGTGCGCGCTGCCCTGACCATCGCCGGCGTCGCCATCGGCGTGTTCGTGGTCGTCGCGATGGGTTCCGTGGTCAATGGCATCCGCGCGTCGTTTCAGAAAGATCTCGACGAAATCGGCGCGACGACCTTCATCGTGCAGCGGCGCAGCAGCGGCATCAACGCGTGCGACGGCACCGACGAGAAGTGCCCCGACCGTCGCAATCCGGCGATCTCGTTCGATGAGTGGAAGATGATCGAGCGAATCCCCGGTGTGCAGAACGTCATCGGCGTGTTGGGTGGCCAGGGAAACTTCGGCTATCGCAACAGTCGCGTCGATAATGTGGGCTTCGATGCGTACAGCGTGGAATGGCCTGAGGTCGACGCATCCGACATCTTCCCGGGACGCAATTTCACGCGCACCGAGTACGAATCCGGAACACCGGTTGTGCTCGTGAACGATACGCTCAAAGCGCAACTGTTCGGTGACTCCGAACCCATCGGCAAGCAAGTCACGATCAACGGTCGGCAGTTCACCGTGATCGGCATCTACACACCGAAGGCGGGCTTCCTCAAGTCCCTGGAAGGCAAAGGACCTGACACGCCTCGCGCGATCGTCCCGCTGCAGAGTGCCGTGCGCCAGCTCGACGTGTGGAAGGGCGCGCTCACGCTGCTCGTGCGCCCCGACAAGTCGGTCACGCAAGACCAAGTGATGGACGAAGTGCTGGCCTCCATGCGGGCACGACGCGGGCTCAAGCCGGCCGACCGCAACGATTTCTATCTGGTCGCGCAGGATCGCATTATGGAGACCTTCAACCAGCTCTTCGGGGCGATCTTCGCCGTCGGTCTCGCGCTGTCAGCGGTGGCATTGCTGGTTGGCGGTGTGGGCGTCGTCGCGATCATGATGATCTCGGTCACCGAACGCACACGTGAAATCGGCGTCCGCAAGGCGCTCGGTGCGACCTCCGGCACGATTCGCTGGCAGTTCCTCGTCGAGGCCGCCACGATGACCAGCATCGGCGCGTTGCTCGGACTCGCCATCGGCGCGTTGCTGGCGTGGGTGATCCGCTCCAATACGTCCATTCCCGCGACGTTGCCCGGCAGCATCGTCGCCACGGCCCTGATTGCCAGCGCCGTCACCGGCGTCGCCTTCGGCATGCTCCCCGCTATGCGGGCGTCGAACCTGGACCCCGTGGAGGCGCTGCGGCACGAGTAGCCTCTCACCATGCGCTTCTCCGACGTCATCCGCCTGTCGCTCTTGCAGCTCCGCGTGAACCCCATGAGAACGGCGTTCACCCTGCTCGGCATCGTGGTGTCGGTCGGTTTCTTGGTGGCGGTGGTGGCGATCATCCAGGGGATGAACGCGTATGTGAAGGAGAACATCGCCGACGCGATGATCGGGATGAACACCTTTCAGGTCCGGCGGCTGCCGATCAGTCTGGGGCTCTTCACCGACGACGAGTTCCGGTTGCTGCAGCGCCGCCCGCGCGTCGATGAGCGCGACGCCGACGCCGTGCGGGACGCACTCCCCGACGCGTTGGCGATCTCCCTGCAGTCCGGCTGGCCGACGCCGCAAGCCGATGTGGTGTGGCGTGACCGGACGTTGGGCAGTGTGCTGATCTTCGGCGTGACCGCCGGCTATCAGGTGGTGCAGGACTATCGCTTCACCGAAGGGCGACCGCTCAGCGACATCGATGTGCGCGAGCGGCGCAATGTGATCGTGGTCGGCGCTGATGTCGCGCAGAAGCTCTTTCAGGGCGCGTCCGCGATCGACAAGGATGTGCGCGTGATGGGGCAGCGCTACACGATCGTGGGCGTGGTGGCGCGGAAAGGCCGCGTGCTGGGGCAATCGTTCGACGGCTTTGCCCTGATGCCCATTTCCGCCTTCGAAGCGATCTACGGGCGTCGGCAGAACACCACGATCTCGATCAAGATGCGCGAGGCCACCGAAGTCGGCCCGGCGATGGCGCGCGCGCAGGAAGCCATGCGCCTCGCGCGCCGGCTGCGGCCGTCCGATCGCGACAACTTCGATGTCGGCACCGCCGACGCCCTGGTCGATTTCTGGAAGCAGCTCACCAAAGTGCTCTTCGCCGTGGTGCCGGCCGTGGTCGCGATCGGCATTCTGGTGGGTGGCATCGTGATCATGAACATCATGCTCATGGGCGTCACCGAACGCACGCACGAGATCGGACTGCGGAAAGCGGTGGGTGCTACAGCCGCTGACGTGCGACGTCAGTTCCTCGCCGAGGCGGTGGCGTTGGCCATCTGTGGTGGCCTGCTCGGTGTCGCTGCAGGATGGGGGTTGGCGGCCGCCATTGCGGCGTTCTCTCCCCTGCCCGCCCGCGTATCGATGTGGAGCGTCGGCCTCGCGCTGTCACTGGGCGCGGGCGTTGGCGTGCTGTTCGGCGTGTATCCCGCATCGCGCGCGGCCAGGCTCGATCCGATCACCGCCATGCGCGCCGAGACCTGAGTCATGGGTCTCAGAGTCGGCGCGTTCGGTGAGAACCTGCTCATTGCGTTCGATGCGATCCGCGTGAACAAGCTGCGCTCGTCGCTCACCATTCTAGGCGTCGTGATCGGCGTGGCGACCGTCATGGCGATGGCGGCCATCGTGGAAGGCATTCGCTCACAGATCGTCACCACGATCGAGGTCGCGGGGCCCACCACGTTCTACGTGATGAAGAAGTTTTCGCAGACGCCGCTCAATCCGGACAATCTCCCGAAGGAAGTGCGGATTCGTCCGGATCTCTCCGAGACCGAGGCCGACAAGCTGCGCCGGTTGCCGGAGATCGCTTATGCCTCGCTCTGGGCGCAGACGCTCGCGCGCATCGAATCGAACGGCGTGCGGTCGCAGTCGATGGCCATCTTTGGCGCCGACGACGGATTCACGCGCATTCAGGGCGGCGAACTCGTGGAAGGACGCTGGTTCACGCGGAACGAGCTCAGTTCAGGCGCGCCCGTCGTGGTCCTGCAGGATGAAACAGCGCGCAGTCTGTTTGGCCGTGAGCGCATGCTGGGCCGCCAAGTGCACGTGGGCGGACGTCCGCTCGTGGTGATCGGCCTCTGGCAGGAACCTGGCAATATCTTCGCGCCGCCAGGCCAAGCCGTCGGCGCCGTCGTGCCGTACAAGTTCATGGAGCGCAGCTACCCGATCGACAAGACGAACGCGCTCTGGATCCCGGTCAAGCCGCGGGCCGGCGTGACCGTATCCGACGCGCAGGGCGCCGCCGTGATGGCCCTTCGCGAAATGCGCGGCCTGCGACCGGGCAGTACCAACAGCTTCGATCTCGTCACACAGGATCAGATTCTCGACACGTTCAACGGCATCACGAGTGTCTTCTTCCTCGTGATGATCGTGCTCTCCGGTGTGGCATTGCTGGTGGGCGGCATCGGGGTGATGGCCATCATGACGGTATCCGTCACCAGCCGCACACGGGAAATCGGCGTACGCAAAGCACTCGGCGCCACGCGCCATGATATCCTGCTGCAGTTCCTCATCGAGGCCTGTACGCTGACGGGCATCGGCGGGTTGATCGGGATCATCGTGGGACTCGCGCTCGGTCGCGTGGCCTCGTTCGCGCTCGACATCTCAGCGCCGGTCCCCGTGTCGCTCACCATGATCGCCGTCGCCGTATCGGTGGGCATCGGCATCGTTTTTGGCATGGTACCGGCTCGTCGTGCGGCCAAACTGGACCCGATCGAGTCGCTGCGCTACGAGTGACGCGGGTCGCGTGAAGTCCGCGGCTTAATAGCCGCGGACCGCGAGGAACGCTTCCCAGAGCGGCAACGACACGGGCATGCCGAGCACCGCCAGCTCGAGCACGCCCAGCACGCCGAGTACGGACAACAGCATCATGCCCTGACGCCGCAGCGGTGAGCGGTCACGCAGCGCATGGATGATCGTGCGCAGCGTGAACACCAGCAGCAGCGCCACGGTGATCGGCAACAGCCAGCTGTTGCGCTGCGGACCGAAGTACGACTCGAGATACGTGAGCGGCTCCGGGAAGAATCCGCGGCCGGGATTCTCGACACCAAGGAAGATGTTGATGCTCGCGGCTTGGTGCGTGACCCAAAAGAGCACGAGGGCCCACCACCCCGCGCGATTGGCGCGACGTGCCGTGAGAAAGCCGGTAATGGCCAGCACCGCCAGCATGGCGAGCTGATACCAGAACATCGACAACACGGCACGCACCGCCAGCGACCAACTCGGCGATTCCGCCGGAATCGGCACCATGAGCGAGGTCGGGCCGACCAGCCATCCGCCGTAGAAGGCGACCTGCACCCAGGTCCACAGGAAGGCGGCGCCGAGAAAGCTGCGACGCGCACCGGAGGCCGAGCCACGGTCTCGTTCGAGGTACAGCAGCCACGCCCCCCACACCGCCATCGCGCTCGCGAGGATCAAGCCGAGCAGTCGCGTACCCGGTGACCGCTCGAGCGCAAAGATCAGCCCCGTGGCGCTCCACCAGAAGAACACCACGACGACGAGCGAGCGCAGCGCGACCCGCAACGACGTGTCGCGCGTGGCGATGTCCGTGTCGTGCAGCATCGACGGATGTCGCACGCGCACCAGCGACTGCCATCGCCAGGCGGTCCGGTTCACTACGGGGGTTTCATGCACGGTCGGATCCCTCGGCCATGCTCATCGCAGTGCGTACGAGTCCACCAAGCGCCTTGGCATTCGCGGCGGGCAACAACACATAGCGCGCGCGCATCGCCTCGGCGACACGCCGCGCCACGGGCTCGCCACGGAGCGACGTATCCACGAACAACGCCGGGATGTTCTGTTGCGCAAAGCGCGCACTGGCCATCAACGCATCGCGCTCCGCTCCGGGGCGTCCCGGTGCGCCATCACGGGCGATATTGGCGCGACCATCGGTGAGCATCACCACCAGCGGCGCACTGCCGGCGCGTTTTGCGGCCAGGGCCTGCTCGAGCGCGACTTCGATCGCGTGCGCGAGCGGCGTGCCGCCACCGCCGGGTAGCGCCGCCAACACTTTCTTGGCACGAGCCAGCGCGCGGGTGGGCGGCAGTAGCAGCTCGGTGCCCTGCCCCCGGAACGCGATCAAACTCACGCGATCGCGTCGCGCGTAACTCTCGGCCAGCAACATTTCCACGGCGCCTTTTGCTTCGGCAAGTCGGTGCAATGCCGACGACCCCGACGCATCAACGACGAAAAGCACGGTGGTGCCGGTTTTCTCGATGTAGCGACGGATGCGGAAGTCTTCGCGGCGGATGTTCACGCGCAAGCGTTTGCCCGCCGGCTTGGCCGAGGGCTTGCTCGTCGCTTTGGCCGTGAGGGCGGCGTGCGTGAGACGTGCGCGCTGCCACGGGGCCGCGGCACGCAGGGTCTCCAGCAAGTGCATGCGCGAACCACCGCGCGGCAGTCCACTGCGCGCACCTCGTGGGCGGCCCCGCAGCATGTTCTGCTTCTCGGCGCCGACCCGTCCGTGCATGGTACCGCCGTTCACCTTCTCCAGCAGCTGCGCCAGCATACCAGGCGGCAGTGCCGACGCGACGGCCTGTCGCAGCACATCCGTGTTGCTCGACGGTGGCGCCGGACGTTCGTCTTCCGACTCCGCATCAGATGACTCCTGCTCGGCCTCCTGCGCGCCGTCTTCCATAGCTGGCGGGGGTTCCGGCGGCGGAGGCGCGTCACTCGCGTCGTCGTTCTCCGTGGCGGACTCCTCGGGGGGCGGCGGAAAGCGCGTCGCGCGCGGCGCCAGCACGAGTGCCGCGGCGACTTCAGCATCGGCCTCGATGATCATGAGCCGTCCGTGCAGCGCCGCATGCGCGCGCGCGCAGCGCAGCGCCATGAGCGGCGCGCGCACCGAGTCGATCCCGAACGCGTCGGCGGTTTCGCAGATCGCCACGATCCACGACTCGTCCACGCTCACCGACATCAGCCGATGTCGCGCGTCACGCGCCTGACGTTCCCATGATGCGATCGCGCGTTCGTCGGTGTCATCGAGCAGCGCTTCGGCGGCCGAGCCGCTCATGCGCACCATGAAGGCCAACCGGTCGCGCAGCGCGTCATGCACCGACTCGTCATCGATCGACTCGTCCATGATGATGGCGCACACGCGTGCCGCGTGCTGTTCACCGATACCGTCGCGAGCGACCTGCACTTCGGCGTGATCGAGCACTTCGCACAACGCCGTGCGCGCCGCAATCGACAGTCGTTCGGCCATCGGCACCACGATCACCCCGCCGTCGGCCGCGGCCAGCACGCCGCGTTCCGACACGAGCCGTCCGGTGGAGAGCGTGGCGGCGAGATCGACGCCACCATACAGGCGATCGGGCGTCACACTCGACGGTACGCGTCGCAGCGGCGCGCCATCGGGGAGCGCGCGCTGCACGAGCAACGAGAAGGCGCGCGCCTGCTCGTGCAGTGGATGATCGAGCATCGCGCCACCGAGTCCGCGCGCATCAACCGCCAGCAACAACGCCGTCAGCGCGGGACCACCGCGCGGCAGGTCAGCGGTTGGCGACGACATCGCCCCACAACTCCGCGATGGCACGCTCCACTCGCGTCGTGGAGCCGGCGTCGTCGAGCACATTCCGGCGCAGGCGATGACGGAGCGCCATCGGCGCGATCTTGCGAAGATGGGCGAGCGTCACCTCGTCGTCGCCGTCGTACGCCGCCATCGCGCGCGAGGTACGCAACAGCGTGAGCTCACCGCGCAGTCCGTCGGTGCCGAGCTGCGAACAGAGCGTCGCCGCCCGTTCGAGCACGGCGTCGGAGACGACCAGCGTATCGAGTCGCGTGCGGGCCTTCTCGAGATGACGTCGCACCTTTGCGTCGGCCTTGTGCCAGTGCGTCATGAAGGCCACCGGATCGCGATCGAACGCATCGCGGCGCTTGATCACCTCGATGCGCGTGGCAATCACCGTCGGCGTGCGCACATCAACCGCGAGCCCGAACCGGTCGAGCAGCTGCGGTCGCAGTTCCCCTTCTTCCGGATTGCCGCTGCCCACCAGGACGAAGCGTGACGGATGGCGAATGCTCACCCCCTCGCGTTCCACGACGTTCTCGCCGGTCGCGGCGGCGTCGAGCAACAAGTCGACCAGGTGATCCTCAAGCAAGTTTACTTCGTCGACATACAGGAAGCCGCGATGCGCGCGCGCCAACAGGCCGGGCTCGAACGCCTTCTCGCCCGTGGTCAGCGCCTTCTCGAGGTCGAGCGCACCGACTACGCGATCCTCGGTAGCCCCCAGCGGGAGATCCACCACCGGCACGGGTGCCAGCACGGACTTCACGTGGACCCCAGCGACCGCGCGGGCCTGACACTCGTCGCAGCGGGCCCCGTTGGATTGGGGGTCGCAGCCGTAGCGGCAGCCGGCCACCACCTTCATGGGGGGCAACAGCCCGGCGAGGGCGCGTACCGCCGTCGACTTGCCGGTTCCTCGATCGCCAAAGACCATCACCCCACCGATCGTGGGGTCGACGGCCACCAGCAACAACGCCAGCTTCATCTCGTCCTGGCCAACGATCGCGCTGAACGGAAATACCGGTCGCATGCGGACTCAAAAAGGTTCGTGGTGCGGCCACGTCCGGGCCAATCCACCGTCCCCGACGATAGGATCGGGGACTCGGCGTCGCAAGAGCTTTACACCTCAGGTGTACACTTTTCTTGACACTCCCGATTCCGCTGCTTATCGTCGGCCAGTGAACCCTCCCGATCAGGCCCTGACGGCCCCGCAAGCACCGGCCATGGCGACCGAGCGCGCCAAAACGCCAAGCTCCGCCCAGTCCGCCACTGGACTGAGCCCCGTGGCAGTCACGCCACCCCCCGCCTGGCACGAGCGGATCCGCGACCGGTTCAACGCCCTCGTCGCGACCGACCGCTTCCAGCGCTGGAGCGCCCGATTCCCGCTCACCAGACCGGTGACCATGCGGCGATCCCGGGCGCTTTTCGATGTCGTGTCGGGGTTCGTGTATACGCAGACGCTTCTGGCCTGCGTGGAGCTCGACCTCTTTGCGTACCTCGCGGGAGGCGCACGCACCGTCGATGAAATCGCCGAGCATACGAACCTGTCGCGGGCCAGCACGGAGCGGCTGTTGAACGCGGCGGTGTCGCTTCGCCTGCTGATGAAGCGACTGCACGGACGCTACGCCCTCGGTGCGCTCGGCGCCCCGCTCGTCGGGAACACCGGCGTGCTGGCGCTGATCCGGCACCACCGGATGGCCTATCAGGATCTCAGCGATCCCGTGGCGCTCCTGCGCCAGGGCGCCGATTTCCGCACCGAGCTCTCGCGCTACTGGTCGTACGCCGATGCCCCGCGTCCGCAGCAGATCGACGATGCCCGCGTGGCGGCGTACTCCGAAATCATGGCCGATACGCTCCCGCCGGTCGCGCACGACGTGCTCGACGCCTACGACCTGTCGAAGCACCAGTGCCTGCTCGACGTGGGCGGCGGCGAAGGGGTGTTCCTGTCGCTGGTCGGCGCGAAGCACCCCACGTTGCAGCTGCGCCTGTTCGATCTCCCGGCCGTGGCCGCACGAGCCAAAACGCGGCTCAGTCAGGCGGGCTTTGCCGATCGGGTGGACTGTCACGGCGGAAACTTCCACGCCGATGCGCTGCCCACGGGCGCCGACGTGATTTCGCTGGTCCGCGTACTGCTCGACCACGACGACGAGTCGGTGCTTCGCCTGCTCAAGCGGGTCCGGGCGGCGCTGCCCAGTGGCGGCGTGCTGCTCATCGCCGAAGCGATGGCCGGTGTCCGCGGCGCGGAGACGGTGGGCGACGCCTACTTCTCCTTCTATCTGATGGCGATGGGGAAAGGCCGCGCCCGACGGGCCTCCGAGCTTCATCAGATGCTGCAGGCCGCCGGATTCCGGCGCAGCCGCGAAGTCTCGACCCGCTTTCCGATCCAGACGGGACTAATCGTCGCCGAAGTCTGACCGGAATCCCGAATAGGATCATATAGAATATTGACAGTCTGTGGTGTCAACCACACGTTACACCTGTGGACACCCTCGCCGTCGTATTCGAACAACCTGAGCAGCTTTCCGTCCGGTCGCTGGAGCTCGTTCCCGCCACGGATATGGATGTGATCGTCGCCATGCGCTGGTCTGGCATCAGCACGGGCACCGAAAAGCTGCTATTCACGGGCCGGATGCCGCCCTTTCCCGGACTGGGCTACCCGCTAGTGCCGGGCTACGAAGGGGTCGGCGATATCATCGTCGCGGGCGCCGAATCGGGACGCGAGGTCGGACAGCTCGTCTATGTGGCCGGCTCGCGAGGCTTCACAGAAGCTCGCGGGCTGTTCGGTGGACAGGCCGCCCGCGTGGTGGTGCCCGGCGCCAAGACGATCGTGCTGCGCCCTGAATTGGGTGAGCGCGGCACCTTGTTCGCGCTGGCCGCGACGGCGCATCACGCCCTGGGCGACGACCCTGTCGCGCACCCCGAGCAGATGCCGCAGCTCATCGTGGGGCATGGGGCGCTCGGACGGCTGATCGCACGGCTGGTCGTGCTCTACGGTGCTCCGGCTCCGACCGTGTGGGAGACCAATCCCATTCGCATGGACGGCGCGCGCGGCTACGAGGTGGTGCATCCGGAGAACGACTCGCGTCGCAACTACCGCACGATCTGCGATGTGAGCGGGGCCGATGGCCTGCTCGACACGCTCATCGAACGACTGGCGCCCGGTGGCGAGATCTGTCTCGCCGGTTTTTACAGCGCGCCCGTGCATTTCACCTTCCCGCCCGCGTTCTTGCGCGAAGCCCGCTTTCGTATCGCGGCACAGTGGAAGGAGCAGGACCTGCGCGCCATCGCCGACTTCGCGAATGGCGGCACGCTCGATCTGGATGGACTCATCACGCACCGCGAGCCCGCGGCGCGTGCCGCCGACGCCTATACCACGGCGTTCGGTGATCCCCGTTGCGTCAAGATGATCCTCGACTGGAGAACGGCTGCATGAGTGAAGACGGTACCAGCTCCGCCAACGGCGCCCTGCATCAGCTGCACTCCAGTGTGCGCGATGAAGCCGCTACTGCGCCCGATGCGGTGCACACCGGTCCGGTCACCAAGGAGACGCAGATCATCGCGATCTACGGCAAGGGTGGCATCGGCAAGAGCTTCTCGCTGGCCAATCTCTCCTATATGATGGCGCAGCAAGGCAAAAAGGTGTTGCTCATCGGTTGTGACCCCAAGAGCGACACGACGTCGCTCCTGTTCGGTGGTCGCGCCTGCCCCACCATCATTGAAGTGTCCTCGCGCCTCAAACTCGCCGGACAGCAGGTGTCGATCAGCGACGTCTGCTTCAAGCGCGACGGCGTGTTCGCGATGGAGCTCGGCGGCCCCGAAGTGGGACGCGGCTGCGGCGGACGTGGCATCATTCACGGCTTCGAAATTCTCGAGAAGCTGGGCTTCCACGAATGGGGCTTCGACTTCGTGCTCCTCGACTTCCTGGGCGACGTGGTGTGCGGCGGATTCGGCTTGCCGATCGCGCGCGACATGTGCCAGAAGGTGATCGTCGTCGGCTCGAACGACCTCCAGTCGCTGTACGTGGCCAACAACGTCTGCTCGGCGGTGGAATACTTCCGCAAGCTCGGCGGCAATGTGGGTGTGGCCGGCATTCTCATCAACAAGGATGACGGCACTGGCGAAGCCGAAGCGTTCGCGGCCAAGGCGGGCATCCCGATTCTGGCGAAGGTTCCGGCCAACGACGACATCCGCAAGAAGAGCGCGAACTACGAGATCATCGGCTTCCCCGGTGGTGAGTGGGGTCCGTTGTTCGGTGAACTCGCGCAGGCCGTGGCCGACGCGCCGCCCGTGCGCCCGAAGCCGCTCACGCAGGACGAACTGCTCGGATTGTTCGCCGCGAGTCAGGTGGGTGGCAACGTGGTGCTCGAACCCGCCACGATGTTCGACCTCGTCGGTCGCGAAGACGTCGCCAAGCCGTCGCTCGAAGTCGTGTACGACACCGTTTGATCACGAGACCGCGATGAGCAATCCTTCCAGCGGCGAAGTCGTCTACGACGCCGCGGGCAGTACGCCCACGGCGAACGATGCCGACCAGCCCACCTCACGCGCGTTGCCGGTAATCGACGGCAGCGCGATCAACACGGCCGCCACTGCCGCCGACGGACTCGGATGTCACGCCGGTGCCGACGAGATGCTGGCGGCGGCGAAGGCGGCAGGAAAGAGCGAGACGCTCGACCGCTACGCGGCGGATTATCCGAAAGGCCCGCACGACCAGCCGCAGAGCATGTGCCCGGCGTTCGGCTCGCTGCGTGTCGGTTTGCGGATGCGTCGCACCGCGACGATTCTCTCGGGTTCGGCCTGCTGCGTGTACGGTCTCACCTTCACGTCGCACTTCTACGGCGCGCGTCGTACGGTGGGCTACGTGCCGTTCAATTCCGAAAGCCTCGTCACGGGACAGCTGTTCGAAGACATCCGCGACGCGGTGTACAAGATGGCCGATCCTGCGCTGTACGATGCCATCGTGATCACGAATCTCTGCGTGCCCACGGCGTCGGGTGTGCCGCTGCAGTTGCTGCCCAAGGAAATCAACGGCGTGCGCATCATCGGCATCGACGTGCCGGGCTTTGGTGTGCCCACGCATGCCGAAGCGAAGGACGTGCTGGCCGGTGCGATGCTGCGCTATGCGCGTACCGAAGCCGAACTCGGGCCTGTTGCTGCACCGCGCGGTGGCGTCAGCGACAAGCCCACGATCACCCTGGTTGGTGAGATGTTCCCCGCCGACCCGGTCGGCATCGGCATGATGCTCGAGCCGATGGGACTCGCCGCCGGCCCCGTGGTGCCAACGCGCGAGTGGCGTGAGTTGTACGCGGCGCTCGACTGCGTGGGTGTGGCCGCGATCCATCCGTTCTACACGGCGTCGTATCGCGAATTCACCGCCGCCGGCCGCCCCATCGTGGGCTCGGCCCCGGTCGGCTACGACGGCACCGAAGGCTGGCTCGAAGCGATCGGTCAGATGGCGGGCGTGGCGCGCGACAAGATCGATGCGGCCAAGAACAAGTTCCTGCCGGCCATCAAGGGCGCGCTCGCCAAGATGCCGATCAAGGGTCGCATCACGATGTCCGGCTACGAAGGCTCCGAACTGCTCGTTGCGCGGCTGCTCGTGGAAAGCGGCGCCGACGTGCGCTACGTCGGCACGGCCTGTCCGCGCACGCCGCACAGCGACGCCGATCGCGAATGGCTCACGGAACGTGGCATTCATGTGCAGTATCGCGCATCGCTCGAGCAGGACCTCGCCGCGCTGCACGAGTTCAAGCCCGACCTCGCCATCGGCACCACGCCGGTCGTGCAGAAGGCGAAGGAGATGTCCATCCCATCGCTGTACTTCACGAATCTGATTTCGGCGCGTCCGCTCATGGGCCCCGCCGGTGCCGGTTCGCTGGCCACGGTTGTGAACTCTGCGCTCGGCAACAAGGCGCGCTTCGACACCATGAGTGCATTCTTCGACGGCGTCGGCACGGGTTTCGCGAGCGGTGTGTGGGAAGAGGTGCCGCAGGATCATCCCGAGTTCCGTGATCACTACAAGCGCCATCTCGCCAAACTGGCGAAGGCGCGCAAGGCGCAGGAGATGATCTGATGCTGGTGCTCGATCATGATCGCGCTGGTGGCTATTGGGGTGCGGTGTACGTGTTCACCGCGATCAAGGGACTGCAGGTCGTCATCGACGGACCGGTAGGCTGCGAGAATCTGCCCGTCACCTCGGTGCTGCACTACACCGACGCGCTGCCGCCGCACGAGCTCCCGATCGTCGTGACCGGACTCGGCGAAGACGAACTCGGACGCAACGGCACCGAAGGCGCGATGCGCCGCGCGCACAAGACGCTCGATCCCGAACTCCCGGCCGTGGTCGTCACGGGCAGCATCGCCGAGATGATCGGCGGTGGTGTCACGCCGGAAGGCACGAACATTCAGCGCTTCCTGCCGCGCACGATCGACGAAGATCAGTGGCAGGCGGCCGAACGCGCGCTGTACTGGCTGTGGACCGAGTACGGACTCAAGAAAGGCATCGCCCCGAAGCGCCGCGAAAAGAAGGAAGGCGACAAGCCGCGTGTGAACATCGTGGGCACGATCTACGGCACCTTCAACTCGCCGAGTGACCTGGCGGAGATCCGCCGCCTGGTGGAAGGGATCGGCGCCGAAGTGAACATGGTGTTCCCGATGGGCAGCCATCTGGAAGAAGTGCCCCGTCTGGTGGACGCCGATGTGAACGTGTGCATGTATCGCGAGTTCGGCCGCATGTTGTGCGAGGCGCTGGAGCGTCCGTATCTGCAGGCACCGATCGGCCTGCACAGCACGACCAAGTTTCTGCGCACGCTCGGCGAAATGCTGGGACTCGATCCCGAGCCGTTCATCGAGAAGGAGAAGCACACGACGATCAAGCCGTTGTGGGATCTCTGGCGCAGCGTCACGCAGGACTTCTTCGGCACCGCGAGCTTCGCGATCGTGGCGAACGAAACGTACGCCCGCGGCGTGCGCCATTTCCTGGAGACGGAGATGGGACTGCCGTGCACCTTCGCGTTCTCACGACGTCCAGGTGTGAAGCCCGACAATCAGGCGGTACGCGAAGCGATTCGCACTACGCCGCCGCTGATCATGTTCGGCAGTTACAACGAGCGGATGTATCTGGCGGAGATGGGGGCACGATCGATGTACATCCCGGCGTCGTTCCCGGGCGCGATCATCCGTCGCCATCTGGGCACGCCGTTCATGGGCTACTCCGGCGCGACGTACTTGATTCAGGAAGTGTGCAACCAGCTGTTCGACGCGCTGTTTCACATTCTCCCGCTGGGCACCGACATGGACAAGATCGACGCCACGCCCGCGCGCATGCACAAGGAGCTGCCGTGGGACGACGACGCGAAGAGCGCGTTCGACGATATCGTGGAGACGTATCCCATCCTGATCCGCATCAGCGCCGCCAAGCGCCTGCGTGATCTGTCGGAGAAGGACGCCAGAGACTTAGGCGACGCCATCGTGACGCGAGACCACGTCCTCGCCTCAAGAAGAGGCCTAGCCGGCGTCAGCTGATCCAGCAGCACGTCGTACCATCGGAAAGCGGGACGCAAACGAAGTTTGCCGTCCCGCTTTCTGCTTTTCAGCGCCGTTGGCTTTTTACGCCGTTGACTCTTAGCGCTTTTGACTTTTAGCGCTTCTGACTTTTAGCGCTTCTGACTTTTAGCGCCGTCGACTCTTAGCGCCGTTCAAGCAGTCCCCCCGCAACCCACGCCGCCACGTCTTCCCCCCGTTCTTCCATCAGCAGGTGTCCTCCTTCCTCCACCCTGTACGAGGCCCCGCGTACTCTCGCCACTGCGCGCCGCAGCTGCGCTTCCGGCACCCATCGGTCTCGCCGCCCCGCGATCACGTCGAGCGGCGTCTCCAGCGTGGCCAGATCGCGCATGAGCGTGGGCAGATCCCACCGCGCCATCATGGCCAGTGCCGCGTGCACATGCGTCGGCATCCCACACAGCAGTTCGTATCGCGCCAGCTGTTCGGCCGTGAGCGCGCTCCCCGTGCTCTCGAGCATCGCGCGGATGATGCGCGTGCCGGCGGCCAGTTTCGCGGCGCTGAGCGCCACCGCATCGCTTTCGACCACGGATCCGATGATTGGCGCGATCAGGCTGACATACCACGTTGGCGGGGCCACCAGGGCCGCGCAGAGGCCGACAATCCGCGCCGGCGCGATGCCACGCTGCAGCGCCATGCGGAGCAGCACCGGCACGCCGGCCGAGTGGCCGGCGGCAATGTCCGGCTGAACGTGCAGCGCGTCGAGCAACTGCTGAAGCGCCCGGGCCATGCCATCGATGGTGTACACATTGCGCGCCCGCTCGACCGCTGGGGGCACGAATGTGAAGCCATGACCGGGCAAATCAGTCGAAATGACCGTAAACGACCGCGCCAAGGCCGTTGTACAGGCGGCCCATGAGTGTGTACTGCCGCCAGTGCCGTGCACGAGGAGCACGACGGGCCCGTTTCCCTGCTGCTGAAAGTGCCAGCGGATGCCGTCGAGCTCGAGAAACCGGGAGAAAGTCCGGTGAGGCCAGTTCTCGGGCGGGTCTAGAAGGGGCGACACGGTGCTTTTTGGTGGTGAATCGAAGCAAGGAACGGCAGGGACGGGAAAATTACCGAAATAGCGTAAATTCTTCTTGACGCTTTGAACTGTAAGGTCCAGTTTACACCCGTCAACAGAAGCTGTTCGCCGACGCTGTCACAGATCGGCACCCCCGCCGCGCGGGTTGAGCGCGGCAACTCGCATTTTTCGGAGGCATGATGGAAAAAGGCGGAATGACTGAAGACGAGGCCCGGCGTTTTCACGGATACTTCGTGACGGGTACCCTCGGCTACATCATCGTTGCTGCAGTCGCGCATTTCCTTGCGTGGCAGTGGCGTCCGTGGTTCTAACCCTCTGATTCGGAGCACGACTGATGCACAGAATCTGGCAGGGCATGGATCCACAGATCATCATGAGCGGCCTTGGATTTTTCCTGGCTGGTCTCGCGCTGATCATCCATATGTGGGCTTACTCGATTACGGGTTGGCCGAAGTACAAGAAGGCGCAGTACAACGCGCAGACGCCTCCGACAGCGGTCCGCTGACCTCATTGTCAGCCTGACCCCTGCTGCGTGACGGTAGCCGCCGTCATGGTGGAAGGGCTCCAACACCTTCTTTCGAGGTTTTTTTATGCACCGCATTTGGTTGATGTTTGACCCACGACGCGTGATGGTCGCCATGGTTGGCTTCCTGGCCGTGCTCGCGCTGGTCATTCACTTCATCCTGCTCAGCTCGCAGCGCTATTCGTGGATCGAGAATGGCACGTTGTCAGCTGCTCAGGCGCCCGTCGGGGCATCGGCGCCAGCCGCTGCGGCAGAAATGTCGCCGCTTCCGCCAGGCCGATAATTCGTCGCGCGTCGTAGCCGGGATGGCGCATCGCACGTGTCAGTGCGACGCCATCCCCGGCCGACGCCAGCGAGTGGTACCCTCCCCCCCGCTTGTCCTTCTCTGCGCGTCTGGAGATATCGCCCATGGCGATGCTGAGCTTTGAAAAGAAGTACCGTGTCCGCGGTGGTACGCTGATCGGCGGAGATCTGTTCGATTTCTGGTTCGGTCCGTTCTACGTGGGCTTTTTTGGTGTCACGACGATTTTCTTCGTCACACTCGGCACGCTGTTATGCGTGTGGGGTGCGGCCATGGGACCGACGTGGAACCTCTGGCAGATCAGTATTGCCCCACCCGATCTCAAGTACGGTTTGGGGCTTGCCCCGCTCCGTGAAGGCGGGCTGTGGCAGATCATCACCTTGTGTGCACTGGGCGCCTTTGGTAGTTGGGCGCTGCGCCAAGCCGAGATCAGTCGAAAGCTCGGTATGGGCATGCACATCCCCTGGGCGTACGGCGGTGCCGTGCTTGCCTATGCGACGCTCGTCGTCATCCGTCCGCTGCTCCTTGGCGCATGGGGACACGGCTTCCCGTACGGGATCTTCTCGCACCTGGATTGGGTGTCGAACGTGGGGTATCAGTACCTCCACTTCCACTACAACCCGGCGCACATGATCGCCGTGACCTTCTTCTTCACCAACTGCCTCGCCTTGGCGATGCACGGATCCTTGATCCTGTCGGTGACGAATCCGAAGAAGGGAACGCCCGTCGGTACGAGCGAAACTGAAAACGTTTTCTTCCGCGACCTGCTCGGCTACTCGATCGGCGCGATTGGCATCCACCGTCTCGGCCTGTTCCTCGCGGTCGGCGCAGCGGTTTGGAGTGCGGTCTGCATCGTGATTTCCGGCCCCTTCTGGACCAAGGGCTGGCCTGAGTGGTGGAATTGGTGGCTCAATCTTCCGATCTGGCGCTGAGGCGAGGGCACATGCTCGAATACCAGAACCTCTTCACGCGCGTCCAGGTCCGGACGGTTCCTGAAGCCGGCATTGAGATCGACGAATCGACTGGGACGCGCTACGGCACCGGGACATTCTCGTATCTCGCCGGCAAGTTCGGCGACGCGCAGATCGGACCGATCTATCTCGGATGGGCAGGCGTCCTGTCGCTCATCTTCGGCTTCATGGCCATCGAGATCATCGGTCTCAACATGTGGGCGTCGGTGGGCTGGGATCCCGTCGAATTCATTCGACAGCTTCCGTGGCTCGCCCTCGAGCCCCCTCCACCGCAGTACGGACTGCACGTACCGCCGCTCGCACAGGGTGGCTGGTACCTGATGGCCGGCTTCTTCCTGACGATCAGCATCCTGCTCTGGTGGATTCGCGTGTATCGTCGGGCCCGCGCCCTCAACATGGGCACGCACCTCCCGTGGGCCTTCGCCAGCGCGATCTTCCTGTACTCCACGTTCTTCTTCCAGCCGCTGCTCGTCGGCAGCTGGAGCGAGATGGTGCCCTTCGGCATCTTCCCGCACCTCGACTGGACGTCGGCGTTCTCGATTCGCTACGGCAACCTGTACTACAATCCGTTCCACGCCCTCTCCATCGCCTTCCTGTACGGTTCTGCCGTCCTGTTCGCGATGCACGGCGCCACCATTCTGGCGGTGGCCCGGTTGGGCGGTGAACGCGAAATCGAACAGATCACCGATCGTGGTACCGCCGCCGAACGCTCCATGCTGTTCTGGCGCTGGACGATGGGCTTCAACGCCACGATGGAATCGATTCACCGTTGGGCGTGGTGGTTCGCGGTACTGACCACCTTTACCGGCGGCATCGGCATCCTGCTTACCGGCACGGTCGTCGACAACTGGTACCTCTGGGGCGTGAAGCATGGCCTCGTGGCCCCGTACCCTTCGCAGAACACCCTGACCGAAGAACAGCAGCAGCTGCTGCGTGGTCGCTATCAGGGCACTGCTCCGGATTCGTTCCCGTCGTACGTCGCTCCGCAGCCGGCGATGATGCTCGACTCGACCGCCTTGATGGCTCCGGCGGACTCGATGAAAGCGGATTCCACCACGGTTGACTCCACGGCCGCGAGGAAGACGCCATGAGCATCCTTCGACGTTCAATCGGCCTCGTGGCCCCGCTCGCGCTGCTCTCCCTGGGCGCGTGCGGTGACACCAAGACGGATTCGGTGCAGGTCGGCTATCGCGGCACCGGCATGGAACAGAACTACGATCATGGCGATCTGAAGGCCAAGTTCGCGCAGGTGAAGATCCCCACGCCGCTCCCCCCCGCGGGCGAGTCGCCGCCGGGTCCGCTCCCGTGGCAGAACGTGCAGGTGCTGAACGACATCTCGGTCGGTGAGTTCAACCGCACCATGGTGGCGATGAGCACCTGGGTGGCCGGCACCGGCAACTGTGCCTACTGTCACAACATCGCGAACCTGGCGTCGGACACGCTGCCCAACGGCAAGCCGCTGTATACCAAGCTCGTGGCCCGACGCATGCTGCAGATGACCCGCCAGATCAACGGCCAGTATTCGCAACACGTGAAGAACACCGGCGTCACCTGCTACACCTGTCACATGGGCAAGCCGCTGCCGAACGGCCTCTGGTTCTACTCCAGCCAGACGGACTATCTGCGGCACTATCTCGACCGTGATGGCGCCCGCGTGGTCTCGCAGGCGATGGCTCCGTCGAACGTGAATCGCAGTTCGGTGAAGCAGACGGAATGGACGTACGCGCTGATGATTTCGCAGTCCCGCTCACTGGGCGTGAACTGCACGTACTGCCACAACTCCCGTCAGTTCGCCAGCTGGAAGGAAGCCCCGCCGGCTCGTGTCACTGCATACCATGGCATTCTCATGCTGCGTGACGTGAACCAGAACTACCTGTCGCCGTTGCAGCCGGTGTATCCGTCGGTGCGACTCGGCATGCAGGGCGATGCTCCCAAGGCACAGTGCGTGACGTGCCACAACGGCAACTACAAGCCGCTGTACGGTGCGCAGATGGTGAAGGACTACCCTGCCCTCTGGGGTCGGGCGGATTGGAACGGCGTGCCCTTCAAGGGACTCACGCCGAAGGTGGACACCACGTCTGCCGCCGCGGCTCCGGCCGCTCCTGCCGCCGCACCGGTACCGGCCGTGAAGCGCAGCAGTGCGCGGACCGTGCCGACGCCAAGTGCCGTTGGCGCGGCGGGCAGCTTGAACGCACCGAAGTAACGCTGGACCGCACCACGGCTGCTCGCAGCCGCGACACTCCGCGCACAGGGCCCCTGGCCCACCGCGCGACCAACCCCGTAGTGCCGTCTCGGTACTACGGGGTTTCGCGTCCAAGTGAGATTCGATCCACGACCAGCGCGACATCGCCGTTGGTATCCATCATGTATCGGACGATTCGTGGTCCGTTGAACATGCCGATGATCCAGCCTGGGACCGTAAGACTCGATATGACGCGATTGCCCCGCACGTCGATCGCGTCGATGTGCGATTCAAAGAGTCGACCCCATTCAATTGCGTGTGCCGCAGCATCTCTCGCGAAGGGAGAAACCCCACTCCACGCGGTCGACCATGTGCGCGAGGCACTTCGTGTTGCCACCCACGTGCGCGCCTCTCGGTCGCTCCATACTGCCGTCACAGACGATGGCGGCGCCAGTTTCGGCGTGCCGATACCGATGTTGCCTCGCGCGGTGAACCACGCGGGACGTTGTGCGAAGCGGGAAAGCAGCGCGCCATCCCAGTTCCAGATGTAGCCGTTGTACTCCACCTCCTCGAGCGAGACGAATCGGCCGTTATCGATGGGGGCAAGCTGATGGTTGATGTCGAGCAGCTGTCCTGCACGCCGCTCTCCCCTGCCCTGGCCGAATGATTTCACGATCAGCGCCGCAGATCCTCGAAAGCTCACCACGTGCAGCGGCCAGCCGGCGGCACCAGGAGTTCCGGCATGCCCCGTCATGATGACGTGATCTGGCCAGCGATGAACAACGGGAGACTTCAAGCGCATCGGCAACGAGATCGAGCGAACGAAGCGCAGCGACTTGTCGAGAACGCTCACGCGGCCAGCTGGAAGGTCAACCACGCCCACCGAGTCCCCAGGCAGCAATAGCAGGTCAGAAGCGAGACGGTACTCCCCCGGACCTCCCCCCTCACGTCCGACTTGCATCAGAAACCGCCCTTGATCATCGAAGACGCGTGGCAAGGCGCCCTCGAAGACCCAGATGCGATTGCTGGCATCCTCGCGCACCGCGATCGGTGGGATTTGGAGCTCTTGACCCGCAGGAAACTGCAGGGTCGCCACCCGGATCGTCTGCAGGACACATTGCGGACAGCTTGGCGTCGCTTTCATTGGCGCCACCTGCGACAGCAGCGAACCAATTGGCGCGAGAAGGACAAGGGTGAGCCACGTTCCTTTCAATGTTTCTCCATTTCTCCTTGGAATCCTTCCGCAGACGACGTTCGCGAATGCTTATTTCCATCGGGCACTTCCGCAAGCGAGCCCGTGGTAGCCCTAAAGAATCCACGCTTACAGTTGCCGACGTAGCCATTCACGAAACCGCCGTCGCCCCCCCCGCATTCATCTCGCGAGAGCCGGTTCATCGGCTGCCCCTTTTTCCGCCCTCCGAGCGAGCCTTCCTGTGTCCACTCGTCGCCTTCCCGTTTACATCCTCGCCGACGTCTCCGGCTCGATGCAGGGTACCCCCATCGAATCCGTGAAGTCGGGGATCCGGCAGCTCCATCGTGACCTGCTGGGTGATCCGCAGGCGATCGAGAGCGCCTATCTGTCGGTGCTCACCTTCTCCAACGCCGCGCAGCAGATCGTGCCGCTCACGGAAGTCGCGATGTTCAACCCGCCGGAGCTGCAGGCCAGCGGACAGACAAACTTCGGCGACGGGCTCCGATTGCTGCTCGAGGTGTTCGAGCGCGAGCTCGTGCGCACCACGGCCGATCAGAAGGGGGATTGGCGTCCGCTCGTGTTCATTCTCTCCGACGGCGCGCCCACCGATGTGGACTGGCCCGTGTACGCGCAGCAGCTGCGCGAGCGGCGCCCGGCCAACATCATTGCCGTGGCGTGTGGCGATCAGGCCGATGTGGAAGCGCTGAAGCAGGTCACCGAGATCGTGATCCAAATGCAAGACATGTCACCCGACGCGTTCAAGGCCTTCTTCCGCTTCGTGTCGGCGTCGGTGAAGCAGACGAGCGCCAAGGTGGGTGCGGTGGCCGACGGCGGTGGCATTACGCTGCCGCCTCCGCCGCCGGGCATCACGATCGTACCGTAAGCGCGTGACTGACGACACTCTCAACGTCGAGACCCCCGAGCCAGCACGTCCGATCTGGACGGTCACTCCGCCGAGCGCGCCGTGGTGCCCCCCCGAGTGGAGTGCCCATCTCGACGCCGTCGCGCCGGGGCTCGTACGTCCCGACGAGCACGGCCCGTTGGCCGAGGCCACGGGCATGCGCGCGGCCCGTGACGGCTGGTCGTTGCTGGTAGCCTCACGACGCGGGCGCCTGCACGCGCACCGTGGCGATCATCGCGAAGATGCCGGTCAGCTGCTGCTGTTCGATCACGGCTGGTGCGCGGCGGTGGCTGATGGCGCCGGCTCGGCCACGTACAGCCGTCTCGGTGCCGCGATCGCCACGCATGTGGCCACGCACACCGTGCGTGAGGCGCTGCAGCACGGACACGCGGACACCGAACAACCGGTGCTGCTGTGTCGCGCGCTCGAGGCGGGTGCCACCGCGGCCAATCATGCGCTGCGCGACTTCGCGTCGAGGTGTGGGCTCGCGCTGCGCGATCTGCGCACCACGTTGCTCGTGGCGGCGCACCACGGCGGGAAGATTGGATTGCTGCAAGTGGGCGACGGCGCGTCGGCGTGTTTGAATGCCGACGGCACGGTGTCGCAGCCACTGAGCGGACCGATCACCGAGTTCTCGGGCGAGGTCGCACACTTCCTGCCCGACGACGGCGCCATCGATCAGCTCGTGCAGTCGCTGGTGATCCGCGATGCCACGCACTGCGCGGCGCTCATTCTCGCCACCGACGGCGTGGAAGATCCGTGGTATCCGTTCACGCGTCATGCCGGCCCGCTCTACACCCAGCTGCTGCACGGCGTGAGCGACGCCGTAAGCGCGGGCGGCGTGACGTCGTCGCATCGGGCGCCGGTGTTGAGCGCCCCCGATCCGGTGCACGCGCTGATCGAATGGCTGGCCTTCGAGAAGCGTGGTGAGAACGACGATCGCACGCTGTGCGTGATCCGACAGGACGGAATTACGTGGGCACCGTAAGCTGCCGTCTCACGGATGGGCGTGTGCTGCAGCTGGAAGACGAACCGGTGGGTACCGGCGCCGAGAAGCGCGTGTTCCTCACGCGTGATCGCCAATACGCAGTCGGCTTCTACTACGGGTCACTGAGTGATCGGCGTGAACGGGTGGATCGTCTCACGCGCATTCTCACCAACTACAATCCCACGCTCGCCACCAACGGCGCCTACTGGACGCCGTACTACTCGTGGCCGGTGGGCATGGTTGATGGCGAGCACGCGGTGCCCACGGACTTCGTGCGCAAGCAGCAGCTGGTGTGGCCGCCGCTCGGTGTAGTCACGCCCACCTATCGCCCCAACTTCTACTTCGCCGATCGTTTCGGCACGAAGCAGGAGAAGGAGGTGCGCTGGTTCACCGGCGGCAAGGCCTCGAAGTTCGTGCCACAGGCGGAAACCGGCTCACTGCTCACGCGGATGCAGATCGCCGTGCGTCTGGCGCGCGCGGTGCGTCGCTTGCACATGGCGGGACTGGCACACGCCGACCTGTCCAACAAGAACGTACTGGTCGACCCGAAGGGCGGTGATGCCTGCATCATCGACATCGACTCGCTCGTCGTTCCGGGTGTGGCGCCGCCATCGGTGCTCGGCACTCCCGGCTACATCGCGCCGGAAGTGCTGGCCAACAAGGCGCAGCCCTCGATCGCCACCGACAAGCACGCGTTGGCGGTGTTGTTGTACGAGCTGCTGCTGGAGCGGCACCCCCTGCAGGGCAAGAAGGTGAACAGCTCGCGCTCGGCCGAGGAAGACGAAACGCTGTCCATGGGCGCGCAGGCGCTGTTCGTGGAGCATCCCACCGATCGCCGCAATCCGTCGGTGAAGCCGATCGACGTGCCGTACACGCGACTGGGGTCGGCCTTGGCCCAATGCTTCACGCGCACGTTCGTGGACGGCCTGCATGCGCCGTCGAAGCGGGCGGATGCGGCCGAGTGGGAGCTGGCGCTGTATCGCACGATGCAGCGCATGCATCCGCTGCCGTCTGGCAAGTGGACGATTCTGGGTGCGGGGCTCCCGAACGCCTCGCTGCGCGGCGACGAACGGCTGGCCGGCGCGCCGTTGGTCATGCAGCTGTGGCGCGAGACGGAGCGCGGCATGGTGGACGAGAAGGATCAGCTCGTGCTCTGGCATCATCTCATGCTGCACGACTGGCACCTGAACCTCGGCACCCTGCCCGACGAGCGCGCCGATCGCACGCCGCGCGGTTATGTGGCGCAGCATGGCGGGAAGTGGTGGCTGGTGAACACCAGCGAGACGCCGTGGTACGTAGAGGGCGGCGCGGCCATCGGCCGCAATGCGTCGGTGGAGTGCGTGAGCGGGCTCTCGTTGCGCATCGGCGATGTATTGCCGGCGCGCGTCTTGAGGCTCGGCGCTACCGGCTGACTTCGTCTTCGCGTGTCATGACCCCTCCTGCCCCGCCATCGCCATCCGTGCATGAGTCCGACGCGTTTCAACGCGTGGGGCGTGCGTTGATTGCGTGCTGGCCGCAGTGGGCGGTTGAAGCGGAGGCCGGCGACCGCGCCGTGCTCTCGACGCGGCAACGCAATCGGCTGCTCGATGAGACGGGCAGTGATCATCGTCCACTGGTCGACCTGCTGATCGACCTCGGCCACGTGGTGCGACCAGCGCTCGTTCGCATCGTTCAGCGGCCGCTCTCGACAGCGGCGTGGGACACGGCCCGCGCCCCGATGGTCCATCAGATCGTATCGACCCGGTATCTGCAGCCCGACGTGGCCCGGTGGGCGGTGGATGTGTGGGGTCGGGCGCTGGGTGTGTCGCCGGCGCCGGTGGCGCGTGAACAGATCGTCTCGCCGCACGTGAGAACGACAGAGATGGTGCCGTATGCGGCCGCCTCGGGTGCTGCCGGTGCGGCGGCGGCCACGGCGAAAGCGACGCTGGCCCGGGCCACGGCGCGCTTCGGGACGCTGCCGCCGCTGCCCAGCGCTCCCAAGCCGGCGCGCCAGAATGCGCCGTCGTGGGCGGGCGGGCCGGCGTCGTTCGGTGTGGGCGCCAAGGTGAAGCCCGCAGCGAGGTCGGCGCTGGCCAGCAGTGGACGACTCGTGCCCGGCGCATCCCGCGTACAGGGTCCGAAGTATCAGCCAGTGGAGCGACTGGCAGCCCTGGTCCTGACGGGCATTCTGTCGATCATGCTCATCGCGACGATTGGGCAGAAGTTTGGTCGGCAGACCCTGCGTTCGGGCGGCGTCATCACGACTCGCGCTGAGGCCCCAGCGCCTCGTACAGCCACGATCGGGCCGCAGCCTTCAACCGACCCGCTTACGACCCGATCGGGCGCTGTAGCCGGCACGGCGGCCCCGCGCGAGCCAGTGACCGGCAGCGCGACGCCGACGACAACCGCCGCCAATACGCCATTCGTCTCGCCGATGCTGGCCGGCGTGGCAGGACGCTATCGCGTGACGCAGCGCATCCGCTCCGTGGATGGCAGTTCCAGCTGCGAGTCGGTGGCGCGCGCGCTGGGGGTGGGCCGCGAAACCGAAGAGCGTATCACGCACGTGCCGGGGCGCGCTGTGTTCCGACTCGATTCGCGCGGCGTGGCGGGAACGCTCGACTCCGAGGGGCGCTTTGTCGCCGGACCCCTGTCGGGGACTACGAACAACATTCCCTGGCAATTCCGGATGCGCGGTCGCTTTGTCCCCAACGGCTTCGTCGGTGAAACCGAGACGTACACACAGGCGATTCTTCGTTGGGGGCGTACGCAGTCGTGCGTGGTGACCGCCGACTTGAGCGCGATCCGACTTCCCGGGTGAGCGCCTGACATGACGGCGTTCGTCGATCCGCGCGTGCGCATGCGCGACGCGTTGCGACAGCTCGTGGAGCAGGAACCCACCTCGTGGGATCGGCCCTCGTTGCTGGTCCTGCGCAACCGCCTGTTGGATTTCACCGGCAGTGATGCGCGTCCGCTGGCCGAACTGCTCATCGAAGCGTTGCGTCGCGGCTTCCGCGAGCGACTGCCCGACGGCGCGTTGGAATCAGCGCGTTGGGACGCGCTGGTGGCGCCATTCGTGATGCAGTGGTCGGCCGAGCGGTTCGTGCAGCCGGACATGGCGCGCTGGGCGGTGGAGTGTTGGGGCTACGCGCTGCGGGCGATTCAACCCGAGCAGCTTCGCATCGCGCCGCCGCCCAAGCGTGAGCCGATCGCGGCGCTGGCCGCGCGACTGAATGCGACGGCCGCCTCGAGTGGCGTGCAGGCGGCGCGTAGCGCGGGGCTCCAGATTGCCGGCGCGCCGCGTATGAACACCCTTTCGAACACGCTTCCGAACTCGCGCGGGCCGTCGCGCGCGGCACCGGCCCGAAGTGCGACCGGACTCGCACGCGGTGCCGCGCCGAGTACCGCTTACGCGCCGTACATCGTACGTACGCGAACTGCGGCACCGGCGATGAATCCGTGGATCGCACGCGGCATGGTCGGCGTGCTGGGACTCATGGGACTTGGCGTGATCGTGCAGGCCGCCGTCGGTGCGCGGAATGCACCGCCGGTTCCGACGGAGGGCGTCGCGACGGTTCCTGTTGTTCCGCCACCCGCCGAGGCTCGCACGGGTACGGCCAGCGCGCTCGTGCCTACCATCTCGAATCGCGTGGTGCCGCAGAGTCTCACCGGCGGCGTCGTGATCAACGCGCCGGCGAATCCCGGCGTCCCGTCGATCACGCGCGCCATGCTCCCCACCGGCGCCGACAGCGCGCGCATGCTGTTCGTGGATCCGGCCCGTCGTGCAGTGGGCGACTCGCGCCGCGCCAACATTCCGCTGGTGGCGTCACAGGCCACGTACGACGAAGTGCATCTCGAAGACGGCACGACGATGCGCGGCCGCGTGGAGATCGTGCGCGCCGGCGCGGTGATCTTCCGCGATCTGCGCACCGGCCTGCGTCACGAACTGCGCAAGGAAGAGATCAACGAGATCATCACCGAGTTCGGCACACCGGTGCGATTCCGCGCCAACGTCGCGACGCGTGCGGGAGGAACACCACGCTCGAAAGCCATGGTCGCCGCGGCCACCAACGCAGGACTGCGCGCGCGCGGAGTCGGTGGTTCGTATCGCGTGCGGTACGCGGCGCCGGTGGCGGTGGGCTCCAGTGAATGCGCGTCGGTGTGGACGCGCGCGCCCGATGCCGTCGATCGCGCCATCGTGCGCCACGCACCGGGCGCCGACACACTCACGCTGGCCTTCGATGCCGGCGACAGCTTCCCCAGCAACGTCGATCCCGACGGCTTCTTCGCGTCGACGTTCCGGATCGTGCCCGATCAGGCGCGTACGAGCACGGCCCTCACCACGCGGCTGACCGGTCAGTTCCGCGCCAACGGCTCGATCGCGTTGACGGTGAACATCGTGTTCTTCCGCCGCATGCGCAGCGGGGCCGATCTGGCCTGCACCGTGACCGTGAAAGCAGAAGGCCAGCGCGAACCGTAGCGCTGGCCTTTACGACTACTTGGTGGTGTGTACCAGCAAGCGGTCGAACGATTCCACTTGCGTCTGTCCGAAACTGGTCACCGTCACACTCTGCTTCGTGGCGGGATCGTGCAGCACGAGTCGTCCGTCCACGTAGCGCACAAGCCGGAAGGGCACGTCGGGCCCGATACTGGCCATCTTCCGTTCGCGGGTGAGCGCCCGCATGGCGCCGCGCAGGAAGTTGTTGGTGCCGGCGGGAAGTTCGGCCGCCACGGTATTCGTGGTCGCATCCATCACGGTGATCGCGCCGCCTGGCACATCGACGAAGCGCAGCGAGCGCTCGGCAATCACCGCCGTCGGCACTTCACGGAATGCGCCGAAACCAAAAATCTTGGCGGATGCGGCCAAGCCGAACACGAACACGACGAGCGCGGCCGCCATGATCAGTGCCGGCTTGGGCACCGTCAGCGGCGGCGCGCCGGGACGTGCGCCAGGTTCCGGCTCGAAATGGATCGGGCTGTTCATACCGGCTGCGGCGACAGCTGTGACTCACTCGCCGCGGCTCGCGGCACGGAGGCGGTGACACGGCCGCCACTTTCCGATGCATCGGCGACGGCCTGCGCAAGCAGGGTGCCGATGCGCTGCGGCTCGCGCAATCCACGCAGCACCGGCTGCGGGTGATTGATCGAGAACACGCGGCAATGCGGCCACAAGGCGATGTACGCCAGCCGGTTCGGCTTGGAAATCGTGAGCACGACCTGACCCGTACCGTCCTTGAATGTGCCGACACCGGCCGACTCGAGGATCGTGAACGGAATATTGATCGACATCTCGAACACCATGCCCAAGCGCAATACCAGCCGTTGCGACGTGATGGCATACCAAGAGGTCCGGGCCACGACGCGCGCCAACACGAAGACGATGGCGATGACAAGGGCAGACAAGCCAAGACGCACGGCCAGGCCGGCCTGAAACTCCTGCGATGAGAATTGCAGCTCGGTCGTACCGACCCAGATCGCCGTCATGAGGGCGAAATAGGCCACGAACACACGCCAGTGAAACACATGCGTGGCGATGGCACCGGCTTCGGGTGCGCCCTGCCAGAGGATGTGCTCCCCCTCCGGCAGCGCGTGCGGCACGCCACGGATGTACTGCGGCGTGCCGTCGGCGCCGGAACTCATATGATCGGCTCGCTCCGCTCGGCCATGGCGTACAGATGACCACCGGCGTAGTACGCGCAAACCATATCTTCTTCGAGCAGCGTGATCTGGTCGTCGCGCTTGATCGCCGGGACGTTGGCGAACTGCGCGGCGGTGATCGCCTTGACCAGCAGCTTGTCGTTGCCCCACAAGCCGAAGTTCGGCCACTGCACGAATGCGGCGGGCAGCATGACGCGCTTCTCGCCACCGGTAAGCTGCACTTCGTAATACGTGACCTGCGGTTCGGCGCGATTCACCCACAGCTCGATGACCGTACCGGCCACCTGCTTGTCGGCCGCCACGACCGGCAATCCGCGCGGATCCGGATCGCCTTTGGCGATCGAATACGTGGGATCGAGGCGCATCGGCACGATCTTGGCCGTGTTGTGGAACGTCATATCGGGCGTATCGGACCGATTGGCCCACGCGGCCGGACCGACACCGTCGATCATCGGGTCGCCGGTCGGCACGAGCGCCGAGCCGTTGTAGTCGTCGACAGGAACCGCTTTGATCTCGGACATCAGTGCGTCCCCTCGCCGCCGTGCGGCCGATGAATGTAGGTCTTCTTGTCGGGCATGGCGGGCCAGCCCTCACGCGGTCCCTGCGGTGACTCGAGCGGATAGCCTTCGCGCTTGTCTTCCTTGCGGATGTAGATGATCAACCCCGCGAAGAACAGCCAGAACGCATACAGTGCGATCTGCGCGCCATCGATGTATTCCATGAGTCGGCTCCGGTACGAATGGTGACGGTCAGGCCGGTAGATCGGCGAGACCGAAGGACTGCGGTGTCGTATCCGCGGAGGCGCGACCGGCCTTCCGACGGGCGACGAGCGGCCCGAGTGCGACGAGAGTCGCGAACAGCGAGAAAATCTCGAGGTGATAGACCACCGAGTACGGCACCGACGCGATGCTCAGCCCCGGTCCCAACGCGCCCCGCTCCACCAGATGCGACAGCCAATCCTTGAGGAGACCGCTGAGGGCGAACGACAGACCTTCCGCGGTAGCGAACACCGCGCCCCACGCGCCGAGCGCGATACCGTGCTGCGATGCGTCCTTCAACTGCATCGCGAACGACAACGTGCCGACACCGAACAACCCTTCACCGAAGCCGATCAGCGCGACACCCGCCCGGAACAGCATCGGGGAGTCGAGTGGACTGGCAAAGACGATCATGGCGAATCCGATAATGCCGACCAGCGCGCCCAGCGCCGCCAACCGGATCGGATCGTGATGACGACGCAGCATCGACGCCGACAACGCGAACGCGGCCACGGCGCCAGCGGCCATGATGCCGGTCAGCATCGTGGTCTGTGAGACCGTGAGATGCAGGATCTCGCCGCCGTACGGCTCGAGCAGCACGTCCTGCAAATTGAAGGCGAAGAAGCCGATGCCCGAGGCCACCAGCAAACGCACCGCCTGTCCGCCACCGGCGAACGTGCGCCAAGCATCCCGGAAGCGTGGGCGGATTTCGTCCTTCGTGTACTCGACGACGCCCTTCACGCGCGCTTCCTGCTTCCACAACGAGACGGCGTTGCAGAGCACCGTGAACACGGCGGTGCCCTGAATCACCTGAATGAGCTTGAGCGGCGTGAAGTCGCGCAGGAACTGTTCGAGCACCAACGCCGAGATCAGCGTGCCGAGCAGCATCATGAGATACATGAGTGCGATCACGCGCGGACGCTTGTCTTCGCGCACCACATCAGTGGCCAGAGCGAGACCGGCCGTTTGCGTGGTGTGGGCGCCGGCGCCAACGAGCAGGAAGGCCAACGCCGTCCCGGCATAGCCGATCCACGCCGGTCCACGTCCGCCATTCTCCGAGAGCACCAGCAGCGCGAACGGCATGATGGCCAGACCGCCGAACTGCAACTGCGTGCCCAGCCACAGGTACGGCACGCGCTTCCAGCCCAGAATGCTGCGATGCGTATCGGAGCGGAATCCAACCAGCGCGCGCAACGGCGCCACCAGCAGCGGGATGGCGAGCATGATCGCCACCAGCGACGCGGGCACGTTGAGCTCGAGAATCATGACGCGATTCAGCGTGCCGACAAAGAGCGTCTGCACCATCCCGACGGACAGCTGAAACAGCGCCAGCCGCATGAGACGCGACAACGGCACCTCGGCGGTCGCGACATCGGCGAAGGGCATGAATCGACCCGAGAGGCTCGACAACCCTTTGACGAAGACGTCTGCTGGACTGGCCATATCGTGGGATCGCCTTACCAGACGGGCTGAATACGCACGTCAGCAGGCAGTGCCTGCCGATGCGGCGCGCGCAGGAACAGCTGCGCGAACGTGAACGCATTCGCCGCCTTCAGCAGCACCACTTTGACCCCCGACAGGAATCCGCCGGCCGCCTCGATCTTCCGCATGGCGTCCGTGTTCTTCCACATCCGATCCATCAACGCCCAGAATGCGTCACTCTCGGTATCGATGGTGTCCGGAAACACCTGACGGCTGATCAGATTCGTGAGCTTGATGACGCGACGATCGTAGTCGTCGACATCGATGCCCATGAAGTCGAAGAACGGCTTTCGGGCGTGGTCGCGCACGTACATCGTGCAGAACACGGCCAGCAGGAAGAAGCGGATCCAGAGCTTGTTGCGCCCTTCGAGCAGCTCGGGATTGGAGCGCATGAGCACGGCAAAGGCCTCGCCGTGCCGGAACTCGTCGAGGCACCAGTTCTCGAACCACTTGAAGATCGGATGGAAGCGCTTGTCCGGGTTCTTCTCGAAGTTGCGGAAAATGGTCACGTAGCGCGCGTAGCCGATCTTCTCGGACAGGTACGTCGCGTAGTAGATGAACTTGGGCTGGAAGAACGTGTACTTCTTCGCCTTGGTGAGGAAGCTGAGATCCACCGCCACGTCGAAATCGTTGAGCGTGTGGTTGATGAATCCGGCGTGGCGGCCTTCGTCACGGCTCATGAAGCCGAACAGCTCGCGCACGTCGGGATTCTTGATCCGTTTCTTCACTTCGGCGTACAGAATGCAACCGCTGAACTCAGCGGTGACCGATGAGACCAGGAACTCGATGAACTGCTCGCGCAGCTTCGGGTCCATGCCGGAAAAGTCGGCGTCGAATTCTTCGTTGCGCTTGAAGTGGTTCTTGTTCGGATCCCGGCGGAACTCGGCCAGAATATCGTCCCACATCTGACGATGCTCCGGCGTGATCTGGAGCCCATCGATCTTGGCAAAATCCGTGGTATAGAACCGCGGATTCAGCATCGCATCCTGCTGCGCGTTCTTGGTGCTCTCGTTCACGTTGTCATACGCGCGAACGGGCAACTCAGTAGCGGTAGGGTACATAGAAGGGGTGTGTCTCCTCAGCCTTCGAAGCCGACGTCGTACAGTTCGTACAGTTCCGTGCCGCCGGTGAGCTTCACGAACTGCCGCCGCAACCAGCTGGCGCGCTGCACCGTTGCCCGGGAGGCATAGGTGCGCTGCGTCCCGAACGGGATATGCGTCGGCGTATTGTGTACCAGCACTTCATCGCCCGGATCGACCTCGACGCCGTCGAGATCGACGTGCGCATGGAAGTGATCGTGCGTCGCTTCCAGGTCGATGGTGCAGGCGACCTCAACCTGTCGGCGCATGACGAACCATGCGCCGGCCGCGGCGACTCCAATCCCTGCGATGACCCAACCCATACCATCCATGCCTGATCTCCTCGTCGTGAACCTTCAGGTGCGATGGGCGCCACGGGCGCCCATTGACCCATTTTGCAGCGCGATGGCCATGGAGCGATAGAACCCCCGCTCCACCAATCGCGTCCCGACCATGCCCCAGTTGTCCAGAATGGGGGTGGTCAGCAAGCCGTTCCGGAAGTCCCGCTCGGACACCGGCACGATCGAGGGGGCCCGATCGGTGCGCGGAAAGAACTTCCCTACAAGATGCATCACCGAGAGCAGCGGCGTCTTGGGGGCGACCGTGACAAGCATCCGTTCCCGGACCCGGGGGGCCAGCGCGGCCAGGGCCGCCGTCATCTCGCGCGGCTCGTAATGGATCAGGGAATCCATGGCGACCATCATGTCGAACGTCCCGAGGGCCGGATCCAACATATCACCACTCCGGAAGTCAATCTCGACCCCTTCGGCCTCGGCCCGCTCGCGGGCGTGCTCGACCAGCGTGGGGGAGAGATCGATGGCTACCACGTCGGCACCGCGCTTGGCCAGGTCGATCGCCAGCGTGCCGGTGCCGCACCCGGCGTCGAGAATGCGGACGCCGTGCAGATCCGGATTCATCCAGGCCAGCAGGGTATGGCGCATCTGATCACGCCCGGCACGGACCGAGGCGCGGATCTTGGACACCGGCGCATCGGACGTGAGGGTCTTCCAGGCCGTGGCGGCCGTGCGGTCAAAGTAGTTCCCGATCCAGGCCCGCCGCTCGAGGTACGACACCGATGTGGCGTGCGAACCCCCAGGTGACGCGCCGTCGAACGACGGACCTGGATTCGTGGAAACTTCAGGAGAGATGTGAGTGGCCATCAGTCGAACCCCAACAGGTCGAAGATTTCGCGATCCTTGAGCGGATTCGCGGGCAACGGCACTACCTCGTCGAGCATCCGTGAGGCGAGCAGCATGTATTGCTCCTGCGCCGCGATCACCTCAGGGGAATCTTCCATCTCGAAAATCGTGCACTTCTTCAGGCGACTGCGACGGATCGCGTCGATGTCCTGGAAGTGGGCCATCGTCTTGAGGCCAACGGCCTTGTTGAAGCGGTCGATCTCGTTCGTGTCCTTGGAGCGATTGGCGACCACACCGCCCAGTCGCACCTTGTAGTTCTTCGACTTGGCCTGAATCGCCGCGATGATGCGGTTCATGGCGAAGATCGAATCGAAGTCATTGGCCGTGACGATCAGGCAATAGTGCGCATGCTGCAGCGGCGCGGCGAACCCGCCGCACACCACGTCACCGAGTACGTCGAAGATCACCACGTCGGTGTCCTCGAGCAGGTGATGTTCCTTCAGCAGCTTCACCGTCTGGCCGGTCACGTAGCCGCCACAGCCGGTGCCGGCCGGCGGTCCGCCAGCCTCGATGCACTGCACGCCGTTGTAGCCCTCGAACATGAAGTCTTCGGGGCGCAGCTCTTCGGAATGGAAGTCGACCGATTCGAGCACGTCGATCACGGTCGGCACCATCTTCTTGGTGAGCGTGAACGTGGAATCGTGCTTCGGGTCGCACCCGATCTGCAGCACGCGCTTGCCCAGTCGCGAGAAGGCGGCGGACAAGTTCGACGACGTCGTGCTCTTGCCGATCCCGCCCTTGCCGTACACGGCAATGACGAGCGCGCCGTCGATTTTGGTGCTCTCATCGAGGTGCACCTGCAGGCTCCCCTCACCATCACCCACAGCGTCGAGAATCGGAAGTCGCGTAGCGGTCATCGTGTTGCTCCAGTCGTGTGACAGGTCATGCGTGTACCCCCTCCAGACGGTCTTCGAGGTCCGCTGCCGCGTCGCGCAGCGCCTCGAGTGTCGCTTCATCGGGGGCCCAAAAACCACGGTCGTTCGCTTCCAACAAGCGCTGCGCCAGTCCCGACGCCGCGTCAGGGTTGGCCTGCGCGAGTCGCTCGCGCATCGCCTCGTCCAGCACGAAGGTCTTCGAGACTTCGGCATAGACCCATTGCGGTACGGCGCCCGCGCCGCCGGTGGCCGACCACCCCAACGTGGTGGTCATGTGGCCGGCGATATTGCGAACGCCTTCGTACCCATACTGCAACTGGCTCTCGTACCAGCGTGGGTTCAACATCTTCGTGCGCGTTTCCAGCTCGACCTGCTCGTTGAGCGTGCGCACCTTGCCCTTGGCGCCGTTGTAGTCGCCCACATACACCTGCGGCGCACTGCCCCGCTCCTTGGCGATCACGCGCGTCATGCCGCCGAGCGATTCGACGTATTGATCGATATCCGTCGCGCCGAGGTCGACGGAGTCGAGCCCCTGGAACGACAGCGCGGCCTGACTCAGCGCACGCTTCATGAGCGCGGGCTGCGCCGTGGGACGTCCATCGCATCCATAGGCGAAACTCTTTCGCTGCACGAACAGGTCCGCGAGTTCGTCTTCGTTCTCCCAGCGACCAGTCTCGATGAGCAGGTTCACGTTCGAACCGTAGGCGCCATCGGCGTTCGAGAACACACGAAGCGACGCCTGCGCCAGATCGCATCCCGTTTCCTGCATCGTGGCCAGCGCATGCTTGCGCACGAAGTTCCGCGCAGGATCCTCGTCGGCTTGGGCGCAGAGCAGCGCCGCCTCGGCCAGCAGCTTCACCTGCAACGGCAGCAGATCGCGGAAGATGCCGGAGAGCGTGATGATGACATCCACGCGCGGGCGTCCAAGCGACTCGAGCGGCAGCAGACGCGCGCCCGTGAGACGTCCCACACTGTCGAACCGCGGCACGACGCCCATGAGCGCCATCACCTGCGCCAACGGCGTGCCTTCACTCTTCATGTTGTCCGTGCCCCAGAGCACGACGGCCACGCTCTCGGGGAACTCGCCGGTTTCCGACTGATGACGGGCCAGCAGCTGCTCGGCGCGCGCACGGCCTTCGAGCATCGCGGCGGCACTCGGCACGCGATACGGATCGAAGCCGTAGATGTTGCGGCCCGTGGGGAGCACCGCCGGATTGCGCAGCAGATCGCCACCGGGCGCCGGCGCGACATAGCGCGCGTCGAGCGCCCGCAGAATGCCCGGCACTTCGTGATCTTCACGCAACGACGCGTCGTAGCCGGCCAACAGCGCGAGATGCTGCGCGAGCCCCTTGTCGTCAGCCAGCTTGAATCCGTTGGCCTTGGCCTCGGCCTTCGCGGCGTGCTCGGCCCGCGACAGCTCGCCGGTGTCCACCAGCGTGCTGACGGCGCGGCGAACCACCGATTCGGCCAGTCGCGCCGCGTCATCGTCACCGGCGCGCTGCGAGTGTCCAGCCATCACGGTGTCCCCGATCGGCGGCAGCTCGGCATCAGGACGTCCGCCGCGGGCGATCTCGACGAGCACGTCGACACGCGCTTCCGGCGCCATCGCTTCGCCCACTACATGCAGGCCCATCGGAATCAGGCTGTACTCGAGCTCGAGCAGTCGCTCACGCAAGGTGGCGATCTTCGCGTCGGCTTCTTCGTGCGTCCACGCCGGCTCGACGGTGGCCAGTTCGACCGCCGCCGCCTGCGATTGCACGAGTACCCGCAGCGTGTCGGCTTCGGCCGCGCGGGCGCCGTCGAGGGCACGCCAGCGATCGAGCGTCGACTTGAGATCGAGCAGCCCGCGGTACAGCCCCGCGTTGGCGATCGGCGGCGTGAGATACGACACGAGCGTGGCGTTGCCACGGCGCTTGGCGAGTGTGCCTTCAGACGAATTATTCGACGCGTACAGATACACGTTCGGCGTATCGCCGATGAGTCGATCGGGCCAGCACGTGGCATCGAGACCGGACTGCTTGCCGGGCATGAATTCGAGCGCCCCGTGTGTACCGAAATGCAGAATGGCGTCGGCGGCGAAGTCTTCACGCACCCAGCGATAGAAGGCGCTGAAGGCATGCGTGGGAGAGAACCCGCCTTCGAACAGCAGGCGCATCGGGTCGCCTTCCCAGCCGAAGCTGGGCTGCACGCCGATGAAGATGTTGCCGAGTTGCAGGCCCATCACATGAATGGTCTGCCCGTCGGCGAGCTGACGTCCGGGCGCGGCCCCCCACGTCTTCTCGATCTCCGCGAGGTGCACTTCGCGACGCACGTGATCGTCGACCGGGATGCGCGTGTGCACATTGGCCGGCGCACCGAAGCGTTCGCGATTGCCGCCGGTGAGCCGCTCACGCAGATCATCGGCGCTGCTGGGCAGTTCGACCGTATACCCCTGCTCCTTGAGCGAGGCCAGCACGCGCTGCAGCGAGGGGAACACCGCGAGATACGCCGCGCTGCCGGTGTTGCCGGCATTCGGCGGAAAATTGAACAGCACGATCGCGAGCTTGCGTTCGGCGCGCTCGCGGCGGCGCAGACTCACCAGCTTCGCGACGCGCTCGGCCACGCGATCCACGCGCTCGGTGATCGGCTCCGACGCGGCGGCCATGCCGGGCTTCGGTTCGCCCTTTCCGCCGAAGACCGTGGGCGCGATGGCGCCATCGAGTTCAGGGATCGCGATCTGGAGCGTGGCCTGCAGCGGATTGAGTCCGCGGGCATCGCGCTTCCATTCGTCGATGGTCTGGAACTCGAGCGTCTGCAGCGTGAGGTACGGCACGTCGAGGCCACGCAGCACGTCCTGTGCCGCATTCGCGTCGTTGTATGCGGGGCCACCGACCAGTGAGAAGCCGGTGAGGTTGATCATCGCGTCGATGGTGCCGCGACCACGCCCATCGGTGAAATATCGTGTGATCGCCGGACGCGCATCGAGCGCGGACGCGAATGCGGGCACCACGCGCAATCCCCGTGACTCCAGGGCCCGAACTACTGCCGCGTAGTGCGCCACATTGCCGGCCAGCAAATACGACCGGCCGACGAGCACGCCCACCGTGCCCGCGTCCGCGCTACGAACGCGCGGGAGTCCTGCGATGTCTTCGGTGATACCGCGACCGGCCAGGTCCGGATGCCAGAGGCCGACCTCGGGATATTGCTGCGGCTGCGCCGGCGCGAGCGTGCCCTTGAGCGCCTTGCGCGGTCCGGTGGCGTACCGATCAATGATATACCGCACCATCTGCTCGATGTTTTCATCGGAGCCGGCGAGCCAGTACTGCATGAGCAACAGGTAGGCGCGCACGTCTTGCGCTGTACCCGGAATGAACTTGAGAATCGACGGCAAGGTACGCAGCGCCGACATCTGCCGCTCGCCGCTCGACTTTCCTTCGCCGCGCGATCCGCGCAGCTTCTTGAGCAGGCTGATCGGCGAGAACGGCGAGCGCGACTCCGCACCACTCATGTCGAACTTGCCCAAGCGCGTGCACTTCACCAGCTCCGGCGTGCACAACGCGCACATGACGGCGTCGGCCTGCTCGCGCCGGGCCAGCACTGCCGGCAACACCGCGTTCGCATACTCTTCCTGGAAGAGCTGCGTGCACACGATGATATGGGACTGCGCGATATCGGCGCGCGCACGGTCGGCCGCCTTGGGATCACTGCCGAAGTCGGCGGCGACGTGCATCTGCAGCGTGAGTCCGGGCAGACCGCGTTCCAGCGAGGCACGCGCGCGCTCGAACGCATCAGCCAGATGCGCATCGAGCGTGACGACCACCACGCGGACAGGAACGCGACCGTTCACGGACTCAGCGGCCATAGAATGCTTTGGCGTCGTAGAGGGTGTCGACGGTGATTTCGGCGATGCCGTTATCGAGGGCGTACTTCTCGGTGTTGCGCCGCGCTTTCCCTCGCACGAAGAACGGAATCTTCTTGAGCTCCGCTTCGGCTGGTGCCAACCACGTGGTCGTCATCGGCGCGACCGCGACAAGCGCATCGACCTCGTCTTCCTCTTCGGCGAAGCCGACGGCGCTCGCGGCTTCGGGCGCTTCGAGTTCGATCGCCGCCCGCGAGGTGAACGGCGTCGTGCGCTGACCGCCCATCGACTCGTCACGGGCCGGCCGCTCGCCGGCCGTGGCCGACGGCGACGCGTGCAGGTGCGACGGCGTGGCGCCGTCGCTGAACTCGAAGTCGTCCTTGAACATGTGCAGCAGGTGCTCTTCGAGCCCCATCATGAGCGGATGCACCCAGGTATCGAAGATCACGTTGGCGCCTTCGAAGCCCATCTGCGGCGAATGCCGCGCCGGCACATCCTGCACGTGAATCGGCGCCGAGATCACGGCGCACGGCACACCGAGCCGCTTGGCGATGTGGCGCTCCATCTGCGTGCCGAGCACCAGCTCCGGTGCGAGCTCCGTGACGCGCTGTTCGACCGCGAGGTAATCGTCGCTGATCAGCGCTTCCACGCCGAGTGCGGCGGCCAGGTCGCGAATCGGCCGCGCGTACTCGCGGGAGTACGTGCCGATGCCGACCACGGTGAAGCCCAGTTCGTCCTTCGCCATCCGCGCCGCCGCCATCACGTGCGTGGCGTCGCCGAACACAAAGACCCGCTTGCCGGTGAGATACGTGGAGTCGACCGAACGCGAATACCACGGCAGCAGTGAGCGGCTGGCATCGACCTGTGCCGTGCCGGCACGTTCGCGCTCCAGCAGGGCCGACACATCGACACCCGCGACCTTGCCCACTTCTTCCACGAACTCGCGCGTGGCGAGCACGCCGATCGGCACCGTACGCACGGTCGGCTGGCCGAAGGTCTTCTGCAACCAGCGTGCGGTGGTGTCGGCGGTTTCGGGATAGAGCACGACATTGAAGTCGGCCTCGGGCATTCTCTGAATGTCCTTGACCGTCGCATTCAGCGGCGCGCAGACATGCACATCGACGCCGATGTCGTGCAGCAGCCGCGTGATTTCCCGCACGTCATCGCGGTTGCGGAAGCCCAAGGCCGTGCCGCCCAGCAGGTTGCAGCGCGGCCGACGATTCTCGCGCGTCGCGGCGGCCGTCACGCTCTCGCGCGGCGGCGAGCCGGGCGGCGGCGCGAGCGGCAGCAGGAGCGTGCGCACGAGATGATAGAACGTCTCGCTGGCGCCCCAGTTTTCCTTCTTGGAGTAGGCCGGCAGTTCGAGCGGCACGATGGGGATCGGCAGCGACATACCCATCGCGAGCGATCCCGGCTGGTCCTGAATCAGTTCGGCCGTGCACGACTCGCCCACCAGCATGGCGTCGGGCTTGAAGCGTTCGTACGCGTCGCGCACAGCCGATTTCACCAACTCCGCCGTATCACCGCCGAGATCGCGTGCCTGAAACGTGGTGTACGTGACCGGCGGGCGTGCATCACGCCGCTCGATCATCGTGAAGAGCAGATCGGCATAGGTGTCGCCCTGCGGCGCGTGCAAGACGTAGTGCACGCCTTTCATCGAGGTCGCGATGCGCATCGCGCCCACGTGCGGCGGGCCTTCATACGTCCAGAGCGTCAGTTCCATACCAAGATCCTCAAACCGCGAGTCGCTGCGCGCGATCGAGCGGTCGCGCAAAAAGTTCAGCCAGATCGCCTGCCTGCTCGAATCCATGAACGGGCGAAAACACGAGTTCGATCGACCACTTGGTACGCAGCCCTTCGGCCTCGAGCGGGTTGGCGAGTCCGAGTCCGCAGACCGTGAGATCGGGACGGGCCTCGCGGCAGCGATCAAGCTGCTTCTCGACATCCTGCCCTTCGCTGATCTGCGCCGTGGCCGGGAGCCGTTCGAGTTCGGCCGCGATCATGAGCTTGTCGAGATACGGTGTGCCGACTTCCACCAACTCCGCGCCGCACTCTTCATAGAGAAAGCGCGCGAGCGGAATTTCGAGCTGCGAATCGGGGAAGAAGAACACGCGCGTGCCGTTGAGCCACGGGCGATAGCGCGAGAGCGCCACGCGCGCGCGTTCGGCCGGCGCGGCGATGACCTTGTCGAACAGCTCGTCGCTGACGCCCCACTCGGTGGCGGCGGCTTTGAGCCAAGCCGTCGTGCCATTCACGCCGAACGGATACGGCGACGACAACAGCGTGGCGCCGCGCGCGATGAGCGCCCGGGCCGTTTCGCCGAGAAACGGCTGGGCGATCAGCAGCTTGGTATTCGGTCCGATGGGAGGCAGATCCCGCGCCATCCGCGGCGGGAAGAAATGCACCGGCCCGATCCCGAGCTGGGCGAACAGGCGCGTGAACTGATCTTCGACCACGTCGGCGATCGTGCCGACCACCATGAGTTCGGCCGTGGCGCTGGTCGACTCAGGGAGATGCGGCACCATGCAACGCAGGCAGGCATCTTCGCCCTGCGTGAACGTGGTTTCGATGCCGCTGCCCGAGTAGTTCAGGATGCGCACGCGCGGCAGGAACTGCTCGTTGAGCCGTTCGGCGGCGCGCTGCAGATCGAGCTTGATCACTTCCGACGGGCACGAGCCCACGAGGAAGAGCGTGGAGATGTCGGGACGCCGATCGAGCAGCTGCTTCACGCAGCGATCGAGTTCCTCATTGGCATCCGCCAGGCCGGCCAGATCGCGTTCGCTGAGAATGGCGGTGGCAAAACGCGGCTCGGCGAAGATCATGACGCCGGCGGCCGACTGCACGAGATGCGCGCAGGTGCGCGAGCCGACCACCAGGAAGAACGCGTCCTGCATTTTGCGATGCAGCCACACGATGCCGGTGAGGCCGCAGAAGACTTCGCGCTGGCCGCGCTCGCGAATGACCGGGAGTTCCATAACGGTGCTCATGCGACGGCGGCCCGACGAAGAGATTCGGCTTCTTGCAGACGGGCGGCCCGCAGCTTGAGCACGAACTGAATGGCGTTCACGGCATACGTGCCGTACGCGACGAGGGCGAGCACCATGAGCGTGCGCGGGGGCCAGTGCAGCCCGAGGCCGGCGAGATACGCGGTGTGGAGGGCGATCACGCCCATGCTGACCACGTCTTCCCAGAAGAAGGCCTCGGCGAAGAGGTACTGGCCGAAGACGACTTTCTCCCAGATCGCACCGGTCACCATGATGGTGTACAGCACGAACGTCTTGACGACGACGGAGATGTTGGCGGCGGCGAGTCCGTTGCCGGTGGACAGATACCGGAGGACGAGCACCACGGAGACAGCCATGACCAGGAACTGGACAGGCGCCAAAATGCCCTGAACGAGCGTCCACGGCGTGGCATCACGTCGGAGGCGTTCTTCGGGCGTATACAATCCGGCCCTCGGCGCCTGTGGCGACGGGGAACGGGAGCCGGCGGTCGCGGTGGGCGCGTCCGAGGCGTGGGTGTGCATAGTCATCTAACCATCTCTACCGGGGGTTCGCATTCCCAGATGACACGAGATTACGGAATTGCGCAGAAGTTGTCAAGAAAAGTTTACGTCAACCTTTCTTGACAATCCGTCGTGACTGTAACACAATTGGCACGTGATCAGGCCGGACACACGAAAGGTGTCCGGATCCCGTATTCGTTCTTGCGCCCAGGAGACTACGCGGCAATGTTCGGCGCCTCCCTCCAGCCCGCCGCGCCCGGCCACCCTTCGGTGCCGCCCCGCCTGGGCACAAGCCACGACGTGATGGAATCGCCTACGGCCCCCCGTCGATCCGAACGCCTCGAACGCCTCGAGCGCACGATAGAGAATGAGCTCGTGCCCCGTCTGCTGGCGAGTCATCGCGTCGGACCGGTGCCACCGGCGCTTTCCGCCGCCATTGCTCGCGAGTTGTCAGAGCGGGATGTGGACGGGTTCGTGGCTGCGGTGCGAAGCCACGACGACGCGAGAGCCGTTCAGTTCATTCGCGATGTGCTGGCCGACGGCGCGACGGTCGAAGCGGTCTATCTCGACTTGCTGGCGCCGTCGGCCCGTCGCCTCGGACAGATGTGGGAAAGCGACGAGTGCGATTTCGTCGAGGTGACCGTCTCGCTGGGCCGCATGCAGCGCCTGTTGCGCGACCTTTCGCAGGTGTTCCTGGCCGATGCCACGCGCAGCGAGCCGGTCGGGAGCGTTTTGCTCACCTGTATTCCGGGCGAGCAGCATACGCTGGGTATTATCATGGTGGGCGAGTTCCTGTTGCGCGACGGATGGCGTGTCCTCGTGGGAGCGCCGTGGTCCGAAAGTGATCTGCTAACGATGGTGGGCACCGAGTGGTACGACGTCATAGGCTTCTCCGTCGGCAGCGAAAGCCGGCTTCCCCTGCTGAAGCGCGATATCCGGCGGCTCAAGTCGGCGTCGCGCAATCCGCATGTGCAGTTCATGGTCGGCGGTCAGGTCTTCAGTGACGACCCGACGCTTGCCGATCAAGTGGGCGCCAATGCCATCGCCGGAGATGCCCGTGAGGCGCCGCAGATTGCCCGCAGGCTGCTCGACGCCGCGCGCAGCGCCGCGTCCGACGCACCGCCCAGGGAGGCATTAGGCGATCATGGCCAGTTCAGTGACGCCCTTCGACGCGAGTGACGCCGCGTTTGGCGAGATAGACGCCAAAACCGCGGCTTCGCTGCTCGCCGTAGCGGGGGATATAGCCCTCGTGATGGACAGTGCCGGCGTCATTCGTGACGTCGCATTGGTCGGTGCCGAGACCCAGTTCGATGCGGCCACCCAGTGGATCGGGCGGCCGTGGATCGAGACGGTCACGCCCGAGACCCGTGCGAAGATCGACACGCTGCTCAAGGAGGTCCAATCATCCGGGATCTCCAAGCGTCGTCAGGTCAACCACTTGCTGGTCGATGGCGCCGACGTGCCCGTCTCCTATACCGCGCTCCGGCTCGGGCGGGACGGCGGCTTGGTCGCGGTCGGTCGCGACATGCGCCATGTCTCGGCGTTGCAACAGCGTCTGGTCGAAGCCCAGCAAGCGATGGAACGCGACTACTGGCGGCTCCGCCACGTGGAAACGCGCTATCGGTTGCTGTTTCAGATCGCCAGTGACGCGATTCTGGTCATCGACGCCGGCACGCTCAAGGTGCTCGATGCCAACACCGCCGCCGGACAGGTGTTCGGGGATTCCCCCGACCGCCTGATCGGTCGCACCTTCCCGTTCGGAACGGATGCGGCCGGCGTGCGCCTTCTCGAAGAGCTCACGGTGACCGCACGGAGCGCGGGACGAGCGGGCGACGTCCTGATCTCGATGGCCACCGGCGGGAGATCGTATCACGCCTCGGCGTCCTGCTTCCGGCAGGAATCGGCCACGTTACTGCTGGTGCGCCTGTCCACCGCCGATGTGGCGCCGACCGTCAGCGCCGCGGCCAATTCGCCCCTGCGCGTGATCGATCTGATCGAGCGCTCACCCGACGGTTTTGTCGTCACCGACCTCGACGGGTACGTACTCACCGCCAATCGCGCTTTCCTCGACATTGCGGGGTTGGCCAGCGAGGAGCAGGTGCGCGGGACGTTGTTCGCAACCTATATAGGGCGGCCTGGCGCCGACTTCCCGGTCTTCACGAGCATGCTCAAGAAGAACGGCGTGGTCCGTCTGATGGCCACCTCGGCGCGTGCTACGCACGGCAACCAGAGCGAGGTCGAGGTGTCGGCCGTCTGGGCGCCGGAGGGTGAGGAGCCCTGCATCGGATTCACGGTGCGCGACATCGGCCGGCGGTTGGCCGCCACCCCGCAGGGGGCCCGAGACCTCACTCGCGCCGTGGAAGAGCTCACGTCGTTGGTTGGGCGGGTTTCGCTCCGGGATCTGGTGCGAGACACGGTAGATCTGGTGGAACGCCATTTCATCGAGGCCGCGCTCGAACTCACGAACGACAACCGGACCTCGGCCGCCGAGGTGCTGGGGGTGAGCCGCCAGAGCCTCTACGTGAAGCTCCGACGACACCGCTTGGTCTCGCCCGGCGGCGGCGAAGACCCCCCGGTCAGCTGACATGGAAGTGACAACGGCCGGTTTACACCGGCCGTTTGTCATTCTGCGGGTTAGGACCGATCGGTCCTTGATTCCAACTCAACTTTACTCTGTTGCAAATGCGTACTGTCAACTAAACTAGACGCCTATGAGCGTCAGTTTTTCCGTACAGTCGGCGCCAGCGCGCCCGGACCCGAAAGCGGTCCTGACGCTGCTCAAGCCGGTGACGTGGTTCCCGCCGATGTGGGCGTTCACTTGCGGCGCGATTTCCGCCGGGGTGCCGCTCTCTGCGCGTATTCCCTTACTCGCGCTCGGTATCGCGATTACGGGACCGCTCGTGTGCGCGTCCAGCCAGGCCGTGAATGACTGGTTCGATCGGCACGTCGATGCGATCAACGAACCCAACCGCCCGATTCCGTCTGGTCGCATTCCCGGGCAATGGGGACTCGCGATCGCGATTTTCTGGACCGCGCTGTGCCTGCTTGCCGCGCTGCCCCTTGGTACGTTCGGTTTGGCCGCCGTCGGTATCGCCCTGCTCTTCTCGTGGGGCTACAGCGCACCGCCGTTCCGCTTCAAGCGCAACGGCTGGATCGGCAATACCGCCGTCGGCTTCACCTACGAAGGACTCGCCTGGGTTACCGGCGCGGGCATCATGCTCGGCAATCATGTGCCGCCGATGCCGCTGCTGGTGCTCGCCACGCTGTACAGCATCGGTGCCCACGGCATCATGACGCTGAATGATTTCAAGGCGATGGAAGGCGATCAGCGTATGGGCGTGAATTCACTGCCGGTGCTGCTCGGTGCCGATGGCGCCGCGCGCGTGGCGTCACTGGTGATGCTGCTGGCGCAGGCGGTGGTCATCGCGTTGCTGGTCTCGTGGAATCGTCCGTGGCATGCGCTGGCGATCGGCGTGCTGACGCTCGTGCAGGCGATGATGATGTGGCGTTTCGTGCAGTCGCCGCGTGAACGCGCACTGTGGCTCAGTGCGCTCGGTGTTCCGTTCTATGTGAGCGGCATGATGATCTCCGCGTTCGCGGTGCGTACGCTGCCGATCATTGCGGAGGCCGCCAAGTGAGCTGGTGGCAACTCTCACGACTCGGCCTCGTGCAGGCGGCCATCGGCGCCGTCGTGGTGCTGCTCACGACGACGATCAATCGCGTGATCGTGGTCGAACTGTCGCTGCCGGCCACGGTGCCGGGGCTGCTGGTCGCGTTGCACTTCGGTGTGCAGCTGATTCTTCGTCCGCGGCTTGGTCATGACAGTGATCGCAGCGGTCGCCGGACGCCGTGGATTCTCGGTGGTCTCGCCGTCTGTGCGTTGGGCGGCGTTGGTGTGGCGGCGAGCATTCCGGTCATGGCGACGAACGTCGCGCTGGGTATCGCGCTTGCATCGATCGCGAGTGTCGTGCTTGGCGCCGGCGTGAGCGCGGCCGGCACGCCGCTGCTCGCGCTGATGAGCGAGCGGGCGCACCCGTCGCAGCGCGCTGGTGCGGCGGCCATCACGTGGATCCTGATGATCGTCGGCATCATCATCACGGCCGCCACGTCAGGAGCACTGCTCGACCCGTTTTCGTACACGCGCCTGATCGCGATCGCCGGCGGCATCGGCGGCATCGGTTTCCTCGTCGCCGTGGTGGCGACCTATGGCGTCGAGCGTGGTCCTCGCCCCGCGATGTCGGTCCCGGCCAGCCGTGACGCGTCGCACGGCTCCTTCATGGCGGCGCTGCGCACGGTGTGGGAAGAGCCGGCCGCCCGTTTATTCGCCAGCTTCGTGTTTCTCGCGATGTTCGCCTACAGCGCGCAGGATCTCATTCTCGAACCGTTCGCGGGTATCGCCTTCGGCATGACGCCGGGCGAGAGCACGAAGCTCTCGGGCATGCATCATGGCGGTGTGCTGATCGGCATGGTGGCCACCGCGGTGTTGGCTACGCGCCGCGGCCAGTTGCGCCACTGGGCAGCGGCCGGCTGTCTGGCCTCGGCCGTGACGTATGTGGCGCTGGCGGCCTCGCCCGTGCTCGGTGATGTGCGCATGTTCACCGCCATCGTCATGCTGCTCGGATTGGCCAACGGCGTGTTCGCGATCGGTGCGATCGGCTCGATGATGGCCCTGACCGGCGACAAGACGGATGGCCGCGCGGGGCTGCGCCTTGGCGTGTTCGGCGCGGCACAGGCGTTGGCGTATGCGACCGGCACGATGGCCGGCGCGGTGGGTGTCGATACGGCCAAGGCCGTGCTCGAGTCGCCGCTGCGCGGGTATCTGGCGGTCTTCAGCGTGGAGGCGGTGCTCTTCGCCGCGTCGGCGTTCCTCGCGCTGCGCAGCGCGTCGAGCGAGCGGGCGAATGATGTGTTCCGAGAGCGTGCAGAACTTTTGCCGGCGGTGCTACAGTGAACACTCCGATGCGTGACCTGTATGACGTGCTCGTGGTCGGCGGTGGTCCCGCCGGTGCGACGGCGGCCCACGAACTCGCGAAAGCGGGCCGCTCTGTGATGCTGCTGGATCGCGCGGGCCGCACCAAGCCGTGCGGCGGCGCCGTTCCCCCGCAGCTGCTGCGCGACTTTGACGTGCCGGATTCACTGATGGTGGCCCGGATCGACACGGCGCGCATCATTTCCCCGACCTGGCGTACCGTGGACATTCCGGTGGGCAACGGGTACGTGGGCATGGTCGACCGCGACGTGTTCGACGAGTGGCTTCGTACGCGAGCGGCCAATGCCGGCGCCGAGCGACATGTCGGTACGTTCACGGGCTTTGCGCGCGGCGACGACGGCATCCCCGTGGTCAGCTACACCGATGGTCGGTCGCGGGCCGGCGAGACGCGTCAGGTGCGCGCCCGGATGGTGATCGGTGCCGACGGCGCACTGTCACCGGTGGCGCGCCAGTGCATTCCGAATGCGCACAAGGCCCGACACGTGTTCGCGTATCACGAGATCGTGAAGTCGCCGGAGGCGGGCCATCAGGCGAATTTCGGCGCCGCCCGGTGCGACGTGTACTACCAGGCACCACTGTCCCCCGACTTCTACGCCTGGGTTTTCCCCCATGGCGCGACGACGAGCATCGGGACAGGTACATTACAGAAGGGCTTCGGACTGAAAGACGCGGTGGCCAAGCTGCGCCAGGAAACGGGGCTCGATCATGTCGAGACGATTCGCAAGGAAGGCGCGCCGATTCCGATCAAGCCACTGCCGCAGTGGGATAACGGCCGCGACGTGGTGTTGGCGGGTGATGCCGCCGGTGTCGTCGCACCGGCCAGTGGAGAAGGGATTTTCTACGCGATGACGGGCGGCCGGTTTGCCGCGGAGGCGGTGCTGGAAGCGCTGGTCACCGGAAATGCGAAGGCGTTGCGCCGTGCACGCCGTCGCTTCATGCGCATGCATGGACCGGTGTTCGCCGTGCTCGACATCATGCAGTCGTTTTGGTATCGCAACGATAACCGCCGCGAACGTTTTGTCGCGATCTGCCGCGATCGGGATGTGCAGCAGCTCACGTTCGACGGTTACATGAACAAGCAGCTGGTGAAGGCCAAGCCGTTCGCCCACGTGAGAATCTTCTTCAAGAATCTCGCGCATCTAACCGGTCTCGCGACCGCGTGAGCACCAGCCCCGAGTCCGCACTCCGATGCTGATATCGATCGCGATCGATTTCCGTCAGGCCGACGTGGCCACTCGTGAACGCTTCCATCTGTCGGAAGAACGTCTCACGCAGTTGTACCGTACGGCCCGCAGCGAAATCGTCACTGAAGCCGCACTGATTTCCACCTGCAACCGTACCGAGTTGTACGCGTGGGTGGACAGCGACGAACCCAAGGTTGTGGATCGCGCCGTGCAGACATTGGCGCGCCGCTGGATGCGGACGCGCGGCGAAGGCGACGAACTGCTGCTCACGGCCACGCGACGCCTCGGTGAAGAGGCCGCGCGCCACGTGGTGCGCATCGCGGCGGGACTCGAGTCGCAGGTGCTGGGCGACGGACAGATTCTTGGTCAGTTGAAGGCAGCGTACAAGCGCGCCTCGCGCGGCCATTCGGCGGGTCCGGTGCTGCACCGTCTGTTCGAGACGGCGTTGCGCGCCGGCAAGCGCGTGCAGACGGAAACGTCGTTGACCGCTGGTCGCAATTCGGTCGGAGCCGAAGCCGCGATCACGGCCAATCAGCGGTTTGGCAATCTCGAGAATGCGCGTTGCCTCGTGGTCGGTGCCGGTAAGACGGGCGCGCGCGCCACCAAGCAGCTGCACAAGCTCGGCGCGCGCGATCTGGTGATCGTGAATCGCACCTTCGAGACCGCGCAGGAGCTGGCGAAGTTCGTGGGCGGCCGCGCCGCCCCGTGGGAGACGCGTCATGTGGAAGCCGCGATGGCCGACGTCGTGATCGTCGCCACGGGCAGCGAAGTGCCGGTGATCACCGCCGGCGGACTGCAGCAGGCGCGCGAAGCGTGTGCGGCGTCGGGCTATGCCCTGCTGCTGATGGATCTGAGTCTGCCGCGCAACATCGACCATCGCGTCACCGAACAGGCCGGCATCACGCTGGTCGATCTGGACACGCTGCATCAGCCGATTCTGACGGCCGAGACGATGCGTCGCGATGCGGTGCCCGTGGCGAACGAGATCTGCGAAGACGAGATCGGCTCGTTCATGGAGTGGGTCGCCACCATGCCGGCGCGCGACGCGATCAAGCCGTTGCGTGAAGCGCTCGAAGATGTGGCGCGCCGCGAAGTCGCCTTTGCCTCGAAGGATGCCGGCGTGGCCGAACGGGCCGCGTCGCGCATCGTGGCGAAGCTGCTGGCCGGCCCGATGGCCGCGCTGCGTCGCGCCGTTCAGCGTGGCGAGCCGCTCGATGCCCAAGCGATGATGTTGCTCGAAATGTTCTCACCGGCTGCCGCTCCCGAGCCCCGCGCCGCTCGGGCGCCGCGCGCGGTCGCCCCCAAACCCGTTGTGGAGCACGCGCCGGCGCCGCATGTCGCGCCCCGTGAGCGTCGCCCGTCGATGGTTCTTTCACCGGAGCAGTTCACGTGAGTTCTACGCCCGCCCCGTCGTCGCCTGCGAATGATCTGCTCCTGCGTGCGCTCCGGCGTGAAGCCGTCGAGCGCCCGCCGGTGTGGATGATGCGCCAGGCAGGACGGTATTTGCCGCAGTATCGCGCCGTGCGCGCGAAGTCGGACTTCCTGACCATGTGCCGCACGCCCGAGCTGGCCGTCGAAGTGACGCTGCAGCCGCTCGATCTGGTCGGGGTGGATGCCGCGATCATTTTCAGCGACATCCTGGTGATCCCGGAAGCGATGGGGATGCACCTCACACTCGACGAAGGCATCGGGCCGCAGTTCCCCTCCCCGCTTCGCTCGCTGAAGGATCTCGATCAGCTGCACGCCGTGGATCCGCAGGAGCATCTCAAGTACGTGCTCGACGCGCTCAAGCTGGCCCGCCGCGAAATCGATGGCAAAGTACCGCTGATCGGATTCGCCGGCTCTCCGTGGACGCTCGCCGCCTACATGGTGGAAGGCAAAGGCACGAAGCAGTTCGCCGTCGCGAAGCGCATGCTGTACGAAAATCCCGAGATGGCCCATGCGCTGCTCGGTAAGATTGCCGACGCCGTGGGAGAGTATCTCGTGGCGCAGGTCGGTGCCGGCGCGCAGGTGGTGCAGCTGTTCGAATCATGGGCCGGTGCCCTCGGCCCCGAAGAGTTCCGCACCTTTGCGCTGCCGTATCTCGCGCGGTGTGCGCAGAAGGCGCGTGAAGCCGGCGTGCCGGTGATCGTCTTCGCGCCGGGTGCCGGCTGGGCGTTGGCGGAGATTGCGGCGGCGACCAACGCCGACGCGATCGGTGTGGACTGGCATACGTCGCCGCAGGACGCGCGTCGTCAGCTCGATCCGTTCCGCGTGGCGATGCAGGGCAACCTTGATCCCTGCGCGCTGTATGGCCCGCCCGCCGACATCCGTCGTCGCACGCATGCGATGATCCGGGCGTTCGGACCGATCGGACATATCGCGAATCTCGGACATGGGATTCTGCCGGATGTCTCTCCCGATCACGCGCGCGCCTTCATCGATGCTGTGAAGGAGTGGAAATGGACGGAGGAGGAGATCGCCGCGGCACAGAATCAGACGGCGCCGTGGACGAACGAGCTGGCGGGGGCGCGATGAGCGCGGCGGTGTTTCCGACGGAAGTGCTGAGCCCTGCCCCGTCGGTGGCCACGCGCCGGGCGGAAGCCACGCGCTGGATCGCTGGCCTGCATGATGAGCTGACGTCGTTCTTCGGCCGTCTCGACTGTGGTGGCACGTTCACCGAAGACCGCTGGGAACGTCCCGGCGGCGGCGGTGGTGTGGCGCGCGTGATGACCGATGGCGTGACCTTCGAGAAGGCCGGCATCAATCGCTCCGCCGTAATGGGCGAATTGCCGGAACTCGCGGCCCGGCGTCTTGGCGGCAACGGCGCCGCAGCCGGCGCGACGCACTTCTTCGCGACCGGCGTGAGCCTGGTGGTGCATCCGCGCAGCCCGAAGGTGCCCACGGTGCATCTCAACGTGCGCTATTTCGAGCTCACCGACGAGCACGGCAATCTCACCGACAGCTGGTTCGGCGGCGGCACGGATCTCACGCCGTTCTACCCGCACTTCGATGACGGCGTGACGTTCCACCGCGCGCTGCGCGACATGGCCGACAAGCACCACGCGCGGTTCTATCCGGACTACAAGCAGTGGTGTGACGAGTATTTCGTGAACGTGCATCGGGACAACGAAGCGCGCGGCATCGGTGGCATCTTCTTCGATCATCTGCGCCCCGATGACGCGGCGCACGGCCTCGATCATGAGAAAGTGCAGGCGTTCGTCAGCGACGTGGCCCGCGTGTTGCGGCATGCGTATGAGCCGATCGTCGAACGTCGTCGCGACGAAGCGTTCAATGCAGCGGAGCGGGAATTCCAGCTCGTGCGTCGTGGGCGATACGTGGAGTTCAACCTCGTGCACGATCGTGGGACGATCTTTGGCCTGCAGACCAACGCGCGGGTGGAGAGCGTTCTCATGAGCTTGCCGCCGCTGGCGATGTGGCAGTATGCCCCACGGTACACCCCCGATTCCTTCGAGGCTCGACTGGTGCGTATGCTCGAGCCGCGCGACTGGGTAACGGACGCGACAGGAGAATGACCGATGCGTGCCCTCGCTGACCATCGCGACACCGTGCCACCTTCCGAACAGGACGCTGGCGACCACCGTTCGGTCGCGGTCGTAGGCGCAGGCATTACCGGGCTCGTAGCCGCGTATGACCTACGCCGGCGAGGGGTCAACGTCACGTTGTACGAAGCGAGTGGTCATGCGGGCGGGGCGATTCGCACGTCGCACACGGACGGCTTTCTCGCCGAGCACGGACCCAACTCGTTTGTCACGTCGGCACCGGTCGAAGCACTGATCGAGCAGCTCGACCTGGCCGACGATGTGGTGGAAGCGAATCCCAAGGCCAACCGTCGCTACATCGTGCGCAACGGAACGCTGCAGTCGTTTCCGATGAATCCGCCGGCCATGCTGACCACGCGCCTCTTCTCGCTGAAGGCGAAGTTGCGCGTGTTGCTGGAGCCGCTGGTGCGCACGCGTGCCACCGACGCCGACGAATCGGTGGCGTCGTTCGTGCGCCGTCGACTCGGGCACGAAGTGCTCGACTATGCCGTGGATCCGTTCATTTCCGGCATCTTCGCGGGTGACACGGAAACGCTGAGCATGATGCACGCCTTCCCGCGTGTCTTCGACCTCGAGCGGAAGTACGGATCGCTGTCGGCCGGTCTCATGGCCACGCGGGGGAAGATGCCGCCGACGCCGGCCGAAGTGTCGGACGACGCCGATGCCGAACTGGAGAGTGCGCCCGCGGGTCGGCCGACGCGCGCCAGACTGATTTCGTTCGTGGACGGCATGCAGACCCTCACCGATGCGCTGGAAGCGTCGCTGGTGGGCACGCTGCGCCTGGGCTGCCCCGTGCGTCTGCTGCATCGCAACGAAGGCCGCTGGGTGGTCGATGCCGGGCAAGACGGCGCCTCACGCGCCCGCACTGTCGACGCGGTGGTTATGGCGACACCGGCGCACGTGTTGGCGGCGATGGAGTTGCCAGCCGAGCTGCGCAAGAGTGCCGCGCTGGTGGAGCGCGTGGAGTATCCGCCAGTGAGCACGCTCACGCTGGGCTTCGAGCGGGCCGACGTCGCGCATGCGCTCGACGGGTTTGGCATGCTGATTCCGTCAAAGGAAAAGCGCAGCATTCTCGGAGCGCTGTTCAGTTCGTCCCTGTTCCCCGACCGCGCACCGGATGGGCACGTCGCCATCACCTGCTTCGTGGGTGGTGCCCGTATGCCCGAGCGCGCGCGTGAAGACACCGACCTGCTGGTGGAGCGCGTGCTGATCGACCTGCGTCAGCTGCTGGGGGTGCGTGGCGAGCCGATCTTCGCCAAGCACGTTTACTGGCCGCGCGCGATTCCGCAGTACACGGTGGGCTATCAGGCCGTGAAGGACGCTGCCGACGAAACCGAGCTGGCCAACCCCGGGCTCTACCTCGCGGGCAACTATCGCAACGGCGTGTCGGTGGGCGACTGCGTGGCCAGTGGACAGCAGATCGCGCAGCGCGTGGCGACCTACCTGACCCGCGCCGGCTGAGAGATCGGGGGACGCGCGCTACGGTTGCCGACAGGTCGGCGACTGCGTAGCGTCCCTGTATGACGGCACTCGATCTCCTCTGTATTGCGCCACATCGTGACGACGCTGAACTCACGTGTGGCGGTACGCTTATCAAGGCAGTCGATGCCGGCCACCGCGTGGGTGTGCTCGACCTGACCCAAGGCGAGATGGGCACGAAGGGCTCGGCTGACTTGCGTGCCGCCGAGGCCGCCGCCGGAGCCCACGTGATGGGGCTGCACGTGCGCGAGAATCTCGGACTCCCTGACGCCGGGATCAGCAATACCGACGAGACGCGCGGCCGCTTGGTGCAGGTGCTGCGTCGCCTGCGCCCTCGTGTCGTGATCATTCCGGCGCCGCGCGGCCGTCATCCCGATCATCGCCGGACCACCGAGCTGGCGCGTGACGCCTGCTTCCTGAGCGGACTCGCGAAGTATCAGCCTGGCGATCACCCGGCCTTTCGCCCATTCAAGCTGTTGCATGTCGTGACGTACCGTGAAGACGCCGTGAAGCCGTCGTTCGTAGTCGACATCAGCGCGCAATTCGCGCGCAAGTTGGAGGCGATCAAATGCTACGGCTCGCAGTTCGACGGGACGACGCAGGCGGGCGAAGTGTATCCGAATGGTGAACCGCTCTATGACATTGTCACGCATCACGCGGCACATTACGGCTCGCTCATTCGCGTGCAGTACGGCGAGCCCTTCTACACCGACGAAACCCTGCAGATCGACGACGTCACCACCCTGGGCGTCTCCACGTTCTGAGTGCACTCCCCTTTTCGCAGACCATTCCCATGAGTGAGACCGCGCACGCACACACGCCGAGCATCGACTACGGCAGCTATCTGCGTCTGCCGGAGCTGCTGGAGCTGCAGACGCTGCAGTCGTCGCCCGAGCACCCCGACGAGCTGCTGTTCATCGTGGTCCATCAGGCGAGCGAGCTGTGGTTCAAGGTGCTGCGCCACGAAATGGACACGATGATCACGGCGCTCGAAGGCTTCGACACCATGCGGGCACTGCTCGCGGTGCAGCGCGTGAATGTGCTCACTGAGATCATCGCCCAGCAGCTCACGGCGCTCGACACGCTGCCGCCGCAGCGCTTCGCACAGTTCCGCGGCTATCTCGGGTCGAGCAGCGGTTCGCAGAGCGCGCAGTTCCGCGCGATCGAAGCGACGGCGGGACTGCGCGACCCGCATTTCCTGGCGGCGATCACCGAACATGGCGAGCCGCCTGCGGTGGTCAAGAAAGCGCTGGCCCGTCCGGTGCTGCAGTCGCTGGTGTTGGCGCTGATCGAGCACGAGCAGATGGATCTGGCCGAGCTGTACATGGGCCCGGGACCGACGCCGATGTTCCTGCTGGTCGAGGGACTGTTGGAGTTCGAGCAGCGGTTCGCGCGCTGGCGCTTCCTGCACGTGCAGTTGGTGGAGCGCATCATTGGCCCGGGCACGTTCGGCACCGGCGGCACGCTCGGTGCGAAGTATCTCTCGCGCACCGTGAGCCACCGGTTCTTCCCGGAGCTGTGGGCGGTGCGGTCGAAATTCTATGGAACTGCGAAGTAAGGGGTAGGGAGTCGGGAGTCTGGAGTAATCATGTTTTTCGACATCAGTGTGCCGTTTTCTACTGCTACGCCGCCTTGGCCGGACGACGTGGGGTTCTCGTGCGGGTGGACCTGTCGGCGCGAAGAAGGCAGCAGCGTGAACCTGGGTGTGCTCTCCACCAGTGCGCATGTGGGCACGCACGCCGATGCGCCGTTGCATGTGCAGTCGTCGTGGCCGGCGTCGGAGTCGTTACCGGCGTCGGTGTTCGTGGGTGAGGTGCAGCTCATTGCCCTGCCGCCCGATCATAATGCGTCGGATGACATCACGATTCCGATGCTGCAGCAGTTGTTTGGCGCACACGTGCCCACGCGCGTGATCGTGCGTACCGGCCATTCGGTGGCTTCCGGTACCTTCCCCGCGAACTGGCCGGCGCTGCGTGATGACGCAGCGGCGTGGCTGGTGCAGCACGGGCTCACGTTGTGGGGTGTGGATGCCCCCAGTGTGGACCGTCGCACGAGTACCGACTTGCCGGTGCACAATGCGATCTTCGGCGGCGGCGCGTTCGTGCTGGAAAATCTGGCGCTCGACGTGGTGCCAGTGGGACGCTACGAGTTGCTGGCGCAGCCGCTGGCGGTGCACGGGGCCGACGCGGCGCCGGTGCGGGCGTTATTGCGCGCGATACGCGAGAAGTAGCGCGCTGGTCCTATGGCTGCTTGAGCCGATCGAGTTGCGCGGTGATCGCCTCGGGCACAAGCAATGAGTCGGCGATGACGGCGATGCCCTCGGCTTCAGCCCACGCGCGTTCCAGTGACGCGAGTTCGCCTTCGAGCGCCTGACGTTCGGCGTCTTCGTTGATGGCCATTTCAAAGGCGAGTCGCGCGGCGACGGGGATGGCCGAAAGATCGCCGGTGTCGCCGAAGCTGCTTTTCGCGGCCCACTCACGACGCATACCGGCGGCCCACCGGCCAAACCGCTCGGGGCCACCAGCCTGTTCGATGAGCGACACGCCGTCGGTGATCACAGTGCGTCGTGCCCCCCCGCGATTGATGAGCGGCATGAGGCGACGCAGCAGGGGAACGGCCTCGGCACCGTGCAGTTGCACGCGTCCCAGTTCGTTCTTGCCCTCCTGCTTGCGCGCCATCGACCAGTAGCCACCGTTGCGAACCGTGGGATCCGGGCCGTGATAGTGCGCGGCGTAGCCGATATCGATAGCCCATCCGGCGGCGCGATCACTGGCGATGATGCGGGGGTTGCCGATCGGCATGAAGCGTCCACCGTCGGGGTGATCGAGCGGCTTCTGCGCCATGCCAACCGCCGACACGAAGCCCACCACGTTCATCACGTGCACAAGCGGCGCCAGCGCAGCGAGCCCGATGCCGCTCGCGACCGCTCCGCTCACGATCAGCCCCGCCGCTGCCGTCGCCCCAACGCCCGTAGCAATCGCTTTCACGCGTCGCCGTCCGAACTGATCGCCGTAGCGCCACGCCGCAAACTCCGGACGCTGCGGTGCGCCAATGCGCACGAGCTCCGTGCCGTCGGCCAAGCGCGCGAGTCCGATGTTGTCCGTGCTCACGCGCACCCGCGTATCGCGAAAGGCGCGCTCACTCTGCTCGATCGCTTCCCAGCGCTCGTCGAACGGCGTGAGATTCCACCGCTCACAGCCGCGACATACCACCCAGAGCCGTCCATTGCGCGCATCGAAGGCGATGCGCCGTCCGATGGGAAGCGCTTCGATCGCCTCGTTGGCGCCGAGCGCCTTACGGCAATGAATGCACGTGGAGTACATCAGCGATCGCGCAGTTTGTCGAGCTGATCGTCGATCGACGCCGGCAGGAACATGTCGTCGGCGATCTTGGCGATCTGTTCGGCCTCCGCCCACGCGAGTTCGAGGGCGGCGAGCTCACCATCCATGGCGCGGCGCTCGCTTTCCTCGTGTAACGCCATCTCGAGCGCGAGTCGATCGCGCGGCGCGAGCGTGTGCAGCGCGCCGGGAAGCTTCTTCACGACTTCGCGCTTGTGACTGCCGAACCAATCGCTTTTGCCGACGCCCCAACGTGCGTCGCCTTCCGTCGCCCCAACACGTTGCTGAACGGACGTGAGTACGCGATACGGATCTCCGATCTCTTCAAGCAACGATACCGCATCCTGCACCTGCGCACGCGAGCCGCCGAAGCGATTCACGGTAGGCAGCAGTCGCGCTGCGGCTTTCATGGCGTCGTCGCCGTGCAGCACATGCGTACCCGTGACGGACTCCAATCGGAGCTGCAGTGGTCCGCCGTCCGCGCCGCGTTCGAGGCTGCTCATGCGCGCGTGCTTCCGCTGCACATCGACCAGCTGTCCATCGGGCAGTGCGATCTTGCCGATCGACACGCTCTGCCGACCGTTGATCAGCGCGTCCCAGATGCCCCCGTTGGCATAAACGCCGGCGAAGCTGCCCACGCTGGCGCCGACCGCCATCATGCCGCCCGCGACCGCCACAGCGCTCCCTACGATCGTGCCGGTGATCAGCATCTGCCGCTTCCGACGACGGCCGAATTGGTCGCCGTAGCGCCAAGCGGCCATCTCGGGGCGTTGGGGCACACCGATGCGAATGAGGTCGACCCCTTCCCTGAGCCTGGCCAGCCCCACGTTGTCGGTGCTGACGCGCAGACGGCTGTCGCGGAACCGGCGCTCCATGGCCTCGATGGCCTCCCAGCGCTCCTCGAGCGGGGAGAGGTTCCAGCGGTCGCAGGCGCGGCACACGACCCACAGGCGCCCCTTGGCGGCATCGAATGCCAGCCGGGTGCCCACGGGAAAGGCCTCAAAGGCCTCGTTCCGGCCCAAATCGGCCGTGCAGTGGATACAGGTAGCGAACATCTCCTTTTAATTTATGGGGATGACTCAGCCCGTGTACCTGGATCACGCCGCCACCACGCCGGTGCGCGACGAGGTCATGGCCGCCATGGCGCCCTTCTTCGGCGCGCGCTTCGGAAATCCGTCCAGTGTGCACCGCTGGGGCCGTGAAGCCCGCGTCGCGCTCGACGAGGCGCGCGAGCGGCTCGCTGCCTGTCTTGGCGCGCATGCCGACGAGGTGTGTTTCACCTCAGGTGGTACGGAGGGCGACAACTTCGCCATTCTCGGCGTGTTCCGCACGCTTCGCGCGCAGGGGCGTGACGCCGCCATCACCACGCCGATCGAGCACAAGGCTGTGCTCGCTGCGGTGCATCAGGTGGTGCATGAGGGGGGCGAAGAACGCCTCGTCCGCGTGACGCCTGACGGCCTGGTGGATATGGCCCACTTTGCGGAACTGCTCGACGAGCGCGTGGCGGTGGCCAGTGCCATGTGGGTGAACAACGAGGTCGGCGTGATGCAGGATGTGCCGGCGTTGGCGGCGAAGGCAAAGGCCGTCGGCGCGGTGTTTCACACCGATGCGGTGCAAGCCTTCGGCAAGGTGTCGATCAACGCGAAGCAGACGCCGTTCGATCTGCTCACCATTTCGGGACACAAGATCGGCGCACCCAAAGGCATCGGCGCGCTGTTCATCCGACGCGACACCCCGCTCGAGCCGATGTTTCACGGCGGTTCGCAGGACCGCGGCCGTCGTCCCGGCACGGAGAACGTCGCCTTCGCGGTCGGCCTCGCCACCGCGGCCGAGCTGCTCCTGGCCGAACACGATGTCGAGCACGCCCGCATGCTCTCGCTGCAGGCGAGTTTCGAGCGCGGACTGCGCGAGCGCATTCCCGACGTGATCATTCACGCATCGGGCGCACCGAGAGCGCCGCACATCACCAACATGTCGATTCCGGGCACCAGCAGCGAGTCGATGCTCATGGCGCTCGATCTGCGTGGCATCGCGTGCAGCGCGGGCTCGGCGTGTCAGAGCGGCAGCGTGTCGGCGTCGCACGTGCTCAGCGCGATGGACGTGTCGCCTGACATCGCGAACGCCGCGCTGCGCCTGTCGTTCGGCTGCCTGAGCACCGACGCCTGCGTGCAGCGCACGCTCGACGTGCTGGTTGCGCTGGCCGAGAAGTCGCGCGTGGGCAAGGCCGCCAGCGCGGCGTGCGCGTTCGAGCCCGTCGAGTTCTAGAGCTGACCATGTCGAGCGCGTCGGTGCACGGACTGTTGCCGAACAAGGGCGAGCGCGTGCTCGTGGCCATGAGCGGCGGCGTGGATTCGTCGGTCGCGGCGGCCGTGCTCGTGGAAGCCGGCTGCGACGTGGTCGGTGTCACGATGAAGCTGCACGAAGACGGCAAGGACATTCCCGACCGGCCCTGCTGCTCGCTCGACAGCACCAGCGATGCGCGACGCGTCTGCGAGAAGCTCGGCATTCCGCACTACGTCACGAATCTGGTGGATCGGTTCGGACACGATGTGCTCGACGACTTCGTGCAGGAATACGCGCGAGGGCGCACGCCGATTCCGTGCGTACGCTGCAACACGTTCACGAAGTTCCGCGACCTGCTGCACAAGGCCGACGACATCGACGCTCCGTGGCTCGCCACCGGACATTACGCGCGCATGGGCGCATTGTCTGGCAACGACAGCACGCGCGTGATGTTGCGCGGGCTCGATCCCGCGAAGGATCAGAGCTACTTCCTGTGGGGCATCGAGCGCCCGGTGTTGTCGCGCCTCGTGCTGCCGGTGGGCAATCAAACCAAGGCGGAAACGCGCGAGATCGCGCGGCGCTTCGGATTGCGCACGGCGGAGAAGCCGGAGAGTCAGGATATCTGCTTCGTGCCCGACGGCAACCACGTGCGCGTGCTCGAGGAACAGCTCGGTGCAAACGCCCCTGCCCTCTCGGCCGGCCCGTTGCGCTTGGTGAGTGGCGAAGTGATCGGCGAACATCAGGGCTTTGCGCGCTACACGATCGGCCAGCGAAAAGGGCTACCCGGTGGATTCGCCGAGCCGATGTTCGTGGTGGAGATCGTGCCGAGCGAGCGGGCGGTCGTGATCGGTCCGCGCGAAGCACTGCTGGGACGCGGACTGGAGGCGCGTGAGCTGAACTGGCTGGTGGAGCCGCCGGTGATCGGCGCGCAGGTACAGGTGCAGGTGCGCAACCGCGCTGCGGCGGCACCAGCGACGATCGTGCGGCTATCGGGCGACGCGATCGAGCTCGCACTCGATGAACCGGTGCATGCGATCTCGCCGGGCCAGTCGCTCGTGATTTACGACGGCGACATCGTGCTCGGCGGCGGCGTGATCGAACGCGGCATGCGCACGGCGCCGAGCCGGAGACTGCCGATTTTGGCGGCGTAGCCACTCTGTTCATTACGACCCTTTGCTGAACAGATCACGCAGAGAGGCAGAGGGCGCAGAGATCGCAGAGAACCGAATTGGTTTTCTCTGCGAGCTCTGCCCCGCTGCGTACTCTGCGTGAACTTTTCAACGGGCTATCAAGCTCACTCCACCCTCGCCGCAAGCTCACCCGCTGGCACGGTCATCACGGCCACCAGCATGTCGGCGGTGACGTTCAATAGCGTCTTGAACATGTCGGGAAGCGTGTCGAGCGCGATCATGATGCCGATGCCTTCCACGGGCAAGCCGATGCTGGTGTACAGCGGCACTTGCAGCAGCATGCCGCCGCTGGGGATACCGGGGGTGCTGAAGTTGAGCACGACGCTACTCGCGGCCACGAGGGCGATGCTCGATACCGGCAAGTCGATGCCGTACAGCTTGGCGACGAACAGCGCGCCGACCACCCAGTAGATCGCACTCGTGAGTTTGAACACCGACGCGCAGAGCGGCAGCACGAAGCCGGTGGCGGTGGGTGGCAAGTGCAGCACGTCGGTCGCGCCTTTCACCATGGCCGGCAACGACGCCAGTGAACTGCGCGTGCCCATGCCGACGACTTGCGACGGGATCAGCGCACGCGCGAAATCGCGCAGCGGCACGCGACGCGTGACGCCCATGACGCCGTACAGCGCCGCGGTGGCGATGAGATGCAGGACGATCACCACCATGAAGTAGAAGCCGATGGCACCAAGCACCGACGTGCCAAGCTTCTGACCGAGCACGGTCGCGAGCGCCAAAATGCCGATGGGCGCGATCGCGAGCATCCAACGCACGACCACCAGCATGGTGTCGGCCATACCACGAAAGAAGGCCAGCTGCGCCGCACGCGGGCCGTCGTTCACTTTGCCCAGCGCGAACGCATAGAGCAGCGTGAACAACACAACCGGCAGCAACGTGCCGTCGGCAGCGGCCTTGATGGGATTGAGCGGAATCAACCCGAGAATCCACGTGCGCAGCGAGAGCGCATCGGCCGGCGGGATATCGATGGTCGCGGTTGCGCGCAGTCGCGCGGTGGCCTCGGGATCGAGCACCAGCGTGTCGAACCACGGCGGTGCGACGAGCGCGGAAAAAATCGCGCAGGCGATGGCGAGCCCCAACATCCAGGCGAAGGCTTTGGCACCCACGCGGCCCGTCATGCTGGTATCGCCGCCGCCAGCCACGCCCACGATCAGCAGCGGCACCACCAGCGGAATGACCGTCATCCGCACGGCGTTGATCCACGCCGTGCCGACCACGTCCAGCACGGCGATGAGTCCGCGCGTGAACGCGGACGGCGACGCTTCGTGCGAGAGCCACATGCCGAGCGCGAGACCCAACAACAGGCCGAGCGTGACCTGAACGGCCTGCGATCGCAGGGGATTGCGGCGGGACGTGCTGACGGGATCTGGGGCGACGGACATGCGCGCGAACCTACTCCAGCGCGCACGACTGCGCGAGCAGCACGTGGCTAGAAGCCGAAGCCCGCCGACCAGGTGATCACTTTCTTGCCGTGCGATGAGGCGCCGGCCTCGTCACCGAGCCGCACGTAGTAGCCGATTTCACCGCCGAGGGCGAGCAATGGCCAGAAATGGACGGCGCCTCCCACGTAGGTCCGGCGGGCCGTCGCATTGAGCGGATCGCCGAAGGTGCGGATGATACCGCCAGTGATGGCGCTGCCGGTGCCCATCGAGCCATACGATTTGGCCAAGCCGATCGAGGCGCCTGCACCGCCCAGTCCGACCTTGGCCACGGCGAGCGCGCACAGATCGATGCGATCCCCTTCGTACACCATGCCGCCGCCGTACGACAACGCCCACTTGAACGGGGCCCCGTAGGTGAGGCCGCCCATGCACTGATCGAAGCGCCAGCGCATTTCCGGCGTGCTCGGCGTGGCCGGAACCGTGGCGCCGACCGGCGTGGGCGTGACCTGCGCCTGAGCAACCGACACAGACGCATACCCACACGCGAAGGCCATCGCCGTGGCGACCCGACGCGAGATGCGCATCAGAACTTCATCCCACCAGCTTCCGCGAATTCCCGCATCGCCTTCTCCTGTGCTTCGGTCAGGGTCTCCGGAACGGTGATGGTGACTTCGACCAGCAGGTCACCCTTCTTACCGTCCTTCTCGATGCCTTGTCCGGTGATCTTGAAGCGCTTGCCCGCCGAGGTGCCGGCCGGAATGCGAATGGCGACCTTCTTGTCGTCGAGCGTTTTCACGCTGATGCGCGAGCCAAGCGTGGCCTGCGCAATGTTGATCGGCACGGTCGCGATGAGATCGAGTCCATCACGCTTGTAGAAGCGATCGGGCGTCACGGTAAAGGTGATGACGAGATCGCCCGCCTGGCCGCCAGCGGCACCCTTGCCACCCTGTCCGCGCAGCCGGACCTTCGCACCCGTTTCCGCACCAGACGGCACCGAGATGAGCACTTTGCGCGACACGCGCGTGTCTCCGGTACCACGACACGTCGGACAACGTTCCGTCGGCACACTGCCACGACCGGAACACACCGGACACGGACGGTTCACCGCGAAGCTGCCTTGCCCGAACGAGATCACGCCGCGACCGCTGCACTCGCCGCACGGGCGCAGCTGTGCGCCAGGCGCTGCGCCGTTGCCGTGGCAGGTGGCGCACTCCTCATTCACCTCGATCTCGACGGGCACTTTGCCACCGACCGCGGCGACGCGGAACGGCACTTCGACCGTCTGCTCGATCGACTGGCCACGTTCAGGACCCTTGGCGCGCTGACGCCCCGCGCCGGCCGCGCCGCCGAACATCGACGAGAACAGATCGCCGAGTCCACCGATGCCGCCGACGTCGAAGTCGTTGAAGGTGCCGGCTCCGGGCTGGCCCGGACGCGCGGTACCCGACGAACCGGGGCGCGACGACGGACGTGCGCCGCCGAAGCCGCTCATGCCGCCGAAGGCGCCCATGCGCCGCATGTCGTCGTATTCCTTTCGCTTGTCAGCATCGCCGAGCACGTTGTGCGCTTCGGAGATTTCCTTGAAGCGTTCAGCGGCCTTGGGGTCGTTCTGATTCGCGTCGGGATGATGCTGCTTCGCCAGTCGGCGGTACTGCTTCTTGATCTCGTCGGCGGTGGCCGTCGACGAGACCCCGAGCACTTGATAGAAGTCCTTTCCGGTGGCCATGCTCAATGCGCCCTCAGGCGCCGTTCCACTGCTTCACCACCACGCGCGCCGGACGGAGCACGTGGCCATTGATGACGTAGCCGACCTGAAAGCAGACGGCGACGATCCCGTCTTCCTCGGGCTGCGACGCCGGGGCGGTGCTGACCGCTTCGTGCATCGCTGGATCGAACGGATGGCCGGTGGGGTCGATGACTTCGAAGCCGTGTCCGGAGAGCGACTTGAAGAGCTTCTTCTCGACCAGCTGCATGCCGTCGATCACCGACTTCGCGTCGACCGTGGCGGGATCGACTGCAGCGAAGCGCGTGATGTCGTCGAGGCCATCGAGCAGGCCGCGCACGAGTTCCCCCTGCGCGCGCCAGCCGGCTTCCTGCCGTTCCTTCACGGCACGGCGACGGAAGTTGTCGTATTCGGCGGCAAGGCGCAGATACTTGTCCTTCTGCGATTCGAGTTCGCGCTGCGCCTGCTGCAGGTCGTCACCGTCTTCGATCGGTGGCTGCACGGTAGCGGTTTCCTGCGTTTCCATCGGATCCATGTTGTCCACCGGAGCGTCAGACATCGGGTCGGTCATGATGTGCGTACGGAAGTCGTCAACGTAAAGTTTGCGTGGCGTGGCGTAGCGCCTGCCTGAAAGAAAAGGACCACGGGGCGCGGGCGTCAGTCCCGAGTCAGCCCTTGGCCGTCCATCCCACGGGATCCTGGTCGCGTTCGAACGCGCGACGCAAGCGATCGAGCGCCAACTGGGCCGCCCGATACCGGATTTCCGAACGGTCACCCGGCAGGATGGCACGTACTGCACGGACCTCGCCATCGAGGTCGATCGCCACCCAGACGGTACCCACCGGCTTCTCCGGAGTGCCGCCGTCGGGGCCGGCGATGCCAGTGATGCCGATGCCGATCGTGGTACCGAAGCGGAGGCGCGCCCCGGTGGCCATGGCGCGCGCCACTGGTTCGCTGACGGCGCCGTGTTCGTCCAGATCGCGCTGTGCGACCCCGAGCTCGCGAACCTTGACGGCATTCGCATAGGCGATCGTTCCGCCCTGCACGACCCGGCTGGAGCCCGGCACGGCGGTCAGCCGCATGCCGAGCATGCCGCCGGTGCAGCTTTCGGCGACCGCGAGGGTGGCGCCGCGCGCCGCGCACTCGGTCAGCATGAGCGCGGCCAGATCATCGTCCCCTTCGCCGTAGATGAACCGGCCCACTTTTTCGCGCACGAGCCGCGCGGCCTCGGTGAGCGTCGCTTCGGTCTCGCGAGCCGGCAGCGTGTACGACGTGAGGCGCAGATCCACCCCGTCGTTGCCGGGAAGGTAGGCCAACGAGAGCCCGTTCACCCCGCGGGCCAGGTCACCGAGCTTATCGGCCAGCGCCGACTCGGCGATGTTGGCCGTACGGAGTGTCCGCGCACGGATCACCGGGCCGCCGGCGGGCAGCCGGTCGCGCAGATGCGGAATCACGGTGTCGGCCAGCATGCCGCGCATTTCGCGGGGCACGCCCGGAAGCATGGCGACCCAGCGCTGCTGTTCGTCTTCCAACCAGATTCCGGGCGCGGAGCCGTGGCGATTGGGGAGAATCGTGCAGGCGTCCGGCACCATCGCCTGCTGGCGATTGCTGGCCGGCAGCTCGTGACCGAAGCGCTTGAGCCACCGTTCCTCGAGGGCCGAGAGAATGGCGGTGTCCATGACCATGCCGCGCCCGAAGATCGAGGCGATGGCCGGTTTGGTCATGTCGTCGGCGGTGGGTCCGAGCCCGCCGGTGGTGATCACCGCACCGGTGCGCTCGAGAGCTTCGCGCACGGCGGTGGCGATGGAATCAGCGTCATCGCCGCAGGTGGCACGGCGTACGATGCGCACCCCGAGGGCGGCCAATTCGCGCGCGAGATGCGCGGCGTTCGTGTCGATCGTGAAGCCGAGCAGGAGCTCGTCGCCGATCGTGACGATTTCGATGTTCATGGAGGAAAAATACCACCAATGACAACGGCGCCGGTGAGCAGAGCTCGACCGGCGCCGTGGGACTGCGTTATGACTGGGTGATGCGGGTCAGACGGCGCGACGGCGACGACGCTGCACGGCGAAGAGACCGGCGAGGCCGGCGGCCATGAGCGCGTAGGTGGACGGCTCGGGGACGACCGTGGACGCGGCGACGAATTCGACCATCGGCGAGTAGGTGCCGCTATACGTGTTCGGCGTAAACTCGTTGTTGCCGAGGAACGCGCCGGTGGTATTGCGATAGTTGGCGCCGGCGGGTCCACCGTCGCCGCCGACAGTCGCGGCGAGTTCAGTGACGCCGACGTTCAGGGAATTGTACGGTCCGGGCATGCCGGTCGGCGAAATTCCGTAGGTCTGCGTGTTATACGTGATGCCGAAGATGATGTTGTCCGGTACGACGGTGCCCGAGAAATCGAACGTGACGTTCTGGGCCAAGCCGTTGTAGCAGCTCCCGTTTTGCGCGAGCCACGCCGTACCACAATTCGGACTGGCTTCGGGACGCCAAGCGATGTTGGCGTTGATCGTCCGCGTCGCGATGATCGAGCCGACAGAGTTTCCCGCTCCGATGTTGTACAGATTCATCGTGAGCGGAACCGTGAAGAAGCTGGAATTCCCGCTATACAGCGCATCGCTGCTGTACGTGCTGAACAGCGCCCAGTTGCTCATGGTGACCGTGGCACTTTGCAGCGTGCGCGAACCCGCAGCAAAGGTGATGTAATCGCCGAATTCCTTCGTCGACGTTGCCTGAAAGCCGATCGAGGCATAGTTCGGTGCGAGTGTGGGCGGCACGCGGTCGTAAATGACTTCCTGTGCGCCGACATTCGACGCGGCGACCGCGATCATCGCGGCCATGAACACTGCGTTCTTCATTCGAGGTCCTGTGGAGGGGTCAGGAGCTGAGCACACGCTCGAGTGTCGGCGCATGGTGCGCGACCAACGGGCGTCGCACACGTGACTCAGGTGAAGCAGACTTCAGCAAATGGAATACCACATCTGTGATGGAATACGCCTTGTCCCTCGTGCTCCTACGAGGAGGGAGCCATAGCCATCGAGAGCAACTTTGTGTGGTTTCCGAGTGACACCAGAGTGTGGCGCTACAACCACGGACGTGCGGACGAGTCCGCCAGCTGCAGGGATCGTGTCGCCCCAAAAAAGACAGGCGCGGAACCGTGACGGTCTCCGCGCCTGCCGTGTCGTGCTGTGGGACGTGCGTTACGCGTTGCGGCGACGACGATGCGCGACGAACAGTCCGAGCAGGCCACTCGCCATCAACACGTACGTGGACGGCTCGGGCACGGTAGTCGAAGCGACTTCGAAGTTGAAGTTGACCGCCTGCTGCATCGAGGTTGTCCGGTAGGACACGTTGTCGACGGCGCCTTCAAACACGCCATTCCAACCCGAGCCGGTGCCGACGTTGATGCCGTACACGCGCAGATCACCGTTGTAGAGATTGCCGAACGCCGTGACGCCCTGTGCGGACTGCCACTGGGCGAGCGTGATGTTGAACGATTCGAGCGTCTGACCGTTCGGCGACGACTGGCGAAGCCACAGATTCGTCGACGCACCAATCGTGGCGGTCTGCCACGAACCTTCTGGAATGGTGGCGACGCCGTGGTACACCGGTTCGTAAATGAGGAAGCCGCCGTAGGTACCGGTCGAGTTTCCGATGAGCAGTCGGATCGCCGGCGCCTGATTGGCCGGATTGTCGCTGAGCGCGTCACGGAAGTAGTCGAACGAGAGCGAGCTGACTTCACTGAGCGCGATGGGCGCCGCGAACAGGTAGCGGTAGTCGGCCTTCGACGTGCCGTTCGCCTGATTGAAGTACAGTGAACCGTTGCCACTGCGGGCATAGTTCTCGGTGATTCCGACGGACGTTCCCGCGCGGACTTCAGAGGCGCACCAGGTGTTTGTGGCGCCGGTGCAGTTGGCCGTCGTGGTGGTCGTGCCGTCGCCAGTGACAACGGTGGTTTGCGCGTTGGCCGAGGCCGAGGTGGCCGCGGCGAGGACGGCAGCGAACAGAAGCTTTCTCATGGAGAGAGCGCGAATGGAGAGGAAGGCAGCGTCGGCACGGCGGTGTACCCCGTCGCCGACGGAGAGCGAGTACTACGCGGTGCGGCGACGACGATGCGCGACGAACAGTCCGAGCAGGCCGCTCGCCATCAACACGTACGTGGACGGCTCGGGCACGGTCGACACCGTCGACACGGTCATCGCAGTGCTGGCGACGAGCGTCTGGCCGCTGTAAGCCTCGAGTGCGAAGGCATATTCGCCGCCGGCATTCGGGTTGAAGGCGGGACCGCTGGGCGTCGTCGTAACGAAGAACGGATTGGACAGGAACGACATGCCCAGATTCCAGCTGTTCGCGAACGGCGCGTTGTTCCACGCCACGAGCCCGAGATTGCCGGTGTTGCCCGACGCGCCGTCGAAGTCATAGCGAAGGCGATACGTGTACTGGCCGGCGTTCGCACCGCCGACGTAAAAACCGAAGTTCCACGTGGCGTAGCCGGCCACGGCGGGCGGGCTCGACGAGACGTCGGGGCCAGCGGAGGCGAAGTACGTCCCGAGGCCGTTGTCCGTCACAGCAGGGTTGCCGTTGCCACGCGTATGCGCCTTGAGGCCCAACGTGAGGCCGCTCACGCAGCTGTTGACCATCGCACGGTCGGTCGGAATGCCGTCGCCGCCGAAGGCGTTCACGGGGAGGGACCCCAAACCCGAGCAAACTTGGGCTTCGAGCGGGGCGGCGGCGAAGGCCATGAGGGCGATCGCGGCGAGTCGGATTTTCATGCGCATCCTGGACGTGGGACGAAAGGTCACAATTGTGCTTCCATGAAGGAGCAATCATGATGCCATCCCAAATGCACAAAAACGGTTGGTCCCTGTCAGAGTGTGACACGGTCCAGCTCGTTGGAGCGGAGAGCAGATTTGTGTGGTGTCCGCAGCACACACAGTGTGGCGGTCAGGAGGCAGACCGACGGTTCCGGTCGCTATGCGGTTCCACGCCGTTTCACGATTGGCACGGCCGAACTTGGCGGCCCTCAGGCCAATCGCGCGACCTGCTTCCCGTAGCGACGCAGGTACAGCCACAAGCTCCACAGCGTGAGGACGACCGCGCCGATCATGCTGGTGACGCCCACGAAGCCGTTGAAGTAGGCGAACGCTCTCCAGGCGCTGTCCCCTTCCCATCCCTCGCGGGCAGCCAGCGTGGCGGCGAAGAACCAGAAGTAGGCGGCGCCGAGCCACAGGCTCTGGAAGGTGGTCTTCCACTTGGCCGGGCCGATCGCCGAGATCACCAGGCCGCGACGTGCCGCGACCTGCCGGAAGACGGTCATGAAGGCCTCGCGGCCGAGCACGACAATCACGATCCACAGCGGCAGGGACACGGCGCCGAAGGGCGTCTGAAACAGCAGCGGCGTGGGCTGCGGCATCGTACCGTCGGGCACGAGCAGCGTGTAGTGCTTCTGCAACCAGTACATCGGGATCAGCGTGGCGACGAGCAGGAGCTTGTCGGCGAGCGGATCGAGCAGGCGCCCGAGGTCGGTGACGAGATTGCGCGACCGGGCGAGGTGGCCGTCCCAGTAGTCGGTGACGGCGGCGATCGTGAACAGCAAGAACGCGATCAGACGCGCGGTCCACGACGTGGTGAACGGCAACCACGCAATCAGCGGCGTCAGGGCGATGCGGCCCAGCGTGATTGCGTTCGGAAGGTTCACAGGAGTATCGAGAGGCGGGAGGACCCGTGCCCGCCACGCCCGCGGCTATGCGAGCGTTTTGAGCACCAGCTTGGAAACGGCTTTCAGCGTGTCGAACACGCCGTCGCCGGTGACGGCTACAGCTTCGAACGTCGGAACGCGCTCCACCCACTCCCCGGTCGGCAGCTGGCTGACCAGAAGCTCGCCCGGCTTGAAGGGATCCGCCACCGCGCGCATGCGCGTGGGGTCGGTCACTTCCCAGCCCGGGTTGAGCATGGCCTGCAGCTCCGCGAGCGGCGCTGCATTCGGGAGATCACGCTTGTTGTACTGAATGACGAACGGCATGCGTGTGAGATCATACCCATACGCGGCCATGTTGTCATACAGGTTCTGCATGGACTCGAGGTTGGCCTCGGCGCGCTCCACCTGCGAGTCGGCCACGAACACCACACCATCCACGCCCTTCAAGATGAGCTTGCGGCTGGCATTGTAGTAGACCTGACCGGGCACCGTGTACAGATGAAATCGCGTCCGGAAGCCGCGGATGGTCCCCAGATCGACCGGCAGGAAATCGAAAAACAGGGTGCGTTCGGTTTCCGTGGCCAGCGAGATCAGCTTTCCGCGGGTGTTCGGAGAGACCTTGCCGTACACGTACTCGAGATTGGTCGTCTTGCCACCGAGCCCCGGACCGTAGAACACGATCTTGCAGTTGATCTCTCGGGACGCATAGTTGATCATCGACATCGATTACGGCCCCTTACTGAAAAAGCCGATCGATCTCATCCTCGGCGCCAGCCAGGAATCCCGGCGGCGGCGTGGATGCGGACCCGCCGCGGGAGAAGACGCCTTCGAACGTCTTCGTGAGCTCGTCGACGGCCGACTTCATGCGCAACCGGACCAGACCGAGCGTGGTGCGGTTGTCGAAGAGCACGACCAGGATGACGCGTCGAGCGATGTCAGCGAGATACATCGACTCCTTCTCGCCCTGATGGAACAGGACGTTGAAGTCGCTTTCGCCGATGAGCCGCGCCAGCTGGTCGTTGGCACTGAAGTCCGCCGCCGTGAGCGTGGCGAAGGCGGTCGCATCGAAGTTGGGCGGCTCGCCGACCGTGGCGACCAGCTGTCCACTCCGGTCCACGAGCAGGGCGCACCGCGCCTTTGCGTCGTAGAGGAACCGCTGGAGCGTAATGGTGATGGCCCCGAAGTCGTCCTCGGTGAACGACCAGGTGGCGGCGCCGACAGACATGAACGGTGGGTCGAAGGGATCAGGTTCCGCACGCCAGCGTCACGTGGCTGGCATGCGGGTCCGTTACGAACGTAACAGCCGTTCCGTGCGCCGCAGAACCCCTCGGGCCTTGCGACGCAGCAACGGATGCGGTTCCCACTGGAGATAGTCACGAAGGAGCCGCGCACTATCAACGCTTGGATGCGCCCGAAGGTAACCGAGCGCCGCCAGCCGGCTCGTCGCGTCTGGATGAAAGAGGGACCGCCGGTGCCGGTGCTGGTGCGCGCTCCAGCCCATCAGGCCAACGGCGAGGCCGGCCACGAGGCCGGTGGCGAGCATGCCGACCAGGCCCCACCGGGCGTCCTGGCGCCGCATCAGAGCATCTCCCGACGAGCGGACAGTGCCTGGGCGATCGTTACGCCGTCGGCATATTCGAGGTCGCCACCGACGGGCAGACCACGGGCAATCCGGGTAATGCGCACGCCACGCGGCAACAGCTGTCGCTGCACGTACAACGCGGTCGCTTCGCCTTCGAGCGATGGATTGGTAGCCAGAATGACCTCCTTGACCCCTTCGGGTTCGATCCGGGCGAGGAGGTCGCCGATGGCCAGATCGTCAGGCCCGACGCCATCCAGGGGCGACAGGCGCCCACCCAGCACGTGATAGAGTCCACGGAATTCGCCGGCCCGCTCGATCGAGGCGATGTCGGACGCTTCCTCGACCACGCAGACGATGGCCGGGTCGCGCCGCGGATCGGCACACAACGAGCACAGCGGCGATTCGGTGAGGTTGTGGCACCGTTCGCAGGCCCGCACCCGCTCGGTGAGCAGCACGAGCGCTTCGGCCAGCCGACGACTCTGCGAGTGTGGCTGCCGCAGCAGGTGATAGGTGAGGCGGAGCGCGGTTTTGCGGCCGATGCCGGGGAGCCGCGCCAGCTCACTCGTGAGATCGTCGATGACGCTCAACGGGAGGCGATCAAAACGGAAGCTTGAACGGCAGATCGATGCCGCCGGTGACTTTGCTGAGCTCCATCTGCATGGCTTCGGCCGCCTTCTTCTGCGCTTCCGCGACCGCGACGACGATGAGATCCTCGAGCATCTCGATATCGTTGCCGTTCACGACCGTCGGATCGAGCTTGATGCGCTTGAGCTGCATCTTGCCGTCGACGTCGGCGGCTACCATGCCACCACCAGCCAGTGCCGAGAACGTGCGCTGCGACATCTCGTCCTGCATGGTCTGCATGCGCGACTGCATGTCCTTGAACTGGCCCATCATCTTGAACAAATCCATGACTGTTCCTTGGCGTCGGTAGTCGAGAAATCGTTAGTCGAGTAATTCGAGGTCGAGCGCGCGCACGGCGGCTTCGAGCAACGGGTCTTTCGACGACAGCTGCTCGGTGCGCTGCTGCTGTACGTCGTGGGCGGTGAGTCGTTTCGTGGTGTCGCGCGGCGCGCGGGACTGCGCCTGCGCCTGCGCGTTGGCATTCACGGATGAGACCACTGTTACCCCAGTGACGCCGTCAAAGCACGCCTGGAGCGCGGCGAGAATATCCGGGCGTGCCCCATCTGCCGCGCGGGCAAAGGTGTCGTCGGCCGGATCATAGGTGAGCGCCACGCTGCCGTGGGCCGAAACCGATGCGGGGACCAGGCGCGCGACGGCCTGTGCCAGCATGCCACGTCCCGCCGTCTTGATGGCGTCACTCACACTCTCCCAGCGCGCCTTGAGCTGCTCGACGGAAGGGGGTGGGCCCACCCGCGGCGTGGCCGCGGCGGCTCGCGGTGAGGGGCGCTGCTCGGCCATTTGCACCGCGGCGGCGGCTTCCGCCACCTGCTGCGTAGCCGAGCGCGGTGGGGCCGCCAGCGTCGGGGCCGCGTAGGCGATCGCGGGCGCAACCACCGGCGGCGGTGTGGGCGGGATCGCATGCGCCGACGCAACGCGCGGCTCGTGCGCGACCCGACGCGGCGGCGGATCGTCGTGACCACCGGTGCCGAAACCCTTGATCACCTCTTCGAGTTCGACCGTGCGATCAAGCAAGGCGAAGCGCACGAGTAACGTTTCGAGCAACAGCTGCGGCTGTCCGCTGCGACGATACATCGGCTCGATCTCGAGCAGGGCGTGCAGCATGCGCAGCAGGTCGCCGGCCGAGACCTGTCCCTTTCGCTCGTTGAGCGCGACGCGCATGCGTTCCGACAGCTCCGGCGGAACGCCGCCGAGCGCGATCGTGAGCTGCGCCCGCAACATGCGGCCGATGCCCGCCAGCAACAGCATGAGATCCACCCCGCCGTCGGCCTGACGCTGCACCGCCTCGAACACGTCCACCGCCCGACGCTGGGCAATGATGTCCAGCAGCAGGAGATACTCTTCTTCGGGCACGAGCCCCAAGGCGGTGCGCACGCGCTCCGCCGTGACCTCGGCCGTCTCCCCGAGCGACAGGACCTGATCGGTGAGCGACAACGCGTCACGCAGACCACCGTCCGCGGCGCCTGCGATCATGCCCAACGCATCGGGCTCGAACCGCACGCCCTCTTCGGTGAGCACCGCCGCCAGCCGTTCACGGATCTCGGCAGGGCCGATGCGCTTCAAATCGAAACGCTGCAGTCGCGAGATGACCGTCGGGAGCACCTTCTGCGCTTCGGTGGTGGCGAAGACGAACACCACGCGCGGGGGCGGTTCCTCGAGCACCTTGAGCAGCGCATTCCAGGCATCGCGCGACAGCATGTGTGCTTCGTCGATGATGTAGACCTTGTAGCGGTCATCACCGGACGGGGCATACATGGCGCGTTCGCGCAGCTCGCGGGCATCGGCCACACCGCCATTCGACGCCGCGTCGATCTCGACGACATCGAGCGAGGCACTGCCGCTCCAGATGCGCTGACAGCTCGTGCAGCGGCCGCACGGTTCGCCGGCGGCGGCCATGGCCTCGCTGAACTCGGTGGCGGACGCCGTGCCGCTCACCCGTCGGGCGTCGGCGAGTTCCTCACAGTTGAGCGCCATGGCCAGCACACGGGCCAGCGTGGTCTTGCCGGTTCCGCGTGGACCGCACAGCAGATACCCGTGCGCGACACGCCCACTGGCGATCGCGCCCTTCAGGGTATTCGCGACATGGGACTGCACCGCCACGGTCGCGAAGTTCCGGGGGCGGTATTTGCGGGCGAGAGCGAGCGACATGCTTCCAATCTACACAGCCGACTCGAGGGCGGAGGTCGGGATCTCCTGGCGGTACCACTTCGCGCGGCGGATAGTTACCTTCCTCTTGCTCCGGGTCCCGGAGGGCGACAGCCCGCCAAATCCGTCAGGACCCCGAAGGTAGCAGCGGCACGTGGAGTCTGGCGTCGCTTCGTCAGGCCCGGAGCACTGCGCACGGGAGGATTCGCTCGAAAGAGCGGACCTCCCGTGCGCTTTTTTGTGCGCGTGAGGTGCGCCTAGGCCAGCACCTCGGCGAGCGCCTGTGCGATTTTCGGCCCGTGCTCGGCGATGAGCCCGATCGGTGCATCGAGGTGGGTCACGGCGCGCACTCGGCGATCGTGCCATTTGTAGATCCGCACGCCCAGCGCGGCCGCCCGCGCAATGACGTCGTCGGCGCGCGGACTCGGCAGGTCGATCATGACGATGTTGGTATCGGGCATGACCACCTTGCATCCACCGGCACCATCGACGAGGTGCGCGAGGTACTTCGCCGCTTCATGATCTTCGGCCAAACGATCGAGATGGTGTTCGAGACCATGCAGCGCGCCCGCCGCGAGAATGCCGCTCTGCCGCATGCCGCCACCAAAGCGCTTCCGGGCGCGATGTGCCCGCGTGATGAGATCAGCGGGACCGGCGAGGCACGCGCCGACCGGCGCACCGAGCCCCTTCGAGAACGACACCATCACGGTATCGGCGCAGGCGGCGAAGTCGGCGAGTGAGGTCCCGGTCGCGGCCGCCGCGTTCCACAGGCGTGCGCCGTCGAGGTGCACCGCGAGGTTGAAGCGCCGCGCAACCGCGGTGAGCGCGTGCAACCCCTCGAGCGGCGTCACAACGCCACCAGCACCGTTGTGCGTGTTCTCGAGACACACCATCGAGGGCTCGATGCCATCGCTGGACGGCGCCCGCATGCCCGCCTCGAGGTCGGCGGCGCGGAACACCATCGCGCCGCCGCGGAGGGGACGCACCTGCACGCCGCACAGCGCAGCGGTGGCCGCGACCTCCGAGTGGATGATGTGCGCTTCGGCGTCGAGGAGGATCTCGGTGCCCGGCGTACTCTGCACCCAGATGGCCGCCTGATTGGCCATGGAGCCGCTGGGGAAAAACAGCGCGCGCTCTTTGCCGAGCCGCTCGGCCACCACGGCTTCGAGCCGGCGTGTGGTGGGATCACCGTCAAGGACATCGTCCCCAACTTCCGCGTCGGCCATCGCGCGACGCATCGCGGCGGATGGCCGGGTCACGGTATCACTGCGCACATCGAGCAACGGAGCGGCGGATTGGGTCACGGACGTTTGGTGGGAGGACGTTTGTTCGGTTTCGCGCGCGTCGGTGCCGCCGCGGCGGCGGCACGCGCCGCGTCCTCTGCCTGCTGCAGAGCCGCCAGCTCGTTCCGTCGCAGATCGAAAGCCTGCGCGACTTCGCCGCCAATCAGAAACAGCAGCGCGCCGTAATATGTCCAGAAGACGATCGCGACGATGGCGGCAATCGTGCCGGTGTAGAGCGAACTCGGATCGAAGCGCGCCACAAACAGCACGAACAGGTGGCGCGCGATCTCGAAGAGGATCGAGGCGGTGAGTGCGCCGACGCCCGCCGTGCGCATGCTGGGGCGACGACGCGGCAGGCCGCGGTACATGGCGTAGAAGAGCACGAAGACGACCGTGAGGGCCATCAATCGGCCGAGCAGATAGCCCACGAATCCCATCGCCTCGGAGCGCAGTCCCGTCTCCTGCAGCAGCGCGAGTCCACGCGTGGTGGCGAGATCGACGTACGTGGAGATCACCACGTAGACCACGATGGCAACGGTCGCGACGATGGTCGCGACGAAGTCGAAGACCTTCCCGGCGACGATGCCGCGATCGGTACCGTCGAAGATCAGCGCGAGCACGCTGCGCAGCGATCCGAAGAGGCGCGTGGAGAACCACGCAAAACCGATGGCGGAGTACGCGGTGACGGCGCCACGCGTATTGAGCACGTCGGCCACGACGCCCCGCAGCAGTTCGCCGGCGGCGTTCGCCCCGCTGGGCAGCAGGCGATCGACGAGGGCGGTCACGGTGTTGGCCGCTGCGGTGGTCTCGCTCCCGAGGAGGAAGGAGAGACCGGAGATCAGCAATAGCACGAACGGCAGAAGGGCGAGCAGGACATTGAAGGCCAGCCCGCCCGCCAGAAACAGCACATTGTCCTCAGCGCCTTGATTCCAGACGCGTCGGACAATGTCCCACCAGCTTTCAGCCTTCGCCCGGAGCGCCAGCGGACTCCTCCCCGGAACTCGCGACCATATCGTCGGGCGCGATGGTGTCATCCGGCCCATGGCGACGACCATGATCGCGGTACGCCCGGCGGCTATCCGCATATGCGCGCTTGCTGTCGGCCACGGCACGTTCGAGTTCTGCACGCGCCTGCGCCGCTGCATCGCGACCGGCCGACACGGCATCGCCGACCGCCTGCACCCGCGAACTCACGGCATCGCGTGCGCGACCAACTTGTTCGTCGAACTGGAAGCGTGTCTTCTCGACGGAATCGGCCACCTTCTCGCCGAATTCATCGGTCATGTCCTTCACCTTGCGTCCGGCGCGTCGCGCTTCGTCCTGCAAGCGCTGCCGGGTTTCGGCGCCACTGGCCGGCGCGAACAGCAGCGCGGCCCCTGCCCCGATCGCGAGACCGAGCAGAAAGGTGCCGATGCCATTCGTACCATTCTCACGTTCGATCACGACCACGCGATCATCGTCGTACTCGTCGTACCGGGCCATATCACACCTCACAAGCAGTGATGAGTTGCGTATCGAGAGTGGGGGTCGCGCCGTTCCGGCGCGAGCCACTCCCGACACCATACAGACAACTCAGTCCGAAAGATCCGCGTCGTCCGGGGCGGCCACGATGGTGCTGGCTCCCGTCGGAAACGGGCGATGCTGCTCAGGTATCGTGACGAACTGCTCGACGATCGCGCGGGTTCCGGCGATGCCCAGCTGTTCGAACAGGAACGTGAACTTCTTGTCGTACGCCGTGCCGAGCGCGCCTCGCACGTCGGCCGGCAACGCCCACAACTGCTTCTTGAACGGTCCGATCGCCTTCTTGCGCGCCTTGTAGTAGAACTGCTCGTCGGTATCGGTCGTCTTGCGCTCGTCCTTCGCGTTCGTGTCCAGCCAGGCATACATATCGGCCCGCAACGCGGCCGGGATGTGATCGAACATCATGGTCTGGAAGTTCGTCGCGAGATGGATTTCCGCCGTCTCGAGCCGCGGGAAGTTGCTGAACGCGGCGTCGGGGAGCGTGGACGCGCCGTGCTGTACTGCACCCGCCATGCCATACCGATCACGGCCGATCTTCGAGAGCTTCTCGAGTGTATCGAAATCGAGGGCGACCTCAGCGATGGAGCCGTCGGCAAGCACGATACCGCCGTGCGACGTGCCCGACTGTACCGAGATCTTGGAGAGCCCAGCCGTACCCGGCGCTTGCGTCTCGAGCGTGGCGTTGAAGCCGTCCATGAACGCTTCGAGCTCTTCCGGTGTGCTGTTCTCGGTGCCGACTTCGCCGATCTCGCCACCGATGGAGATCGTCACGCCAGCCGGCTCGGCCGCGCGCACGAAGCGCGTGATATCCACGCACACTTCGTAGTTGAGCCGCTGCTGTTCGGCCAGCGTCTCCTTGGAGAGATCGACCAGTGTCGACGTGTCGACATCGATGTTGTAGAAGCCGGCAGCGACCGCTTCGGTGACGAGCGCCTTGACCGCGTTCACTTCCGTGACCGGATCGACCGCGAACTTCTTGTGGTTGACCTGGAAGTGATCACCCTGAATGAATACCGGTCCGCGATAGCCTTCGCGCAACGCGGCAGCGAGAATCACCGACACATACTCGTCGGGGCGCTGCTCGGTGTAGGCGATCTCGGAGCGGGCAATTTCAAGAATGAACGCGCCGGCCTTGAGCGTGTTGGCCGTGCGGAAGATGGCGCGCGTCGTGTCGTACGTGAGCGCACGGATGTTCATCGCGGGCACGGTGAAACCGCTGCACTTGCCTTCACCACGCGCGATGTACAGTTCATGGATCGACGCGGCACGAACACCGACGGTCTGACCCAGCTCCCACACGAGCCAGCGGGCAAAGGTGCGCTCGCCTTCGTTCCCGAAGACAGCCTGATGAACCAGCGCATCCATGTGCGCGGAGGTCAGGACGGCGGCGTCATGCAGCTGAACGCGCCCGCCTTCCACCGTAACGGCACCGCCAAACAAGGACGTCGTGGGCTTCGTCGTATCGGACATTCGTGTCGTGAATCCTGCCCAGCGCGAGCCGGAGCGGGTCAGGGTGAATGAGCGACGACTCCGGCCTACCGGAGCCCGCCGCGTCTGCCAGTGAAAGTTCCCACCTCAGGGTCCGGTGCGGCAAGTCCGACATTCCCCTTCAGGGTGGATCGCGTTGGCCCTCGCGGGGGTCCGTTTGACCAGTTCAGACCGTGAAACGTGGATCCGGCTTGGGAAGCGCATCCCATTCGGCCCGCGCCTGCTCGCTGCCAGCCCGACCCAGCATGGCATACGCGAAATTCTTGCCCAACTCCACACCCGGCTGGTTGAAGGCGTTCACATCGTACAGCACACCGGCGTAGGCCGTGGCCAGCGCGAAGGTCTGCATAAGCGCACCGAGGTGAAACGCGTCGACGGCATCGACGGAGAAGGTGGCGTTGAACCGTCCACGCGCCGCCAGCGCACCCGCCGTGGCGCGCTGCTCGATATCGATCAGCTCACCAAGGGTATGTCCGGCGAGGTAGCTCAACTCCGGAATGTCGGCGTGCCGGGCGGGGATCGGTCCTTCCTGCTCGCGCCCCTTCACCGTGATGAAAGTGACGGTCTTGTCGAGCGGCCCCTCCATGAACAGCTGCACTTGCGAGTGCTGATCGGTGGCGCCCACCGCCGGCAGCGGGGTCGGTCCGACGGGCGTGCCATCGCTGCGCAGCTTGCCGAGAGACTCGGCCCAGAGCTGCACGAACCAGAGTGCGAGATCGCGCAGCGGATCGGCGTACGGCATGAGCACCTGCACCGACCGTCCGTGGCAGGTGTCGGCGATGTGCTGCAGCACGGCGAAAGTGCCCGGCAGATTCGTGGCGAGATCGGCGCTCGCGGCGCGCGTCATGACGTCGGCCGCACCAGCGAGGAGCGCCTTGACATCGATACCGATCAGGGCCGCCGGCAGCATGCCGACGGGCGACAGCACCGAGAAGCGGCCGCCCACGTTGGACGGTACCTCGAGCGTGGTGATGCCCTCGGCGCGCGCGATCTTGCGCAGCGCGCCAACCTCGGGATCGGTGATGAAGATCAGGTGCTCACGTGCCGCCTCCTCTCCCACCGCACGCGCCAGCGCGTCCCGCACGATGAGATACTGCGCCATGGTTTCCACCGTGCCGCCCGACTTCGAAATCACGAGCACGAGCGTGCGGGACAGCTCGAGGCGGGCGAGCGTGGCGGCGATGGTGGCCGGATCGACGTTGTCGAGCACGTGCAGACGGGGATGGCCGCCGCGAACCTCCGTGCTGAGCGCATTCCAGGCCGGTGGCCGGAGCGCCGTGCGCAGCGAGATCGGACCGAGCGCCGACCCGCCAATACCCAGCAGCAGTACGTCGTCGAACCGGCCGCGTGTTTGCTCGGCCACGGCCAGCGTGGCGTCGCGCAGCGCGTCGTTCACGGGGAGCGTGAGGAAGCCGAGTTCGGCCTGCATCGCGTGCACGCGCGCGTGCGCCTTGGCGAAGGCGCCGGCGGCATCGGTGAGCTGGGCGGCGGTGATGCCGGCTCCGTGCGGCAGCGCCGCACCCATCATGTTCGTGAAATCGAGCGACAACGACATGGCAAGACACTCCGACAACGCGTGAGAGCTACAACGAAACGAACGAAGCGTACAACTGGCCTATGAGCAGGTCACGACCAGACCGTCGTACGCGGGCTCGACACCTGCAGGCAACTCGGCGGCAAGATCGGCGTGCGCGTTGTCGTGCGTGAGGTGCGTGAGGAAGGTGCGCTCAGCCCCGATCTCCTGCGCCACCGCCACCGCCTCGGCGATCGAGAGATGCGTGGGATGCGGGTGGCGCAACAAGGCGTTGAGCACGAGCACGCGCACACCAGCGAGCGCCGCGCGCGCCGTGTCGGGCAACATCTTGGCGTCGGTAATGTACGCGATGTCGCCGACGCGATACCCGACGACGGAGGCCCGTCCATGCGGCACCGCGATGGGCAGGACGTCGGTGTCCTTCACGGTGAAGGGCACGCCTGCCTGAATCGGCATCAGGGTGCCTTCCGGGCGCGTGGTGCCGGGCAGTGGACGAAACTGCTCGTCCATGATGTACGGGAAGCGCGACCGCAGCGTGTGCAGCGTGGCCGCTTCGCCGTACAACGGCAACGACGTGGCGCGACGGATCGTGAAGGCGCGCAGATCATCGATGCCGTGAATGTGATCGGCATGCTCATGCGTGTACAACACGGCGTCGATGTCGCCGATGCCCGCCGCCACGAGCTGCAGGCGCAGCTCGGGCGGGGTATCGATGAGCAATCGGGTGCCGCTCGCGGTCTCGATCACGGCACCGCACCGTGTCCGCCTATCGCGCGGATCGGTGGAACGGCATACGGCACAGCCGCACCCGATCTGCGGCACACCGAAACTTGTGCCGGTTCCCAGAAAGGTGAGGCGCGCGGATGTGGTCACTGATGTATTCAGCGACCGCACCCGTGCGAGCTTCCGGCAAGCCGGATCACACCGTTTCGACCTTGAGCAGGTTGGTGGTGCCCGGCACGTCGAACGGCACGCCGGCGGTGACCAGCACGCGGTCGCCCTTCGTGACAAGGCCCATGTCGAGCGCTTCGCGCAACGCCATGGCCACCATGTGATCGTAGCCGCGGGCGGTGGGCACCAGACGCGGTACTACGCCCCACACCAGCGACAGCTGGCGGCAAACGCGTGGTTCGTCGGTGAGCGCCAGAATGGGCACGCTCGGCCGGTGCGATGACACGATGCGCGCCGTGAATCCACTCTTCGTGAAGACGACCACGAGCGGAGACTCGAGCATGCGCACGGCGGCGACGGTCGCGGCCGCGATGGCTTCTTCGGTGTTTACGCCGCTGGTGGTGCGACGGTCGGCGCGATTGGCGATCCCGGGGCGCGGGTGCGTCTCGATTTCGGTAATGATGCGGCGCATCGCTTCGACCGCGAGGCGCGGGTAGTGGCCCGCCGCCGTTTCGGCGGAGAGCATCACGGCGTCGGTGCCGTCGAGAATCGCGTTGGCGACGTCGCTGGCCTCGGCGCGCGTAGGGCGCGGATTGTCGATCATCGACTCGAGCATCTGCGTGGCCGTGATGACGGGACGGCCCATGCGATTGGCGAGCGCGATGATGTCCTTCTGCGCGTTCGGCACTTGCTCGTACGGCAGTTCGACGCCAAGATCGCCGCGCGCCACCATGACGGCATCGGTGGCCTTCATGATCTCTTCGATGTTCTGCAGCGCGATATCCTTTTCGATTTTCGCGCAGATGAGCATCGACTTCGGAATCAGCTCGCGCAGCTCTTCGATATCCTGCGCCTTGCGCACGAAGCTGAGGGCGACCGCATCGAGCTCGTGCTCCACCGCGAACGCGAGATCGGCGCGATCCTTTTCGGTGAGTGACGGCGCCGACACGGCGATGCCGGGGAGATTCATCCCCTTGTTGCTGGAGAGCAATCCGCCGTGGACCACCGTGGCCGTGACGCGCGGCGCCTCGACCTTGGTGACGACGAGTTCGAAGAGGCCGTCATTGATCAGCACGCGATTGCCCGGCGACACGTCGTGACACAGATCGGCGTACGTGATCGGGATTTCGTCACCAGCGGCGATCTCTTCGGGCACGAGCACAACCGACGTACCGGGTTCGAGCTCCCGCTTCTCGGGAAGGACGCCGATGCGGATACGCGGGCCCTGCAAGTCGCCAAGAATCGCGACGGGACGGCCGAGCTGCTCGGCCACTTCGCGCACCGTGGCGATCGTGCGCGCGTGCTGCTCGTGGGTACCGTGCGAGAAGTTGATGCGCGCGACATCAAGACCAGCCTCGATCAGCGCCCGAACGCCCTCGGCCGAATTGCTGGCCGGTCCGAGCGTCCCCACGATTTTCGTGCGCGGCACATGCACGCGACGGAAGGCCGACGGAGCAGATCCTTCGGACGTCGTCGCTGCCGCGCGCTCGGGTCCCGTGCGCGGGATGGTCAGGACATCATCAGAGGCTGGCAACAGCGGGTGCTCCAGTGGAAGACGCAGTGTTCGCGAGCGCGGCGCGCTTGCGATTCAAACCGGACAACAGTGTGACGAAGGAATGCTCGAACGAGGCCAGCCCTTCGGCCAGCAACGTATCGGTCACCGCCTGCACCGACACGCCCTGCGACTCGAGCGCCGACAGGACACGCTCGGCGTCCGCCACGTTTTCGGTAACGGAGGCGCGCACTTCCCCATGGTCGCGGAACGCTTCGAGCGTAGCCGGCGGGAGCGTGTTCACGGTGTTGGTGCCGATCAATTCCTCGACGTAGATCACGTCGCGGTAGGCCGGGTTCTTCGTGCTCGTGCTGGCCCACAGCGGACGCTGCACCTGTGCGCCCTGCGCGGCCAACGCGGCCCAGCGCGCGCTGGAGAAGCTGGCGGTGAAGAGTCGATAGGCGAGCTTCGCGTTGGCAATCGCGGCGCGACCCTGCAGCGCGTTGAGCGTTTCGGCGGCGGCGGGATTCGCGGCGGCCATGGTCGCGAGCTGCTTGTCGATCGCGGAGTCGACGCGGCTGATGAAGAAGCTGGCGACCGACGCAATACGGGTGACCGGCTTGCCGGCGGCGGCGCGATCTTCGAGACCGGCAATGAACGCCTCGATGACACGCGCGTGCGCATCGATCGAGAAGAGCAGCGTGACGTTGACGTTGATGCCGTCGGCGATCAGCTGGCGGATTGCCTCGGCGCCCTCGGGCGTGCCGGGCACCTTGATCATCAGATTGGGGCGATCGACGATCTGCCACAGGCGTCGGGCCTCGGCCACGGTGCCGTCGGTGTCACGCGCGAGATCCGGCGAGACTTCGAGCGAGACGTAGCCGTCGATGGCGTCGGTATTCTCGTACACGACGCGGAAGGCGTCGCAGGCGTCGCGGACGTCGGTCGTGGCGACCAGTTCGAAGGCTTCGCGATCCGAGCGGGACCCGTCGAGCGTCGCGAGCTGCGCGTCGTACGCGGCTCCCTCGGCGAGGGCCTTCTCGAAGATCGTCGGGTTGGAGGTCTGCCCGGTGAGTGCGTCCTCGCGGATTCGACGCGACAGATCGCCGTTGGAGAGCATGGCCCGATCGATATAGTCGAGCCAGAGCGACTGCCCGGCCGCGTGCAGAGCGTGGAGACGAGTAGACATGGTATTGGATGAGGCGCGAACATAGAGTGACCGCACAACCATTCATGGTAATGTGCTACACCGCTCCCCGGCGAGGCCGGGCGGTGTCGGATGTTGGATCGTCACGAATTCGTGTGCTCGCGGTCGCATTCCTGCCTTGAGAATACGCATTTCCATGAAACGCCGCTCACCTCTGGTCGTATTCGTCCAGAGTGCCTGACCACCCTGTTCCCGTCCCTGTGCGCCCTTTCGCATTCGACCGTCCTGTCCCGCCCTATCGGCGCAGGGCGCCATTGTTCCTGCTGGCCACGGCCCTTCTGGGGGCGTGCCAAGGCACGGTCGCACCGGGAACGCCGAGTCCGGCGCCAGGCCGGTCCGCGGCACTCGGGCCGCTGCCGGCGGCCTGTGGCCCTGTGGCGGGCGCCGTCTCGGCGTCGCTGGCCTCGTCACCGGTGTCCGATCCTCTCGTCACCTTCGACAGCGCGTGGAGCATCATCGGGCGCACGCACTGGGATACGACCTATAACGGAGTGAACTGGGCGGCGCTTCGGGCGGAGCTCCGCCCCAAGGCGGCGGCCGCCACGACGACCGGCGAGTTGCGGGCGGTGCTGTCCGATATGGTCGCCCGCCTCAAGCAGTCGCACTTCTCGATCATCCCGCGCGAGGTCGCCGACGCGTCGGGGAGCGGCTCGGGAGGCGGCTCGGGAGGCGCGCCGGCGCCCGACCGCAGCGGGTCGATCGGCGCGGAGGTGCGCTATCTCGACAGCAGCATCGTGATTGCGCAGATCGATCGGGATGGGCCGGCGGCCCGGGCCGGTGTACGGACCGGCTGGCGCGTGCAGTCGGTGAACGGGTGCCCCATGTCCGCGCGACTGGCGCGGATGCCCAAAGAGCCTGACGCGCGGCGCGAGGCGCTGACCGCCTACGCGATCGCCACGCAGGCGTTGGCCGGTGCGGTGGGCGACAGCGCGACCGTGGTGTTCGCCGACGAACGCGGACGCGATCGGACGCTGCGGGTGGCGCGCGCGCCGGAGCCCGGGATGGTCGCCAAGTTCGGCAATCTGCCCGCGATGAACGCGCAGCTGTCGTACGATCGGGTAACGTCGGCCGGCAAGACGGTCGGTATCATCCGTTTCAACATCTGGATGCCGATTCTGTCACCGCAGTTCGATGCGGCGGTCGATGCGCTGCGCGATGCCGACGCCATCGTACTGGACATCCGCGGCAATTTCGGCGGTGTGGGTGGCATGTCGATGGGGATCGCCGGCCATTTCCTGGACAGCACGCGGACGATCGGTACCATGATCCAGCGGGGGGCCACGCTCAAGTTCGTGGCCAACCCACGCCGGGTGAACACGCGATCGCAGGGCGTATCGCCGTACGCCGGCCCGCTGGCGATCGTCGTGGACGAACTGTCCATCAGCACCACGGAGATCTTCGCCGGCGGTATGCAGGCACTCGGCCGCGCGCAGGTGTTCGGGGTACAAACGTCGGGACAAGCGCTGCCCTCGGTGCCCGAGCGGCTGCCGAATGGCGATATCCTCTATCACGCCATTGCCGACTTCGTGAACCCGTTCGGCAAGCCGCTGGAAGGCGCGGGAGTGACGCCCGACCGCGTGGTGCCGCTCACCCGACAGGCGTTGTTGGCGGGTCGCGATCCGGCGCTGGATGCGGCGATCGCCTGGGCGGTGTCGCAGAAAGTGCGACAGTAACGGCGACGTAGAGAGTAGGCAGTAGGGAGTACGGAGTAAACAGGACGGAGTACGTTGCAGGGCGTCGTTGCTCGTGTTGGACTCATCCAGTTCGCTATTCACCTCCCTCGTTTGGAGATGCTGCACATGAAGGCATTACGCTCGTTTGCGGTCGCTGCGGCGGCCCTGGTGTTGTCGTCGGCCCCGCTCGCGGCGCAGGCTACGCCGTCGGCCGCCGAGGTGCTCGCGAAGTACGTGGCGGCGATCGGTGGCAAGGACGCGATCATGAAGATCACGTCGCTGAAGCAGACGTCCACGATGCAGGTGCCCGCGGTAGGGCTGACGGCCGAAGTGGAGGCGTATCAGGCCGCGCCGAACAAGATGGCCAGCAAGAGCACGATTCCCGGCGTCGGCGAGATGTTGCAGGGCACGGACGGCGTGGTGGCCTGGGATGCGAACCCCATGCAGGGACCGCGCTTGCTGAGTGATAAGGAGCTGGCACAGACGCTTGAAGGCGCCGACTTTTACGGCAACATGCTGTACCCGGTGGACCGCTTCTCCAAGCTGGAGAATTTGGGCGTCGCCGATTTCAACGGTGAGAAGAGCTACAAGATCAAGCTCGTCCGCAAGGATTCGGGCCGCGAGACCACGCAGTACTTCTCGGTGGCGACGGGGCTGATCGTGGGCGCCGAGACCGTGCAGGAGTCGCAGATGGGGACGATGCAGGTGTCGTCGACGCTGTCCGACTACAAGGAATTCGGCGGCGTCAAGTTCCCGACGAAGACCGAAGTGAACATGGGGGCCAACAAGTTGATCATGACCATCACCAACGTCGTGATCAATGGGGCGCCGGCGACGGCGTTCGACATCCCCGAATCGGTCAAGCCGTTGATCAAGAAGTGACGGAGCGAGCGGGACTGACACTGCTCGAACTCCTGGTGGTGCTCGTGATTGTCGCGATCACCACTGCTCTTGTGCCGTTGGCGTGGCGGTCTCCGCGCGCCACCGGTGCCAGCGCGCTCGACGGGCTGACACAGACGGCGCGGCGTGAAGCCATCCGTCGCGGCGAGGAATTGCGTCTGCGCGTGGACGCCGATGGCGCGTGGGTGCTGGCGGCCCGCGAGGGCACCGACGTGCTCGAGACGGGGCGGATCGCCGCGCCCCCGGCGGCCGTATCGCTGCGGGTCGATGCCCTGGGGACCTGTCGCCCCGCCAGCAACGCGTCTTTCGGCGTATCGTTCGATATGCTCGGTTGCCGATTCCTCCCCACCGCCGCTCCCGGCGTTGCTCCTGCGGGCGCAACGCCGTGACGCTGCTCGAGTCGATCATCGCCAGCCTGCTGCTCGCGGTCACTGCCGTGGTCTGTCTGGATGCGACCCGCGGTGCGGCCGCCTTGCAGCAGAAGAGTGCCGCGGTGACCCGCGTGGCGGCGCAGGCGGAGGCCGAATTGGCCACCGTGAGCAGCGGTGGCCTTGCCTCGAGCAACACGCGCGTCTCACGCCGTCCGTGGCGCGATGGCCTGGACCTGCTCGAGGTCGAGGTGCCGATGGCGGGTGGAGCGAGTTTTCGACTCACACGACTCGTGGAGCGCGTGCCGTGATACGGTCGCAGATGCGCTCGCGCGGCGGCTTCACTCTTCTCGAAGTGATCGTGGCGATCACGGTGACGGGCCTTTCGCTCACGACGGCCGGAATGGCGCTGTCCGCTGCTCGCAATACAGCGGCGCGCATCCAGACGCATGAGGCGCGCACCGAAGCCGACAGTCGCGTGCGGGCGCTCCTCACCGACATGCTGCGGCACGCGCCGCTGGCCGAGCAGGTCGATGCGCCGTTGCTGGTGGTAGATCGCACGATCGGCACGCCCGCGCTTCGTTTTCTCTCCACGGGCGTGCGGGAGCCGTACGGCACCGGCGCCGTGTGGCAGGTCGAGGTGTCGCTGCGCGATTCGACGCTCGAGGTGCGCGCCACGCCTACTGGGCGTGATATCGGCGCGGCACCGCTTGTCGCGACCCTGTCGCCGGTCACGCGCCTCGACATGCGCGTGCTCGAGCATGGCGCGGCGATGTCGTCACCCGCCTGGCGCGCCGACTGGCCGCTTGCGCAGGATCGCCCGCGCGCCATCGAACTCACGTGGGAACACTCGGCGGAACCGGGTGCCCTTCCGCTGCGCGTGGTGCTCGCGCCGTTGGATCGGCCGAGATCATGACCACCGTACGACCTCATCGGGCGCGACGCGGTGCCGCGCTGGTGGTCGCCCTTGTCACCATTGCGGTGTTGGCGAGCGTGACGGCCATCGCGAGCAGCCAGGCGCGACGGGCCGCGTCGGTCGTCGACAATCGGCGGTCACAGATCACGGCACGGGCCATGGCCGAGAGCGGGGTGCTGGCCGCGCGCGCGCAGCTCGAATCGAGTCTGCGTGATGCCGGTGCGGATTCGGCGCGCGTTGACCGTGTGTTCGACGCGCTGACCGCCGGCAATGCGGCAACGGTGCAGGACACGGTGGGCGACGGCGTCTTCGCGACGGCCGTGGTGGATGTCAGTGCGCGCCTCGACGTGAACACGGCTGGTGCAGACGGCCTGCAGCAGCTCTTCGCGACGGTGGCGCCGCCGAGCGAGGCTCGCCGCGTGGCTGAAGCCATCGAAGCGCATGTGCGCGGCGATGCGGTGCAGACGACGAGCGCGAGCCGCGAGGCGATGCAACAGCGTCGCCAACGCGATTCCGTGGCCGCTGTCCTGCTCGGACGCGAGGAGACGCCACGCGCCATGCAGCCGTTCACGTCGCTCGACGAATTGCTGACGGTACCCGGTATGCAGGCCGCGTGGCTCGACGCACTGGCCGCCGATCTCACGGTGGACGGTGACGGCAGCGTGAATCGTCGCACGGCCTCACGTCGCGTACTCGCGGCCGCCGCGGGTACGTTGGTGGATCGTCCGTCGAGGTTGCTGGTCATCTCGCGCGGTTGGCGCCGCGATCACGTACTGACTCGCGAAATTCAAGCGGTCTTCGACGTGAACCGTACGGAGCTGCGCCTCGTGCGCTGGCGGGAGCAGGACCGATGAGCCGCCCCTCTGCCTGCTGCTGGACGGCGAATTCGTGTACGCGCTGCCCCGCGAGGGCGCGGCGGCCGCGACGCGTGTGGCGTGGCGTCCCGATGCACCGCTGCCGATGGTGGATGCCTTGCGCGCGGCCTTCGGCGCCCCCACCACGCTGGTCGTGGTTGTGGGACTGGCGTTTCTGGAGATCGCAGAACCGCAGCTGCCGCCGGTGCCGAACGACGTGCGCATGCGAATGCTGCAGCGCGACAGCGACCGGTACTTCGCGCTGCGCGAGCCGGCGGCGGTGGCCACTGACGGCAGCGTCGCCTTTGCGATGTCGAGCGCACGATTGGCCTCGTGGCTCGATGCACTGTCGGCGTGGAGCCCGGTGCGAGCCGTCGTGACGGTGGCAGAAGCGGCGGCATTGAGTGGTCTCGACGGCCGATGGACGGTGGATGCCGGCGCCGGATCGACTGGACAGCTCACGATTCGCGAGGGACGGGTGCAGAGCGCCCGTCGCGTGCGTGGGAGTCATGAAGCGGCCGAGCGAACGTTGACGATTGCCGAGTTGGCCGGCGGCGCATGGCGGGCATCGGTGGGCGCGCTCGATCTGCAGCTGCTCGATGCGTCCATGCGGGAACGCGTGCGCGTGCAGCGTGCCCGTCGTTGGTGGCAATCAGCCGCACTCGCCGCGGCGGCCCTGGTGCTGTTGGCCTGGAGCGTCGATCGCTGGCGCGAGCGCCAGTTGTTGGCGCTTCAGCAGGAGGCGCAGACGCTGGAGCAGTCCACCGCCAGCGCACGCGCCGCGCAGCAGCGACTCCTCCGCGCGCGGGATGAACAGACGTCGATCGACGCAGCGGAGCGGCGCGCCGTGCTTGCCGACGCACCACCGGCGGTGCTGGCACGCCTGGGCGCGCTGCTGCCCCGCGATGCGTTCATTCAGCGACTCGAATGGAATGGCACCGAGTGGCGCATCGACGGCAGTGCGAACGACGCCGCCGCGCTGGTGCCGCTCCTCGATGCGGATGCGCAGCTCGTCGGGGTGCGCGCGGCCGCCCCGAGCATGCGGTATCTCGAGAACGGTCGTTCGCGCAGTTCGTTCTCCATCGTCTTCCAGACCGCCGGTGCGTCGGCCGCGACACGAGGTAGCCAGTGACGGTCGCGACCGTGCCATCCCGGGAGCGGCGTGTCGTGATCGGCGGCATCATCGTGCTCGCGCTGTCGTTGCTCGTCACCTACGGCATCGTGCCGGCCGTGACGCGGTGGCGGGAGCGCGAGATGCAGCTGGACCGCGCACGGGCGCAGGTGTCACACCTGAAGGGCCTGCAGCTGCATGCGAGCGAACTCGAAGCGGCGGCGGCGTTGTCCGAAGGACGTCTGGCCGGCGGCGCGCGTCGTGTGATTCACGCGCGGTCCAGCGCACTGGGCGCGAGCGCCCTGCAGACGTTGCTGCAAGGCGCGGCCGATGCGAGTGGGCTCGTCGTCGATCGGGTCGACGTCGGACCCGATCTCACGAGTGAGGGCGACCTGACCGCCACGCTCTCGGCTTACGGCGACATTCACGGACTGGCAGCGTTGCTGGCCCAGCTGGCCGGCGCACCACGCATTGCCACGGTGGAGCGACTCACGGTGCAGATCAATCCCGCGCTGCGCGGCGCTCCCGATGTGTTGCGGGTAACGCTTGGTGTGCGTGCACCGATGGTGATGGAATGAGCACGACGAACGGATGGCGCGGGTATCAGCTGTTGGATGTGCTCTCGGCGGTCTTCGGCGTGATCGCGCTCGTGATGCTGGTGGCTCCGGCGTCAACGACCGTGGTACCGGATGCCCTGCCGGTTGCCGCGACAACGAGCGCATCGGCCGGGCGCTCGCCGGGCGGGAGCATGGTGACGCAAACGGCGATCGATTCGCTCGCCCGCGCGATCGTGCGCACCAACGCGTTCAGCGCCAGTCGCCACGAGCCGCGGGCGCGCTTTGTGGCGCCCGGATCGGAACCCGTGCCAACCGCACCGGTGTTCGAGCCGGGAAGCAACGCGTTCGCCCCATCGGACCTCGACGCCGGGCCGAAGCTCTTCGGCATCGTGTCGGTCGGTGGGTCGCCGCGCGCTTTGTTGCAGCTGCGTACCTCGACTGAGCCGCCCCGGCTGCTCGGTGTCGGGGAATCGTTCGGCGGCGTTCGCGTGGTGCGTATTGCCGGTGACCGCGTCGTGATTTCAAGTTCCAGCGGGACGCGCACTCTGCGTTTGTCCCGCGTCGTGTCGGATTCCAGCGAGAACGTGCCGTGATCGTCCTACCGCTTCCACGACGCTGGCGCCTCGCCGCGCTTGGCGTACTGCTTGGTTCCGTGACGTTGTCGCTCAACGGCCAGGTGCTGCAGGCGCAGGCTCCGGCTGCCGCGTCACGCACCAACACGCTCGATTTCGCCAACGCGAAGCTCGCCGACGTGATCCGCACGCTGGCCACCATGCTGGGACGCACGGTGTTGATGAGCGACATCCCTGACGTGCGCGTCACGTTCGCGACGCCGGCGCCGCTGAACACGGCGGAACTCGAGCGGATCCTCGAATCGTTGTTGGAATCGCACGAACTGATGCTGGTGCCGAGTGGCACGGTGGCGCAGGTCCTTCCCACCGCCAAAGCGCCGGCCACCGGATCGCTGCGCACGGGCTTCGCGTTCCCCGATCCGCCGCCGCTGGGATTGGTGACGCAGCTGGTGCCGCTGCAATCCATTCGCGCCGACGAGGGAGCCGACGCGCTACGGGCGTTGATGGGCAAAGGGGCGCGCATCGAGACGGTCACGCGATCGAATGCCCTGCTGATCACCGACCGCGGTGCGAATGTGGCGCGCTATCTCGAGCTGCTCCGCACGCTCGACGCCGCGCCGGCCGGCGAGTCGGGACTGCGCACGTATGTGGTGAACCTCAAGTATGCGGCGGCCGACGATCTGGCCGGTGCGCTGGGGCAACTGTATGGAGCGCAGGTGGCGAACACCGGCGGCGGTTCGCTGGCCGATCGGTCACTGTCGCGCGCGCTCGATTCCTTCCGGGCCCGCGAGGCGGAGACGTTCCGTTCGCGCAACTCGGGCGGCATGAGCGGCGCCAATGCCATGACGCAGCAGAACACTGCCGCGTCGGCGGGCACGCCGCGCGACTCCGCGTCGGGACTGCTGGTGGGACGCACGACCATCGTGGCCAACGCACCCACGAATGCGCTGGTCATCCGCACCGCGCCGCCGAACTATCCGCTGTTGCGCGAAACGATCGACGCGCTCGACACGCGCCCGTCGCAGGTGTTGTTCGAAGTCACCGTGGCCGAAATCGCGCTCGGGCGCGGCACGGAGTTCGGCGTGGACTGGTCGGCGGTGAACCGGGGTGGTGATGTGCAGGCGCAGTTCGGCAACCCCGAGATTCCCGACACCGGCTCCACGTCGGCGCTGCTGCGACTCGTGCGACTGGATGGCACGGGTGTGCGCGCCATGTTGCGCACGATTGCCTCCACCAGCGATGTGCGCGTGCTGTCGACCCCGGAGATCATTGCCGCCAACAACCGCGAAGCGTCGATCCTGGTGGGCAGCAAGGTGCCGTTCGTGGCGTCGACCCGCCTCGGCAACGACATCTCGATCGACCGCGCGATCCAGTATCAGGATGTGGGGACGAAGCTGTCGATCATTCCGACGATCAACGACGATGGCTACATCTCGGTGCAGCTGCTGCAGGAGGTGAGCTCGCTCACGTCACAGACCGTGGCGGCGGCGCAGAGTGCGCCGGTGATCTCCACGCGCGAGGCATCCACGCGCGCCATTCTTCGTGACGGCCAGACCGTCGTCATCGCGGGGCTGATCGGCGAAACGCGGCAGACGCTCGAACAGGGCATCCCGCTGCTCAAGGACATCCCGTTCTTCGGCGCGCTATTCAAGCGGCAGTCCACCACGCGGCAGCGCACGGAGCTCGCGATCTTCGTGACGCCGTATCTCGTGCGCTCCGACGCCGATGCCGACGCGATCCGCGAGCGGGTAAAGAAGCGTCTGGAAGATCGTTCGCCTGGCGCGCTCGAGGGCACGCCGCTCACCCGGAAGCCGCCCGCATGAGCGGGGATGCCCGTGATCTGCGGGCGGCGGCCGCCGGTACGCTGGCCGCGCGTTTGCCGGCGCGGTGGCTGGAAGAGCATGCGGTGTTACCGCTCGAGCTCGACGGCGACACCGTCGTGGTCGCGGCCGACGGCGTGATCGCACCCATCGTGCAGGACGCACTGGAGCGCGCCTTCAGCGCCGACGTGCGTGTAGTGCCGCACGGCGCAGGGGACATTCGCGCCGCAATCCTGTCGGCGCCGCGCGAGACGCTGCCTGCGACGGACCTCGCTCCGGACACCGCACGAAGCGGCGGCGATCTGCTGCGGGGTGAGCGCACGGAATCGCTGGACGATCTTCGCGCGCTCGCCTCGCGTGAGCCGGTGATTCAGGTGGTGAACGCGATGCTCGCGGAAGCGTCGCGCGCCGGTGCCAGCGACGTGCATGTGGAATCGCGCCCGGACGGATTGCGGGTGCGCATGCGGCTGGACGGCGTGTTGCGTGACGCGCAGCAGTTGGGCACCGAGTTCCGCTCGGCGGTGATCTCGCGGCTCAAGGTGCTCGCCGGTCTCGACATCGCCGAGCGTCGACTGCCGCAGGACGGCCGCGCGCGCGTGCGGGTGGGCGATCGCGAGCTCGATGTGCGTGTCTCGACGTTGCCGGCATTGCATGGCGAGAGCGTGGTCTTGCGACTGCTCGATGGCGGTCACGCCGATCAGCCGTCGTCGCTCGAGTCCTTGGGCTTCAGTGCCGACGTGCTGACGCGGTGGCGCGCGCTGTTGCAGCGCGCATCGGGCCTGTTGCTGGTGAGCGGTCCGACGGGCTCGGGCAAGACCACGACGCTGTACGCCGCGCTCCGCGAGCGCAGCACGCCGGGTGTGAAAGTGGTCACGGTGGAAGACCCGGTGGAGTATCGACTCGACGGCATCGTGCAGTTGCCGGTCAACGCGCGCGCCGGCTTCGGTTTCCCGAACGCGCTGCGGGCGATTCTGCGGCACGATCCCGACGTGATTCTGGTGGGCGAAATGCGGGACGCCGAGACGGCCGACATCGCGGTACAGGCCGCGCTCACCGGCCACTTGGTGCTGAGCACCGTGCACACCACGGATGCCACCGCGGCGCTGGCGCGGTTGCAGGAAATGGGCGTGCCGCCGTACTTGCTGAGTGCCACGCTGCAGGGCGTGCTGGCGCAGCGACTGGTGCGTCGGGTCTGTGCGCAGTGCGGCGTGTGGCGCCCGCTCACGGCGCACGAGCAGGTGCGCGTTGCAGAAGCGCGCGTGCCGATCACGGAGCTTCGCGCCGGTCCGGGCTGCGCGCAGTGCGCCGGCACCGGCTATCGGGGTCGCGTGGCGATCGCCGAGTTGCTCGTGCTCGACGACGCGCTGCGCAGTGCGTTTACGCGGGGTGCGTCGTTGGTGGAATTGCGGACGATGGTCCGCGCCCGTGGTGTGCCGTCGTTGCGGGAAGACGGCTGGCGCTGCGTGGCGGCGGGCGAGACCACGATCGACGAAGTCGTACGCATGGTGAGCGAGGACGACGACGCGTGAGCGAGCGCCCTGCACCATCGGCGGGAACGACACGGTGGCGCTATCAGGCGGCCGATGCGCAGGGCGCGATGTCGCGGGGGGAACTCGAGGCCGTGTCGGCGGAGGCGGCGGTGGATCAGCTGCGCCGGCGCGCGCTGTGGGTGATCGACCTGGAGCCGACGTCGGGTGCAGCGGCGGCCACGGGGAGATCGACACCGGGCGCCGAGCGCTCACCGGCCACGACGACCGTCGGATTGCTCGGTCGCCTGTCACGACGGACCACCGACGGCGACGAGTCGCTGGCGATCCTGACGCGATCGGTGGCCACCCTGCTGGAGGCGGGCGTGCCGCTGGAGCGCGCGCTGGCCTTCGCGTCGAGCGGCGAGACCGACGTGCGATGGCATCGGGTCTTTGCCGGGCTCCAGGCGGCCGTTACGCGCGGCGAATCACTATCCGAGGCAGCGGCTCGCACCGACGCCCTTCCGCGCGCCTACGCCCCACTCCTGGCCGCAGCCGAGGCATCGGGCAGTATGGCGGCGACGTTCGCCCGGCTGGCCGACGATCTCGAAGCGCGGAGTCAGCTCCGCGCCCGGGTGCGCGCCGCGCTGGTGTATCCCACGCTGTTGGCGTTGGCATCGACGGTGGGCACGCTGGTCATCCTGGTGGTGGTGGTGCCTCGCTTCGCCGACCTGATCGCCGGCGCGGGCGGCACGGTGCCGGCCAGCACCCGCGTGTTGATCGGCCTCAGTGCCCTGCTCTCGCGTTTCGGCTGGCTCCTGGTGGTCGCCCTGCTCCTCGCGGGCACGGCCGTGCGTCAGTCGCTGCACGATGTCGCTCGACGGCGGCGCTGGCACGCCGCCCGTTTGGGGTGGCCGTTGCTCGGCCGGTTCGAACGCGAGCAGGCGGCCGCCGGCTACCTCAGTACGTTGGCGGTGGCGCTCGAATCGGGGGTGCCGCTGATGCGCGCGATGGCGTTGGCGCGTGGCACCGTGGGTAACGACGAGCTCGCGGAGCGCTTGGCGGTCGCCGAATCCGCCGTGCGCGACGGCGGCCCGGTCTCGGCGGCGCTGGCCGCCTCGCTCACGCCGCTCGCGACGCGTTTGCTCGAAGCCGGTGAGCAGGGCGGCGCGCTGGCTCCGTTGGCCCGTCGGGCGGCCACGGCGGCCGGCGAACAGGTGCAGCGGGCGATCACGAGTGCCGTCGCGCTGATCGAGCCGGTCATGATTCTCGGCTTCGGCGGGGTGGTGGGGTTCGTCGCGCTCGCGCTGCTGCAGGCGATCTACGGGATTAACGCCAGCAGCTTCTGATCGTCATAGTCTGGGTCAGAAGTCACACACTGAGTGAATTCGATACCAACGGGACGCCGTCTCAGCAGGTTTGTCCGTTGACAGCCGAGCAATCAGCCCCGAGCATTGAATGCAGTTCATGTACGCGGCTCCGCAGCAGTTTCCTCCCAGTCGCCCCTTCCGCAGACCGACATGTCGACGAACGCTGAGCATCCGGAGCCCGTAAGCGAGAACGCGCCCCCCGACGACCACCGTTCGAGTCGGCGTCGTTTCTTTGCGCTTGGCGCATCGGCGGCGGTGGGACTGGCTGCCGCGCAGACGCTGGAAGCCCAGCGACCCAAGAGTCGCGGCGCGAGTCCGTTTCCGAACGGGCAGGCGACGAACAGTGCCGGTGATCCCTCGAAGGCATGGAGCGATCCGGTCCTCCGCCTCGTTCGTCGCATCACGATGGGGATGAACCCCGAGGAAGTCGCGCTGGCGCGTCGCCTCGGTTACGCCGGCTATCTCGACTATCAGCTGCGTGCGTCGGCGATCGACGACAGCGCCATCGAGGCGATCATTGCGGCGCGACTGCCGATGACGCAGATGGCGCCGGCAACGCTCGCGACGCAGGACGGCAACGAGGTGGCGAATCAGCTCGCCGATGCGACATGGTACCGGGCCGCCTTCGCCAAAGCGCAGCTGCGTGAGCGGATGGTGGAGTTCTGGACTGATCACTTCACGATCAGTCTGAACAAGGTCGGCTACCTGAAAATGGTCGATGATCGCGACGTGATCCGTCCGTTCGCGATGCGCACCTTTCCGGAATTGCTGCGGGCTACGTCGCAGAGCGGCGCCATGCTCGTGTATCTCGACCAGAATCGCAGTCGCACGCCGACGCCGAATCAGAATTACGCGCGTGAGATCATGGAGCTCCACACGCTGGGCGTGGATGGCGGCTACTCGCAGACCGACGTGGCGGAACTGTCGCGCATTCTCACGGGATGGACGACGACGGGCCCCGGCACGTTCGCGTTCAACCGCAATTTCCACGACCGCAACGCCAAGACGTTTCTGGGTCGATCGTTCCCCGCGATGCTGGCGACGGCGACGGACGTGCAGCTGAAGAGTGAAGGTGATGCGGCGATTCAGATGCTCGTTGAGCATCCGAGCACGGCGGCGTACATCTCGCTCAAGATGGCGCGCTGGTTGCTGGCGTACGAGCCGCCGCAGGCCGTCGTGGACGCCACCGCGGCGACGTATCTCGCGACGGGCGGCGACATCACGGCGATGGTCCGCACGATTCTGTCGGGCAAGAACCTGCTCACCGCTCCAGCGAAGTACAAGCGTCCCTTCCATCTCGGTGTGTCGGCGCTGCGCGGCATGGGCGCGACGATCAACAACATCCGATCGGCACGTCAGCGCGCCGATCAGATGGGCATGCCGGTGTTCATGTGGGAGCAGCCCAACGGCTATCCCGACCGCGTGGACTGGTGGAGCGGCCTCGTGATGTCGCGCTGGTCGTACATGCAGTACCTGTCGACGCAGACGAGTGCCACGACCACGCGAGTGGATTCGGCGCCGTTCCGCGTCCCCGACACGGCCGACGGTGTCGTCGCGCAGATCGCAACCCGTATGTACGGCGGCGAACTCCCACCGGCGCTACGTACCCAGTTGCTCACGTACCTTCGCGGCGGCACCTACAGCGACGCGCGCGTCCGCGAAACCATCGCGCTCGCCAGCAGCGCGCAGGAGTACCAGTGGTTCTGATACCCTCTTTCCACGTGAGCCGAGTCGCCACATGAGTGATGAATCGACAGAAGACGGGTGCCAGGAATACCAGCAGCTGGCGCGACGTGATTTCCTGACGTTGGCCGGGGGCTTGGGCGTCAGTGCCCTCTTGCCCACCTGGATTCCCAAAGTGGTGCTGGCGCAGTCGTCGAACGGCAGTCGCGACATCATCGTGTCCGTGTTCCTCAGCGGCGGCACCGACGGCCTGTCGTTGGTGGTGCCGTTCGGTGACCCCGACTACTACACGGGGCGTCCGAACATCGCGATTCCTCGTCCCGATGCCGCCGGCACCGGTCCGAAGGCCGTCGCGCTCGACAACTTCTTTGGCTTCTCGCCGGGCATGGCGCCGCTGATGCCGGCGTACACCAACGGCGACTTGCTGGTCGCGCATGCCACCGGCTCGATCAACAATTCGCGTTCGCACTTCGATGCGCAGCGCTATCTGGAGGTCGGCAAGCCGGCCGATCCGCGCATCAGTGGCGGATGGCTCGGCCGACATCTCGCCACCAGCACGCCGATGCGCGCCGATGCGCCGCTGCGCGGACTCGGGTTCACGTCGGGCTTGCCGCTCACGCTCTCCGGCGGACCGAAGACGCTGCCGATTCCGAATCCGGCGAACTTCACGATCGGTGGGAGCGGGACGACGGCCACGTCACGTGCGCAGTGGCTGGCCGCCAATCATGCGAACGCGATGAATCCGGTGTCGGCCAATGCGCTCGACGCCACGAACACCATCGCCTTGCTGCAGCGCATCAACTTCACGGGGTACGCGGCATCGAATGGCGCGGTGTATCCGACCAGCGGATTCGGTCAGGCGCTACGTTCCACGGCGGCGCTGATCAAGGCCGACGTCGGTGTGGAAGCCGTACACGCGTTCAACGGCGGCTGGGATACGCACGCCACGCAGGGACCGATCGCCACGCTGGATGGTGGCTTCATGCACGGCAAGATGCTCGACCTCGCCAATTCACTCGCCGCCTTCCACGCCGATCTGATTCAGGGAACGACGTCGTACGGAGTGACCGTCGTCGTGATTTCCGAGTTCGGTCGCAACGCGAGAGAGAATGGCAATCGCGGCACCGATCATGGTCGCGGAAACGTGGCCTTTGCGATGGGCAAGAAGATCAACGGGGGCCGTGTCCTCACCAATGGCTGGCCCGGACTGGCGCGCGAAAATCTCGAGTCGGGGCAAGACCTTCGCGTGACGCTCGATCATCGGGACATCTTCGCCGAGATCGTGCAGAACCGGTTGGGCAACAGCAATCTGTCGGTCGTGTTCCCCGACTATACGCCGCGTTTCCGCAACGTGACGAAGGCATAGCGCACGGCACCGGTGTCGACACACGAAGGGCGCGCCGGCAAAGCAGGCGCGCCCTTCGTGTATCAATCCTGACGCCGGTATGAGCTACGGGCTGACGATGACGGTGCCATCCATCCCCGGGTGCAGCGTGCACTTGAACTGAAACACACCGACCGCAGGAAACGTGCGCGACACGGTGACATCGCTGGTGGTGTTGATGTCCGTCGGCGAGCCGGCGAGGCGCGGATCCCAGATCACGTTGTGCGCCAGCGCGGGAAAGATGAACCGCACGGTACCGCCCTGTTTCACAATGGTTTCGACCGGGCTGAAGGTCAGCCCGGGCATCACCACGTCGGCAGTGGTCGGTGCATTCGGAATGCTGGTGACGGTCAGCTGTACGCTCCCGGTTTTCGGTGTGCCACCGTCGGCCACCGATACCTGCAGGTTCACAGTCCCCACGCCCACGCCGGTCACCACACCAGCTGAGGTAATCGTGGCGATCGCGGCGTTGCTCGTGCTCCAGGTGACCACGCGGGTGCCGAGCGCCACCGTGCCGCCCAGGGCGTCACGTCCGCTGACCGTGGCTTGCGTGAGCTGACCCAGCGGAATGGTGCGATCCTGCGCGTCGACCACGAGCGTAGCCAGCACGCCGGCACCCGAGGTGACCGTGACATCGAGCGTCCCGGTCACGCTGCCCACGGTGGCGCGGATGGTCGCTGAGCCAGCGGCGACACCCGTCACGATGCCAGAGGCGTTCACCGAGGCGATCGTGGGTGCGGTGGAACTCCACACCGGCTGCGCGCTGCTCACGATGGTGCCGCTCGATGTTCGCGCCACCGCGGAGAACTGAACCGTTTGCGATGGCGTGATCGCTGTCGTGGCGGCCGATACGTCGATGCGCGCGACGTCCGGCCCGGGCTGCGGCGTCATCACGCCCGACGATCCGTCACCGCACGCCGCCAGCAGCACGACGCCAGCGAACACGGCACAACGCATGACGGTCTTCATCGTGGTGGCCGGGGCGCAGGCGCATCAGGGCGACCGCCCGGATGCCACGTGGGCTTGGGGCCGTCCGACAGGAGTCGCACGGCCTTCGTGGTGGCGGCGATCACCTGCGCCATGTGCTCGACATTCACGATCGACGCCTCATCCTTCGGAGAGTGGTACGGAGTCACGAGATTGTACGATGAGAGCGAATGCGCCGGGATGCCGATGCGCGCGAACGCCACATTGTCACTCCGTGAGAAGAAGTTCTGTCCCGGCCGCGGGTCGGGCACGAGCGGAATGCCGTTGTCCGCGAGCAGGTCGCCGAGCGTGGAGCGCTCGTAGCCGGTCAGCCACGCCTTGCCGAAGCCACCGGCGAGCGAATCGGCGTGCGCGATCATCTCCACGTTGAGATCGACTACCGTCTTCTCGAGTGGCAACAACGGGTGACGGATGTACCAACTGGTGCCGAAGCCACCCACTTCTTCGCCGGTGATCGACATGAACAGAATGGTGCGCTTCGGCCGCGGGCCCTTCATGAGCGCCTTCGCCATCTCGATCAGCGCCACATTGCCCGACGCATCGTCGTCGGCGCCGTTGTTGATCGAGTCCCCATCGACCGGCTCGCGGATGCCGATGTGATCGTAGTGCGCCGTGACCAACACCACTTCGTCGCGCAACACGGGATCACTGCCACGGATCATCGCCGCCACATTCGACGTGCGCAGCCGCTGTTCGGCGGGGAGCGAATCCCACGCGGCCCACGATGCGACGGGTGCGGGACGCGTGCGCCCGGGTGCATTGGCCGGCCCCTGGGCGATGCGAAGCGGGATGTGCTGCCGGAACGTGCCCGAGTCGCCCGCCGGCGTGAGACCGGCCGCGCGATACTGCGTTTCGAGCCAGATCGCGGCGCGCTCCTGTCCGCGCGAGCCGGTCATACGGCCTTCCATCGAATCGGCGGCGAGAATGCCGATGTTGCGCTTCACCGATGCCGCGTCGATCCGGTCGACCGGCATCTTCGCCGCCAACGGCGACGGCACGGCGGTGCGGGTCTGCGGCTCGGCTACGATCGCGAGCCACTGTGCGTTCGGACTCACGGCGAGTCGCGTGATGTTCGCCAGATGCGCGAACGCGAGATCGCCCAGCGACTTCCACTCGGTGGTACCGCGTCGCCACTGCATGAGCTGCGTGCCGCTGCCCACCAACAGCGTGGTGCTATCGACCCAGGCCACATCTTCGCTGCCCTTCGGCAGGGCGATCAACGTATCCGTGCGACGCGACACGGGGTCGAGTCGCATCACGTACCACGTGGCGCCGCCCTTCTGCACGTAGCTCACGTGCGCGGTGCCGGGAATGCGATGCAGCGAGCGTCCCACGTTGCTGGCGATCACGTCGCCGGTGGTCTGCTCGCGACCGGCGCCGGTGCGGGCGACTTGCAGCGTGGCGGGCGAGCCGAGCACGAACATCGCCCACGTGCTGTCGTCAGCCTGTGCGAAATATCCCACCGGCTTGATGGCCGGAAAGAGCACGGTTGGCGCAGAGCCATCGGTGGGGAACTGCGCGAGCCGTTGGGTGGAGTCGGCCTCCACGCGAATGACGGTGATCGACTTGCCATCGAGCGTCGGCATGGCCGAGTACTCGCTTTCCGGCTTCGTGGCACGCAGCGGAGCCGTGAGACCCGTGCTGAAGTCGTTGCGGTAGATGTCGCTCTGCCCATCGCCGCGGTTCGACGTGAAGTACAGCGCGCGCGAGTCCCGCTGGAATGCCGGTTGGTTGTCGTATCCGGCGCGGCGCGACACGTTGGCCGGCACGCCGATCTTGAGCGCGTCACCGCGGCCCACGAGTGGCAGCAGATACACATCGGGATCCGCCGGCGCCGATCGTGCGGCCGGCCTGGCCGGTACGGCTTGCGCGTGTGCGGCGAACGGCGCGAGAAGGCCGAGCCCGAACAGCAGTGCCGGTGCGAGGGACCAGCCACGGAACGAAGAGACAGAGGTCATGCGAAGCAACGGGAGAGGAGTGCGCGCCATACGGACAGCCGAGGGGTCCCTGAAAGCTACGGACTGGCCGTTGCGTCCGCAGGGCGCCAGCCGCTAGCGTCCTTTGTATCATGGGGTCTTCTCCGCCACGCTCCGCATTCCTTCCTTCGCTGCTTCGCGCGGTGCAGCGTCGCGTGCTGCTGGTCGCGCTCGGTGTGACGCTGCCGATGCTGGGCGCCTGCCGGGACAACGGCCCGACCAGCGTGCCGCCGCCAACGGGCGGGCCGTCAATCAGCAGCCTGATCGCCTCGCCCGCCGCAGTGAACCTGCAAGCGGGGCAGCAGCGCAGCATCGAACTGATCGCGCGCGACAGCGCCGGACAGCTCGTCGCGAACCCGCAGATCGTCTGGCGCAGCGATGCGCCCGCCACCGCGACGGTCGATGCGTCAGGGGTGATTCGCGCCATTGCGCCGGGCACCGCACGGATCACCGCGACGTCGGGCTCGCTGAGCGCGCTGGTGCAGGTTGGCGTGGGCGGACCGACGCCCGGCATCGCACAGTGGCGGATCGCCCGTCCCGGATTCTCCGACGTCACCCTCCTTGGGCTCTGGGACGACGGCGCCGGAAGCAGTTACGCCGTCGGCCAAGGCGGAATCGTACTGCGGTCGCGCGCGAACGGACCGTGGGAAGTGCTGTCGCTCAACACCACCGAGACGTTGACCGGCGTGTGGGGCTCCTCACCCACCGATATCTGGATCGTTGGGGCCGGCGGTGTGCTGTATCACGGCGACGGTGTGAACTTCACCGCGGTGTCGAGCGGCACGACGGCAACGCTGCTCGAAGTCTGGGGGCTCGCCGCGAACGATGTGTTCATCGCCGGCGACCGCGGTGTGATTCTGCATTTCGACGGCACGACGTGGACGCAGCAGCCCACGCCCGTGACCGAAGACCTCTGGGGGATCTGGGGCGCGAACGGGTCGAACGTCTTCGTGGTCGGCAACAACGGTGTGATTCTGCGCTCGAACGGCACGACGTGGCAGCGCATGACGACGCCGAGTGGGAACCCGCTGTTCGACGTGTGGGGGACGAGTGTGGGCAACGTGTTCGCCGTCGGGATCTTCGGCACGATCCTTCGCTTCGACGGCGTGCAGTGGAGCACGATGACGGCACCCGGGCGCGCGAATCTCTTTGCGATGCGCGGTCGTGCGTTCAACGATGTCTACGCCGTGGGCAACGGCGGGGCCACGTACCACTTCGACGGCACCACCTGGCGTGCGCTGGCGATCGGTTCGGGGCAGAACCTGCGGGCCATTGCGCCACGCGGTGACGGCACGTTGCGGCTCGCCGGCTGGTGGGGCACGGTCATCACGCTGCGCGGCACCGGCGTTGCCGCAGTTGCCACGACCGATCTCTCCGACCCTGCCCTGCTCTCGGTGTACGGCGCCGGTAGTGGATCCATGTTCGCCGTGGGCTTGGGCGGCGCCGTGTATCGCCGCGCCGGCACGTCATGGCTGCAGGAAGCGGTGCCGTCGGTGAACGATCTGTACGGCATCAGCGGCAACAGCGCGTCGGACATCGTCGCGGTGGGTGATACCGGATCGGTACTGCGCTACGATGGGAGCACCTGGTCGCGAGAGACGGCGCCCACCACAGGGCTACTGCGCGCCGTGTGGAGTGGCGGCGGGCAGCATGTGATCGTGGGAGAACGCGGCACGATTCTGCGCTCCAATGGCACGGGCTGGTCACCGCAGCAAAGTGGTACGCAGCAGTTCCTGCGCGGCGTCTGGGGCACCGACCCGGCCAATGTGTACGCCGTCGGCGACGCCGGCACGGTGCTGCGCTTCGACGGCGGTCGATGGCAGTCGTTGATCGTGCCGTCCACCAGTCGGCTGCGCGCCGTGTGGGGCACGAGCGCGAACGACATCTTCGTGGTGGGTGACTCGGGCACGGCGCTTCGCTACGACGGCGTGGCCTGGGAGAAATTTGCCGCTCCGACTACCCGGGATCTCCGTACGCTCTGGGGACGCGGCCCCACCGAGGTGTATGCCGCGGGCGACAGCGGCACGGTATTGCGCTTTACCGGCGCGGGGTGGCAGACACTCACCACCCCGGCGCGCGGATTCATCTACGCGATGTTCGGTATCCCCAACACGCCCGGCCTCGCCCTCGTCGGCGAAGGCGCACGCATCGTGGAAGGCCAGCCGTAAGCGTCGCCTAGCGTGATTCGCGGTACAGCTGAATGTGCCGCACGTGATGATCGCCGTGCCACGCGTAGAGGCCGACCAGCTGATCGATCGTCATCGGGCCGTTCTCCGGATGCACCAACGTGCGCGCAAACTGCGCCGGTTCGAGCGATGTGAGCACCGCGACGAGCCGTTCATGAATCGCCGTGAACATGGTCAGCGACACCAGCGGAGACACGAGCTCGCTGTCGGCGAGGGCGACCCAGGCATCCTGATCGTACGGCTTGATCGTCGGCTCGTGTTCGGTCAGCGCCAGCTTCACGCGGATGTACGCATTGGCATGACTGTCTGCCATGTGATGCACGAGCTGTCGCACACTCCAACCGCCCGGACGATACGGCGACGCATAATCGTCTGCGCCGAGACCGCTCATGGCCGCCGCCAAATTGGCGGGCTGCGCCGCGATCCGTGCAATGTGCTCGGCGCGCTGTTCAGCGGAGAACTCCGCCTGCCGCTGAAAACGACCGATAGGAAACCGCTGCTCGTCGGAAGCGACGTCAGGCGTGCCGGGCATAGCAAGACTCCGAAAAAAGGCAGAAACGGACACAGCGCACCTGCACCGTGGACAGTGTGAAACTATCCACAGTACAGTGCCGGCGCGTGCATCCCGAGCCTACCTCGACATCCCGTGCGCGTCAGCTGACGGAACGGCGCCCGACAATACTACGATAGACGAACAGCAGGACGATGGCCCCCACAACGGCAGCGATCAAGCCGGCCGCTTCGCCGGGCTGATACCAGCCCACGGTGCGACCGAGAAACGTGCCGAGCATGGCACCCGCCACGCCGAGAAGCATGGTGATGATGAGGCCGCCAGGATCACGGCCGGGCATGATCGCCTTGGCGAGTGCGCCGGCGATCAGGCCGATGATAGCAGTCCATAGCAGTGACATAGAGATGGCTCCGAAACAGGATACGTCGTGCATCGCGCGACCACGCCGCGCTGTGTTCGTCTACGTGCATGTCCAATGCCAGCGCGATGCGCGGCGTTGTGGTTACCGCGTCCTCGCGCTCGCCGGGGATCGGCCGACCTCGCGACCTTCGCGGTGTCGCGGCTCCGCACGAGCGCCCGTGCGCCAGCCGGGCACCGAAGGCGCGTCTGCTTCCATCGATCGGAGATACACGACCAACCGGTCGATCTCCTGCGGCGTGAAGGGGCCGCCGAGGTCCATCGTGTAGGCCGTCATCGATGTGCCCGGTACCCCGCCGGCGATCAGCCACACGAGTTGCTGATCGGACGTCACGCGCAGAAACTCGCGCGAATTGAGGGTGGGCGCAATGCCGCCGCCGCGGCCATCGACGCCGTGACACGCCACGCAATGTCGCGCGAACGTTTCCGCGCCCATCGTCATCGACTCGGCATGCATCGCCCGTCGGGCCTGCTCGCGGCGCGCCGGCTCTCCCAGACGGTAGAGCGGAAAGGCGGACACGAGCGTCAGCATGCACGCCAGCCCGATCATGTACTGCCGATCCAACCGACGAGCGAGGTCGGGACGATCGAGCGGCACGGGAGCAGGCGTCTGGGGGACGGGAGGCATGGCCGTCGTGCTCACGCCGTCGCGGCGTCGGATTCACACGCCGCGCCATCGCGCGGTACGCCGAACCGATGACTGCCGAGCGGTGGTCCGTCGAGTGTTTCGGTGAGGTTGACGACCACCCGACCATCTTCGATCGCGAGCGGATGACGGTCCATGCCGCGCGGCGCCGGTCCGCCGAGATGCTCTCCGGCCAGATTGTAGCTCGAGCCGTGGCACGGGCAGGCGAACCGACCGTTACTGTCGCAGAACGGCACGCGGCAGCCCAGATGCGGACACTTCTGCGACAGGGCGAACAGTTCATCACCGATGCGCGTGACGTAGAGATGGCCTTCACGCACGAATGTGGCCGTGCCGTCAGCGAACGAGTCAGGTGCGCCGAGGGTGAGCACGCCGGAGCCTTCGCCCAGGGCCAGCGGGGCCAACGCCTCGTAGGTGGTCCACGCGGCGGCGGTCGCCAGCAATCCGGTGCCGACGTTCCAGCCGGTCAGCAGTACATCGCGTCGCGTCGGGCTCATGTCACGGTTCGAAGTAGAGGTGATCCCACGGCAGGACAAAGGCCCAGCCAGGACCGCGGAAGAACGCGCCGATGATCGTGAGCGCGAGGGCGACGAAGGCGACGATGCCGATCGTCGCGACGAGTGGGCGTCTCGCCTCGGGCTCCCAGGCCGGATCGCGATCGACGTATGGCAGCGCGGCGAGCACGACGAACAACGCCGCCGGAGCCAGCACACCGGCAATCACCGGATCGAAATGCGCGAGCAGCTCCTGGATGCCCACGAAATACCACGGCGCCTTCGCCGGCTCGGGGGTGTAGTTCGCGTTGGCATGTTCGCGCAGCGGTGCGTCGAAGAGCACACCCATGGCGATCACCACGCACGTGGTGAGCAGCGCCACGACCTGATGGCGCACCAGCAAGTGCGGCCACGTAAACACCTCGTTGGCCGGCGCGCGCTCGTGCGTGGCCGCCGACGACGACGCGACACGTCCCAGCACGCGCACGCGGTGGCCCGGTGACGTCACGGTCGCAGGGTCGCCCGCCACAGGGGCGCGATCGCGATCGCGCCCCTGTGGCGCAATCGTGCCGGGGGCGAAGCCATCTTTGCGAACCCGCCACAGATGCACCGACAGCATCACACCGAACATCGCGGTCAGTACGGCAACATGCAGCACGTAGAAGCGCAACAGCGCCGACTGGCCGATCGTGACACCGCCCAGCAGGAGATTGCGCAGCCACCCGCCGAGCACCGGCACGTAGTGCACGAGATCGGAGCCCACGGTGACCGCCCAGTACGCGAGCTGATCCCACGGCAGCAGATACCCGGTGAACGAGTAGGCCAGTGTGATCACCAGGAGCGCGAGTCCGATTACCCAGTTGAACTCACGCGGCGACTTGTACGCGCCGTGCCAGAATACGCGCGCCATGTGCAGCACTACGGTCAGCACCATCAGGTGCGCACTCCAGCGATGCGTATTCCGGATGAGCTGACCGAACCCGATCTGCGTACGCAGGCGCTGCATGTCGCCGTACGCCATGGTGACGGCCGGCGTGTAGAAGAACATGAGGTACGTGCCCGTCACCAGGAGAATGCCGAAGAGCACCGTGGCGATGAACCCGAGGCGCCACGTGCTGCGCAGGCGGAGCAGCGTTTCCGGTACGCGTACGGGATAGACGTGCAGAAACACATTGCCGAACGCGCGCTGAGCGCGTCCCAACGGGGAATCGACGTGCGGCGTCCGAACGACTGAGCGATACAACGACGATTCGCGCACGATGCGACCGAACCGACGGCGAATTCCTTCGCCACCCGGTGCCGTCATGCGACCGTCCGGGCCAGATCGAGCGCCTTCGCCGGACAGCGATCCACGCACATGCCACAGCGTACGCAGGCCGCTTCATCGAGGGACAGGAGATAGTTGCCCTCTTCTGTACCACCCAACGACAGGCAGCCGAACGGGCACACGTCGACGCAGAGCGCGCAGGCGACGCAGCGCGCCGCGTCGAGTACGATGTGCGTGTTACAGCGCAGACAACGGGTTGCTTCACGTCGCGCGTCCGCATCGGAGAGCACACCCTCCACTTCGCGGTCGCCGTCGCGCAGGCGTGACTCGGCGTCGAGTACCGGCAACGCGTGCCGCCGGATCCGGTCGTAGTCGCTGCGATAGCGCGATCCACCCACGCCCTGCGTAGACGTGAGCCAGCCGGAAGTCGCTGCCGTTGCCGACATCGTGGTGGAGCGCGACGGAGCGGCCGTGGACGTCGCGCGTCGCGCATCGAGATCGGCCACGATGGTCGCCGCCACCCGCTGCCCCGATGCAATGGCATCGATGAGGTCACCGGGTCCCGACTGTACGTCGCCCGCCACATACACGCGGGCAATCGGCGTGCGACCGCGCGCGTCGCTGGGAAGTCCGCCCCACGCCGTTGGTGCGATGTAGGGCATCCCGGCGAATCCGCCATCGTCGGTGCGCTGTCCCACAGCAAAGATCACGCTACCGACGGGAAGTTCGATCTGCGCGTCGTCGAGCTCCATGCGGAATCGCCCCTGCGCATCGTGGAGTGAGCGCACCGGCGACAGCACCACGTGCGCGACCGACGTCGACGTCGGCGTTGCACCAACGATCTCGCGCACGCCGACTGCGGTGCGAACGGCGATCCCTTCCTGTTCGGCGTCATGCAGCTCTTCCACGGCTACCGGCAGCGCGCTTCGCGACTCGGGCGCGAGAATCGTGACCGACGTCGCCCCGCGACGACGTGCGGTGCGCGCGGCATCGAACGCGACACTGCCGCCGCCGATCACAGCCACCGGGCTCTCGACCGCTGCGGCGCTGTCACGCAGCATCGCGACCGCGGTGGTCACCCCATCGAAATCGGCACCGGGAATCGGCAGGCGGCGCCCGGCGGAGCAACCGGCGGTGATCAGCAGCGCATCGTGTCCTGCCATCAGCGTGTCGTAGCTGATGTCGACGCCGACTGCACAACCCGTGCGGACCCCGATGCCGGTGTCGATCAACGCGGAGATCTCGGCGTCAAGCACATCGCGCGGTAACCGGAACGCCGGGATGCCATAACGCAGCATGCCCCCGAGCTCGGCGTCGCGTTCGTACACCGCCACGGCGCAGCCACGAAGCCGTAGCGCATACGCGGCCGCGAGTCCGGCCGGACCGCCCCCGATGATTCCTACCGATGCGAAGCGTACCGGCGGCACTTCGCCATGCGCGCGTGACCACCGCGACCGCGTGAACTCCACCCCGCCATGCGCTGCAGCCACGCGCTTGAGAGCGCGAATCGCCACGGGCGCGTCGACGACGCCGCGCCGACAGGCTTTCTCGCAGGGGGCCGAGCAGATGCGGCCGCACACCGACGGAAACGGATTGTGCGCCCGCGCCAGATCGTACGCACGGTCAAAATCGCCGGCCGCGATGGCCTGCACGTACCCCGCGGCGTCCGTACCAACCGGGCAGGCCGCGTTGCACGAGATCGTCGCCGCAAACCAATCGCGATCACCGATCGCACCGCTGTCGAGGCGGGCGATCATGAGATCACCTTGGCGGCGCGCTCATGGCGTGGCGTCGTGAGGCGCACCAATCCCGCGAGCAGGCCAATGACCGACGCGGCCAGCCATGCGACGGCGAGGGCCACACGTGCCCCGCGCGTGCCGACCGGCGCTCGGGTGACGAGCAGGTGCGGAACGACCAGCAACAGCAGCGCAACCAAGGACGTGAGCACCACACCGATGACCAGTGCGCGCCCCCACCCTGATTCAGTTCCCCGCATTGGACTGACTCCTGACCGCGCAGCGAATGTCGCGGGTGCATGGAGCCTATCGCGCGCGGAAAGCGCGCTCAGTCGGGGAAGTGCTCACGCCCGTCGGGAATTTCCCTACGGTGTATCGGTACCGGGCATCGTCACCGGTGCACCCTGCTCCTGCCACCCGCGCCAGCCGCCGACCACCGAGTGCACGTTGGTGTAGCCCATCTGCTGAAGCGAGTCGGCCGACAGGATGGAGCGAAAGCCACCGCCGCAATACAGGTATAGCGGCGTAGCGGGATCGGGAACGAGCTTCTCGATGTCCCGCTCGATCACGCCGCGCGCGACGTGGATCGCCTGTGCCGCGTGTCCGGCGTTCCATTCGCGGTCTTCACGCACATCGATCAGCACGGCGGCCCGGTCGGCCTGCAGCGTCGCGAGCGTGTCGGGAATCGACACTTCATGCACGAGGGGGCGACGGCCCTCGACGTGGGCGAGAAATCCTGGGGAGTGGTCCATGCTTCAAGCTCGCCTCCTATCTTCCGCATATCCAGCACCAGACCTACAATTTGGTCGCGCCAGGCGGGACAGCAGCGCCGGGAAGGACGACGGCCACCGCATCGCATTCCGAAACATCCGCCTCCGGGAGCTGCCGCAATGGGAACGAAGGGACGACTGTCGATCATGATGTTCCTCCAGTATTTCGTCTGGGGGTCATGGTTCGTCACCATGGGCACGTATCTGGGCCAGACGCTGCACTTCACCGACACCCAGATCGGTGCCGCCTACGGCGCGACCGCCATCGCCGCGATCGTGTCTCCCTTCTTCATGGGCATCGTGGCCGATCGGTTCTTCGCGAGCGAGAAGTTACTGGCGGCGCTGCACCTCATCGGCGCCGTCTTGATGTATCTGCTGTCGCAGCAAACCGAGTGGAGCGGCTTCTATCCGCTACTTCTGGCGTACGCGTTCTGCTACATGCCCACGCTCTCGCTGACCAATTCGATTTCGCTGCACAATGTGAAGGACTCCACGCGCGACTTTCCGATCATCCGGGTGTTCGGCACCGTGGGCTGGATCGTGGCCTCGGGCTTTCTGGTAGGCTTCGTGCTGCACGCCGACAAGCTCGCCGTGCCGATGCAGATCTCGGCCGCCGGTTCGATTGCGCTCGGCCTGTTTGCCTTCATGCTGCCGCACACGCCGCCCCGCGCCGCCGGCGCCCCGTTCAGCATGCGTGACGCCATCGGCCTCGACGCGCTTCAACTGCTGAAGCGGCCCGATTTCGTGATCTTCGTGCTCGGCTCGTTCCTGCTGTGCATCCCGCTGCAGTTCTACTACGCGTTCGCCAACCCCTTCATGAACGAGATCGGCGTGCCGAACGCGGCCGGCATCATGTCCTTCGGCCAGGTATCGGAAGTGGGCTTCATGCTCATCCTGCCCTTCGCGCTGCGGAAGCTCGGCATCAAATGGATCATGCTGGTCGGCATGCTGGCGTGGGCGCTGCGCTACTTCGCCTTCAGCCGCGGCGACGCGGGCGCTGGCATGTGGCTCATCTACGCCGGCATCCTGCTGCACGGCGTGTGCTACGACTTCTTCTTCGTGGCCGGACAGATCTACACCGACGAAGTGGCCGGTCCCAAGGTGCGCGCCGCAGCCCAGGGCTTCCTGAATCTCGTCACGAACGGCGTGGGCTACTTCGTGGGCGCATCGGTATCGGGCAGTGTGGTGAACCGGTACGCCAGCAGCACCGGCGGCGTCGCCTCGCACGACTGGCTGCAGGTGTGGCAGATCCCGGCCATTGGCGCCGTCGCGGTGTTCGCCGTGTTCCTGTTCCTGTTCCGTCCGTCCGCGAGCATCGATCGCGCGGCGGCTGCCGCACACTGAGGCCTGCGTATGACTCCGCCGACGTTGGTGGAAGCGTGCTGTGATTCCGTGCACACGGCGCGCGCCGCACAGCACTACGGAGCCGGTCGGATTGAACTGTGTGGTCCGGGCGATGGCGGCACCACGCCGTCGCTCGGGCTGATCGCCCGATGCCGGAATGAACTCTCCATCCCGTTGCACGTGATGATCCGCCCGCACACGAACAGCTTTCTGTACGACGAAGACGACATGGACGTGATGTGCAACGACATCGTGGCCGCGAAGACGCTCGGCGTGGACGGCATCGTGCTCGGGCCGCTACACAGCGACCACACGGTCGATACCCGCCAGCTCGCCGAGTTCGTAACGCTGGCCCGCCCGATGAAGGTCACGTTTCATCGGGCGTTCGATCGCACACCAGACGCGCTCGAAGCGCTGGAGCAGCTGCTGATACTCGACGTCGACTACATCCTCACGTCGGGGCATGGCCGCACGGCGCTGGACGGCGCGGCGACGCTGCAGGCGCTTCAAGCACGAGCGGGCGATCAGCTGGTCGTGCTGGCCGGTGGCCACGTGCGCGCCGAGAACGTGCATCGCATTATTGAACTGAGCCACGTGCGTGAGGTTCACGCTCGCGCCACCGATCCCACGATCGTCCGTGACGTCGTGCAGGCATTGGCCACCCGTTAGCCGAAGGAACGACATGCGTCATCTGATTCTGGCCGCGCTGCTCGCGATTCCCGTCACGGGAGCGGCCACCGCCCGCGCGATGCCGGCCGACAGCAGCACGTACGCGATCATTCCGCGACCGGTCGTGCTGACACCGAAGTCGGGCGCATTCACGCTCACCGCGCGCACAGTCGTGCATGCCGACCCCGCGTTTGCGGGCGTCGCGCACCGTTTTGCGCGGGATGTCGCCAATCCCACCGGCTTCGATCTCACGGTCGTGCGTCGCGCCACCGCGGGCAGTGCGGCTGGCGGTGGCATCGCCCTCGTGCGCACGCCGGCGCTGGGTCCCGAAGCCTACACGCTCGACGTTACGCCGTCGGGTGTGGTGATCAAAGCCAGCGCACCGGCTGGCGCGTTCTATGGTCTCGAAACGCTCAAGCAGCTCCTGCCGGCCGCGATCTACCGAGAGGCACCGCTCGGCAACACCGTGTGGCGCGCGGCAGCCGTACACGTGGAAGACGCGCCGCGTTTCGCGTGGCGTGGGTCGCACCTCGATGTCGCGCGGCATTTCGAGTCGAAGGAGTTCGTCAAGAAGTACATCGACCTGCTGGCGCGTCACAAGATGAACCGCTTCCACTGGCACCTCACGGAAGATCAGGGCTGGCGCATCGAGATCAAGAAGTATCCGCTGCTCACCGAGCTTGGCTCCTGCCGGGAGCAGACGCTGGTCGGTCCGTACATCACGAATCCCAAGCCGAGCAACTTCGACGGCAAGCGGCACTGCGGCTTCTACACGCAGGACGACGTGCGTGAAGTCGTGGCGTACGCCGCCGACCGCACAAGCCACCGAAGCGATCTACGCCAGCGACCGTGGCCCCAAGTTCTTCCAGGAACTTGCCAAGGGACAACACCCGCGCGCCACCGTCGTCACCTGCTCCGACTCTCGCGTGCAAACCAACATGCTGGATCAGACACCTGAAGGCGACCTGTTCATGATCCGCGACATTGGCAACCAGATCGAAACCGCTAAAGGCTCCGTGGAATACGGTATCAACCACCTCGGCTCTTCCTTGCTGCTCATCATCGGTCACTCGCGTTGCGGCGCGATCGCTGCAGCCAGCGGCGATTACAGCAAGCTCGAACCCGCCATCAAGAAAGAGTTAGACACCATCAAGATCGCTAAAGGCATCGACAGCATGGCGGGCGTAAAAACCAACGTCAACAACCAAGTCGCCGCCGCGCTGGAAGAATATGCGGAAGCCATCAAAGCAGGCCACCTTCTCGTCATCGGCGCAGTGTATGACTTCGCCGACGACATGAAACAAGGCTCCGGCAAATTGAATCTGGTCAACGTCAACGGACAGACCGACCTGACCAAGATGCAAGCTGAACTGGTGCGCAAAGACATCGCTGACGAAAAAGACAGCGTGCAACATCACTAAGCAATTTTGCTTTCAAATAAAAAGCCGACTCAGGTCGGCTTTTTATTTTCATATCGTCCAAAAATGGTTAAA
>CAWJMR010000003.1:0-243244 GCA_963843965.1 uncultured Gemmatimonadaceae bacterium
GCGCAACATGTTGTGGGCCGGTGCGTGACGCAGCAGGTCTTCGCCCGTGAGGGCGCGGGCGGCCAGCAATGCGCCGGCGAGCACGAACGACGGTAGTCGCGTGAGCCGCGTGAATTGGGCGGCCAGCACCTCCTCGAGCGACGCAAAGGCACTGTCGGTAATCAGCGCACCGATCGCGTGTTCCTCGGCGGCCGCAGCGATCGCGCTCACGCCCCCCATCGAGGCGCCCAGCACGCCGATGCTCCCGGGCCGATACCCGCGCTCGAGGAGGAAGTCGACGGCACCCAGAATGTCGCGACGCTCCCGACGCCCGAACGTCAGCCGTGCCTCGTCGCTTTCGCCATGACCGCGGAGGTCGACCATGATCACGCTCAGGCCGCGTGAGGCGAGTTCGAGAACCAGCGACTGCGTGGGGCCTCGAAGCTCGTCACCGCGGCATGAGTCGCGGCCGTGTGCCAGAATCACGGCGCCGGTCGCGTCAGGCGTGCGGTGGTATGACGCCACGAGCTGCAGTGATTCGCCACGGGAGCAAAATTGAACTCGCTCGTAGCTGGTCCCCTCGTGCACTGCCGATCGCATGCGCCGCGGCGTTGTGAAGAGATGAGCGACGACAACGGCGATCACCACATAGGTCAGCGCCGACAGCCCACAAATGCCCGCCAGTATCATCGTCAGTGACATGCCGCCCTCGTTGTCCGCGTCGACCAGTGGCCCTCTGCTCACTAGATCGGAAACGGGAGGTGCGAGGTGACAGGGCGGCATCGCGGGCTCGTGGCACCGATCAGCAGCGCAGGCCGAGGTGCTCGAGCGAACCGGGCACGATGGCGGGTGCGCTGGTCTCCACGTCGATGGCCGATGTGGCCTCGAGTGCCGGCTGCATCAGCCGTTCCAGTTCGCGGGCAACAACGGGGCACTCGGCGCGGAGCTCGCGCAGCCAAACTCCGCGCTCCGCCGGGGCGAGTTCGAGTGCGCAGCGCACGAGTGGCTGGACGGCGTTCCTGAAATGGCGCGCGAGGTTGAGCATGCGGTCTCCGAAGTGCGTGCCGCGGCAGGCTGGTGTGGCCGCGTACTGACTCAATCGGAAATCGGCGCGCGCGGGTGACATCGTCCGACGACGCGGTGGCCGGACGGATGCCTAGTCGCGGAGCGTGCTCCTGAGGAGCAGTCGCGCCTTCCGCCAATCGCGAAGGACGGTCCGCTCGGACACCCCGCGCATCGCGGCGATCTCGCCGAAGCCGAATCCGCAGAAGAAGTGCAGATCGACCAGTTGCGCGAGCGGGAGGTCGAGTACGGCGAGCTCTTCCAGCGCATCGCTGAGTGCGTCGAGTTGCTCCTGCGTGTCGCCGCCGCCCGCCGGCGTGGAGGTGTCGATGCCGGTGATGTGGAACTCGCCGCCGCGCTTCTGCGCCCGTCGGCTGCGGACGTAGTCGATCACGAGTCCGCGCATCGCACGCGAGGCGTAGGCCATGAAGTGCGCGCGGTCGGGATACGCGACGCCCTCCCGATCGGCCATACTGATGTACGCCTCGTGGAGCAGCGTGGTGGCGCCGAGCGTGATTGGGCCACCTCGCGCGAGTTGCTGTTCCGCGAGCCGATGCAGATCGGCGTACAGCGCCGAGAACAAACGGTTGGCGGCACGGGAGTCGCCAGCGTCCGCGTTGCGAATGAGTTCGGCGATGGTGTTATCCATTGGTGAACGTAGTATCACTCGGTGGGGCAATCGAGGCGAGTCCCGGTGCCCCCAGCTCGACGCACGCCACTGCCACGGGAGACCATCATGTCGACACGACTGCAAGCCTACGAAGCTCCCGGAATCACCGTCACGTTCGATCCCACGGTCTGTACGCACTCCGGCGTCTGCGTGAGGGGACTGCCTGCTGTCTTCGATGTGCGACGGAAGCGGTGGATTCAGGCCGACGCGGCGTCGGCCGACGAGGTGGCAGCGCAGGTCGCGCGCTGTCCCAGTGGCGCGCTCCAAGTCGTGCGGTCGCGGTAGCCGCGGCCTCCGGGTTGACACGAAATGAATATGTACGTATATTGGTAACACACATTCGACGAGGCATCTGCCGATGAATACCCGCTTTGCCGTGGCCGTTCATATTCTCACGCTGCTGCACACGCAGCAGGGTGAGCCGGCCACGTCGGAGTACATCGCGTCGAGTGTGAACACGAACCCGTCACTCATCCGTCGGCTGCTGTCGCAGCTGGCGCGGGCCGGGCTCACGGCATCGCAAATGGGAACGGGCGGTGGGGCGCTGCTGGCGAAGCCGGCCAACGCGATCACGCTTCTCGACGTCTACCGCGCCATGGACGAGGACGCCGAGTTGCTGCCGCTGCATCAGTCGCCGAACCCGAAGTGCCCCGTCGGCCGCCGCATCCACGAGGTCCTGGAGACGCGAGTGCACGCCGCCGAGCGGGCCTTGGGCGACGAGCTGTCCCGTACCACGATTGCCGACCTCACGGACGAGATCGCCCGCTGACTGGTCGATCGTAGAATCGCAGGGCATCGCCTTTTGCTGTGCTCGAATATGTTACCAAAGCACATACACTAACGAACCACCGGAGTAGACCATGACCATCGCCATCACCGGATCCACCGGCCAGCTCGGCCGCCTCGTCATCCAGCAGTTGATTGCCCGAAACGCGGGCACTCGCGTCGTCGCCCTGGCCCGTAGCCTCGAAAAGGCCGCCCACCTCGGCGTGGCCGCGCGCGTCGCCGACTACGAGCGGCCCGACACCCTCGATGCGGCCCTGGCCGGGGTGGACACCCTGCTGCTGATCTCATCGAACGAGATCGGTAAGCGCGCCACGCAGCACGCCACGGTGATCGCGGCCGCCGCTCGCGCCGGCGTGACGCACATCGTATACACGAGCTTGCTACATGCCGACACGTCGCCGATCGACCTGGCCGAGGAGCATCGCACCACCGAAGCGGCGATCAAGGCCTCGGGCATCCCGTTCACCATCCTTCGCAACGGCTGGTATACGGAGAACTACACCGCGTCGATCGGTGGGGCGTTGGCCGGCGGTGCGTTCATCGGGAGTGCCCGCGACGGCCGCGTGTCGGGCGCCACGCGCGACGACTTCGCCGCCGCTGCGGTCGCCGTGTTGCTGGGGAGCGGCCACGAAGGCAAGACGTACGAACTGGCCGGCGATGAGGCGTTCACGCTCAGTGAGCTCGCCACCGAGCTCTCACGGCAGTCCGGCAAGGAGATTCCCTATCGCGATCTGGCCGCGTCCGACTATGCCGCCGTACTCGCCGGATTCGGCGTTCCCGCAGGCTTCGCGCAGGCGATCGCCGGTTGGGACGTGAACGCCAGCGTCGGTGCGCTCTACGACAGCGGAAGAGAGCTGTCCGCCCTGATCGGCCGACCCACGACACCCCTCTCTACCGCGGTGGCGAACGCACTGACGGCCACGCGATAGCCTTGCCAGCTACGGCGGTTGCGGGCATCATCCGCCATGTCACTCACGCATGAAGAAGTCTCCCTCGGGCTCGTGATCCAGTTGGACACGGCCAAGTTGCGCGCTCTCGGCGGTTGTCAGACGAACGCCGTGCTCGGTCCCGAGGGTGACCGGTCGGTGGTCGGTACGCAGGACTTCCTGATTGTTGGACTGGACGCCGCGACGGGTCGGTGCACCGCCGTGCCGCTGTTCGCCAAAACCGCCGTCGGCAATCAGCCGCTCGAAAACGGCAAGAAGTCGGGACGTGCCGACCAGTGGATCGGCACCGACACGTTCTTCTCGCGCTGGCAGCATTGGCGCATTCCCGTTGCGTCCGTCGTCGCCGCGTCGACCGATGATCCGGCCACGGCCGCGAACCGCCGTCGCTACGCCGCCGCCGATCGCTCGGAGCTCGACGACATCAAGAACTGGGAAGGGCGTAACCGGGCGGCCTATCGGGACGCGTGACACGTGGCTAGCATCTCCTGATCTCATTGCCACTCTTGGGGGATCCTGAATGTCTGACACTTCGCTGCGCGCGCGAACCACCACGGAAATTGTCGACGCCGCCTTCACGCTGTATCGCCGCGACTTTCTGCAGTACATCATGGTGGGCGCCATCGCGTACTCACCGATGATCGTGTTCTCGCTGCTGACCCAAGGCATGACCGGCAACGGGCAGATCCTCGTGACCATCGGCACCGCCGTGATCGGCCTGGTCATCGCCACGCTCGTCGGGGCCGCCGTAACGCGCATGGGTGCCGATGTCTATCTCGGTGGACGCGCGGACGTCGGCCGCACGGTGTCGGGAGTCTTGCCGCTGATACCGATGTTGATCATCGGCGCACTCCTGACGATGCTCATGGTCGTGCCCGGCCTGATCCTCTTCATTGTGCCGGGTATCTACCTCGCCGTCAGACTGTTCGGTATTTCGCAGATCATCGTGCTGGAGAAGATGGGGCCGGTCGATGCCGTCACCCGTTCGTTCGCCCTCACCAAAGGACGCGCCGGGCATGTGTTCCTGACCTTGCTGCTGCTGTACGGCCTGTACTTCGCGCTGTCGTTCGGCGTGACGCTTGCTGTCGCAATATTCGGCAGCCCGGTCCTGCAAACGGTCGTCAGTTCCGTGCTCAGCATCTTCTGCTTCCCGATCCTCGGCCTCGCCGCGCTCGTGTTGTATTACGATCTGCGCATTCGCAATGAGGGGTTCGACGTAGAGCACATGGCCCAGTCACTCGACGGGTCGTCGTACGCGTCCGCGACCTGACATCAGGTCGTAACGCGTGACGGACCGGTGATCCTGCAGCCGTCGGCGCCATCGTCGGCGCCCTCCTCGGCATTGGGACCGGGTGCGTGGAGTGACGCGGCGATTCGTGACACGATCGCCGCGATCACCCGCACGTCTGAGTATCAGCGCGAGCTGACCACGTCGCTTGCCACGCGGGCGCTCCGGTGGTTCAGCGACTTGGCCGATGCCCTCTTCACGTCGGTGCGCGGCGCGCCCTATGGTCGTGAAATCACGATCGCCGTGGTGGGACTGCTGGTCGCGCTGGTCGTTGCCCGTTTCGTGATGGGGGTGCGTGCCGAGCGGGCACTCGTAGCGGCGCGCGTCCCGCGCAAAGCCACCGTGGCCGATCTCTCGGCGCTCGCCGATGCCGAGCGCTTGGCGCAAGCCGGAGACTTCACAGCGGCCGCGCACGCCCTGTTCGCGGCACTGCTGCGCGCCTGCGCCGCCCGCGGCGAACTCCGGTTGCATCCGTCCAAGACCACAGGCGACTATGCGCGGGAACTGCGTCGTCGCAATACGCCGTCGTTGCGTCCGTTCCAGTCGTTCCGCTCGCGCTATGATCGCGTGATCTACGGCGACATGCAGTGCAGCGCCGGCGACTACGCCGCTCTCTCGACCGACGCACGGCAGCTGTTGGGCAGTGAGCGTGCCGCATGACAGTCGCCGCGATGAACAGCGCGAACACGACTGCACCGGCACCGTGGTACACGCGCCCCGGCGTCGTGATCGCGCTGTTGACCGCACTCGTGCTGATCACCGCGCTGGTGGCGCGAACACCGGTCACCGGTCGCTCGGGCGATCCGCGTTTGTCCACGAGCTCGGCCGATCCACTCGGCGCCAAACTTCTCTACGAACTGGCCGACCGATTGGGGTGGAACGTGGCGCGCGACGGGCGCGGCGTGGTGCCCACGACCAACACGACGATCTACAGCGTGCTCGATCCGGTCGTGCCGGTGACTCCGGAAGAGGCCGGGGCCATGCTGGCGCACGTGCGACGCGGCGGTGCGCTGCTGCTGGTGCTCGGCGAGGGCACGTCACCGCTCAACGACTCACTGCAACTCACGGTGGATCGCCAAGGCGATGACGTGGCGCAGAATATCGGCGCGGTGCGCCCATGCGCCGGAGTGAACCGCGTGCGGTTTACGCGGGACGCGCTCTGGTTCGGCAACGCGCGCATGCTGGCGCTGCAGGGCAAGGGGCTGTCCACGCCCGGACTGCAGCGACTGGTCCTCCTCGAGAGTCGGCCGAACATCGTGACCGACGGACCGCGCAGCACGATGGTCGCGATGCCATATGGCGCCGGACGACTGGTGGTTTCCGCTGATCCCGACGTATTCCGCAACGATGCGTTGCGTGAGTGTGCCTACGGACTCGACGTGGCCTCGGTGCGTGCGCTCGACTATCTGACGGCAGGTGGCACGTCGCCCCGGCGCACGCTCGTGTTCGACGAGTACCATCAGGGCCGCACGCGCTTCGGCATGTCAGGGGCCATTGAGCGATTCCTCGGGGATACGCCGCCGGGTCGCGTAGTGCTGCAGCTAGCGCTCGCGGGTTTGCTGCTGCTGTTCGCGGCGGCGCCGCGGGTGTTACCGCCGCGCGATCCGCTGCGCATCGAGCGACGCTCGCCACTGGAGCACGTGGACGCGCTCGCCCGTGCGTACGTGCAGGTCGGCGCCACGCGCACCAGCGCACAACATCTCGTGCGCGGATTGCGCCGGCGCATGGAGCACGGCGCTGCCCGCGGGAAGCGCGGCGGGCTCGACGAAGACCAATTGTATCTCTCGCGACTGGCCGACGTGAAACCGGCGCTGGCCAGTGACATTGCGATTGTTCGTCATGCGCTGACGAACCCGGTGGACCTCGGTGAATTCCGCCGGGTCGGACAAGCGATTCAACGCATCGAAACGGCACTCACGCGAACATGACCCCTCCTCCCATGCATCTCACGATCGATCAGGGCGCGGATATCCTTCGCCGACTCCGCAGTGCCATCGCCGCGCGCATCGTGGGGCAGGACGCGGCCATCGACGATGCGCTGATCACGTTCCTCGCACGCGGACATCTCCTCATCGAGGGCGTACCCGGGACGGCGAAAACGCTGCTCGTGCGCACGCTGGCCAGCGCGATGGGCGTACGGTTCACCCGCGTGCAGTTCACACCGGATCTCATGCCGAGCGACCTCACCGGCATTGCGATCGTACGTGATGTGGCGCGCGGTTTCGAATTTCAGCCTGGACCGGTGTTCACTGACTTGCTGCTGGGCGACGAGATCAACCGCGCGCCGGCCAAGACACAGTCGGCGCTGCTGGAAGCAATGTCCGAGCGTCAGGTATCGGCCGACGGCGTCACGCGACCGCTGGATACCCTGTTCACCGTGTTCGCCACGCAGAACCCGGTGGAGCACGAAGGCACGTATCCGCTGCCCGAAGCGCAGCTCGACCGCTTCCTGCTGAAGACGATCATGGGCTACCCCGCGCTCGACGCCGAGCTCGCGATGCTGGCGTCGCATGAAGCGGGTTTCAATCCCGAGAGCACGACGGTGCCGCTGTCCGAACCGGTGCTCGGCGTCGGGGAAGCCGTTGCGCTGCGTGAGCTCGCCGATACCGTGCGTGTCGCCCCTGAGGTGCAGGCGTACATCACGTCGATCACGCGCGCCACACGCGAGGAGCCGTCGCTCTCGCTCGGCGCGTCGCCGCGCGCCACGGTGGCGCTGATGCGCGCCGCACGCGCCGCCGCCGTGCTCGAAGGGCGTGACTTCGTGACGCCGGACGACGTGAAAGATCGCGTGTTCGCGGTGCTGCGGCACCGCGTCACGCTCTCGCCCGAGCTGGAGGTGGAAGGGCGCACGGCCGACGATGCCTTGTCGGCCATTCTACTTCGCGTCGTCGCACCCAAGTAGGGATGCCACCGTTTCTCCGGCGGGCGATGCAGGCGCTGCTGCGGTTCGCTCCGCAGCGGCGACTCGCGTGGCTCGCTGCGCTCACGGCGCCGGTCTGGCTGCTGCCGGCCCCATTCGGCGCGTACGCCGGCGTGGGCGTGTCGCTGCTCGTGGTCGTCGCGCTGGCGATGGACGTGCTCATGCTCCCTGCCGCGGCCGCACTGGGCGTGGAGCGTGAGTTCCCGGCGTCGGTGGGTATCGGCGAAGAGATCGACGGCAGCTATACGGTCATCAACCGCACGTCGCGTGCGCTGCAGGTGGAATTGCACGACCAACTCCCGCCGCTGGTGAGCGGCGGCGTGCAGTCGATCGCGTTGCGCGTACCCGGTGCATCGGCGCAGCGCGTGGAGGCCAGCATACGTGGCACCTCGCGCGGCACGGCGCCCCTCGGCGCGGTCGGTGTGCGTGTCAGTACGATGTTCGGCCTGGTCAGCGCACGCTACATCTTCGACACCAGCGACGCGATCCGCGTCATGCCGTCGCTGGCCGGGGTGCGTCGCTATCGATTACTGGCCATGCAGCACCATCTCGATGCGATGGGCATTCGCGTGCTGCGCCACAAGGGGCAGGGCCAGGCGTTCGCGCGACTGCGGGAATACGTACGCGGCGACGATCCCCGACATATCGACTGGAAGGCCACGTCGAAGAAGGGCAAGTTCATCACGCGCGAGTTCACGGTGGAGCGCTCGCAGACGGTGATGACGCTGGTGGATGCCGGCCGCGGCATGACGCAGCTGTCGGGAGAGTTCTCCCGCTTCGAGCACGCCCTCAGCGCGGCGCTCATCCTCACCGATGTCGCCTCGTCGTCGGGTGACCGCGTGGGCACGCTGGTGTTCGACGACGAGGTGCGCGCCTTCGTGCCGCCGCAGGCCAGCAAAGGAGCGCTCACGCTCGTGCGCGATGCCTTCATTCCCGTATTTGCGACGTCTCGGGAGCCCGACTATGCGTCGTCGTTCCGCTTCCTCGCCGCGCATCAGAAGAAGCGCGCGCTGGTAGTGTTCTTCACCGACGTCATCGACGTGCGCGCGTCGCAGGCCTTGCTGGCCCACGTGACGCACAGCGCGGCGCGTCATCTGGTGCTGGTGGTGGCGCTGCGCAATGACGCGTTGTTCGAGGCGGCAGCGCCGGGTGACGCCGCATCGACGGAGCAGTTGTTCGAAAGTGCGGCGGCGGAGGAGGTGATTCAGGCGCGCGAGGCGGTGCTGGAGCGCATGCGGCGGGCCGGTGTGATCGTGCTCGATGTGTCGCCGCAAACCATGACCGCGGGTGTCGTGAACCGCTACCTCGAACTCAAGGCGCGCGGCGCGCTGTAGCGCGGCGCGTTGTAGCGTTTGGCGCTGTAGCGCTGGGCGCGCTCGCGGGTCCCCGGTAGAACAGATAGATCGCCAACACCACCGCGCTGGTGGCCGACACCGCCAACTTGGTCTGCAGTGACAGCGTGGCATTCGGCGACACGAAGCCCTCGATCACGCCGGCAAAGAGCAGCAGGAACACGGCGCCGGCGAGCAGTCGGAAGGCGCGGCCACCGCGCTGTACGAGCGCGGCGCGGCGCGTCTGATTGCCCGGTACCAGCATGCCCGACGCGAGTAGCAGCCCCGCCGCGCCGGCGAACACGATGGCGGTGAGTTCGAGCACGCCATGCGGCGCGATGAACGAGAAGATCAGGGAGCCGATGCCCTTCGAGATGTAGAGGCCGAGGGCCGCGCCGATGCTCACGCCGTTCATGACCAGCGCCCAACAGGTGAGCAGCCCGGCCGTCATGCCGCCCGCGAAGGCCACGAAGGTCACCTGTACATTGTTGGTCGCGATCTGCGACGCCATCATCGGGCGATACACTTCGGGATCTTCGATGTACCCTTTGCCGCGCTTCGCATCTTCCACGCCCTTGGCGGCGCGCGCCAGCATACCCTGCGGCAACAGCGTGGCGGCCACCGACGGATGCGTGATCACGGCGCGGGTGGCGATCGCCATGGGGCCGAACAGCAGCGTGGCCGCGATCGCGATCGGTAGCCCCGACGCGCGCACTTCGGCGGGGACATCGGCGAAGAGGAACGTGATGAGCCGGCGCAGCGTGAAGGTGCGACGCCGATACAGCAGGCTATGGGCGCCGGCCACCAGACGGTTGAGGTAGAACAGGTCGGACGAGTCCTGCCCGCGCGTCGCGGTGCGCAGTCGGGCCAGATCGGCAGTCATTTCGCGGTAGTCCTGCACGAAGCGCCGCACACCATCTTCGCCGAGCGTGGACAGACCCGCCCCCTGCGCTGACTTGAGCGTGTTGGCGAATGACGCCCACCGCGGCGCGTTGGTGGCCACGATGCGATGTCGCTCGCGGGCGGCGCCGGTGTCATTGCGCGCGGCCGCGCCCTGCGCCCGGGCGGCCAGCTCAGTGTCGTGCAATCGCACGAGCTGTGCGATGGGAAGTTGCGTCGCATCCTGCGTGAGCTTGGCACTGAAGCGCTGTGCGAGTCCGGCCGCCAGCTGCGTACGACGCTCGGCATCGAACTCCATGCGCCGCTCCACGAACCGGTCCAGCAGCTGGAATTCCGCGTCCGTCAAATGTGCGGACAGTGGCAACGGCGCGGGGGCGTTGCTGCGCGTATCCGTGCGGCCGGACTTTCGCGGCGCAACCGGCTGCGACACGAGATCTTCCTTGACCACGATCGTGCCGGCGGCCATGTCGCCCAGTCGCTTGCCGCGTGCATTCGCCATGATCGTGACGAGCCCCACGGCGTACAAGAAGATCGGCTGCAGGTCGATGGCGCGGACGACGTTGCGAATGGCCGACGCCTCGAACGTCACCGACAGGCCGCCGTCCTTCACCACGCGCAACTTCATGAGGCGCTTACCCGGCGTCTGCCCGTCGGCGAGCGCTTCGAAGAGCACGTAGTACAGCCACAGAATGGCGAACTGAATCACCCCGAGCACCGCCATCACCCACGCGCCTGATGAATCGCGCGACGCGGCGACACCGAACTTCACCTGCAGCTGAAGCAGTGCGACGATGACGGCGATGAACGTCGCGATACAGATCGCGTAGTCGATGAACGCGGCCGTGGCGCGCGAGCCGACGCCGGCCACCGTGTACGACAGCACGACGAGTTCCGGCGTCTCGACGTCGACCGTCTGTGACAATGAGGGACGGGACACCTGCCCCGGCGCCGACGGTGCCGGCGGAGTACTGGTAGCCATTGCCCGTAAGGTGCGGAGCGCACCCCACGGCGGCAAGTGAAGGCGTTCAGCCGCGCATCAGAACGACAGCACGGTGCGCATCGTGGCCACGTTGCCGTAGGCCCGCAGGCTTGGCCCGTCAAGGCGACGGACGTGCTGGACGTCGGCCACGAGGGAGAGATGCGACGTCACCGGCAGCTGATAAAACAGCTCGCCGATGGTCTCGCGGCCGGTACCCCACGACGCATGGGTGACGCCGACGCCGATCAGATCGGTGGGGCGTGCCGCCAGCAGGCCAGACAGCGTGAAGCCGCCGCCGCGATGCGCGTGAATTGCCTGCACGTTCGGGCTGGAGGAGCCGAACTGCGCGAAGGCGGCCACCGACGCATGGTTCTCGGCATCATCACCACGCGCGTGGCCTTCCCACAGCATCTGGTCGAGCGTGGCATACCAGCCGCGGGTGCCGGCGATGTCAAACGCGTCGTCGGATTCGGACAGGATCCCCGAGAACATGCCAGTGTGCTTCCACGCGCCGACACCGACCCGACCGGCCAGTGACGTGGTGCCAAGCGTCCACTGCTGGTTGGCCTGGGCGATTCGGAACCGCGAGGTTCCGGCGGCTGGGGCCGGAGCACCATCGCGGCCGTTGAAGACGCCAACACCGAGCGTGAACGTGGACCACGGATTCACCGCCGCTTCCATGCCGAGCGATGGGAGCGGGTACGTGGGTGCGGCCACGATGCTGGGCGAGAAGCCCATTGACGCATTCAGGAACGACGCACCGTTGTCGGTGCCGGCGAACGTGTGGTTGAAGTCGATCCGTCCGGCCTTGATCCGCAGGCGATCCTGCAGGAGGCGCTGTTCGACCCACACTTCGCCCATCGCGCGGAAATCGTCAGCGTCGATGTTGGAAAAGCTCTGCACGAACGACGCGTTATCGGAGCCATTGCGTCCGATCTTCGCCTTGTGCTCCACGTACACGGTGAGTCCGCGCCAGCCGAGCAACGAATCCATGTCGAGTGTAAGCTCGAGAATGCTGTGCGTGCGGACCGACCGGGCCCCCGAGAACGCCGACGATCCGGCCGACGCGTCGGTGATCTCTTCGGCGCCGAAGGTCACGCCAGGATGCACCACGAGCGCACGCCAATCGAGCGGGGCGCGACGAAACCCATCCACCGGCAGGGGCGCGGTACTGGTCGCCATCGACCCCGCACTCAGCAGCGCCGCCGCCGACGAGACGCCGAGGGCGAAGGGCACCGACCGGTCGGCTACGGGCACCGGGCCGGCCGTGAGCTGCGCGACGAGGGTCGGCGCCGCCAGAGCCGACGTACCCCGGTCCGGCGCAGCGCGATCCGGCGCCGCGTAGTTCCCAGTCGAGGGCTGATCGGCCACGCTGGTCCGAGAGACGACCGCACGCTTCCGCATCACGCGATTCTCCGTCGGGGCTACTCGTGGCGCACCCGCCATCCTTGTGCGCGCCGGCGTTACGCCGTCGACCACCACCGCCCGCACGCTCACGGCGGCGACGCCAACGATAAGGCAGGACGCGATCGCCAGGGTACGCGCTGAAGCTGTGGTTTTGCTCCGCACGGACGTCGTGGGAGAATCAGGGTGAGGCATATCGTTCGTTTCGCAAGTCGGCGCAGGGCCGGTTGGCAATCACTCAGACACCGACATCGGTGACTTATCGCACATTGAGAGATTCGGCTGGGACGAACTGTTTGTGCAGCGATGCCAATCCCGGATGCAGGCATTGCTATCAAGCTGTGATAGCTGTTGCCACCGGCGAACGACTACGCGGCACCCTCGGTGGGTTCCGCGATGCTCGACCGATGATGGGCGAAGGCCGCCACGAGGTGATCGCGAAGGTCACAGAGGAGTTGCCGGCTGGTCTCGGTGGAGTGCACCGATTCGATCGTGCTATCGAAGTACAGACAGCCGATCAGTTTCATCTCCAGCACCAGCGGCAAGAGCGCGAAGTTGCTGGGCGACAGATCCTTGATGAGGCGATCACGCCCGTACAGCTTCGCGTCGCCACCGGTCATTTCCACGAAGAGATCGCGGCGGATGTGTAGTGCGGCACCGAGCGGGCCGAAGGCGGCGGTGGGCCGCAATAGGAAGTTGCGCGCCAGTTCCGCGCTCCCGCGGCCAATGCCCACACGCCCGCGGATCAGCTTGAAATCCTCGGCGCTGATGCCAAGCACCCCGCGCTCGTACCCGGCTTCGCATGCGGCGCGCAGCGTCGAATCGGTCACGGAGCCCACGCTGTACGACACCTGCGCCTGCTCACGCTGCTGCACGAGCGCACGCACCACATCGCGCAGCCGCGCTTCCTGTGCGGAATCGCTCGGATTGGGCGCCAATCGATCGATGGCTTCCTGCAACGCTGCCGCTTCGGCGGGTGCCAACGCACGGTCACCGCGCTCGTGCTCGGCGGTCGCCCCGTCGACGCTGTCGCGCTTCATCAGCGCTACGGCGGTTGCGTCGGCGTGTCCGCGCAGCCAGACATCGAGATCCACCTGCATCGTGCTCAGCGTCGGCTTCGCCTCGTCGATCGCGGCGATCATGCACTCCTGCATGGTGAGCGCGTCGATGCCGATCAGCGGCGCGAAGCGCGCGCGGATTTCGCTCACCACGGCACCGTCGCTCGTGGCCGCGACACCGTACAGACAGCGCGCGATCTCGGCGCTGCACTGGGTCACCGCATGCAACGTTTCGCCGTCGAGCGACACACCGCGATACACGCGCATGGTGCGTACCACGGCCGGAGGCATGCCCCAACGCTTGGCCAGCGCGACGCCGACTTCCTCGAACGTAAATCCGAATTGCTTCGCTTCAGCGCCGTCAGCGGCCGGTCCGTCGGCCTGTACGCGCTCGATCCATGCGCGATACGGGCGCGGACGATAGCACGCCACCAGCAGTTCACCGAACCGGCGGAACAATCCACAGAGATAGGCGAGTTCCGGCCGATCATAACCGGCGGCGAAAGACAGATGCAGGCTGTGGTTGGCGGCCAGCACCGACTCCACCAGCAAGTCGCGCACTGACGGGGCGTCGTGCTCGAGCTGTCCGAACACGCTCGCTGCCGTGGACAGGTGTTGCACGCGGTCGAAGCCGAGCAGCATGATCGCCTGCTTCACCGATCCGACCGTGCCGTGCGCGTTGCCGCCTCCCGCCGCCGCGTTGGCGATGCGCAGCACTTTCGCCGACAGCGCGACATCCTGCATGATCGCGTGCTCGAGCAGTCCCACGCGCGCGTCGAGATTGGCCGCGACGCTGCCGATCGATCGCACATTGCGTACGAACGCCGGTAGATCGGCGGCCGCACCCACGGCCTTCACGAACGCTTCCGCCTCTGGAGAGAGCTCGGAGGTCGTGCTCATGCCTGATCGTCCGTCGTGCCGAGGCTCGACGTCAACGATGCCAGCAATACCTGGCGGAGCGGCAGCGCGCCCTGCTTCCGCAGAAAGGTGCTGACCGGCGAGTCGGCCGCGAAGAGGTCCATGACCGAGGTGAGCGACACGTCGCGCCAGATGCGCGGCTCCTGTCCGAGGAAGCGCGCGAACACGAGTCCTTCGTCGACCCGGACCTCGAGCGGGCCGCCGCTCACGCCGGTCACACGCATGACCGCGCCGCGCACGTCGAACTCGGCGGTCGCCGGAGGTACGGCCAGATCGATGCTCATCAGCTGCGCCGCCGGGCGATCGCGTCCACCACGAGATCGGCGATCGACTTCGTGTAGCGCACGGTAGCGCGATCGGGTGCCGGACCGCTGCCGATGCGGTCGCAATACACGCAGCCGATCACCTTGCCGAGCACGATCAGCGGAAACACGCCGAACTGCGACACGCCCTGTTCGGCCGCCCACCGCTGTTCCATGGTGTGCATCGTCCGGTCGGTGGGGAGATACACCGACTGTCGCTGTTGCGTGAGGGCGACCACCGGTCCACCGCGGGCCGACACCGGAAACGAGTAGCGTGCCAGCAACGCATCGATATCCGTGCCCAGGCCGGTGCGCGCCACGAGCTGCATGCGGTCGCCGGTCATGAAGCAGGTCACCACCCGATTGAAGGGACCGCCGCGCAGGATCACTTCCATCGCCTGCAGCAACACGGTGCCGATCGTGGCACCCGACGCGGGATCGACGGTGTCATCGAGTTCGTTGCGCAGCCGTGCACGCACGGTGACGTCCGGCTCGGACAGCACGGTCGGCGCGTCGCCGTCATCGGTCAGCGTGAGCGACGCGCCGAACGCCCGGCGGGCCGCTGCGTTGAGTTCGCGGAGCCGTAGCACGCTCTGCTCGCTGTCCGTACCCAGCAACACCTCGCGCGTCTCCTTGAGCGCTTCACTCGCAATGCGACCGACTTGATCGCGCGTGAGGCGGATCTTGGGCTTATGGGCATCGAGCATGGCCTCGAGTGCCGGCCCCACGCTGCTGTTGCTGTCGGTCTGATACAGCGTGCCCGTGAGTTCATGACTGAACGACGTGACCGAGGCGAGCGGCGAGGACGATAGATGCACTGTGGCGCGCATGCCCTGCGCGATCGTGTCGGGGAGTCCCCACTGGTTCGCCACTTCGATACCGAAGTCGGTGTAATCGAAGCCGAGCACCATGCGCAGCGCGGACGCCTCGCTGCGTCCGTCATCCTGCACAAGTGAGCGGATGCGCTGGTAGTCGTCGTGGAAGTAGCACGCCACGAGCACTTCGCCGAGGTTGCGGAACATCCCCGAGAGATGTGCCGCTTCGGGGTCGTCGTGTCCCAACTGCAGGGCGGTGGCGCGGGCGTGGTTCGCCGTCAGGAGCGACAGGATCATCAGCTCCTTGAGTTCCGGCGAGCGACGCTGAAAGTGTTCGAAGAGCAGCATACTGCCCGCCAGCTGCCGGACCACGCGCGCACCGAGCATCATCATGGCGTGCGTCGCGCTCTCGGTGGGGCGCCCACCGCGCCGGTAGTGCGCGCTGTTGGCGGTGCGCACCACGCTCAAGGCCAGCCCGTACTCGCGCAGCACGATGTTGGCGAGCCGCTGCAGAGAAGCGGCGTCATCGTCGATCGTGGTAATCGTGTCGATCACCTGCCGGGACAACGCCGGAAAGTCCCCGCCCTCCATGATGCGTGCGAGTCGCGTCCGGATGGAAAAGCTGTCGACGCCCGAAAGGGCTTCGCGGGCTTCGCTGACGAGGGGCAGGGGATCCTCAAGACGCATCATGCGGTCGAGTATCGGCACGTGGCGCCAAGGGATGCACGTATGACGTTTCCCCCTGCCGGTCTCTTATCGGTTATCGTTCATCATATGCCGATCGACTACGCACGGCGCCTGACGGGTACGGTTCGCTCCCGACGTGAAAACACGCACCTCGGCGTCGGGTTGGCCTTCGTGGCGGGGGCCACGAATGCCGGCGCCTTCCTGGCCGTCTCGCAGTACACGTCGCACATGACGGGCATCGTCTCGTCGATGGCGGATGCGCTGGTGCTTGGCCAGACCGAGGTCTTCCTGACCGGTGTGGGAGCGCTCTGCGCGTTCACGCTGGGCGCGGCCACCACTGCCGTGATGGTGAACTACGCGCGCCGGCGCGGCTTGAGCAGCGCCTTTGCCCTGCCGATCCTGCTCGAGGCGGCGCTGCTGCTGGTCTTCGGCTTCCTCGGGGCGCGCCTGCAGATGGTCCACAGCATCTTCGTGCCGGCCACGGTCAGTTTGCTCTGCTTCATGATGGGGCTGCAGAATGCCGTGATCACCAAGATCTCGAAGTCGGAGATCCGGACGACACATGTAACGGGCATCGTGACCGATATCGGCATCGAGCTTGGCAAGTACATCTATGTGAACCGGCACGAGATCGCCGGCGAGCCCCGGGTTCTGGCCGACCGCAAGCGCCTGCGCCTCCTCACCATGCTGTTGACCGCCTTCTTCTCCGGCGGCGTGATCGGCGCACTCGGCTTCCGCGCCATCGGCTACAGCGCGACGATCCCGCTGGCACTGGTGCTACTCACCCTCGCCGCCGTTCCGGCCTTCGACGACGTGCGCAGCGCCCTGCGGAACGACAGCGGCGACTGACGCCGCGGATCACAGAGACTCGCCGCGAATTCGCGCCTACCTCGGGGGCCATCCGCGCGCATTGGCGGTAATCCGCGGTGAAGCAGTTTGGGGAGATCGCGACCACCGAACAGCCAGCCGGCCGCTACTCCCCCTCGAGCCGTTCCGCCGGCACATTGACAGTCGGCGATCTCTGCCGCCCGTCCCTTTCGATCGTCCGCGTCGCCTCCATTTCAGCCATCGCGTTATGAGCCGTCGTTTCGCCCTCGCCAGCCTGCGTGCGCCCGCGGCCATCGCCGCCGTCTTCGCTGCCCGTACGGCCCTCGCCCAGCCCGCAGCGGCGCCATCTGCGGCTCCGGCCGCCCCTGCTGCGCCCGTGTTCGTCAACGGCATGGCACAAGTGGTCCCTGCCTGGCGTGACTCTACCACCTGGATCCGGCACGATCTGTGGGTGGAGACCGACTTCGACAGCGATCGCGACGGCCGCAAGGATCGCGTGCATGTCGACGTGACCCGCCCCGCGCAGACCGAAGGCGGCGGATTGAAAGTGCCCGTGCTCTACGGCGCGAGTCCGTACTTCGCCGGCACCTCGCGCGACGATTCCAACTGGAACGTGCAGCAGGAACTCGGTGATCAGCCGCCTACGCGACGCGCCCTCGTGGCGCCGGTGCACCAGCCCAATCGTCGGCGCATCTCGAATGCGCTGGTGAACGAGTGGGTGCCGCGCGGCTTTGCGGTGGTGCACTCCGAGGCGACCGGTACCGGCTTGTCGCAGGGCTGCGCGACAGTGGGCGATTACCCGGAGCGCGCGCCGATGAAGTTCGTGATCGACTGGCTGAACGGTCGCGCCAAGGGCTATACCACGCCCACCGGACGCGAAGAAGTGCGCGCGACCGGCTGGTCGACCGGCAAAGTCGGCATGATCGGCACGTCGTACGAAGGCACGTTGCCACTGGCCGCGGCCACGACCGGCGTGAAGGGACTCGAAGTGGTCGTACCCGTGTCGCCGAACACCTCGTATTACCTGTACTATCGCTCGAATGGCCTCGTGCGCTCGCCCGGTGGCTATCTGGGTGAAGACGTCGACGTGCTGTACGACTTCGTCGCCAGTGGTGACCCCGCCACACGCGCGAAGTGTGACGTGATCTGGAAGACGAACGTGTTCGCGGGGCCCAAGGGACAGGACCGCGCCACCGGCGACTTCAACGACTTCTGGAAGAAGCGCGACCTGCTGCCGTACGTGAAGAACATCAAGGCCGCCGTGCTGCTCGCGCATGGGCTGAACGACTACAACGTGACGCCGGCGCACAGCGTGCGCATTTACGACGAGATGAAGGCGCGCGGACTGCCGGTGGGACTGTATCTGCATCAGGGCGGACATGGCGGCAATCCGCCGGCCGACATGCTCAATCGCTGGTTCAGTCACTATCTGTACGGCGTGGACAACGGCGTGCCGGGTGATCAGTCGGCGTACATCGTGCAGGACGCCGGGGCGCAGGCGCCGATGGCGGCGGTCGCGGCGGCACCGACCGGTGCGCCCGCACCGAACCCGCGTCTGCGCGCGACGGCAGCACCGACGCCCTTCGCCGCCTTCCCCGTGCCGGGCACCGTGCCGGTCACGCTCCATCCCACCGCCGGTGGACGCGGCATCGCGTCGCTCGCCTTTGCGCCGGCGGCGTCTGGCGCCGAGTCACTGATCGATGACGTCACGTTCAGTGGCAGTGCGCTCGCGAGCGCGCCCACGTCGGCGAATCGCCTGTTGTACGCCACGCCCGTATTTACCGACACCGTACATATCTCCGGCACGCCGCGCGTCACACTGCGCATGGCGGCGAATGTGAAAGCCGCGAACCTCAGCGTATGGCTCGTGATGCTGCCATACGACTCCGCGCGCGCCGGCTCACAGAGCTACAAGGGAAACGTCTCGCACGGCTGGGCTGACTTGCAGAACGCGAAGGCGCTCAAGAAGGGTGGAAATTATGCATCGAAAGATCGCGGCAAGCCGCTCAAGGCGGGCGAGTATCGCGACGTCACCTTCGATCTCGAGCCCACCGATGAATTCATTCCCGCCGGCAAGCAGCTCGCGGTGATGATCATGTCGAGCGATCGCGAGTTCACGCTGTGGCCGAAGCCGGGGGCCGAGCTCACGCTCGATCTCGCGAAGTCGTCGTTCCGCATTCCCATCGTCGGCGGCGCGAATGCGCTCCAGAAAGCCGGGATGCGCTGATGCAGCATCTCCACTCACACACGACTGTCATGCGTTCTCTGTTTCGACTTGCCGCACCGACACTGCTGCTGGCCGGCGTTGCCGGCGCGCAAACGCCCGACGCAGCCACACTGAACGGCCTGCGTTGGCGTTCGATCGGCCCCGTGAACATGGCCGGACGCATCACCGACGTCGAAGCCCATCCCAGTGCACCGAAAACCTTCTACGTCGCCGGCGCTACGGGCGGCATCTGGAAGACCGTGAACGCCGGTACGTCCTTCGTGCCACTCTGGGAGAAGGGACCGATTGCATCGATGGGTGATCTCGCGATCGCGCCGAGCAATCCCAAGATCATCTGGGCGGGCACGGGCGAAGAAGACTCGCGCAACTCCGTGGCGCCGGGCTACGGCATCTACAAGTCGGTGGACGGCGGCGTAACGTGGCAGAGCATGGGCCTCGAGAAGACGCAGCATATCGGGCGCATCCTCGTGCATCCCACCAACCCTGACATCGTGTACGTGGCGGCGCTGGGCGCGCTGTGGGCCACCAACCCCGAGCGTGGGCTGTACAAGACGATCGACGGCGGCAAGACCTGGACGCTGAGCAAATTCATCAGCGACAAGGCCGGCTTCGTGGATCTCGCGATGGATCCGCGCGACCCGAACGTGCTGTACGCCACCAGCTGGGAGCGCATTCGCAAGGCGCATTTTCTCAAGAGCGGCGGGCCCGGATCCGCGCTGTGGAAGTCCACCGACGGCGGCACCACGTGGAAGGAAATCACCGGCGGCGGTTTCCCGGCCACGACCAAGGGACGCATCAACCTCGCGATCGCGCCGAGCAATCCCGACATGGTGTACGCCATGGTCGAAGCCGACAGCGTGCGCGGGGCCAAGCCGCAGCGCCTGTTGAGTGGTTTGTATCGCTCGAAGGATGCCGGCGCCACGTGGACGTGGATGAGCACCGTCAACAACCGCCCGTTCTACTTCTCGCAGATCCGCATCGATCCGAAGAATGCCGATCGTGTGTATCGCATGGCCGTCGACTTCGCCTTCTCCGATGATGGCGGTGCGTCGTGGCGCGCCGGCATGGTAGGGATTCACGAAGACTATCACGCCATGTGGATCGACCCGAACGACCCCGAGCATTTCATCGTCGGTGGTGACGCGGGCATCTTCCAGACGTGGGACAAGGGCGGCACGTACGACGCGGTGAACAACATGGCCATGGGCCAGTTCTACGGCATCAGCTACGACTTCCAGGTGCCGTATCGCGTGTGCGGTGGCTTGCAGGACAACGGCACATCGTGTGGATTGAGCCGTCGCGCCGGTGCGCCGCTGCAGATGACCGACTGGTTCGCGATCTTCGCCGCCGATGGCTTGCAGACGGCGCAGGATCCGTTCAATCCCGACTACGTGTACTACGAGTCGCAAGGTGGCAACATCGCACGGCGCAATGTGGCCAACGGCGAAGTGATGAGTGTGAAGGCCCGCACGGTCACGCGCACGCAGTTCGGACAGCAGATCGCGCGTATCCGTGGCGCCGGCACCGCACCGCTCACGCCGGAGCAGACGAAGAGCATCGCCGACATCCGCGTGCAGAAGAAGAAGGAGCTCGCCGATCCGAATGTGGCCACGCGCTGGAACTGGAACACGCCGTTCATCCTGTCGCGCCATGATGCGAATGTGCTGTACTCGGGCGCCGAGAAGCTGTTCAAGTCGGTGAAGAAGGGCGAGGAGCCGTACGCGATTTCGCCCGACCTGTCGTCGCGCGATGAATCACGCATCCGCATCACCACCGGCTTCGACATCGACGGCAATCCGGCGGCCGACGCGACCGGCGGCATCACGCGCGATGCCACCGGCGCCGAGGAAAACGCGACGATCGTCACGATCGCTGAGTCGCCCTTCAAGGCCGGTGTGTTGTACGTGGGCACGAACGACGGCAAGGTGTGGCTCACGAAGAACGACGGCGGCGCGTGGGAAGATCTGAGCGCGCGCTTCGCGGGTGTGCCGCCCTTCACGCACGTAAGCAAGATCGAAGCGAGTCCGTCCGATTCTGCCACGGTGTACGTCGCGTTTGACAATCATCGCGACAATGATTTTGCGCCGTACTTGTACGTGTCGAACGATTTCGGCAAGACCTTCCGCTCGATCTCGACCGGCCTCAAGGTCGGTCGCCCGAACACGGTGTATGTGGTGCGTGAGGATCCGTTCAACGCGTCATTGTTGTACGCCGGTACGGAGCTTGGCGTGTACGCCTCGCTCGACAAGGGCGCCACGTGGTTCACGCTCGACAACAATCTCCCCACCGTGCCGGTGTACGACCTGCAGGTGCATCCGCGCGATCGCGAACTGATCGCCGGTACGCACGGGCGTGGTGTGCAGATTCTCGACGTGTCGCCGCTGCAGCAGTTCACGACGTCGGCGCTGTCGGCCGCGGCGGTGCTCTTCAAGCCCACCGTGGCACTGCAGTACGGCGAGCGTCCGCCGGGATCGGAGCCGCGGGCGCAGCGCATGTGGCGCGGTGATCGTGTGCCGGCCGGCGCGGCCATCACCTATCGCCTCGCCGCCCCGGTCACTGGTGGAGCCCCGCGCATCACCGTGCTCAGCGCCGCGGGCGACACCATCGCCCGACTGCTCGGCACGAATACCGCAGGCCTGAACACGGTCACCTGGAACCTGCAAGCCACCGGCGCGCAGATGCAGGGACCGAATACGGGCGGTCGCGGCGGATTCGGTGGGTTCGGCGGCGGACCGCAGCCCACTGGCAACATCAGCGATCCCGGCTTCCCGGCCGGCTTCAACGCCCGTCCGGCTGAAGCGCGTGGTGCGGCCGATAGCACCGGCACGCCGGAGAATCAGGCCAAGGCCCTGATCGCGGCGCAGAACCGTGCGCCGGCCGCTGGTGGACCGGGAGGCTTCGGTGGCGGAGGCGGTGGTGGCTTCGGCGGCGGTCGCGCCGCCTTCGTGGAAACGGGCGACTATCGCATCGTGCTCGAACTCCCCGGCCAGCCCAACGCCTCGTCGCAGTCCCTGCGCGTGGTACGTGTGTCGCCCGACGAGCGCGCCGTGTTGGTGCCGGCGAAGCGTTAGTGCTGCGCGTGCTGTCGCGTGGCTACGGTCGAATCCCCGTCACCACCGGCAGCACGATCTTCGAGGCCTTCGCTTTGCTGCGATAGATGCGCTGCGTGGCGGCGCGGAAGTCGCTCGGCTTGGCCTCGAAGATGTTCGGCACGAACGTCTGCGGATTGCGATCGATCAGCGGGAACCAGCTGCTCTGCACCTGGATCATCACGCGGTGTCCCTTCTTGAACGTGTACGCCTGCGTGTGCAGGTCGATCGTGATCGCCTCGGGCACGTTCGGCACGAGCGGCACCGGCTTCTCGACGTTCTTCCGGAAGCGCGCGCGATACACGTCGTTGGCCACCATGAACTGGTAGCCGTTCATCTTGAGGTCCGTCATCCCGCTGTCCGGGTACACGTCGATGAGCTTCACGACGTAGTCCGCATCGGTGCCACTGGTGGCCACGTGCAGCGTCACGGCAAGATCGCCGGCGATCGTGAGGTCGTCGGTGAGCGTGGGGAGCTCCCAGCTCAGCACATCGGGGCGGTTGTGCACGAAGCGCTGGTCTTCGGTCAGCCACGTGCTCCACGTGGAGCCGGGCCCGTAGGTCATCTGTACCGGCCGCTGACGATAGGGCACGGGCTTCGACGGGTCGGACACATACGCGTCGTACGCCGGCGCCGTGGCGGCGGGTGGCTCCCATGCCAACGCGCCGCCTTCGCGCATGTACAGACTGCGCGGTGACACTGCGGTCTTCGGTGGCCACGTGTCGTAGCGCTTCCAGACATTGCTGCCCGCTTCGAACACGAGCGCTTCCGGCAACGTCCATCCGGCCACGTCGCGCTGCTCGGGGTGCAGATGGCGCGCGAAGAACGGCGCCATGATCGAGTCACGGAAGAAACGTGCGGTCGGCTGTCCGAACTGGATCGGGCCAAGCGACGCGCCCTCACCGCGCATCCAGCCGCCGTGATTCCACGGCCCCACCACCAGAAAATTCTTGCTCTCGCGATCGTGCTTCTCCAGCTCGCGATAGATGGTGACCGGTCCGTAGAAGTCTTCCTGATCCCACCAGCCCGCCACATGCAACGCGGGCACGGTGACCTTGTCGAGATAGCCCGCCATCGCCTGACGCTTCCAGAACGCGTCGAAGTTGGGGTGGCCCGCAAAGTCGTTCCAGGTCGGAATCGTCCCCTTCAGGAATCGGTCGTTCACGTTCTTCAACGAGCCAAGTTTGAGGTACCACTCGTAGGTGTCGAACGCGTCCATCGAGAACTGCTTCACATCCTTGCCGGACTCCATCATGGTGGCGTACTCGAAGCCGTAGCTCAGTCGGAACGCGCCATTGTGATGGAAGTCATCACCCTTCCACATGTCAGCTGGTGACGCTTGCGGCGACGCGGCCTTGAGCGCCGGGTGCGGATCGAGCATCGCCATCGCCGTCGTCCATCCGGGATACGACACGCCCGTCATGCCCACGCGCCCGTTGTTGTTCGGCACGTGCGAGAGCAGCCATTCAATGCTGTCGTACGCGTCGGTGCTTTCGTCGATCGCCTTCGGGTCCGCGCGGTTGGCGCGCGGCGGCCGCTGCATCACGAACTGTCCTTCGGACTTGAACTTCCCGCGGATGTCCTGAAACACGAACACGTAGCCGTCGCGCGCGATGTCGCGGGCCATGAAGCCCCAGTTCGCGGCCACGCTGCCCGGCGTGTTGCCGTCCACGCCGTATGGGGTGCGCACGAACAGGAACGGGAGCGGACGTGCCGGATTCGCCGGCGCCAGAATACGCGTGTAGAGTCGCGTACCATCCCGCATCGGGATCATCGACTCGGTGAGCACGTAGCCCGCGGCCGTTGGCGCGGGCGTGGAGGGCTGCGCGGCGAGGACGCGACCGCCGAGCAGCAGGGCCGGGAGGAATCGAGAGAAGCGCATGCGATAACATGCAGCGCGAACGGCACGCGCGGCGACCGGCACGCCGGACCGACGCGTCCTAGGCGAACTCCGGAAACAATCGCGGCACACACGTCGGACAGATCCCGTGTGTGAACTCGGCGTTCGTTCGCGACGCGACATACTGCTCGATTTGTGTCCACGTGCCTTCCGGGGTCCGGATGGACTTGCAGCTGGAGCAGATCGGCAGCAGTCCTTCGAGCGTGCGTACCTTCGCTGCCGCCGCATCACGCTCCGCCACGGCGCGCTCCAACTCGCGCTCTTTCGCCTTCAGCAGACCGGCGTCGGCCACGTGCACGAAAATGCCGCGCACGATCCCGTCCTGAATGTCCGGGGTGTATGTCGCGATACTGTCGCGGAATCCCGTCCCGCCCGGCATCGGGATGCTCCGCTCGAATAGCTGCAGCTCGCCCGCGTACGCGGCGCGGATGTACGACTCGTTCTTGGCGTACAGCTCGCCGAGCAGCTCGCGCAAGGTGCGGCCAATCAGTTCGTCACGCGACTTGCCGAACCAGTCGAGGTACGCCCGATTGGCAAAGCGGCAGACTTCGTTCTCGTCCCAATAGGCGAGCATGGCGGACACCTGATCCGCAACCGTCAACGCCATCTGGCAGAGCTGTGCTTCGGGCGCGGTGGGCTGCATATCGGAAATGTCCGTCAACACGGCGTACGACTCCGGGAGCTTCGCCAAGGCGGAGAGCGGGGGGACTCGAAACATGGTCGCTCCGGTCGATTCTCGCGAGTACGGCCGAGCGTACGATCTTGGTCAAGCCCGGAGCGACCACTTTGGTGCTATGCTGGTGGCATATGTCTCCCGCCGTGCTCCGATTCACCGACGTGGTCGCGCTTCGCCGCCTGGTGACCCGTGGAGGCGCCGAACGCACCGATCTGCTCCGTGCCGCCGCAGTTCGCCCCATTCGCGCCGTGAAGGCGCTGAGAGAGTGGCATGAGCTGCTGCTCTTCGTGATCGGCCATCCGCGCGATCTGGACGAGTGGGCGTTTGCTGGCAGCGCCCTGCAGCGGGTCGGCGCGTTGGCCGCGGAGTGGCGGTCGCACGCCCCGGAGCGACACGAGTCGCTGCTGAACAGCGGCATTGCGGGTGCCCCGGTCGAGGGCAACTTCTCGCTGCCGCTCGTGCGATGGTTGCTCGGCCAATGGTCGGACAGCGTGGTACTCATGCAGGTGGACGCACCGCTCGACGACGTGCGCGACATCCTTCGCACGCTGGTGCTGCCGGTGGAGCAGGAGCTCGTGGACTGGGGCTTCGCCGACGCGGAGTCGCTGTTCACGTCGTTGTTCGGGCCGGAGCAATCGACGTGGCTTCCGCGCCTCGTCGATCTCATCGATGCACTGCCAGCTGACGAGCGCGTGCGTGGGCATCTCTTCGCGCGGTTGCGGGTGTATGTACGGGTGACCGGCACGGGATCGACGTGCGATATCACCGCCGCGATCGCGACCATGCGGGCCGTGCACGATACCACCGGCTTTCACCCCGCCGGCATGCAGCGCGGGGTCGATGTGCCGGCGCTGATGGCCTTGCCTCCCGTACGGGTGCAGCGGCTCGGCGCGGCGGCGTCGCAGCGCCTCATCGACAGCGCACGCACGGTGCTCGCCACGATGGGCCGCGAGACCGATCCGGTCACGCACGCCAGTGCCGTGTCGCTCTTCGACATGGGGCGCGGACTCACCATCGCGCTGTACGCGCTCGCTCCGTCGCATCGGCTGGCGTTCGACAGCTACGTCGGCTTCATGGCGTTTCGCAACGGGGCACCGCTCGCGTACGGCGGCGCCTGGATCTTCCCGGGCCGTTCGAAGATCGGCATCAACATTTTTCCCGCGCAACGCGGTGGCGAGTCCGCGTGGTTCTTCGCGCAGCTCCTGCGGTTGTATCACACCGAGTTCGACGTCGACCGCTTCGAAGCCGAGAACTACCAGCTCGGCTACGGCAATCCCGAGGGCCTTCGTTCGGGCGCCTACTGGTTCTACTACCGGCTCGGATTTCGCCCCATGACGACGGCGTTGCAGGCGATCGCGGCGCGCGAGTTCGCACAACTGTCTGCCCGCGCGGGGTATGTGGTGCCAAAAGCCGTGCTCAACCACCTGGTCGAGTCAGGCCTCGAGTTCGTGTTGCGCGACGCGGCGGGTCCCGTGCTCGACACAGCGCTGCTGACTGACGCCGTACAGCGGCACATGGTGCAACGTTACGATGGCGACCGCCTGCGAGCGATGGCCAGCGCGCTGCGTCGCCTGCGCTCGGTGCTGCGTGCAGTGTGGAGCGACATCACGGTGGAACCGGAGGTGCTCCGGCTCTGGGCGCTTCCGCTCGATCTCGTCAGCGATCTCGAATCGTGGCCGGTTGCGGATCGGCGAAAGCTCGCCCAGCTGCTGCAGGCCAAGGGCGCGCCGTCCGAACGTCGCCATCAGCAGCGGCTGCGCGCGCACCGTCGGCTATTGCTGGGGTGGGCGCGAGCGCTGGCCTCCGACGCGTAGCCGCGCGCGTTACGCGACCGGCTTGGGGGTGGTGCGCCCGATGATGATCGTGATGTTGTCGCTGCCACCGCCGTCGAGCGCTTCCTGCAACAGCTGTTCGGCGGCCTGTCGTGCACTCGTCATCGACCCCAGCACCTCGGCGATGCGGGCATCGGTGACGTGCTTCGTGAGTCCATCCGAACAGATGAGGTGCACGTTGTGCCAGTCGGCGTCGAGCCGCGTGACCACCGGCATCGTCTTGTCGGCGCCGATCGCACTCGACAGCACGTGTGCCATCGGTGAGTTGCCGGCGGTGCGGGCCGACAGAATGCCGTCGTCCACGAGATCTTGCGCCATCGTCTGATCGCGCGTGATCTGCGACAGCACGCCGTTCCTCCACACGTAGTAGCGCGAGTCGCCGACCTGCAGCAGGTAATAGGTCGGCCACACGCCGATGTACAGCGTGAGTGTGGTGGCCATGGTGCCACGAAGCCCTTGCTCATCGCGACGCGCTCGGACCGCGTCGTGCGCCTGCATCGCGGCCGACTGCAGCAGCGCACTGAACTCCGTGGCGTCGGCCTTGGCCCCGTAGTACACCGTGACGCTGCCGTCCACGTAGCGCATCAGCGAATCCAGCGCGATCGCACTGGCTTCGGCGCCGCCAACACCGCCGCCGACACCATCGGCGACCATCGCCAGATACGCCAGACGCTGCTCCCCATTGGGAAAGCGCTGCTCCATATCGGGCAGATTGCTGGAGATGACGTTAATGCGCTTGTGGAACGTGGCCATCAGGTAGTGATCCTGATTCTCCTTCCGCACCCTTCCGGTATGCGAGAGGCCGAACACGTCCATTTCATCGTCGCGCGGTTTGCGCGGAGGGCCTGCGGATTCGCTCATCGGAAGGGGCGGCGGGTCTGCGCATAGGATAGCTCGCACGATGGCCGGTGGCGAGCGGTCCGACGGCAAGGATCGTGACTTCAGCGATGAGTTGGGACGATACGGTATTCTGAGGGACCAGACACCGGCCCGAGCGGACTCAGGGGGCGGGTGGCGCGCGCCGTGGACCACACGGGTGTCCGGCGAATGTCCGACGGGCAGAAGCCGACGCGGCGGGTGAGAGCACCCGACAGACGGCCATACGGCAGCGGGCTACGCTATTGCCAGACCTCGCGCTCAGTGCAGCTGTTCGACTTCGACAAAGGCCGCGTACACGCGATCCAGCTCGATGCGCATGCCGTCGTCGCGTCGGAGCCGCACGCTGCGACTCGTGCAGCATTCACAGCGCATCACGACCCCGGGCTGAATGCCCACGGACGAACAATGATCGCGGACAATGTCAAACAAGACGGCGCCGACGGCCACGCGCTCACCGACGTGGATGTCGATCAGCGAACGGGCGGAATCAAGCACCGGAGTGGCGATCATCATGAGCTCCTTGTCGAGCAGATGGTATGGCGATGGATGGCGAAGGGTGGCACGTGCCTGCTGAGGCCAACAGTCATGGAACGCCGGACACGGCCCGGCTGGAATCACCGACATGTCGGTGCGCGACGCTCGGCAGACACCAGCGCACGCAAGAGGTGGTCCGCATATGAGTGAATCGTCGATGAGACCCCCGACGGGTCCGCCGCCACGCGCCTCCGCTCTGCGCGTGGCGCCGTGGCTGTTGCCGCTGGCGATTCTCTGGATCGTCGTGCTGGCCCGAACATGCAGCGACCCGTCCATCAAGGCCGTGCCGTACAGCACATTCTTGCAGCTCGTCGATTCCGGTCGGGTCACCGAGGTGCTCGTCAGCGAGACGGAGGTGCAGGCGAAGCTGGCCGGGCCCGACAGTGCGCGGGTGAAATCGGTGACCGCCGTCCGAGTCGACCCCGCGCTTGTCGAATTGCTGCGCGCACGGCGTATCACCGTCACCGGCCAGGCCACCGCTGGCTGGCTGCAGAGTCTTCTTGGTTGGCTCATCCCCCTCGCGCTCATGATCGCGCTCTGGTCGTGGCTCGGTCGCCGCTTCATGGGACAGCAGACCGGAGGCGTGCTCAACTTCGGCCGCAGCGGCGCGACGATCTTCGCCGAGCAGGCGGTGAACGTGACCTTCGACAGTGTGGCCGGCGTTGATGAGGCCAAGGCTGAGCTGCGAGAGATCGTGTCGTTCCTCAAGGATCCCACGGCCTTCGGCCGGCTGGGCGCGCACATCCCGAAAGGCGTGCTGCTGGTCGGGCCACCCGGCACCGGAAAGACGTTGCTCGCGCGCGCGGTGGCGGGAGAGAGTCGCGTGCCGTTCTTCTCGATCAACGGATCGGAGTTCGTCGAACTGTTCGTCGGCATCGGGGCGGCGCGCGTGCGCGACCTGTTCCTGCAGGCGCGCAAACAGGCGCCGTGCATCGTGTTCATCGATGAGATCGACGCGCTGGGACGCGCCCGTGGCACGTTGATCATCAGCGGCGCGAACGACGAGAAAGAACAGACGCTCAATCAATTGCTCGCCGAACTCGACGGCTTCTCACCCGACTCGCGCGTGATCGTGCTCGCGGCCACCAATCGGCCGGAAATCCTCGACCCGGCGCTCCTGCGCGCAGGACGTTTCGATCGGCAGGTGCTGGTGGATCGCCCCGACCGCGCGGGGCGTGCCCAGATCCTGCGCGTTCACGTGAAAGGCATCACGCTCGACCCTGCGTTGCAGCTCGACGAGGTCGCCGCACTCACCCCGGGCTTCACCGGTGCGGATCTGGCGAACCTCGTGAACGAAGCAGCACTGACGGCCACACGCCGTACGGCGACGGCAGTGACCATCGACGATTTCACGGTGGCCGTGGAGCGCATCGTGGCCGGCCTCGCCACGCGCAGTCGTATTCTCAGCAAGCAGGAGCGCACGATCACCTCGTATCATGAGATGGGACATGCACTCGTCGCATTGGCCACTCCTGGCAGCGATCCCGTGCATAAAGTCTCGATCGTGCCACACGGCCTCGGCGCGTTGGGCTTCACACTGCAGCGCCCCACTGAAGACCGCTATATCGCCACGCGTCGTGAGCTGGACGGCCGCTTGACCGTGATGCTCGGCGGGCGTGCCGCCGAACTCGTGGTGTTCCATGAACTCTCCACCGGTGCCGCCGACGATCTGGTGAAAGCGACCGAGCTCGCACGCGACATGGTCACGCGTTACGGCATGGATGAGACCGTGGGACACGTGGCGTACGGTGCGCCGAACAGCCTCTTGTCGGGACCCGCGCCGCTCATCGCGCCCGAATCGCGGTTGTACAGCGAATCGACCGCGCGCGAAATCGAAATGGCGGTGCGCTCGATGGTGGCCCGCGCGCTCGAACGCGCGATGCAGATCCTGACGACGAACCGCGCCGCCCTCGAAGACGGCGCGCAGCGCTTGCTGGTCGAGGAGACGCTGGTACGCGAGCAGCTGCCGGTGGTCGTCATGACTGTCGCCTCCGGAGCGCCGCCGTTTGCGCACGCGGCCGCCTCCGCTTCACCCTCGTGCGCCGTTTCCTGAGGTCGCGATGTCTGATCATCCTCCACGCACCGGTATCGCCCGCGGATACTTTCCGCGCTACAGCGCCGATCCGCTGATGTTCGACAACGGTGTCGTTGCGGAGCCCGCAGGCTCCACCGGAATGCCGACGCACCGTACCGTGGTGCGTTCTGATGACGAGCTCACGCGCATGGTGCGGCAGGCACTGCTGGAAGAGCCTGGCGTCCCGCACGACATTACCCTGCACGTCGCCAACGGCCACCTCACGCTCGAGGGATGCGTTCCAAGCTTTTTTCAGCGCGCCTGTGCCGAACGCGCGCTGCGCTTCGTGGACGGCGTCCGCTCGATTACCAATCAGATCACGGTCAAGCCGGACATTTCGGCCTCCGATATCAAGCGGCATATCGTCGAACAACTGCAAGCCGATGTGCTCGACGAAGCGCACGGCATCGAGGTGCACGTGCAGGATGGACACGTGACGATCAGCGGCCTCGTGCATTCGATGGCCGGACGTCGCTGCATCGAAGACAGTGTCCGGTCGGCGCCGGGGGTACAGACGGTGGATAATCAGCTGCGAGTGGTGACATAGCGCACGCGCGCACGAAACATGCATGTGGTTTTGCACATGCGCTTACAACATCTCTCCGTTCTGGCGCTCGTCGCCACGCTCAGCAGTCCCTCGACTGCTCGCGCCCAGTTCGTCACGTACACGAGTCAGGCGTCGTTCCTCGACGCGATCACGAATCCTGGCGTCGACACGTTCGCGGGGTTCAGCACCACGAGCACGACCGCGTCGCCGATTACACGCGCCGCCGGCCCGTACGGCTATTCCGCGTCGGTGTCCGACAACGAGGACTTCTTCGGCGTGGGTAGTGCGGGCAATCCGTGGCTGTCCACCAACACCGCCACGGACGCGATCACGTTCGCCGGCTTTACCGGCGGCGTTGGGGCCATCGGCGGCAATTTCTTTGGCACGAACATCGACGGCGCGTTCGAGAGCGGCGACATTCTGGTCACGTATGTTGACGCGACGGGTACGCAGTCCACCACGCTTCGCGCGCCCACCGTCAGCAGCTTCTTCGGCGTGGTATCGCTGAGTCGTGCCATCAATGCGTTCACGGTCAGCGCCGTTCAGCCGTCGGAGACGGAGTTTCTCTGGCCGACCGTCGACAATCTCACACTCGCGCAGACGACCGTTCCTGAGCCCGGTACCTACGCGCTGCTTGCGACGGGCCTGCTGGCGATTGGGATCGCCGGCCGACGCAAGCGCGCGCTCGTGCACGACCAAGCAAATACTTAGGCCGTCAGCGCCGGGTAATCGGTGTAGCCCTTCTCGCCCGGCGTATAGAACGTGGCGAAGTCGGGTGCGTTGAGCGGCGAATCGTGCTGCAGGCGCGACACCAGATCTGGGTTCGCGAGGGCACTGCGGCCGAACGCCACGAGATCCGCCTCGTTCGCCGCGAGGATTGCTTCGGCCTTCGCGCGATCGAAGCCACCCGACGCAATGAAGGCACCCTTGAATGACGCGCGCAGCTGCGCCCGCAATGAATCCGGCGCATTGGGCGATCCCATCGAGGCGTGATCGACGAGATGGAGATACACGAGGCCGAGGTCGCTCAGTCCCTTCACGAGCGCCACGAACTGCTCGTCGATCCCCTCGAAGGCGCCCATTTCGTTGAACGCGCCGTACGGCGAGAGACGGATACCGACGCGGTCGGCACCGATCGCGGCCACGGTGGCGGCGGCCACTTCCAGCGCGAAGCGATTGCGCGCCTCGGCGCTGCCGCCGTACGCGTCGGTGCGATGATTGTGGTTCGCGTTCAGGAACTGCTCGATCAGGTAGCCATTGGCGCCGTGTAGTTCGATACCGTCGAAGCCGGCCTCGATTGCCTTGGTCGCGCTCACGGCGTACTCCGCCACGACCGCGCGCACCTCGTCCTCGGTGAGTGCATGCGGCACCGTAGCCGGCTGCAATCCTTCGGCGTCGGTGTACACGGGCTCGGGGAGCGCCACCGCCATCGGACCCACCACGCGGGCGCCAGCCGGCAGGTTGAGCGCATTGGACGCCCGGCCAGTATGCATCAGCTGGGCGAAGATCTTGCCGCCCTTGGCGTGCACGGCCGCCGTGATCGGCTTCCAGGCTTCGACCTGTTCGTCGGAGTACAGCCCCGGAATGCGCGCGTAGCCCAGGCCATCGGGCGCCGGCGAGGCCCCTTCGGTAATGAGCAGCCCAATATCGGCGCGTTCGGCGTAATATGTGGCCATGATCGGCGTCGGCACGTGCTCAGCCGTGGCGCGACTCCGCGTCATGGGGGCCATGACCAGCCGGTTCTTGAGGGAGAGTCCGCGCAGGGCGTATGGTTCAAACAACATGTCGAGAATCCCGCCGGGAGGCTGCAATGCGTGGCGACACCCGGACCGATCCGCGACGCATATATTTACCGATCGGTATGTATATTACCGATCGGTACGGAATTCGCAACCTCAACCCCGTCGCTTACGATGGTTCGCGGTAGACCCCGGGAATTCGATACACAGGACGCGCTCGACCGTGTGCTCACGGTCTTCTGGCGCGACGGGTTCGACGCGGCGTCGATGCAGGATCTGGCCGACGCGGTCGGCGTCAGCAAGCCCAGTCTGTATGCCGCGTACGGCAACAAGGAGGCGCTCTATCTCGCCGCACTGGAGCGTTACGCGACCACCTTTGGCGCGGAGCGGCTGGAGCGGCTGCAGGCTGAGCCGGATGTGAAGCGGGCGGTGCACGAGTTCCTGACGTCGTTGGTGGACGCCTACACGTGTACCGAAGGACCCACCGGCTGCATGATCGTGGCGAGCACATCGAACTGCAACGCGTCGCACGTGCCGGCCGCCGTGCAGTGTGCGATCAGCACCGCGTTGCACGGATCGGCCGACGCCATGGAGACGCGCTTCCGCCGCGCGGTGAGCGAAGGGCAGTTGCCCCCTGATCCCGACCCGCAGGTGCTGGCCGCGTACGTGAGCACGGTGATGTCGGGCCTGAGCGTGCAGGCGCGCGGCGGCGCGAGTCCCGACGCGCTGCGGCAGGTGGTGTGCACGGCAATGCGGGCGTGGCCGTAAGTGCCGGTCGCCCGCTGTGCTGGTGTGGTGCTCGCGCGCCGCTACCGACGAATCATCGTCCCATCCAACAGCTGCTGACGCACCGCCGTCGCTTTGCCCGCGCGTTCCAGTGCCGCCCACAGTCGCGCCACCGTCTCGTCGTCCACCAAACCAGCCGGTGATCCGCCCACGGCGGGCGTACCCATCTTCTCGCTCGTACGGAAGGCATCGACCGCCGCCACCGTTTCGGCCGTGAACAGATTCACGTCGCCACCGCGCGCCGGAATCGCTTCGCCGCGCTTGTAGAAGCCGAGCGCGTTGAGCATCACCTTGAGCTGATACACATCGCCGCCGGAGAACTGTTCGAGCGTGCGATAGCCCAGCGTCTGCGACACGGCATCGTAAATGCGCCGCAGTTCGCCCACCGGATCGGCATTCTCACACACGTTGATGTTCGCCGTCTGGCCGTCACTGCGGCGCGACATGCCCGGACGCGCGTCGGCAACCACGACGGCCGCTGACGTGCGCAGTCCGTGGCGCTTGTCGCCACCCAGCACGAAGCCGGCGTTGAGCGCGGTGATGAGCCGGTCGGCCAGATGGTACGGTTTGCCCTCGCTCGCTTCGAAGCTCTTGGCGACGGCCTCGATCACTTCGGGACCTACGAGGATGTTGCCCTGGGTCACGTAGTTCTTGCCCGCGCGATGCCCCGCCCATGCATTCGGGCCGGTGCCGGTGTGTTGCGCCGAGCGACCGTCGACGGAGATCACCGCCACCTGGCGCGACTGAAAACCGCTGTCGGCGGCCAGCGCGCGCTTGAGTGCCGCGTCCGGCGCCTCACCCCGGGCGAGGGCATCGAGCAACTCGTTGCCGTACTCCGTGCGCGTGCTGGCCTGCGTCGCCACCGCGCCCACGCCTTTGCGCACCCACGGGACACCATTGCCCACGCAGGGCACGCGCGTGGTGACGGCCACGCCCACTTCACCGGTGCGCGGATCGATGGCCGCAATGGAGAAGGTGTGAAACACAAGCGAGTCGCGCCACGCATACGGCTCCTGCGCGTGCGCACGGCGCGGCGTGGCCGTGATGGAGAGCGCCAGTACGGCGGCAATCGTGGTCAGGCGCATCAGCGTGGTCCCGGGCCGAGGTAACGATCGAAGTGTGCCACCAGCTTTCGCAGGAGGTACGTGGCGTAATACGGGCGCTGCGTCCAGCCGTGCGTCGCCGCGGGCGCGAACGCGAAGTCGAAATCCTTGCCGCGCTTCATGAACTCTTCGGCGAGGGCGACGGCCGACGAGAACGGCACGACGTCGTCCTGCATACCGTGAATGAGCAGCAGATGATCGCGCAGGTTGCCGGCATACTGCAAGGCGCCGCGCGTGAACGTGGCCGGGTGCGATTGCGGACGGCGCACGATCGCGACGTCATCGCTGCCGAACAGATACGGATCGGTCGCCGCCGCTCCGGCCACGCCCGCCTGAAACAGTCCCGGCTTCTTGAGCAGCGAGTACACGGTGAGCGTACCACCGTAGCTGCTCCCCCAGATGCCGAAGCGCGTAGCGTCCACGAAGGGCAGGGTCTTCATGTACCTCACCGCGCTCTCGAGATCGTCGAGGTCGCCGCCGCCCCAATCCATCAGAAACTTCTCGCGGAATTCGCGACCGTAGCCGGTGCTGCCGCGCACGTCGACCTGCACGACGATGTAGCCCTTCTCGAGCGCGAGATACTGCTGCAGCATGCCATTCATGCCACCCCAGCGGTTGCGCACGGTGTTCGAGTACGCCGGGCCGAAGAGCACCGGATAGTGTTTCGTCGAGTCGATGTTCGGCGGATAGAACACGCGAATGCGCAGCGGCAACGTGTCACTGCCGTTCTTGATGCTCAGGTACTGTGGCGCGATCCACGGAATGCGCGCGAACTCGGCGTTCGTCGACGTCGTGATGCGACGCTCCACCGCACCCGCGCGGACATCGAGCAGATACAGCTCCGTGGGCTGCAAATCGCTCGACGACAGCAGCGCGATACTGCCGCCGTCTGGTGATACGAACGGCGAGTGGGTGCCGGCGCGCGTCGTGAGCTGTCGCGGTGCGCCAACGGTACGGCCACCGTCAACGCTCACGCGGAACACATGACGCTCCGATGGACGCGGGGCTGAACTCACGTAGTCGATGCTTTGCGTGGCCGCGCGGGGAATGCCGGCACCGGCCACATCGTGCGGTCCCGAGGTGAGCGCCACCGGGGCGACATTACCCGGCACCACGCGATACAGGCGATACCGGTCATCGAGATCGCCTGTGAGCACGATGCTCCGGCCGTCGGCACTCCACGCCGACGCGATATCGTTGTAGACGCGTGTCTCCCGGTGATCCCGCCACGCGAGCCGGGGTATCGGCGCGGCGGTGGTCAGCACGTGAATCGTGCGGTCGATGGCATCGTCGCTTTCACGGTCGATCATCAGCGTGCCAGTCGTCGACCACGCAAAGTTCACGACGCGCGTACGGCTGGAGTCGGGCAGCTCCACCATGCGCAGCGCCCGCGTGGTCACGTCGTACAACCCGACTTTGCGGACTTCATTCGCCTGGCCCGGAGCACCACGGCGCAGGGTGTTCATCTGCACCGTGTCGCCCAGATAGTACGGCATGCTGAAGCGCGGCACACCGCGTCGATCCACATAGTGCACGGCAATCGTGCGCGAGTCCGGCGACCACGCATAGGCCGGTGACGGGCCGCTCCACGTGGCGCCACCGATCTCGACCTCGCGTCCGTAGTACGTGCCGAGCGGGATGTCGCCGATCGGTGCGATCGCCACGCTCGTAGCGCGCGTGGGCGCGGCACCGCCCAGCGGCAGCAACCACAGATCGCCGTCTCGCAGAAACGACACCGTCGCGCCGTTGGGTGATAGCGCGAGCTCGCTCACCTCACCACGACCGCTCGGCAACAGCGTCCGTGCGCCGGTCGCGATGGTGACACGCCAGAGCGAGTCACTCTGCACGAAAACGATGGCCGTCCCGTCTGGCGTCCACGTGAACTCGCCGACGCGGGACGTGGAGCTCGCCGGGAGCAGACGGCGCGGCACGGTGCCACTGCGGTCTACCAGCCAGAGCGAGCGATCGGGATGCGTCGCGTTGCTCCAGAGGAAGGCCACGGTCTTCGAATCGGGAGACCAGACCGGCGACGACGGGGCGGCACCCGCCAACGGCGGCCCCGTCGTGATCCGCTCGATCGTGAGCGGTGTGCGGGCTGGCGAAGCCTGAGCTTCAGGCTGAGCGACGGCCTGGGCGGCGGCAACGCTGGGCGCGGCGACCGTGAGCAACGCGACGAGTGTCCGGGCAAAGAGGTGCATGGCCCGAACATACAGACTGCACCGAAAAAAAGAGGGGCGATCCGATTGGACCGCCCCCGTGTTGCTTACCCGGCCAGAATCGGCAGATGCCGGATCTTCTCCTGCCACTCTCGCGGTCCTGTCTCATGCACGTTGCTGCCCGCCGCGTCGACCGCGACAGTCACGGGCATGTCCTGCACCTCGAACTCGTAGATCGCTTCCATGCCAAGGTCCTCGAAGGCCACCACGCGTGACGCGCGAATAGCCTTTGACACGAGATACGCGGCGCCACCGACCGCCATGAGATAGGCGGCCTTGTGCTTGCGAATCGCTTCGAGGCCAACCGGACCCCGCTCGGCCTTGCCGATCATCGAAATGAGCCCCGTCTTGGCCAGCATCATCTCGGTGAAGTTGTCCATGCGGGTGGCCGTGGTCGGACCGGCCGGGCCCACCGCTTCATCGCGCACGGGATCCACCGGACCCACGTAGTAGATCACGCGATTGGTAAAGTCGACGCCCTCGGGGAGCCCTTCGCCCTTGGCGAACAGGTCGGCGATGCGCTTGTGCGCCGCGTCGCGACCGGTGAGCAGCTTGCCGCTGAGCAGCAAACGGTCGCCGGCCGTCCAGGTGGCCACGATCTCGGGGGTCAGCGTGTCGAGGTCCACGTGCTTGGCGTTCACATCGGGCCGCCACGTCACATCCGGCCAGTCGGACAGGCTCGGCACCGGCAACGTCACGGCGCCGCTGCCGTCGAGCGTGAAGTGCGCGTGCCGCGTGGCCGCGCAGTTCGGGATCATCGCGATCGGCTTCGACGCCGCATGCGTGGGGCAATCGAAGATCTTGACGTCGAGCACGGTGGAGAGGCCGCCGAGTCCCTGCGCACCGATACCCAACGCATTGATCTTGTCGCACAGTTCGATGCGCAGCTCTTCGATCTTGTTCTGCGGGCCGCGCGCCTTGAGCTGGGTCATGTCGATGTGCTCCATGAGCGATTCCTTCGCCATGAGCATCGCCTTCTCCGCCGTGCCGCCGATGCCGATGCCGAGCATGCCCGGCGGACACCAGCCGGCGCCCATGAGGGGCACCGTCTTCATGACCCAGTCGACGATCGAGTCACTCGGGTTGAGCATCGCGAACTTCGATTTGTTCTCGGAGCCACCGCCCTTCGCCGCCAGCTTCACCTCGACCGTGTCGCCCGGCACGATCTCGTAGTGCACGATGGCCGGCGTGTTGTCGCGCGTATTCTTGCGCGTGAACGCCGGGTCGGCCACGATCGACGCCCGCAGCACGTTGTCGGGCTGCAGGTAGGCGCGTCGCACCCCTTCGTTCACCATCTCCTGCACCGACATCGTCGCGTCCCAGCGCACGTTCATGCCCACCTTGAGGAACACCACCACGATGCCGGTATCCTGGCAGATGGGACGATGGCCTTCGGCGCACATGCGCGAGTTGGTCAGGATCTGCGCGATCGCGTCCTTGGCGGCGGGGCTCTGTTCCTTCTCGTACGCGTCGCCCAGCGCATGGATGTAGTCCAGCGGATGGAAGTACGAGATATGCTGCAGCGCGTCCGCGATGGACTGGATGAAGTCGGCTTGGGCGATGGTCGTCATGGGTGGAAAAATAATCGAGCGGGGCCGTGCGACACCCCTGCCATGCCCTGCCGCAGACGGCGCCCTCACGTGAAGCGGCCGACACGGAAAACTCGCGCTTGAGCCCAACTGTGCTTGTGACGACCTTTAAAAGTCTCCCCTAGCCCCTTCCGGAGCGCTTCTGCCCATCGAATTCGTCTACGCCGCTGCGCTCGCCCTACTCATGGCGCAGCTACGTGAGCGTGCCCCCCTTCCCGAGGTGCTGGCCAGCGTCGCCCGACTCTGTGCGCTGGCCCGTGTGGGTCGGGTGGTGCTCGATCGACGGCAGTTGACGCGGGCCACCGAACCGGGGGTGCCCGAGGGCGTTGTGGCCATGGGGAAGGCGCTGGAGCTGCACGGGCTCGACGCGATCGAGCTCGCGACCACGATGACCGACGCGGAGTTTCTGAAGCTCGCCGGCCTGCTGATTGGAGAGCAGCGCGACGACGCCGTCCAGCTGATGGAGACGGCGGACGCGATGTCGATCTGGAACGTCCGCTTCTTGTCGGCCCACACCGGAGAGTTCGTGCGCGTCCCGTCGGCCCCGATGGCCGCCCCGGCGCGCCCGCTCTCACAGCCGGCCGCGCCGCCTGCCACCTCGGCGCCGTCCGCGGCGCTGCCAGCGGACGTCGAAGCCCAATTGCGCCGAATCGAGCTGGCGGTGGCGCGCGGCGATGGCGTAAGCCTCTGTCGTGAGCTCGGGGAGTTGTCACTGCCGGCGCACTTCGCGAAGGCCGCGACGCCGATGGTGCTGCAGACGGTTGTGGAGCAGCTCCTGGATACGAAAGTGCCCCCCGACGACGTGATCGCCCTGCTGCAGCGTGCGGGAGCGGCCGGAGCACGCGCCACGTTTCTGCAGCTGATCGCCGCCATCGATGTGGGCGACCGGCGCACCCTGTACGACGCGATGGCGTCGCTCACGGCGACCCCGGACGTCGCGAAAGAGTATCTCGCGCACGACGTCTGGTACGTGGTACGAAACGCCGTCTGCCTGTTGGGCGAGACGCGAGCGCAGTCGGCGATCGGAGCCATCGGACAAATGCTGCGTCATGCCGACTATCGCGTGCGCATCGCCGCCGTGGTGTCGCTTGGCCAGATCGGCGGACCGGTCGCGCTGGCCCGTCTCGAATCGGTGCTGTTCGACCCATCGATCGATGTGCGCACGCGCGCCCTCTCGATCGTGTTCGCCGCTCCCGATGGCGAGCCGCTTCCGGACCGGCTGGTGGGTGTGCTGAACGAGGAGCAGGCGATCGAGTACCAGCTGGAGATCGTGGCCGCCCTGGGTCATCTGCAGACACCACGCGCGCGTCAGCGCCTAGAGCAGGTGTGCGAAACCGCCAGCAACAGCTTCGAAGGCACAGAGCTCCGCATCGCCGCCATCGAGGCACTTCGGCGCGGCCACCCGGAGGTGGCCGACGCCATGCTGCTCAAGCTCCAGGACGATCCGAGCCCAATGGTCCGCGAGCGCATCGCGGCACTTCTGCGCTAGCCTTCGGCGCGTACGCAGCGCGGGTCACGCCGGCGGCTTCGCCATGCCGTCCTTCTTCATCGCGTCCGGCGCGGCCATGCCGTGTTTCTTCATGCCATCTGGTGCCGACATGCCGTCCTTTCGCATCGTCGTCTTGGCGCTGTCCTGCGGCGCGCCCATCGCCTGGGCACGCAGCGCGGCGGGGGCGGATGCGGTCAAGAGTGCGAGCACTGCAGTCATGGTCAGAACAATTCTCGGGGTCATCTCTGCTCCTGTGTGCCGGGCCCGAACGATCGGGCGGTTGAGCGATCGCATAGCGTCGCACCGCCGTAACGAGGCACGAACGGGACCGCCCGGTTCGTGTCTCGGTGCAGTCACCTAAGTCCTGAATTGGCCGCCGTTTGACTGCAGCTTAGCTCGAAGAACGGGTCGACGGCGACGTTTCACGAAACGTGCTGCGCACCACGAGTGCCTGGTGATGAAACGTTTCACCGTCGTCGCTCGACGGACGCACACGGACAAACAGCCTCACCGCGGGTTCACGCGAATGCCCGCGGATCACGGCAAACAACAACAAGCCGCTGTCGAGATTGCTCAACAACGCCGCTCGGCACGCCAAGGCCATTCGCGGACATTCGTGCGAATTCGCGGTGAAAGTTTGTTCAAAGTCGCCCAGGCACGCCGCTGACGACCGTTATCGCGCGCCCTCCAGCGGCTTCGCCAGCATCTCATCCAGTCGCGCCGTCCAGCCGTCGCGAATACGCGATACATGCTCTGCCGTGCCGCGCGGCTTCACCTTGCGCCACCGCGGGAGTTGCTGGTCCCAGCCGTCGAGCAGCCAACGCGCCCGCGCGCTGTTCGTGCGCTGCTGATGCAGCTGCAACAGTCGGGACAGCAACTCCGTGTCGTCCTGGTCGAGATCCGCCAGCAGCACCATTTCGTGATTCAAACGGCTCGCGAACGTGTCGGCTTCGTCGAACACATACGCCACGCCGTTCGACATGCCCGCGCCGAAGTTGCGACCGGCGCGGCCGAGCACCGCGACCACGCCACCCGTCATGTACTCGCAGGCGTGGTTACCCACGCCCTCCACCACCGCGCAGGCACCGGAGTTCCGCACCGCAAAGCGATCGCCCGCCTGACCGGCGGCACAGAGCACGCCGTCGGTGGCGCCGTACAGCACCGTGTTGCCGATGATCATGTTCAGGTGACTCGCGCCGCGATAGCGCGCGTCGCGGAACGGACGCACACTGATCTCGGCGCCGTTCAGACTCTTGCCCACGTAGTCGTTCGCTTCGCCCTCCAGCGACAGGCGCATGCCGCGCAGCGCGAAGGCGCCGAAGCTTTGCCCCGCGCTGCCGCGGAACTCGGCGTGCAACGTGCCGCTGGGCAACCCCGCATCACCGAAGCGCTCGGCCAACGCACCGGCCACGCGTCCGCCCACCGTGAGGTGGTGATTGCGAATCGTGTACGAGCCATGGAACTCCGCACCCGTGGCGATCGTCGACGCCGCATCGAACAGAATCCGCGCATCGAGCGAGTCGTTACCGTGCCGCTCGTTGCGCACCAGCGTGCGCCGACGCGCTTCATCCTTCCGACGCGGCGGCGACAGCACCATCGATAAATCGAGCATCGCCGACCGCGGCATTTCGGGTCGCTCCGCGCGCTGCAGCAACTCCACCTGGCCGATGATATCGTCGAGCGATCGGGCACCGAGCAGCGCGAGCTCGGTGCGCACATCCTCGGCCATGCGCGAGAAGAAGCCGATGACCTGCTCCGGTGTGCCGCGGAATTTCGCGCGCAGGTCTTCGCGCTGCGTCGCGATGCCGGTGGGGCAGGTGTTCAGATGACACTGCCGCGCCATGTCGCACCCCATCGCCACCAGCGGTGCCGTACCGAAGCCGTACGACTCGGCGCCCAACAGCGCCGCAATGATCACATCGCGTCCGGTGCGCAGACCGCCGTCTACGCGCACCTCCACGCGATGACGTAGCCCGTTCTCGATGAGCACCTGCTGCGCCTCGGCCAGCCCCAGCTCCCACGGCGCACCCGCATGCTTGATGCTCGACAGCGGTGACGCGCCAGTGCCACCGGAATGACCCGCAATGAGCACGTAGTCGGCGAACGCCTTTGCGACGCCCGCCGCCACCGTACCCACACCCGACGACGCCACCAGCTTCACGCCCACGCGCGCCCGCGGATTCACCGTTTTGAGATCGTGCACCAGCTGCGCGAGATCTTCGATGGAGTAGATGTCGTGGTGCGGTGGCGGCGAGATCAGCGTGACGCCCGGCGTGGAATGCCGCAGCCGCGCGATGAGATCGGTGACCTTGAACCCCGGCAGCTGCCCGCCTTCGCCCGGCTTTGCGCCCTGCACGATCTTGATCTCGATCTCCTCGGCGCGCACCAGATACTCGGTGGTTACACCGAAGCGTGCCGAGGCCACCTGCTTGATGCGGCTGTCCGCGCGTTCGCTGGCGGGGCGCGTATACAACACCGGATCCTCGCCGCCCTCGCCGGAGTTCGAGCGGGCCTGCATCCGGTTCATCGCAATCGAAATCGTTTCGTGCGCTTCGGGCGACAGCGAGCCCAATGACATCGCCGACGAAATGAACCGCGCGCGAATCGCTTCCATCGGCTCCACCTCGTCGATCGAGATGGGCGTCACGTGTCGCAGGGCCAGCAGATCGCGCACCGTAGCCGGCATCGTGCCCTGCGCGCGCTCGGCGAACGTGCGCCACGCGTCATCGGCACTGGATCCCGCCCGCGACGCGCGCGCGCTGCCGACGGCCTGCTGCAACGCCAGGACGGTCTGCGGCGCCCACCCATGCTGCTCGCCTTCCTTGCGAAAGCGCACGCGTCCGAAGTCCGGCAGCGCCGACGTGGCCAGATTGTCAGGGCCATACGCGCGACGATGCCGCAGCAGCACGTCTTCCGAGAGTTCGCGCATGGTGAGACCGCCCAGCGCCGACGTGGTACCGGCGAAGCTGCGGTCGATCACATCGGCGCCCAGGCCGATCGCATCGAAGGTCTGCGCACCGCAGTACGAGGCAAGCGTCGAGATGCCCATCTTGGCCAGCACCTTCAGCAATCCCTTCTCCACCGCCGCGCGGTACCGCGACTGCGCCAGCGCGGGGCCAGGACGCTCGGCGTCGGCATCGGTGCGCCCGTGTGCCGCCTCGGCAAACAGTGTCGCCACCGTTTCCATGGCCAGCCACGGATGTACGGCCTCGGCGCCATAGCCCACGAGCGTGGCAACGTGATGCTGCTCCATCGCGTCGCCCGCTTCCACCACCAGACCCACGCGAGCACGCAGTCCGGCTCGCACCAGATGCTGTCGTACCGCACCAACCGCCAACAGCGCGGGAATCGGCGCGCGCTCGGCGCTCATCTTCCGATCACTGATCACCAGCAGCCGTGCGCCTTTGCGCGCCGCCACTTCGGCCCGACGGCACAGCGTGTCCAGTGCGGCCTCGAGTGCCTCCGGACGCGAATGCCCTTCGTACGTGGCGTCGATCGTCGCGCAGGGAAAGCCGGGGAACGAGCGCAGCGCCGACATTTCTTCCGGCAGCAGCACCGGGTGTTCGATGCGCAACATCTGCGCGTACGCCGCCTTCTCCACCAGCGGCGATCCGCGACGGCCGAGGTGCATGCGCAACGACATCACCATCGACTCGCGCAGCGAGTCCATGGGCGGGTTCGTGACCTGCGCGAACCGTTGACGGAAATACGAATACAGCGGCGGCGCACTCGGCGAGAGCACCGCCAGCGGCGCGTCGTCACCCATGCTGTATACCACTTCGGCTGCCGTCGTCGCCATCGGTTCGAGCACGAGACGCAGATCCTCGTGGCTGTAGCCGAACGCGAGTTGCGTGGCCCGCAATTGATCACTGCTGCGCACCAGCGGCTCCGTGCCGTCACTGGTGGGGAGCGTGGACATCGCCTGTGCAATCCACTTCGCGTACGGGCGTCGCGTGGCGACTTCGCGCTTGGCGGCCAGGTTGCGCACGATGCGCTTCCCGGCGGTGTCGACGAGAAACACGCCGCCCGGGCCGAGCTTGCCCGTCTCCACCACATCGCGCGGATCGAAGTCGACGATGCCCACCTCGGAACCCGCCGACACCATGCCGTCGGCGCGGATCTTGTAGCGGCACGGACGCAGTCCGTTGCGATCGAGTGAGACGGCCACCTGAATGCCATCGCTATACGCCAGCGCGGCGGGACCATCCCACGGTTCGATGACGCACTGGTGGTACTCGTAGAACGCCTTCACCACCGGCTCCACGTCGGGGTACTTCTCCCACGCCTGCGGCACCAGCATCATCGTGGCGTGCACGGGCGAACGCCCGGCGCGCACCAGCAACTCGAGCGCGTTGTCGAGGCTGGCCGAGTCGCTGCCGCGCGGACGGATCGGGTCGCGCACGCGCTCGGCCAACTCACCGAACGCCGGCGCCTCGAGCAGCGAGCCGCGCATCGCCATACCGTTGCGGTTGCCCCAGAGCGTATTGATCTCTCCGTTGTGCGCGAGCATGCGGAACGGCTGCGCGAGATCCCAGCGCGGCATCGTGTTCGTGGCATAGCGCTCGTGGAACACGGCGATCGCACTTTCGAATGCGGCGTCGCGCAGATCGGGAAAGAAGTCGCCGAGCTGTCCGCCGGTGAGCAGCCCCTTGTACACCACCGTGCGGCACGACATCGAGCAGATGTAGAACGGATCGGTGCCACGGGCGAGCGCGCGATGCTCCATCTCACGGCGCGCGAGATAGAGCTGCCGTTCCCACGCATCGTCGTCGCTGCCGGCCGGTCGTCCGATCAGCACCTGACGGATCGCTGGCATCGAGGCGCGGGCCGACGGTCCCAGCACGTCGGGGCGCACGGGCACATCGCGCCAGCCGAGAATCGGCAGGCCATCGGCGAGCAGCACGTCGGTGATGAGGGCGATCGCGTCCTGCTGCGCCACCGGCTCGGTGGGGAGGAAGCACATACCCACGGCGATTGCGGCATCGGCCGGCAGGTGTACGCCGAGCCGCGACGCGGCCAGGATGAACAGTCGTCGCGGAATCTGGGTCATCACGCCGGCGCCATCGGCTGAACTGTCGGTGGACGACGCACCGCGATGCGCGAGCCGGGCCGAGGCCTCGAGCGCGAGCGTCACCACTTCATGCGTGCGTTCGCCGCTTTGGCGTGCGATGAACCCCACGCCACAGGCGTCGCGCGGGCCATAGGCGGAGCCGGCGTCATCGGTGAACAGGGTGCCGCTGGCGTTGTGCGCACTCATGAGATCGGGCTTCGCGTGAAGGGTGGACACGAAAAGACCGTCTGGTACGGGGCGTGAAACCTCCCCACAGACGATCCGTTGTGAAGCGAGTCGAGACGATTCAAACCGTATTGCCGGTGCCGCTGTCTATCGAACGTGGCGCCGATGCTCCGTCGCCGAATCGCTTACCGAGTGCTTGCCATGAGACACCTCACACTCGCCTTGCGCATGCTGCGCAAGACGCCCTTCGTCACGTCCATCGCCATTGCCTCATTGGCCCTGGGGATCGGCGCGAATGCGGCCATTTTTTCGCTCTTTGATCAAATGCTGCTTCGCGCGCTGCCTGTCAATGAACCGGCGCAGCTCGTGAATCTGTCCGCGCCCGGACCGAAGCCCGGCTCAACGAACTGCGGACAAGCGGGCGACTGTGAGGAGGTGTTCAGCTACCCGATGTTCCGCGATCTGGAGCAGCGCCAGACGCCCTTCAGCGGACTCGCCGCGCACGTGCTGTTCGGGGCGAATCTCTCCATCAAGAATGAAGCGATGACGGGGCAGGGGATGTTCGTCTCCGGCTCCTATTTCGGCGTGCTGGGTGTCGCGCCAGCCATCGGTCGCCTGCTGCAGCCGGCCGACGACGCCGTGATCGGCGCCAATTTCGTGACCGTACTCAGCTACGACTTCTGGCAGGAACACTACGGCGGCGACCGGGCGATCGTTGGCCAGACCATTCTCGTCAACGGCAAGTCGATGACGGTGGTCGGCGTGGCCCCCGCCGGCTTTCGCGGCACCACGCTGGGGGCGCAGCCGGCGCTCTATGCGCCGATCAGCATGCGGGCGGCCATCACGACCTGGCGTCCGGCGTTCGACAATCGCCGGAGCTACTGGGTGTATGTGTTCGGGCGCCTCAAGCCGGGCGTGTCGATCGAACGGGCCAGCTCGCAGCTGAATACCACTTACAAGCCGATTCTCGCCGACGTCGAGGCGCCGCTGCAGGAGGGCATGAGCGACGCCACCATGAAGCTGTTCAAAGCCAAGGCGCTGCTGCTGTCGCCCGGTGCCCGCGGGCAGAGCAGCATTCACCGAGAAGCGAAGACGCCGCTGTACATGCTGTTCGCGATCACCGTGACGGTGCTGTTGATCGCCTGCGCCAACATCGCGAACCTGTTGCTGGCCCGAGGGGCCACCCGCGCCACGGAGATGGGCGTGCGGCTCGCGCTGGGAGCCACGCGGCGTCAACTGCTCGTGCAGCTACTCACCGAATCGCTGGTGCTCGCGCTGCTCGGTGGCGTGGTGAGCCTGCTGGTGGCGGTCTGGACGCTGCGCGCCATCGGTTCGTTGATGCCGGCGGAAGCGTCGGCGACGATCAACCTCACGTTGCAGCCGTCGATGGTGATCTTCGCGGCGGTTGTCGCGATCAGTACGGGTCTCATCTTCGGCCTCTTCCCCGCGCTGCACAGCACCCGCTCGGATCTCATCACCGTGATCCGCGCCGGCGCCGGACAAATCGCCGGCGGACGGGCGGCCTCGCGCTTCCGTACGGTGCTCGTCACCGCGCAGATCTCGCTGTCGATGGCGCTCTTGATCTCAGCCGGTCTCTTTCTCAAGAGCCTCGTGAACGTGAGTAAGGCCGATCTGGGGCTCAACGTCGACCACGTCGCGACCTTCTCCATCACCCCGATGCGCAGTGGCTATGACAGCACACGCGCCGCCGTGCTGTACGAGCGGGTGGAGCAGGAGTTGGCGGCGATTCCCGGTGCCACCGGCGTCACGTCTTCGCTGGTGCCGCTGTTGGCCGGTAACAACTGGGGCAACGATGTGCGCGTGCAGGGTTTCGCACATGGCCCCGACATCGACGCCAACTCGCGCTTCAATTCCATCGGCGCTGCCTACCTGAAAACGCTTGGCATGCAGCTGCTGGCCGGCCGCGAGTTCACCGAGAGCGATCGGCTCGGCAGCAGCAAGGTGGTGCTCATCAACGAAGCGTTCGCCAAGAAATTCAATCTGGGCACGAATCCCATCGGCAAGTTCATGTCGGAGGGCGACGACTCGCTCGACCTGCAGATCGTGGGCCTCGTGAAGGACGCCAAGTACGCGCAAGTGAAAGACGACGTCCCGCCGGTGTTCTACACGCCGTGGCGCCAGCGCGGGTCGGTGAGTGGCCTCTACTTCTACGTGAACAGCACGACCCCGCCGGAGCAGTTGCTCAAGAGCATCACCGCGATCATGAAGCGCATCGACCCCACGGTGCCGGTGGAAGATCTGAAGACGATGCCGCAACAGATTCGCGAGAACGTCTTCCTCGATCGGCTCATCAGCATCATGGCCTCGGCGTTCGCGGTACTGGCCACGCTGCTGGCGGCCGTGGGCTTGTACGGCGTGCTCGCCTACTCGGTGGCGCAGCGTACCCGCGAAATCGGCGTCCGCATGGCGCTCGGTGCCGACGCCGGCCGCGTGCGTGCGCTCGTGATGCGACAAGTCGGTGCGATGACGCTCGTGGGCTCCGTGATCGGCATCGCCGCCGCCTTCGCGCTCGGCCGCGCCGCGCAGTCTCAGCTCTACAAACTCGAAGGGCATGATCCCGCGGTGTTCGTGGCCTCGGTGGTTCTGCTCACGCTTGTCGCCCTGACGGCAGGCTACCTGCCGGCGCGTCGCGCCGCGCAGGTCGATCCGATGCACGCGCTGCGCTTCGACTGAGGTCGATTCCCATGGATATCGTTCGTACGCCCAAGAAGTCCCATAAACGGCAGATCATCATCGGCGCCGCCATTATCGGCGTCGTGCTCGTGACGGTGGCTCTCACGCGACTCGATCCGGCGGTGCCTACGGTGCAAAGCGCCGCTGTGGTCATCGACACGGTGAAGCAGGGCGACGTGGTGCGTGAAGTGCGCGGCCCCGGCACGCTCGTGCCCGAACACATTCGCTGGATCACGGCGCAGGCGTCGGCGCGCGTGGAACGCGTGAACACCGAGTCGGGCAGCGCGGTGAACGCCGGTGAGCTGTTGCTCGAGCTGTCGAATCCCGACTTGCAGATTCAGACCATGCAGGCCGAGCAGCAGGTGCAGCAGGCGCAGATCGACTTGATCAATCTGAGGACGAATCTGCGGAGTGCGATCCTCACGCAGGAAGGCACGGTGGCCTCCACGCGCACGCAGTACGTGAGCAGCTCGCAGGAGGCGCGCGCGGCCGATTCGCTGGTGCGTATGGGATTGGTGCCGGCGTTCGAAGCAGCCAATCGCAAGGCGTCGGCCGACGAGTTCACCACCCGGCCCGGGTCGAGCAGGAACGCTTGTCGCTCATGCGGCAGGCGATCGATTCGCAGATCGCCGTGCAGGCGTCGCGCGTGGTGCAGTTGCGGGCGATCGCCGACAACCAACAGGCGCGACTGCGTTCGCTTCAGGTGCGCGCTCCCGACGCCGGCGTGCTGCAGGAGCTCACGCTGCAGCTGGGGCAATGGGTGCCCGAGGGCACCACGCTCGCGAAGGTCGTGCAGCCCGGTCAGCTCAAGGCCGTGCTGCGCATTCCGGAGTCGCAGGCGAAGGACGTGCAGCTCGGCCAGCGCGCGACGATCGACACGCGCAACGGACTCGTGAGCGGCAAGGTGATGCGCAAGGACCCGTCGGCGCAGGGCGGATCGGTGACCATCGACGTCGCGCTCGACGGCGCGCTGCCCTCGGGTGCGGTGCCCGATCTCAGTGTTGATGGCACGATCGTGATCGACCGCATGGCCAACGTGCGGTATTCGGGGCGCCCGGCATCGAGCGCCGGATCAGGCACTACGTCGGTGTTCCGGCTCGAGGCCGATGGCTCCACCGCAGTGCGCGTGCCCGTCACACTCGGGCGGAGCAGTGTGAACACTATCGAGATCCTGAACGGACTCTCGGTGGGCGACCGCATCATCCTGTCGGACATGAGCAGCTACGCGAACGCGAATCGCGTGCGCATCAAATAACCACCACCTCACGGTCAGCACCGGAGCCAACGATGTCGGAACCACTGATTCACATGAAGGGCATACGGAAGGTGTTCTACACCGACGAGGTGGAGACGCACGCACTGGCCGACGTGCACTTCGATATCCGGAAGGGCGAGTACGTGGCCATCGCCGGCCCCTCGGGATGCGGCAAGACCACGCTGCTGGCCATCCTCGGGCTGCTGGATACACCGTCGTCGGGCGATTATCGCATTTCCGGCACATCGGTGGGTCAGCTCGCGCCCGCCGACCGGGCGCGCGTCCGCAATCGCGAAATTGGCTTCATCTTCCAGGCGTTCAACCTGATCGGCGACCTCACGGTGTGGGAGAACGTGGAACTGCCGCTCACGTATCGGGACATGGATGCCGCCGAGCGGAAGGAACGCGTGCAGAAGGCGCTGGAGCGCGTGGGGATGACGCACCGCGCCAAGCACTATCCGCCGCAGCTCTCGGGCGGTCAGCAGCAGCGCGTCGCGGTGGCCCGTGCCGTGGCCGGCGACCCGGCGATTCTGCTGGCCGACGAACCGACCGGCAATCTGGATTCCAAGAACGGCGAGGCGGTCATGGACCTGCTGCGCGAGTTGCATGGCAACGGCTCCACGATCTGCATGGTGACGCACGACGCACGATATGCTCAGCACGCCGACCGCACGGTGCAGCTGTTTGACGGAAAGGTGCTGGAGGCTGTAGCCTAGGTCACAGCCACCGGGACCGGGTGGCGAACGGGGGTGTAGTTGAGGTTGGTGGACGTGCCGCAGGCGCGTTATTGTCTTGCCACACAACCTGATGAACAGCGAAACCCCCCGCACCGACGTTGCCAACGCCGATATCCTGCTCTGGCAGACAGGATATCGGCTCGTGCTCGCGCTTGTCGCCGGTATTATCGCGGTCGGCCTGCGCAGCGCCGGCATTCTTACGCTGTCGTCCGTAGCCTACGTCACGGTTGGCCCTGATTCCGCCGACCGTGTGTTGGGCCTCGTGGCCGTGACCTACGTGGCGCTGGTGCTCAGTATCCGCGCCCTTGTGCAGCGCACGCGGGCCGCCGGACGCACGCTCTCCACGCTCATGGTCGTGGCCGACCTCGTGGTGGTGTTTCTGTTGGTCTTCTTGCTGGCTGAGCCCAGCGACTACCATCGCGGCCTGCTGCTGGCGCTCTTCTCGCTCCAGCTCACACACGTCTACTTCGGCCGCGCGCCGGCGTTGCTCATGCTGGCGGCGATCGCCGCGGCGTTCCTGCTCATCAACGACATCGCGCAGCGCTACAGCAACGATGTGTCGTGGCCCGAGGCGCTCACCACGCTGGGCTTCTTCGGACTCGGCGCGCTGCTGGTCATCCGCGTGCAGAGCAACCTGCATGCGCGGCTCGGCACGCTGGTGTCCATCTTCGAGCGGGCCGAAGAAGGCGACTTCGGCAACTCGTACGATGTCGGGGCCGACAAGAGCCCGGACGCCATCACCACGGTCGGGCGCGCGTACAACCGGATGCGCACCCAGTTGGCCAGCATCGTGCAAACCGACCCGCTTTCGGGGTGCTACAACCGCCGCGGGTTCGAGCAGCAGTACCGCCGCGAGCTGGCGCGTGCCGCGCGTACACAAACCGATATGGCGCTCATCGCCATCGACCTCGATTTCTTCAAGCAGGTGAACGACACGCACGGCCACCTGGTGGGCGATCAGGTGATCGCCGAGACGGGCGAGCTGCTGCGCGCCAACGCGCGGACGGACGACATCGTAGCCCGTACCGGTGGCGAGGAGTTCATGGTGCTCGCGCCGAACACCTCGGCCGCCGGCGCCCAGCACCTCGCGCTGCGCATCCTCGAGGCATTCCGTCGCCGCACCTTCGGAGAGCCCAAGGCGAAGGTCATGGTGACGGTGAGCGTAGGCGTGGTGTCCGACACCGTGCCCGACGACTCGATCGCCGAAGCCCTGCGCTCGCGCGCCGACGAAGCGCTCTACGCCGCCAAACGCAGCGGCCGCAATCGCGTCGTCCTCTGGTCGCACGGCCTCGACGCCCTGCGCCTGGGCCAGACCAGCGGCGAGTTTCCGCCGGTGAGCGTATAGGATGTAACGGAGGCTCCGCGGTCTACCGCACCGCCATCGTTCCTTCGCTCACCAGCACCGTCGCGCCACCGACGCGCACGGCGTCGATCATGCCGCCGCTCTTATGTGCTTCGATGTGCAGCCGGCTGGGGCGACCCATCTCTACGCCCTGCGCGACCTCCCACTTCAGCATTCCGTCGCGCGGCGTGCGCTTGGCGAGGTAGCCCGCCAGGCAGGCATTCGCCGAACCGGTGGCCGGGTCTTCCGGTACTGTGGAGCCGGGCACGAACACCCGCGCCCGAATGTCGCAGCCGCGCACATGCGCCGGCAGCGACGCCTCTCGCGCCGCGTGCTGTGTCGCATCGCCGTCGCGCGACATCGCGAAGACCATCGGCCACGCCGCCCAGGCGCCCTTGAGCACCGCCTCCCACGCGTCAGTGCGGAGCCGCGCACGCTCGACCGCTTCCACGCTGTTCAGCGCGATGAGTTGAAACGGCAAGCCACAACTCACACCCGCGGGCGCATGCGCGCCGCCCACCAGATCCGACGCCGACAGCGACAGCACACTCGCCAACGCGTCGAGATCCGTGACCTCCACGCGCTCCTCCGGCAACTGCGCCGTGGTCAGCTGCGCGTGCACCGGCACACCATGCTCCAGCGTAACACGCACCGGCACCGGGCCCACATTCTCGCCCAGCACCAGCGTCATGTCATTCCCCACCGCCGGCACTTCACCACTGGCCACCAACACGTGCGCCGTGCCGATGGTGGGATGCCCCGCAAACGGCACTTCGAGTTCCGGCGTGAAGATGCGCACCCGCCGCGTGTGCGACGGATCCTCCGGCGCGAACACGAACGTCGTCTCCGCGTAGTTGAACTCCCGCGTGATCGCCTGCAGCGTCTCGGTGGGAAGCCCTTCCGCCCCGAACACGACGGCAAGCTGGTTGCCCGTGAACGGTTCGGAGGTGAAGACGTCGCAGGTGATGAAGCGGAGGGTGCGCATAGGTAAGAGAAACCGGTGAGTTTGGAGTTCTGAGTTCAAGTCTGGAGTCATGAGTCAAGCCGAAGCAGTCAACCCACCCACGACTCCAAACTTCAACTCAAAACCCGAAACTCACGTGAGTCCATCAGCAAGCACGCAAGAACCCGCCATCACCCCAAGAACGGGTACTTCCAATCCAACGGACTCGAAAACGTCTCCTTGATGTTCCGCGCACTGACCCAGCGCATCAGGTTGAGCTTCGATCCCGCCTTGTCGTTCGTGCCCGAGCCACGCGCGCCGCCGAACGGCTGCTGACCGACCACCGCACCAGTGGGCTTGTCGTTGATGTACAGATTGCCCGCGCTCTGACGCAGCACGCTCATCGCCTCACGCACGGCACCGCGGTCACGCGAGAAGATCGCGCCGGTCAGGGCGTACGGCGACGTGGTGTCCACCAGCGTGAGCGTTTCGCGCCACGCGTTGTCGTCGTACGGATGGATCGTGATCACCGGGCCGAACAGCTCCTCGCACAGCATGCGGTGCTTCGGATCATCCGTTTCCACGATCGTCGGCTCGATGAACCAGCCCTTCGAGTCGTCATAACCGCCACCGGCCACGATGTTGGCCGACGTCTTCGCGTCGTCGAGATAGCCCTTGAGTCGATTGAACGCCTTCTGGTCGATCACCGCCGCCACGAAGTTCGAGAAGTCCCGCACGTCGCCCTGCTTCATCTCGGCCATCATGGCTACGCAGCGGGCCTTCACGTCGGGCCACATCGACTTCGGCACGTAGGCGCGGCTCGCCGCCGAGCACTTCTGGCCCTGGTACTCGAACGCACCGCGCACGATGCCCACGGCCACGGCCTGCGGGTCGGCGCTCGGGTGCACCACGATGAAGTCCTTGCCGCCCGTCTCGCCCACGATGCGCGGATACGACTTATACGTGCCCATGTTCGAGCCGATCGTCTTCCACATGCTGTTGAACACGCCCGTCGAGCCGGTGAAGTGCACGCCGGCCAGATCGCGGTGCGCGAGGGCGATGTCGGAGATCATGCCCGCGTCTCCCGGGATGAAGTTGATCACGCCCGGCGGCAGTCCCGCCTCTTCCAGCAGCTGCATCGTGTACCACGACGACAGCAGCGCCGTGGCCGATGGCTTCCAGAGCACCACATTGCCCATCATCGCCGGCGCGCTCGGCAGGTTGCCGCCGATCGCCGTGAAGTTGAACGGCGTGACCGCGTACACGAAGCCTTCCAGCGGACGGTAGTCCAGCTGGTTCCACATCGTGTGGTCGGACAACGGCTGTTCGGCGTACAGATCCTGCGCGAACTGCACGTTGAAGCGCCAGAAGTCGATCATCTCGCAGGCGGCGTCGATCTCGGCCTGATGCACCGTCTTGGCCTGCCCCAGCATCGTCGATGCGTTGATCGTGTCGCGCCACGTGGTGGTCAGCAACTCGGCCGCCCGCAGGAACACCGCCGCGCGGTCTTCCCAGCGCCAGCTCGACCACTCGGCGTAGGCCGCCGCACTCGCCGCGATCGCTTCGTGCACCAGCTCCGGCGTGGCCTTGTGGTAGGTGGCCAGCACATGGTGGTGATCGCACGGCATCGTGACCGTGCCCATGTCGCCCGTATGAATGCGGCGACCGCCGATCACGATCGGGATCTCCACCTGTTCGGCCGCCATGCGGTCGAGACGGAGCTTCAGGTTCTTCGTTTCGGGCGAGTTCGGCGCGTAGGTACGCACCGGCTCGTTAGCGGCGACCGGCACGCGACGCGTGCCATCGAAGGCGGCAAAAGACATCAGACGTTCTCCGAGAGGGCAGGATAAGGAACCAGAAAGCTAGCGTCGTGCGGATCTTGCAGTACCCTTCGCGTATGGCCCTGCCTTCTGCCCGTACCTCCGCTCTCCGCCGACTGTCCCGGAACCGCCGCCAGGTTGCCATGGCGCCGCTCGCGCTCGCACTGGTCGTCGCGGCCTGCGAGAAGCCCGCGATCCGATGGGTCGATGCCGAGGCGGTCGCGACCAATCTGCCGTCGCCGCTGGTGTACCCGCCGTACGTGGCGACCGACTCGACCCTCGACGCGTCGTCGCCCTATGCCGACTTCCTGCTCACACAGGATTTGTGGCGTGAAGCCGGCGGCACCAACCTGCTCGAGCCCACGATGGCCGGCATGCCGGAGGCCCGCGACTCGATCGAGAACCACGCCATGCTGCCGCCGGTGCAGACCGCGCCGGCGCCGCTCACGTCGCTGGGCAATGGTAACGCCCCGGCTGATTCGCTACGGTGTGCCCGCTCCATTCGCATCGTCTCCGCCGGTGCGCGCGGGCATGTAGCCGTCTGGTGGAGCCGAGGCGCTGGTGGCCGCGTGCGCCTTGCCGCGGCCTGGCGTGATAGCGTGGTGACCTCGACCGCCGATTCGACCGCTGGTGGGGCCGCAGGCGCCCCGGTGCCGGCATCGGCCAGCGCCTGGCGCGGACCCATCATGATCGATTCGCTCGATCAGGGGCCCGGCGACGCGCAGGCGGCCGATCGCGGTGCCTACGGCTGTGCCCGTCCCGCCCCCAGTGTCGCCATCGACAAGAAGTACGGGTATGTGCATGTCGCCTACGCGCTCACCGGCCCGGAAGGACCGGGCGTGTTCTACGCGCACCAGATGGACCCGCGGTCGCAGTTCGAGCCGCCGGTCGCGATCATCTACGGTGAGCGCATCGGCGACGCCCGCGTGGCGGTGGACGGCGACGTGGTGGCGGTGGCGTACGAAGATCCGAACAGCGGCCTCGGTCGCCGGAAGATCGGCCTCGCCGTATCGCGCACGTCGGGCCATCTCTTTGAAGACCGACTCACGGCCAGCGGCGGCATCTCCAATGCCCGCGATCCGCATGTGCTCGTGCGTGGCCGCGCCGTCGTGGTCGGCTGGAGCGAAACGGCGGCTGGCGCCGATCCCATTTTCCGCTTGCGGCGTGCCCGCGTGGAGCGTTGACGATGTCGCTGCTGCTTGGCGCGCACTGTATCGATACCGGCGGCATCCCCATGGCGGCGCGGCGCGCTGGCAAGGCGGGCATGCAGTCGCTGCAGATCTTCAGTGCGATCCCGAAGTTCTACAACGACAAGGTCGGCGTGAAGCCCGACCGGCTCGCCCGATATCAGGAAGCGCTGGCCGAGGCCGGCATTCGTCCGGAGCATGTCATCGTGCATGCGGCGTACGTGATCAACAGCGCGACGCCCGATGACGAGAAGTGGAATCGGGCCGCGGCGGCGCTCGCCAAGGAGTTCGAACGCTCCACCGCGCTCGGCGTGGCGGGGGTCTGTTTTCATCCCGGTGCCGCCACCGACGGGGATCGCGACGCGGCCATCGCCCGTGTCTCCGAAGCCATGCGCCGCGCCCTCAAGGCGGTGCCGGCCAGCCACACGCGCTTGCTCATCGAGAATACGGCCGGCGCCGGCACCACCGTGGGGCGCACGCCGGAGGAAGTCGGCGCGATGCTGGCCGGCATCCCGGCGGCCGATCGCGCGCGCACCGGCTACGGACTCGATACCTGCCATCTGTTCGCGTCGGGATATCCGATCGCGACCTCGCGCGCCGATCTTACGCGTGTGCTCGATGAGTTCGAGGCGGCCACCGGCGAACCGCCGGCCTTCTTCCATCTCAACGACAGCGAAGGCGCCCTCGGCTCCAATCGCGACCGGCATGCCCTGATCGGCGAAGGGCTGATTGGCGCTGACGCCTTCAGCTGGCTGCTGCACGATCGCCGCGCGCAGGGGGTGCCGCTCATCCTCGAGACGCCGCAGGAGCACGCCGACATCGGCGAGGATGACGACACGCCCGATCCGTGGGACGTGCGCTCGATCGCACTGTTGCGTACGCTGGCGAAGGAGCCCCCGCGCGGCTGATGGTCATGCTGATGGGCATGCGGTGGCGGAACGCGCGCGTCGTGCTCACTGCGGCGCTGGTGGCCTGCGAGGGTCGCACGGTGCCGCCGGCGAGCGCCGTGGTGCACCGCGAGGTCCGCATCACGGTGGACAGCGGCGTCACGCTGGCCGGCGATCTCGCGCTGCCGTCCACCGCTACCGGCGCACCCCTGCCGGCGGTGCTGATGTTGAGCGGGTCGGGCGCGCACGACCGCGACGGCGCGCGCACCGAGTTGCCGGGCTATCGCCCCTTCGCCGATCTCGCCGACACGTTACTCGCCGCGGGCTTCGCGGTACTGCGGCTCGATGACCGTGGGGTCGGTGCATCCACGGGCCGCTTCGACGGGGCGACGACGGCAGACTTCGCGCGCGATGCGGCGACCGCCGTCACGTGGCTACGCGGACAGCCGCGTGTGCAGCCGACGCGGATCGCCCTCGTGGGCCACAGCGAGGGCGCCCTGGTGGCCTTGCTGGTGGCGCACGACGATCCCCGCGTGTGGGCGCTGGGATTGCTGGGTGCGGCGTCACGCCCCGGGCGCGAAATCGCACGCTGGCAGCGCGCCACGCTCGTCACCGGCGATCTCACCACGTGGCCGCCGGCACAACGCGCCGCCGTACTCGCGCGCGCCGAATCGGACGCCGATGCGATCGCCGCCACCGACCCCTGGCTGCGCACCTGGTTCGCCCTCGACCCGCGGGCGATCGCGCGCGGCGTCCGCCAGCCGGTGCTGTTGCTGCACGGCGAGAACGACCGGCAGGTTCCGGTGGAGCAGTCCGACGAGCTCGCGGCGGCATTGCACGACGCGCGCACCGTGCGATTGGCGCACACCAATCACCTCCTGCTCGACGACTTCGACGGTGATCCGCGCGGCTACGTGCGCCTCACATCGCGTCGTGTCGAGGGGGAAATCCTGCGCGCACTCGTTGCGTTCCTCGAGCAACAGAACGGCGAAAATCGATTCTCAGAGGGAAAAACACCGAAAAAAATCCGCTGATTTCGGTACGAAGTGCGGTTTTCAGAGGGAAAAACATGAAAAGCACTATTGCGCGATGTATTCGTGATTGTACTTTTGGCCGTCCGCTGAGACGTAACCGCGTCTTCGCGAGATCTGTCGAGAGCTGTACCGCTCGACGCGACCCGACGGGTTACCACCTCAGGAGACAACATGGCCGCTGCGAAGAAGTCTGCGAAGAAAGCTGCAAAGAAGGCCGCCCCGAAGAAGGCCGCCGCCAAGAAGGCGCCTGCGAAGAAGGCCGCCCCCAAGAAGGCCGCTGTGAAGAAGGCTGCCCCGGCCAAGAAGGCCGCGGTGAAGAAGGCGCCGGCGAAGAAGGCCGCCAAGCGCACGCCGAACGCCGCGTTCATGAAGGCCCTCACGCCGAGCAGCGATCTCGCCGCCGTCGTCGGAGACAAGCCGCTTCCGCGTACGGAAGTCGTGAAGAAGCTCTGGGCCTACATCAAGAAGAACGGCCTCCAGGACGCCAAGAACAAGCGCAACATCAACGCCGACGACAAGCTCAAGGCCGTGTTCGGCGGCAAGAAGACCGTCAGCATGTTCGAGATGACGACGCTGGTGTCCAAGCACCTGTCGTAACTCCCGACGGTCTACAGCGTATGTTGAAGGGGCGCGTCCTTGATGGGCGCGCCCCTTTGAGCTAGTCCGTCCTCGACTTCCCAACCGCACCGCCCGTGGCCTCGAAAAGCAGTTCGTCGAAAAGCAGCACCGATCGCAAGAGCGTGGCGAACCTCCGCGCCGGCAAGTCCTCCGGCGGCGGCGGTGGTGGCTCCACCCTCTGGGAGAACGTCAAGGCGATTCTCGTCACGCTGGCGATCTTCCTGGCCATCCGGACGTTCCTGATCGAGGCCTACCGCATCCCCTCGGGGAGCATGATCCCCACGCTGCTGGTGGGCGACTGGCTGTTCGTGAACAAGCTGGCCTACGGACCGCACGTCCCGTTCACCAACATCAACCTGCCGGGCTACGACGACCCGGAACGCGGCGACGTGGTGGTATTCGTCTCGCCCAATCAGGTCGATCAGCCCGAAGATCCGAATCCGATCCTCGTGAAGCGCCTCGTCGCCGTGGCCGGCGACACCGTGTGGATGCGCGGCGGTGTGTTCCACGTGAACGGCATGGCCCAGCGACAGGGCTTCCCGGCCTCGGAGAACCCCAAGGGCGACGGAGGCTTCTCGCACCCGCTGTTCAGCTGGCAGAAGCAGTTCGAAGTGCGCGGCACGCGCGCCGGCGATCCGCCCGCATCGCCCACCCTCGATGACTGGGGCCCGCTCGTGGTGCCCGCGAACTTCCTCTTCATGCTCGGCGACAACCGGTACGATTCCAAGGACGGCCGTTACTGGGGCTTCGTCCCGCGCGAGAACGTGCGCGGCCGCCCGGTCTTCGTCTACTACTCGTACAACGCCGACGAGAGCGTCCGGCCCCTCCCGTTCATCACGGATATCCGGTGGGGACGCATCGGGACGGTCATCAAGTAATGCGACGCGCCGTGCGGCTGCTCGCTCTCGGGCTCACCGTCGGCAGCGCGACCGTGTCGTGGGCGCAGACGGGTACCGTCTCGGGGGCCGCAGCGGGCAGCGTACGTACCGACACGCTCTGGTCACAGTCGTTGGGGGCCAACAAGGCCCTCGTGGTGTATCTGCCGCCTTCGTACCGCGCCAACTCGAGCACCCGCTATCCGTTGCTGGTGTACCTGCACGGTCGCACCGGCAGCGAGCGCAATTGGGTGGACGCCGGTCGGCTGCATCTCACGATGGATTCGCTGGTGCGTGCCGGCGCCCCCGAAGCGATCATCGCCATGCCCGACGGCGATGACGGCTGGTACGCCACCTGGAACCAGCTCGGCGATGCGAACGCCTGTCGCGCCGATACCGCTCGCCGCGAGCCCGCCGCCACCTACTGTGTGCCGTGGACGCGCTACGACGACTACATCGCGCGCGACATCGTGTCGCACATGGACACGCGCTATCGCACCGTCGCCCGTCGCGAACGCCGCGGGATCGCCGGCCTCAGCATGGGAGGCTTCGGCGCGATCACCCTCGCCTTGCAGTATCCCGACGTCTTCGCCGCGGCGGCGAGCCACTCCGGGGTGCTGTCGCCGCGCTACCTCGGTCCCAAGCCGTTCGCACCGCCCCCACGCTACGCCAACACCACCGCCGAGTTGCAGACAGCCGCCCGGAGCCTGTGGTCGGATCTGCGATGGGTGATGGGCAAGGACACCATTGGCTGGAACGCACGTGATCCCGGACACATGGCGCAGCGGTTGCAACAATCGGTGCTGTCGCGCCCCGCCACCGGTGGCGCTCGCCTGCCGCAGCTGATGTTCGACGTGGGCGTCGACGATGCATACGTCGACCAGAATCGCGACCTGCACGCCACGCTCACGCGACTGGGCGTGCCGCATCGGTACGCCGAATGGCCCGGCGCGCACAGCTGGAGTTATTGGCAAACGCACGCCGCCGAGAGCCTCCAGTTCCTGCTGGGAAACGTCGCGGGCCGCTAGAAAGGCTGGCGTCTGTCCCGACGGGACGTAGCTTGCCAGCATGAGCCGGTTCTTTCCGAAGGACGTGATCCACTGGGGCGAAGAGCGCCTGCACCCCCTGCGCGCGTTCGCCATCCGCACGGTGGAGCCGGCGGGCATTACCGGTGTGGTGCTCCGTTTGTGGCGCGCCGCGCTGCTGGCCAGCACGAACTGGATGCTCTTTGTCGGTGGACTCGTGGGCGGGGTGCTGTTTCTCTGCGGCATGCTCACCTGGCACCTCGGCAACTTCCCGGTCAAGCGCTGGCCGCCTCGCGTCGCGCTCTTCCTGGTCATCGAAGTGTTCGCCGAGATGGGCACCAGCTCGCTGCTCATCGCCTTCTCGCGCGAACGCGTGGGATCGCGCGTGGCCACGTGGCCCGATTGGTGGCCCATGGCCGGCCAAACCTTGGTCGAGCGCACCATCGTGCTCGCCGTCTTCGCCCTCGTGTTGGGCGGCACCGTGCAGTTGGTGCGTCGCGCCATGGAACCGCGCGAGGCGCCAACCCGCGAAGCGTCGAAACGCGAAGCGTAACTCAAACCGCAGACCTTACTGTGCGAATTCTTCCTGTTCTGTTGCTGGCTGCCGCGTCGGCGTCCACGCCGGTATTCACGCTCGCCGCGCAGCCGGTGGTCACGCCGGCCACGCCCGGCACCCGGACCTCCGGATCCACCGCGGCCGATACGCTGCGCCCCTTCGGTACGCTGCGCGAGCAGGCCTTCAAGCAGCAGCAGTGGCTCGAGCTGCGCATGGAGCGCACGCTGCCGGCGCTCATGCGGCGCGAAGGCGTCGACATGTGGGTCGTCCCCATGCGCGAGTACGCCGAAGATCCGGTGTTCACCGCGATCACGTCGCCCACCACGTTCGCCGCGCGCCGTCGCACGATCTACGTCTTCTTCGACCGTGGCGCTGCCGGTGTCGAGCGCATCGCGCTGGGCGGCACCTCGCAGGGCAACGTGTTCAAGGCGGTGCGCAGCATGAAGCCGGTGCCCGCGCCGGCCGCTGGCAGCCGTGGCAACGAGCGCTCGGCCGAGCTGTGGGGCGACGAACAGTGGAACGTGCTCAAGCAGGTCATCGAAGAGCGCAAGCCGAAGAAGATCGCCGTGAACACGTCGCGCACGTTCGCGTTTGCCGACGGCCTCACCAGCGGTGAGCGCGACGGTATGCTGCAGGCACTCGGACCGGCGCTGGCGGCGAAGGTCGTGCCGGCCGAGGCGCTGGCCGTCGACATGATCGCCTCGCGGCAGCCGGAAGAAGAAGCGATGTACCGGGAGCTCAATCGCGTGGCCTGGGAGATCATCCAGGAGGCGTTCTCGAGCAAGGTGATTACGCCCGGCGTGACCAAGGCCGACGACGTGCTCTGGTGGATGCGGCAGCGCGTCAACGACCTGGGCCTGTCCACCTGGTTCCAGACCAGCGTTGAGGTGCAGCGGCAGTTCGGCAGCCCGGAGCTGGTGGGCGTGAATCCCACGATTCTCAAGGGCGACGTGCTGCACTGCGACTTCGGGATCACCGCGCTCGGACTGAACACCGACACGCAGCATATGGCGTACGTGCTGCGCGACGGAGAGACCGACGTGCCGGCTGGTCTCAAGAAGGCACTGTTGGCCTCGAATCGTCTGCAGGACATCACGATCAGCGAGCTCAAGCCGGGACGCACGGGCAATGAAGTGTTGGCCGCCTCGCTCAAGCGCATGCGCGAGGAGAAGATCGACGGCACGTTGTACTCGCACCCCATCGGACTGCATGGCCACGGCGCCGGCGCGTTGATCGGCCTCTGGGATTATCAGGACGGCGTACCGGGACGTGGTGATCACAAGGTCATCCCGAACATGTGGTACTCCATCGAATTGCAGGCCACCACGCCGGTGCCGGAGTGGAACAACCAGCAGGTGCGCTCGGCGCAGGAAGAAGACGTGATCATCGACGCGAGCGGCAAGGTGCGTTGGGCGTTCGGTCGTCAGACGACGTTCCACGTTGTCCGCTGAGCTGCATTGGCGTGCGCTCGTGCGCTCGCCGGTGTTCGGACTACTGATCATCGTCACCGTGGCGCTCGTCGCCATCCGCACGCCGTTGCTCGTGCTGGGCGATACCTGGTTCAACTTGGTACTCGGTCGTGAAGTCGCGGCTGGCGGCGTCATCACGCGCAACGCGCTGACGGAGCAGGGGTTCGGCGTACCCGTGGTGGACATCCAATGGGTGTCGCACCTCGGGCTCTACGCGATCGCGACGCTGGCCGGCATGCAGGGACTGGTGCTGGCCGGCGCCCTGCTGCTCGTCGGCACCATCGTGTCGGCTGCTGGCGTAGCCGTGCGACGCGGCGCGACGGAGAGTCGCACGTTGCTCGTCGTGCTTTTCGCCCTCATCGGCATGGCCTCGCAGTTTGTGCTGCGCGCGCAATCGGTCGCGTTCCCGTTCCTCGCGTTCTTTCCGCTGGTGCTCGCCGGCGATGTGCGCGCCCCGCGTCGCACGACATGGCTGCTGCTGCCGGCCGCGATGCTGTGGGCCAACGTGCACGGCTCGGTGTTGTTGGCGCCGGTGTTCGCGGCGCTCGCGACGATGGCTCGCGTGCTCGACGCCGGTCGCAACGATCGCCCGGTCTCGTGGCGATTGCTGGGGCGCGACCTCATCCTCGCGCTCGGGCTCACGCTCGCCGTGTTCATCACGCCGTATGGCGGGGACGCGGTGCGCTATTACGAGCAGACCGTCGGCAACCCGGCGTTCCGCGAGTATATCAGTGAATGGTATCCGCTGTCATTCGAGCGCGTTCCGGCGGCCGCGCTGTTCGTGTGCGCGGTGGTCGTCACGCTGGTGCGCGGGGCGCGGAAGATGGAAAGCTTCACGTTCCTCACCATCGGCCTGCTGACCGCGATGACGATCATGTCGGCGCGCTATGCCACGCCATTGGCGCTGGCGTCGATCGGCCTCTTGCCAGCCGCGCTGGACGAGGCGCTTGGCTCGAGAATCCGCATCGAACCCGATGCGCTGTTGCGGCGCATCGCGCGGATCGGCCTGCCCGTGGCGGCGGGCATGTTGCTCGTCGGCGTGCCATTGCTCGCCCACTACAGTCTCAATCGCCCCGACAGCATTCGGCTCACCGATCTGGTGGCGCGCGAAGCGGTCCCCGGCCGGCGGCTGCTAGTGGATGAAGTGCAGGCCGACCGTCTGCTCTGGTATCACCCGTCGCTGATCGGACGCGTGGCCCATGACGTGCGCGTGGAGACGCTGCCGCTCTCGTATCTCGACTCCCTCGGGCACATGTACGCGCAGCCGGCAGGGCGGCTGGCCACAGCGTTCCTCGGCAGCTTCGATCTGGTCGTGGTCGACCGTCGGGTGCACGAGCAGCTGGCGATCCACCTCGAACATGATCCCGGCTACGTCGAATTCGGCCGGGATGCCGACGTCAGCGCGTTCTTGCGACGCTGACACTTTTTCTGCTGGTTGCCGTAGGAATGAATACTTCCTAATGTCAACGCGTCCCGGTTTTTCGAGAACGGGGCGCGTTTGCATGTCAGCGTCGTGATCCTCACCCTCCTCGGTTACCGGAGCGGCTTCCATGTCCTTGGGCGATTTTCTCCGCAAGCAGTTCGTCGACGTCATCCAGTGGACCGAATCCGGTCCCGGCGTCCTCATGTATCGCTTCCCGATGCAGGACATGGAGATCCAGAGCGGCGGCAAGCTGACCGTTCGGGAATCACAGCTCGCGCTCTTCGTGAACGAAGGCCGTGCCGCCGACCTGTTCGCACCGGGATTGCACACGCTCGTTACGGCGAATCTGCCGCTGCTCACGAATCTCCAGAACTGGGACAAGGCCTTTCAGTCTCCGTTCAAGAGCGACGTGTACTTCTTCTCCACGCGCGTCCAGACGGGCCAGCGGTGGGGCACGCAGCAGCCGATCACGATCCGCGACAAGGAGTTCGGCGCGGTGCGGCTGCGCGCGTTCGGCATGTACGCGTTTCGCGTGTCCGATGCCGCTGTGTTCCAGGCGAAGGTCGGTGCCACCGATGCCGAGTACACGGTCGCACAGATCGATCCGGCGCTGCGCAACGCGATCATGAGCGGTTTCACGTCGGCGTTCGCCAACGCGCAGGTGCCGTTCCTCGACATGGCGGCCAATCAGGCGGAGCTCGCCAAGCAGATCGCGACCGCGGTGCAGCCGGCGTTCACCGAACTCGGTCTCACCCTCGAGTCGTTCACCGTCGAGAACCTGTCGCTGCCCGACGAGTTGCAGAAGCGTCTCGACGAGCGCATCTCGATGAACATGATCGGCGACTTGCGTCAGTACACGCAGTTCCAGGCGGCGCAGTCGATTCCGATCGCGGCGGCGAATCAGGGCGGCATGGCGGGACTGGCGGCGGGCATCGGTGCCGGCGTCGGGCTTGGCGGCATCGTGAGCGACGCCATGCGTGGCGCCTCGGGCACGCCCGCGCCGGCGGCACCCACCAACGCCGCGATCGGTGCCGGTGCGGCTGCCGGTGCTGCGGCGGGCGCTGCGGGTGACGCCACCACCGGCGACACCAAGTTCTGCATGAATTGCGGGGCCAAGCTTCCCGCGGCAGCCAAGTTCTGTTCGTCCTGCGGCGCGCCGCAGGGCTGACGCGGCAGCCGCGCATTCACGCGCATCGCGTGCTTCCGTCGGTGCACCACACCGGCAGCGAATGGATCGTCGAGGCGTATGGGTGTGATGCCCGACGCCTCGCCGATCCGGCGGCGCTTCGTGCGCTCTTTAACGCCATCGTGAGCGAGCTGTCGTTGCATCCAGTGGGTGACGCCGTGTGGCATCAGTTTCCCACGCCCGGCGGTGTCACGGGCTTGCTCATGCTGGCCGAGTCGCATCTCACGGTGCATACGTTCCCTGAGCACGCGTCGGCGTGCATCAACCTGTTTTGCTGCACGCCGCGTGCCGCCTGGGACTGGGAGGCACGGCTCGCCGCGCTGCTCGGCGCGCAGTCGGTGCGTGTGCGCGAACTCGCACGCGAGTACGCCCAGGTGCCGGCCGTGGTCGAGGCGTTCCGGTGACCGTGCCGCAGCCACATGGCGTGGCGTGCCCGAACTGTGGCGCACCGGTGCGGTTTCTGTGGGCGCAGGCGGTGCAGACGACCTGCACGTATTGCCGCTCGGTGCTGGTGCGCCGCGATCTCGACCTGGCCAAGCTTGGCACGCAAGCCGACTTCCCCGCCACCGGCTCGCCGATCCAGATCGGCACCGAAGGCATGTGGCTCGATCAGCGATTCGTCGTCGTCGGACGCATTGCGTACGGCTGGGCGCGTGGCAAGTGGAACGAGTGGCACTGTGTGCTCGGCGATGGCACCAGCGCCTGGCTGTCGGATGCCCAGCTCGAGTACGCGATGACGATCGCCGCGCCCTCGGACTTCGAGGTGCCCGCCGTGATGAAGGTGCGGGTGGGCGAGACCTACTTCTGGAACGACACACCGTACGAAGTGGCCACGATCACCGAGGCCCGCTATCTCGGCACCGAAGGCGAACTCCCGTTCACCACGTGGGAGAAGTCGGCCTGCCTGTTCATCGACTTGTTCAATGCGCAGCACGGGCTGGCCACGATTGACGGCTCGGAAGCACCGCCGATGCTGTTCCTTGGCGAGTACGTGAACTTCGACGACCTTCGCTTCCGGAATCTGCGGGAGTTCGAAGGATGGTAGCGCGCGCTCCCAAAGCCGTGGGGTTCAACTGTCCCTCGTGCGGGGCGGCCATCGAGCTGCACGCGCAAGGCTGGGCGGTGTCGGTCGTGTGCGGCGCCTGCGGGGCGCAGCTCGACGCCACCGACGAGAATCTCAAAGTGCTGCAGTACGGCGAGCGCGTGACGGCCAAGCCACGCATCCCGCTCGGCACACGAGGTACCTGGAAGGGCGCGCCGTGGGAGGTGATCGGCTTTCAGGTCGTCACCATCATTGTCGAAGGCACGAAGTACTCGTGGACCGAGTACGTCTGCTTCAATCCGTATCGTGGCTTCCTGTATCTCTCCGAATACGAGGGACACTGGAACGTCATCGAGAAGCTGCGCCGGCGTCCCGAGCGCGAAGCCGGTGGCGCACGCCCTACCGTCGAGTTGAACGGCACGACGTACAAGCACTTTCAGACGGCGACGGCGTACACGACGGCGGCCCTCGGCGAGTTCCCGTGGGAGCTGCGCATGGGCGACCATGTGGTGAGCCGCGATTTCGTGGCGCCGCCGTACATCCTGAGCGCGGAGGCGTCCGGCAACGAAGTGACGTGGTCGCTCGGCACGTACACGCCGCCCGAGGTCATTCAGAAAGCGTTCGGTCTCACGACGCCGCTGCTGCAGCCCATCGGCGTGTTCGCGAATCAGCCCAATCCGCACGCCAACACGCCCAAGCGTTTGCTGGAGCGGTTTGCGCTGTCGCTGATCGCGCTGGTGCTGATGCTGATTCTCAACGTCACCTTGGCGAGCAATCGTACCGTATTCGAACGGGCCTTCACGTTTTCGCGCGCCCAGGAAGAGCAGGCGTCGGTGACCGATGCCTTCGACCTTGACGGGCGTACGTCGAACGTGGCCATCGATCTCGAATCGGATCTCGACAACGACTGGCTCTTTCTCGTGCTGTCGCTGATCAACGAGACCACGGGAGAAACCCGCGAGGTCACACGGCAGCTCAGCTACTATCACGGCTCCGACAGCGACGGCTCGTGGACCGAGGGCGAAAAGCGGGAAACGGTGCGCATCGCGTCGGTGCCGGCCGGCCGCTACTTCCTGCGCGTGCAGGCCGAGGGCGGCGAACCGGCGAAGGCATCGGCGTCGTACATCCTGCGCATCCGGCGCGACGCGCCACATTACGGATTCTACGGGATGGCCGTGCTGGCGCTGCTGCTACCCGTTGTGCTCTCGATCTTTCCCGCGGCCAGCTTCGAAAGTCGACGCTGGGCAGAGAGCGATCACGCCCCGACCTCGAGCAGCGACAGCGATGACGACGAGTAGAGGGCGGCGCTGATGGGCGCCCGCGTGTACACCTTGTGGGCAGTCGCCGTGCTGGCGCTGCTGGGCACCGCCCAGTATCGCGGCTGGAGCCTGACCCGTGCTAACGAGTCCCGCAACAACCCCCGGTCGGTTCGCGACAATCCCGGCGCGTATCGCTCCTCGTACTACATCCCGGGGCGCACGCTCCGCGGCAAGTGAGGCTCCTGTAATGGAACAGTTCTTTCAGAACGTGCTCAACTCCGCGGCCTACGCGCTCATCGGCGTCGTGCTGTTCGGCCTCGCGTTCGTCGTCATGGACGTGCTCACCCCCGGCAAGCTCTGGGATGAGATCAGCGAAAAGCGAAACACGGCCGCCGCTATTCTGATCGGATCGGTGGCGATTGCGATTGGCATCATCGTGGCCGCCGCGATTCACTAAGTGCCCCTCGCGCTGTTCATCTCCGTTTGCCTCATCGCCGCCTGTGGGCTCATCTACGAGCTCGTGGCCGGCGCGCTTGCGTCGTACCTGCTTGGCGACAGCGTCACCCAGTTCTCGACGATCATCGGCACGTACCTCTTCGCGATGGGCATCGGCAGCTGGCTGTCGCGCTTCGTGACACGAGGACTCGTCACGCGGTTCGTCGTGGTGGAGATGTTGGTCGGTGTGGTGGGTGGCCTGTCCTCGCTGCTGCTCTTTCTGGCCTTCGCCTACACCGAAGCGTTCCGCCCCACGCTGTACGGCATCGTGCTGCTCATCGGTATTCTCGTCGGGCTCGAGATTCCGCTGCTGATGCGCATTCTGCAGGATCGGTTCAGCTTCAAGGATGTCGTCGCGAACGTGCTCACGTTCGACTACATCGGCGCGCTCTTCGCCTCGCTGCTGTTCCCGCTGCTGCTGGTGCCGCGACTCGGGCTCGTGCGGTCGGCGCTGCTATTCGGCGTGATCAATGTGATGGTGGGCCTCTGGAGCACGTGGCTGTTCCGCGATGTGCTGCCGCGCAAGAACTGGCTGCGCGCCGGTGGCACCGTTGCGTTGCTCATTCTCGGGGCGGGGCTCTGGAAAGGGCAGCGGATCACGACGCTCGCCGAAGAGGGCATGTACGCCGACCCGATCATCCTGGCCAAGGACACGCGCTATCAGCGCATCGTGCTCACCAGCTGGAAGGACGATCTGCGGCTGTATCTGAACGGGCATCTGCAGTTCGCCTCGCGCGACGAGTACCGCTATCACGAGGCACTGGTGCATCCCGGTTTGTCGGCGGCGACCACGCGCAGTCGTGTGCTGGTGCTGGGCGGCGGCGACGGTCTGGCGGTGCGCGAGATTCTCAAGTATCCCGACGTGCAGCAGATCACGCTGGTCGATCTCGACGAAGGCATGACGGCGCTCTTCCAGCAGCATCCACGGCTCACCGGACTCAACGCCGGCTCGCTGACCGACCAGCGGGTGCGCGTAGTCAACGCCGATGCCTTCACCTGGCTCGATAGCTCGGCCGTGCAGTTCGACTTCGTGGTGATCGACTTTCCCGATCCGTCCAACTATCACGTGGGAAAGCTGTACACCAGCGCGTTCTACCGGCTGGTGAAGCAGCACATCGCGCCGGGCGGATTTCTCGTGGTCCAGAGTACGTCGCCGATGTTCGCGCGTCAGTCGTTCTGGAGCATCGTCACCACGCTCGAGGGGGCCGGGCTCCGCACGTGGCCGTATCACGTGTACGTGCCGAGCTTCGGCGAGTGGGGCTTCGTGATCGCGGGACTCAGCAGCTACGCACCGCCGACGACACTGCCCGATGGCCTTCGCTATCTCACGGCGTCCAGTGTGCCGGCGTTGTTCGACTTTCCGGCCGACATGCAGCGGGTACCGGCGCTGGCCAACCGGCTGAATGACCAGGTGCTCGTTCGCTATTACGAGCACGAGTTCGACGCGATCAACCGGTGATCGTGTTCCGATGAGCACGTCGCGTCGCGAGTTCGTGCGCACCCTCGGCGTCATCGCGGCGGCACCGGCGTTGATCGGACTCACCGGGAAGGGCCGCGTGATCGGCGGCGGTTTCGTGCCCGACGGCAGCGCGGAGGGGCATCTGCTGCGCGATGGCGCTGCGCGAGCCCGGCTTCGCGCCAGTGCGACGCGGCGGGCCGAACGCCGCGTGAAGGTCGCCATCGTCGGTGGCGGCATGGGCGGCCTCTCCGCGGCGTGGCGACTCGATGCGCTGGGCATGCACGACTGGACGCTGCTGGAAATGGATGCGCGCACCGGCGGCAACGCGCGCTCGGCCGACTATCGCGGGCAGCGCGCACCGTGGGGGGCGCATTACGTCCCGGTGCCGTCGCAGGATGCCGTGCATGTGCGGCAGCTCTTTCGCGAGCTCGGTGTGCTCGGCGCCGACGGCGCATGGGACGAGCGCGTACTCTGCCACACACCGCAAGAGCGTATCTGGCAGCACGGGCGCTGGCACGAAGGACTCGAGCCCACCGACGCGATGTCGCGGGCGCACCGCGAGCAGTTCCGCCGGTTCGAGGAGCGCATCGGCGAGTGGCGTGCGTCGGGGATGTTCAGCGTGCCCAGCGCCGAGGGACACGCCCGGCGTCTCGCGGCCCAGCGCGCTGGTGGCGCTGTGGCAAAGCAGGCAGCCGCCGTTCAGGCGCTCGACGCGCAGACGGCGCTGGAGTGGATGGCGCGCGAGGGCTTCGACGCGCCGGCACTGCGCTGGTGGGTGGAGTACGGCACGCGCGATGACTACGGCGCGTCGCTGAGTCAGGCCAGTGCGTGGGCCGCGGTGCACTACTTCGCCGGACGCGACAAGGAGGAGCAGGGGCCGCTCACGTGGCCTGAAGGCAACGACTTCGTTGCGCAACAGCTCACGCAACGACTGTCGGCGCGTCGGGATGCCAGCGGGCGCGCGCGCATCGTGACCGGTGCGCCGGCCTGGCAGATCACGCGTGTGGGCAATCGCTGGCTCGTCGATACGCCGAACGAACGCGTCACCGCCGACGTGGTGATCTGGAGCGCGCCGCTGTTCGTGCTACCACGCGTGTGCGACACGGTCACGCTGCCCGTGACGCACGAATATGCGCCGTGGGTCGTGGCCAATATCGTGATCGACCGTCCGCCGGCCTCGGTGGGCGCGGAGCTCGCGTGGGACAACGTGATCTACGGCAGCCGCTCGCTCGGATACGTGAACGCCTCCCATCAGGGGCTCGGCACGCCGCCCGATCGCACCGTGTGGACGTGGTATCACGCCGTGGTCGATCGCCCCGCGCGCGATGCCCGCCAGTACCTGCAGCAGCGCCCGTGGACCTCGTGGCGCGATGAGATTCTGACCGATCTCGGGCGCGCCCACGGTGACATCGCCGACTGCGTGGCGCGCATCGACATCATGCGTTGGGGACACGCCATGGCACGCCCCACGCCAGGAGTACTCAAGCGAGTCGCCGCCCTGCAAGCGTGGCAGCCGGCGCCGCACCTGTATGTGGCGCACGCCGATCTCAGCGGATTGAGCCTCTTCGAGGAAGCCCAGTGGCACGGCGTACACGCGGCCACCGAGGCATTCGCCGCCGTCTCCTGAGATCGTAGCCCACAGCCCACAGCCCACAGCCCACAGCCCACAGCCCACGGCCCACGGCCCACGGCCCAAAGCCCAAAGCCCACAGCCCAAAGCCCACGGCCCACAGCCCACAGCCCAAAGCCCAAAGCCCACACCCCCCATTCCCGCCCACTAGATTCCAATAAGAACCCCCAGCGCGTGTCAGGAGTACATGAATCGCAAGCACAAACGTCTGATCGTCGTCGGTGACCGCGTCCTCGTCAAAACCGAGGAAGGCGACCAGCGCTCGAAAGTCGGGCTCTATTTGCCCCCCACGGCCATTGATAATCAGGCGGTGCAGGGCGGCGAGATCGTGTCCACCGGCCCCGGCCTCGCGCTCCCGGAACTCACCGATCAGGGCGAAGAGCCTTGGCGGATCTCCGGTGGCTCCGGCCGTGAGGCGCGCTTCGTGCCCATGCAGGCGCAGGTCGGGGACTACGCGCTGTTCTTCAGAAAAGCCGCGGTCGAAATCACGTTCGAAAACGAGCAATATCTCGTGGTGCCGCAGGCGGCGATTCTCGCCCTCGTGCGTGAGCCGCGCGAAGACATTCCGGAATATTAGGAGATCGACCCATGATGTATCCCGAGTACATGCTCCAGCCCATGCGCGAAGAACTCACGCGTCTTGGCGTGCAGGAACTCCGTACCGCCGACGCGGTCGACGCCCTGCTGCAGGAACACAAGGGCACCGCGCTCGTCGTGGTGAACTCCGTGTGCGGCTGCGCGGCGCGCAACGCGCGTCCGGCGATCGCCATGGCGCTGGCCAACGCGGCCAAGCCCGAAGTGTCCACTACGGTCTTCGCTGGACAGGATCGTGAAGCCACCGACCGCGCGCGGTCGTACTTCACCGGCTACGCGCCCAGCTCCCCGTCGATCGCGCTGTTCAAGGACGGCGACGTGGTGTTCATGCTGGAGCGCTATCAGATCGAAGGCCGCAGCGCGCAGGAAATCGCGCAGGATCTGGCCGGCGCGTTCGACCAGTACTGCGCCGCGTAATCGGCGACGCGATCGGGTGACGACACAGCAGACGTGCCCGTGAACAACCCGAACGACGGCACCGCCGACGCCTTGGCGCGTGCCGTCGCCGGACAATTTTCCATCGAGCGCGAGATCGGCCGCGGCGGGATGGGCGTCGTTTATCTCGCCCGCGATGAGCAGCTGCACCGGCCGGTGGCGCTCAAGACGCTCCCGCCGCACCTCTCGTACGATCCGCAGGTGCGCGCGCGCTTTCTGCGAGAAGCGCGCACGGCGGCCGCGTTGTCGCACCCCAACATCGTGCCGGTCTACACCGCCGCCGAGCGCGATGCCGTCGTGTACTTCGCGATGGGGTACGTCGAAGGCGAGTCGCTCGCGGAGCGGCTCACGCGCGACGGACCGATGACGGTCGCCGCCATCGTGCCCATCATCCGCCAGATCGCGTCCGCGCTGGGCTATGCGCACGAACAGGGCGTCGTGCACCGGGATGTGAAGGCGGAAAACATCCTGCTCGATGTGCACGGGCGGGTCATGGTCACCGACTTCGGCATCGCGCGCGTGACCGAGGCGCAGCCCCTCACGGCCACCGGCACCGTGCTCGGTACCGTGCAGTATATGAGTCCGGAGCAGGTGTCCGGCGAGCCGCTGGATGGGCGCAGCGACCTGTACGCGATCGGGGTGCTCATGTTCTTCGCCGTGAGTGGCCGGTTTCCGTTTGAGCGACCGACGGCGTCGGCGGTACTCGTCGCGCATGTGAACGCACCGGCGCCGCGACTGCGCGATCTGGTGCCCGACGTGCCATCACCGCTGGACGATCTCGTCGCCACGCTGCTCGCGAAGTCACCCGATCGACGGTTGTCGTCGGCGCGTGATCTGCTCACCGCGCTGGCGTTCATGTCGAGCGCGGTGGCCGACGGTGCCGTGCCCAATCGCACACTGGCTCGCGCGCCGGTGGTTCCCCTCGCATTTCCATCGCCGCTCTCGAGCGCTGATGCGCAGCAGGTGTGGGAGCGGGCGGCCGAGTTGCAGGCGAACACCGGAGCCCAGGTGCCGCCGGCCCACTTTGCGCCGAGTGCGGAAAGCGAAACTCGTGGCTACACACCGGCGATCGTGAAGGAAGCGGCCGTGGATGCCGGCATCGACGCGAAGTACGTGGAGCGGGCATTCGTTGAGCGGGCCGTTGCCTCGCAAGCGCCGGCGGTGCTGCAACGCGGCGACGTGATGACCCGCCGACCCAACGTCATTCTGGGCGCGGGCACGAAGATCGAGCTCTCGGCGTCATTCGACGGCGAGTTGCATGGCGACAGCTTCGAGGAAGTCGCCGATGAAATTCGGCTGGCGCTTGGCGAGATGGTCACGGTGAGCGCCGTGGGGCGCACCCTCACCGTCACGACCGGCATACCGACCAACCGGCAGGGTGGGATGCCGCGCTACATCCAGGTGCATCTCGCTTCGCGTAACGGGCGGACCACCGTTCGGGCGTTCGAGGATATGGCGCAGCTCGCCGGAGGTCTGTTCGGCGGCTTGGGAGCCGGGGTTGGCGTCGGCGGCGGCGCGATCATGGCCGGTCTGATCGCGTCATCGCACGGCCCCCCCGCGATGGCCTTCGCCGCCGTGGCCGCGTCGGTGCTGTCTGCAGTCGCTGCCGCGCGCTTCTTCTTTACGCGTACGGCGAAGAGTCGACAGGACGAATTGGAGCGCCTCATTCAACGCGTGATCGCCCGTGCCAGGGATGCGGACCAGCCGTGACCAGAGCGTGCCGCGTGAGTGCAGCACTCATGTAGGGCATTCGACCGTGTGGCATGAGCGCTGCGCTTTCGCCGTATTCACGCAACAGCGACACAAGATTCGACGACTGGTGCCGTCGTCTCACCCCGTCGCTTGTATTCCCGGGTAATATAAGATGAAGCATTCTTAACGTGTCAATTCATTGATGATGAACGATTTACATGTAGTGCTGTTAACATTAAGGAAGAGTTTGCCGTTTCTTTGACGCGCCGTGCCCAGTTTCCAACATGGTGACGAGTGCGTCACAGATTTGGCGCGGCGATTGCGCACTGCTGTGGCTGTGCGGCGAATCGCTGCCATAAACCTCGAACGGGCACGATCTCCAGATTAATGCCCATTTCCCAACCCGGAGTGGAAATGATGTCGACCGTCAAGAACAGCCTGCGCCGCTTTGTCCGTGAAGAAGAAGGCGCCTCGCTGGCCGAGTACGCGCTGCTGCTCGGCGTGATCACCGTGGCCCTCATCACCGTGATCACGTCGTTCCGTAACTCGATCTCGAATATCTTCAGCAAGACGACGAACACGCTGAATTCGGCCGGTTCCTGAGGCACCGGGCGGACCGACGCGGCATCGTCCCGTCGGTCCGCGCCACGCCGTGCGACTTGCGCTTCCACCTCACTCTGGACTTGACCATGCGGAAACTCACGAACGTTGCCCGCCGGTTCCTTCGCGAAGACGAAGGCGCCTCGCTGGCCGAATACGCGCTGCTGTTGGGCGTGATCACGGTGGCGCTCATTACCGTCGTCACGCAGTTCAAGGATTCGATCTCGAACATCTTCAGTAAGACGACGAACACGCTGAACTCCGCCGGGTCCTGAGGTTCGTGGGTACGCGGTCGCACCGTCGCTCGTTCCTGCGAAAATTCTCGCGGGAGGATGAAGCCGCGTCTCTCGCTGAGTACGCGCTTCTCCTTGGCGTGGCGGCCGTAGCGTTGCTCGTGGTCATCTCGCAGTTCTCAGGCTCGGTCTCGAACCTGTTTGCGCGGACGACGAACACGATGGCCCAAGTCAGCAGCAGTGACGCCACGTCGGGCAGTGGCGATCAGGGCAGCGGCACCGGAACTGGCACTGGTACAGGCACCGGGACTGGTACAGGCACCGGGACCGGTACAGGCACCGGTACCGGAAACGGCGTCAATGGGAACGGTGCGGGACAGGGCAACGGCCAAGGCAATAACGGCAACGGCAACGGCAATTCGGGCAATAACGGCGGCGGCAACGGTAACGGTAAGAAGCCGTAGATCGATCACGGAACGACCGATGTTGTTGTGGTCGTCTGACGGTGCCGCCGCGGATTGCTACTAATCAGTAAGCTAAATTTTGCTTCATGATCTCGTCAACGTCAAGCGTCCTTTTTTCATCCGTCGTTTTGGGGACGTTGCTGGCGGGCGCTGTCATCAGCGATCTCCGTGAGCGCCGCGTCTCCAATGCACTCAATTTGTGCATGTTGGCGACCGGCGTTGTCGCGTCGGCACTGACCCGAGGCGCTGCCGACGGCACCTGGCACGTGCTGTCGGGAGTGGGTCTGGCACTGGCGATCTGGTTCCCGATGTTCGCGTTGCGACTGATGGGCGCTGGCGATGTAAAATTGATGGCGGCGAGTGCGGCGTGGTTGGGATGGCAAGGTGCGTTGGTCGCGTCGCTCGCTACCGGCATGTACGGTGGAGTGCTTGGGGCGTTCTGGCTGCTCCGGTCACACGGCGCCGTCAGTGCGTTGAACACCGTAGCAACCGCGGTGCGCGCGCCGTGGATTATGAAGCTGCGCCCATATGAGGCGCGAGATCGTGTACCATACGCCCTCGCTATCGCCGCCGGCGTCGCCACGGCCTGGTGGATCACCGTTGGTTCAGCCTTCCGGACTACTCACCCATGATGCGTTCCTTACGTCGATTTGTTCGTGAGCGCGACGCGGGACCGATCGTGGAATTCGCGGTGGTCGTGCCGGTGCTGTTGCTGTTGCTCTTCGGCATCGTCGATTTCGGGCAGGCGTTTTTCCAGCGAAACAACCTCGTGGCAGCAGTGCGTGAAGGCGCACGATTCGCGGCGTCGAGTAACGACCCGTGCAACAGTCAAACCGCCATCCGCAATCAGGTGCTGAATTATTTCAACAACGCCACCGGAAACACACTGCCGGTCACGCCTACCATTGCGTTTACCCCTGACGTCTGTGGAACCAACCCCAAAAATGTCGAGTCGGTGATGGTCTGCATTCGAAGCTTCCCGGTGAATTCGACGATTTTCCGGCTGATCAAGCGAACGCTCTCGCTTCAAGCCTCTGCTGTTTTCCGCTGGGAACAGGCGCCGGCCACCGTTTCCGCGATCAACAAGTGTTAGTACCGTGTATGCAGGCTTCCCCTCTGTCGTGAGCACCTATGTTTGGTGACCGTCGTTATCGCTTTGTGCTCTATGTCGCCCTGCTCGTTGCCGGTTTGGCAACGCTCGGGGTGTATCGCGTCATCGACGGCATGCGTGCCAGCAGCCGCGTGGCCACACAGAACGTCGTCATTGCCTCAGCCGACGTACCAGAAGGCACGGCCCTGACTGCCGCCACGCTCGCCGTGGTGCAGCTGCCGGTGGCTGCCGTACCGGCTGGCTCGTACACATCGCCCGACTCGGTGGTCGGACGCGTGTCGCGCATCCCGATCTTCAAGGGTGAAGCGATCGTGCCGGGGCGTCTCGCCCCCGATGGCACCGCGGGCGGTATCGAAGTGAAGATCCTTCCCGGCAAGCGCGCGATGTCGGTGCGCATCGACGACGTGGCCGGTATCTCCGGTATGGTGCAGCCCAACTCGCGCGTCGATGTCATGCTCACCACGCGCGACGCCACGGCCCAGGGCGCACAAGTCTCGAAGCTGTTCATGAGCAACATGCGCATTCTGTCGATCGGCTCGAACATCGCCCGTGGCGAAGACGGCCGTCCGATCAATGCGCCCACCGCCACTCTGGAAGTCACGCCGGCCGAGGCCGAGCGTCTCGCCCTGGCCGTCCGCGAAGGCGCCATTCAGCTCGTGCTGCGCGGCTATGGCGATCCCGATTCGGTGAAGACCACCGGCGCCAAGCGCGGTGATCTGCTCACCCAGGTCGACAACGGTCCGCCGCCGGCGCCCGCCCCCGTGCAGACGCGCATCGTCCGCGTGCCGGTGCGCACTGCGCCGGCCCCCGTCGCACCCGCCGCCACGGTACCGATTCCCGAGAAAACCGACTCGGTGGTCGTGCGCGTGTATCGCGGCGACCAGCTGTCGTCGCTCAAGTTCGAACAGGCGCGCGACAGCGTGCGCCGTGATTCACTCCGTCGCGCCGAACAGCGCCGACGTGACTCCATGCCGCCGTCGCAGTTTCGCTGAGTGACGCGCGACCCTCGGGGTCGCGGGATCACTTCGATTTCGTATTTCTGGAGACTTCATGCGTGCTTTGAATACCGCGTTGATGCGTACGGCCCACGTCGCGATGGCCGCCATCGTACTGGGAGTCGGTTCGCGCGCTGCCGCGCAATCGGCGACGCCGGTGACGCCTATCGAGACGATCACGATGTCCGTGGGACGCTCGCTGCCGCTCGACCTCACGGCGGCGGTCACGCAGGTGACGCTGGCCAACCCCGCAATCGCCGACGTCGTGGTGCTCAACGAGCGCAGCGTCGTACTGAATGCCAAGGCCATCGGCGAGACCGACGTGCTGCTCTCGGGACCGGCCCTCGGCCGTCGCCACCTGCGCGTGTCGGTGTTCCAGGCCACCGACTCGCGGCAGATCGCGCTCGGCGTGAAGTTCGCCGAAGTGCGCCGCGATGCGCTGTACGAGATTGGGATCTCGGGTCGCTACGACGGAAAGAACGGCAACACGGTCGCCGGCAGCGGTGTGCTCGCACCGAATGCGACCGGTGAAGGCATCGCCGGGTCGTCGTCCACCCGTTTCGTTGGCGCGCTGCTCAACTTCGGCACCACCGACATCACGGCCTTCCTCGATGCGCAGCAACAGGCCGGCCGTGCGCGCTCGCTCGCCGAGCCCACGTTGATCGCGGGCAATCGCGAAGAGGCCAGCTTCCTCGCCGGTGGTGAACTGCCGGTGCCGATCGCGCAGCCGGGGCAGGGCGGACAGACCTTCATCACCATCCAGTACCGTCCGTACGGTGTACAGCTCAAGTTCCGCGCCGAAGTGATGTCGGATTCGCTCGTGAAGCTGAAAGTCACGCCGGAAGTCTCGAGTCTCGACTTCGGCAACGCCGTGCTGCTCTCCGGCTTCCGCATTCCCGCCATCCGCACGCGTCGCGTGGAGACCACGCTCGACGTGCGTCCCGGCGAAAGCCTCGTGATCTCCGGCCTCTTCAACGAAGAACGGGAGTCGGTGCGCACCGGTATCCCGGGCCTCATGAACCTGCCTATTCTCGGCGCGCTGTTCTCCAGTAATCGCTGGCAGAACGCGGAGTCGGAATTGTTGGTGGTCGTGACGCCGACGTTGCTCAATCCGAATGCCGCGCGCGGTACGCGCACGATCAAGCTCTCGCCTGACAGCCTCACCCCGGCCCTCGAAGCGCTCAAGAAGCGTCTCCCGCCGCAGTGATGACAGCAGTAATGCTGCGTTCCTCGTTCTCCCGGTCTTTCTGATGCGTCGTGCGGTCATCGTTCGTGATTCGTTGGGTCCCTTAACATCGCTGGTCCCCGTTTTTACAGGGGCCGGCTTTGGCAAACCCGTCGAAGTCGAGAGCGTCGAAGCGCTGGTGGCGTTGGCGTTGGACGTCAGTGCGGATCTCATCGTCTTGCCGCTGCTCACGCCCACGAATGCCGAACTCGACGACGTCGAGACCATGCTGCGCGATCGCCCCTCGATGGCGGCCATCGGCACGGCGCCGACGGCGAGCAGTGATCTGATTCTCGCGGGCTTCCGTCGCGGACTGTCCGAGTTCCTGGTCGCGCCCGCCGATTCCGCCGAACTGGCGGCCGCGCTGGCGCGACTCGAATCGCGTTGGGAACGTGCGCCGAAGGGCGGACACGTCACCGCCGTGTACAGCCCGGCCGGTGGCGCCGGTGTGACCACGGTGGCGGTGAACCTCGCGCATGCACTGGCGCTGCGAAAGCCGGCCGGGCGCGTGGCGGTGGCCGATCTCGTCGTCGGACTCGGCGACGTCGCCACGCAGCTCAACCTCACGCCCACCTACGATCTCGGTGAGCTCGTGCGCAAGCTCGATCGCGCCGACCATGAGTCGCTGCAGTCGATCGTGGAAAGTGTGGCCGATGGCATGGATGTGCTCACCGGCACCAGCGACCTCGAACTCGGCGAAGAGGTCACGGCGGAGGCGGTGCAGCGCATTATGACCCTCATGCGCTCCACCTACACGTACACCGTGCTGGATGTCGAACATACCGTCTCGCCGCGTACCATCGCAGCGCTCGATGGTGCCGATCGGATCGTGATGGTCTTTCAGGTCACTGTGGCGGGACTGCGCAAGGTGAAGCGCGCGCTCGCGTTGTTCGGACAACTCGACTTTCCGCCCGAGAAGGTGCTGCTGGTGGCCAATCGCGTGGGCGCCGGCGACGTCATGCCGTGGCCCGATGTGGCAAAGGCGCTTGGACGACCCGTCGACTTCCGCCTGCCGAACGCCTACCAAGTCGTGGCCGACGCGCAGACACGTGGCGTGCCGATCACGGCGAACGCCGCGGGTCCCGGTGCCCAGGCGCTCATCGAAGCGTATCACCTGCTCGCCGTGCGTTTGATGGGACAGAAGGGCTTCGTGACGGGCAGCAATGAGGTACTGCCGACCGCTCGCGCCGGCTTCGGGCGACTCCTCGGCAAACTGAGGAAGTGACAGTGGAACGCTCATTACGCGATCGATTACTCGGCAAGAAGCCCACACCGCCTGCCGGCTCGTCCGGTGACGCGGGAAGCAACGGAAACGGCGTCGCGCCGGTCGAGGCGACGATCGATCCGTTGGACGGCCTGCCGCAGCCAGAAGAAAAGAAGGAGTCGGACAACGGCGTGCTGTCTCCCGTTGACCTGCTCAAGCGCGACCTGCACCAGAAGCTCATCGATCGGCTCGATCTGGCCGCGCTCGAGAAGATTCGCGACGAGGCGATGCTCACGCAGCAGATTCGTGCGGCCGTCCTCGAGTTCCTGCGCATCGAGCAGGCGCCGCTGTCGGCGGCCGAGCGCGATGAAGTGGTCGAGCAGATCGTGTGGGAGGTGACCGGACTCGGTCCGATCGAACCCCTGACGCGCGATCCAAGCGTGTCCGACATCCTGGTGAACGGCCCGAAGTCGGTCTATGTCGAGCGGCGTGGCCGGCTCGAACGCACCAGCATCACCTTCCGCGACAACGCGCACCTGCTCACGATCATCGATCGTATCGTGAGCAAGGTCGGTCGTCGTGTGGACGAGTCGTCGCCGATGGTCGATGCCCGTCTCACCGACGGCTCTCGTGTCAACGCGATCATCCCGCCGCTGGCCATCGATGGGCCGGTGCTCTCCATCCGTCGTTTCGGTGCGTCGATCGGACCGCGCCGACTGGTGGAGTTGGGGGCCATGTCACCGCCGATGCTGCGCTTGTTGGCCGCCTGCGTCGTGGCGCGACTGAACATCCTCGTGTCCGGCGGCACCGGTGCCGGCAAGACGACCATCCTGAACGCGCTTTCCAGCTTCATTCCCGGGTCGGAGCGTCTCGTCACGATCGAAGACGCGGCCGAATTGCGACTGCAGCAGGCGCACGTGGTGCGTCTCGAAACGCGACCGCCGAACACGGAAGGTCGCGGTGAAGTGAGCGCCCGCGATCTCGTGAAGAACGCGCTCCGTATGCGCCCCGATCGTATCATCATCGGCGAAGTGCGCGCCGGCGAAGCGCTCGACATGCTGCAGGCGATGAACACCGGTCACGAAGGCTCGCTGACGACGGTGCATGCCAATACGCCGCGTGACGCGCTCGCTCGTCTCGAGACGATGGTCCTGTTCGCCGGTACGGCACTCCCCACGCGCGCCATTCGCGAGCAGATGGCGTCCGCGTTGCACGTCATCGTGCAGGTATCGCGTATGTCCGATGGCACGCGCCGCATCACGAGCATTACGGAAGTGACGTCGATGGAAAGCGACGTGATCACGACGCAGGAGATCTTCCGCTATCGCCGGCGCGGTGTGGCCGACGACGGTACGGTGCTCGGCAACTTCGAAGCGACCGGCGTACGTCCGTTGTTCATGGAAGCGATTCTCGCCCGCGGTATCGAACTCCCGGCCGAGACGTTCGCGTTCGGTGCGGTGAGTCAGGCCGGACCTGGCGCGCTCGGCCTGCTCGGCGAGGGCGGGCTGCCGGCATGACCGCGCTCGTCCTGACTCTGGTCTTTCTCGGCGCCATGCTGCTGGTCGTCGGCGGATTCGTGTTCGCCAACCGGCGACGGCTGTCGGCGGCCGACGCGGCGCGCGTGCGAGTCGGCGAAGTCGGCGGCATCCTGCGCAGCGACGTGCCGATTTCGATTCTCCGCGATGAGCGCGTTTCCGATTTCAAGACGCTCAACGAGCTGCTCTCGGGCCGCAACATCACGGTGCAGCTGGAGAAGCAGCTGGCCCATGCCGGATCGCGGCAGAAGCCGGGCGAGTTCGTGCTCTTCACGCTGCTCTCCGCCATGATCGGTCTCACGATCGTGCAGTTCCTCGTGGGCGGGGTCGTGAACTTCGTGGGCGCGTTCTTTTTTGCGTTCATCCCGTGGATTCTGCTGCGTCGCCGTCAGCGGAAGCGGATGAAGCAATTCGAAATTGCATTCCCCGATGCGCTCGATCTCATGACGAACGCGCTGCGGGCCGGCTATTCGTTGCAGGCGGCCATGGAGTTCGTGGGACGCGAATCGCCCGCGCCGCTGCGCGCGGAGTTCCTGCGCTTCTACGACGAACAGCGCTTGGGTGTGGATGTGCGCACCGCACTGCTGGCCATGCAGGAACGTATCGGCACCGAAGAAGCGCGACTGTTCGTGACGTCGCTCATTCTGCAGCGCGAAACGGGCGGTAATCTGGTCGAGTTGCTTTCGAACATCTCGAATCTCATTCGCGAGCGTCTCAAGTTCCAGGCAAACCTGGAAACGCTCACGGCGGAGCCGAAGATGTCGGCCCGCGTGCTGGCGGCCATGCCGTTCGTGATGTTCGGTATCATCTACACGATCAATCGCGAGTACATGCAGCCGTTGTTCACCGAGGCGCTTGGAAAAGGACTCATCGTGTACGCGTTCGTCTCCGTGATCATCGGGTATCTGATCATGGAACGCATCGCCAGCGTGGACATGTGATGGCTGATCTCCCGCTATCACTCCTGTTTCTCGTCGGCACGGTCATCGTGGCGGTCTGCACGATCGTGTACGTGGCCATCTCCGAGCGAGAGCGGCGCGACACGATGCAGCGCGTGTCGCCGGAGACCGATCCGTCCCGCCTGGCCGAACGGCTGCTCCTGAACGAAGACGCCAAGGCGTCGTCGCGTCTGGCGGCATGGCTCCGCGAGCGGATGCCCGAGGGACTCATTTCGGACGAGGCCAGTTCGAACAAACTGGTACATGCCGGTTTCGACGGCACGGCAGCGCCGGTGATCTTCTCGGCCATTCGCATTGCGTCAGCCCTGCTCATTCCCGTGCTGGCATTCGTGGCGGCACCGCGCGACCAACCGTTGTACCTCACGCTCTCGATCGTGATGGGTGTCGTGGCCGGTGTGGCTGGTCCTCAGGCCGTCGTCGATCGTCTCGCGCAGAACCGTCAGGATCGGATCCGGCGCGCGGTGCCCGACGCGCTCGATCTGTTGGTGGTGTGCGTGGAAGCCGGTGTATCGCTCGATGCCGCGATCATTCGCGTGGCCCGTGATCTGGCCAACGTGCGACCGGAGTTGGCGCTCGAGTTCGCGCAGGTCGTGCGTCGGGTGAATGCCGGTATGCCTCGTGATCGCGCGCTGCAAACGCTGGCGCAACGCACGGGTGTGGACGAACTCCGCACGCTGGTGTCGAGCATGGTGCAAACGGAACGGTTGGGTACGTCGATCGCACGCGTGTTGCGCGTGAATGCCGAGTCGCTGCGCGTGCGTCGCCGGCAGAAGGCTGAGAAGAAGGCGGCCGAAGCCGCGTTGAAGATGATCTTTCCGCTCGCGCTCTTTCTGTTGCCGGCGCTGCTGGCGGTCATCGTCGGTCCCGCCGCCCTGACCGTCGTGAGCCAGCTGGGTAATTTGAGCAAGTAGGCGGCTCTTCGGAGTCGAGTAGTGCGTTGTCACTTTCCGCGGGGAGGCGGACTATGCGTCGGAAGCAGCGAGTAGGTACAGGTCGGCCGCGCCGCGGTGCGACGCTCGTGTTCGTGGCTGTGTTTGCGGTGGCGCTGGTTGCCATGGCGGCGTTCGCGATCGATGTCAGCCGTCTCTATGTCGGCACGAACGAGCTGCAGACTGGCGCCGATGCGGCCGCGCTTCGCGGGGCATTGCAGCTGCAGAGTAATCCAGGAACGAGTCCTGTTGCGATAACCACCGCTTTCGCGAAATCAAATGCCGCGCTCAATGACTCGATAAGGCTCGCCAACGCTGACGTCACTCCGATCTTCTATGATCCGACTGCGACGCCCAAGTCGGTGGTAGCGACATGGGCGACCGCCAACGCCGTTGAAGTTGTTGCGGAGAAGTCGACCGGCATGCTCTTTGGCCGCGTTCTAACTTCGGTCAGTCAGACTCCACGGCGAAAGGCGATCGCGTGGGTGGCGAACATCAATTCGGTGACGTGTCCGGCGCCTTGGGGATTTCCATTGTCGGCACTGAACAACGTGCTGTATGGGGCGGAGGATTTCACGCTTAGAAGCGACATGTTCGCACGTCTCGATACGATAATTGACAGCGGAAAGGAGTTGAGCATCGCGATGATTCTCTATCACTCCGATCAAACGAAGCCGACCTCTGCCCCTGCGAAGTCTTTCGGCTTTGACGCGATCGACGACAACGATCCGGGCGGCAACAACATGAATGAGTACCCGAAACAAATTGCCCGCACGGCATGCGCGGCGAACTCAACGCTCACGACGGGTTTGGTTGAGGCATTCCCAGGAAAGGGCGGTGGAGCGGTGCCGGCTAAGACCGTTGACGGTGCCTTCGGGAAGAAGGCTGGCGATCCGAGTCTCTGTATTAGGAAAAGCGGTGCTCCCACAAATGCCGATTGCTATCCAATTGCCTCCGGCGGTATTGGTCCCGCCGGGGTCACCGTTACCGTAGGATGGATCGATCCTGTGGTAGGCAAGAACGCACAGGTGCGCACCATCGGCGGCTTCAAGGTGATGTGCGTCTTCAACGGCAAAAAAGGAAATGGGAAAGCCGACCCTGACGAACATTGCGATTGGTATGACGCGCTCAAGGCGTCCGCCTACGCGACTGCTGGCCTACCCGTGTCATTCGAGGCTGGCACGATAGTCGGATATCCGATGCGCACCTACCCGGGCCTCGGTCAGGGTACGACGCTCGGAAACACTCCTGCGCTCGGCCAGCGTCTCATCCTCGTTCGCTGATCATCCGTATGCGCTCCCCCCTCGCGCCGGGCGTTGCCGCCTTCGCGCTCGCCGCACTCTGTGCGTCGGGCGCCAGCGCGCAGGGACTCGATCCCACGCCCGCCTCGCAGTGCGGCGAACGCACGGTCACCGTGCAGCCCGATAGCGCCGTCGCGGATTCGCGGGTGCTGATCCGCTTTGCGGCCGGTCTCGCGTCCGATACCGACGACGCGTTCCTCGCGCGCGCATTAGGCAAGCTGGTGGCCGAGCGCATTCGGCAAACGCTGTCGATCGACGTGCGCTCGCGTGGCTTGAGCGGTGGCTCGGGCAGCGCCGACGCGGCCAGCGCGGTTGCCGAAGGGCGCGTGCTGGGCGTGCGCTATGTGCTGGTCGGCACCGTGCAGCGACGCGACGATCGCTCCGTGATCGACTGGCGCCTCGTGGACGCGCGCACCGGTAAGCAGACCTCGAGTGGCCTCGCCAGCGAGCCGGTCGGTGCCGTCGATAGCCTCGTGAATGCGATGACGTCGGTGATGACGCGTGCCCTCGGACGCAACGCCACCAAACCGGCAGCGCGTGACCGACTCTACTCACGGTCGCCCGACGCCATCCTGTCGTTCCTGCGCGGACTCGCCGAAGTCGAAGCGTTCGATCGTGCCCGCTTGCAGCGCGCCGACAGTGCCCTGCAGCATGCGATCGATCTTGACCGCTCGTTCATCGCGGCGCGCTATCGACTGGCCGAACTCAGCGTGCGCCAACTGGACTGGGTCGAACATCGTGATCGCGCGCGGGCCGCCCTGGTGCAGAAGGGCCTTTGGTCGATTGGCGCGGTGCTGCTCAAGGAACCGTACGACGTACCGTCGCTGGCCCTCATGGGTCGTCTGTATCTCCACAAGGGCATGCCCGCGCTCGCGCAACCGATTGTGGCGTCGCTCCGCACACTGGCGCCCGACGATCCGGCCACCGTGGAACTCGATGCCCGTGTGGCGCGCGCCCTCGGCCGCGATGACGACGCCCTGCGCATCGTGCGCGCCTCGGCGGCGGCCACTGAACGTAGCATCGATGCCCTCATGGTGCGCGCCGATCTCGAACGACGCGTGGGCGATCGTGTGGTCGCCTGTCGCGTGTTGAATCGCGCCGTCGCCCTCGACGCCACGCACGCGCCGGCCTACGTGTGGCGCGCCATCGTGCGCAGCAACCTCGGCGAGCTGCGCGAGGGGTGGGGAGACGCCGAGGTGGCCTCGCGGCTGGGACGTGCCGACTGGGGAGAGCTCACCGGGGCGCTGATCGACGTGGCCGTGCGTGACACGGTCCGTGCACGCACCCGCGTGATCCCACTCATGACGGCCACCAGTCTCGATTCTGCCGGCTGGCTCGATCTCGTGCTGCGTGCGGCTGTGGCGAACAGCCTCACCACGCCGGCGGCCGCGCAGCAGGCGCTGCTGCGCATGTCGTGTCGCGATCCGCGTCGCGTCGGATTGGCCAACGAACCGTTGCTGCGCTACCTGCGTCTGCCCGCCAACTGCGGTGCGCCGCGCACCAAACTGGTGAACGGCGCGAACTAGCGGACGCTTTCCGTCGTCACCCGTCCAGCCGGATCCAGCGAATGATCTCGCGGATTGACGGGCGCTTGCCGTACATCAGCAACGCCGTGCGATAGAGCCGTCCGGCGGCGACCATCGCCCCGACCGCCAGCAGCGACAGTAAGCCGATCGACACCACAAGCTCCGACGCGGGAACGGCCACCAGACCCAGTCGCAACGGCATGATGATCGGCGACGAGAACGGCACCATCGACAACGTGCGGGCGATCGGACCGTCAGGGTCGGCCAGAGCCGGCTGCAACAGTGCGACGCTGCCCACCAGCAGCATGAGCACGGGCGTCTGCGCCTGTTGTGCTTCCTGCTCGGAGCTCACGATGCTGCCCACCGCGGCGAAGAGTGCGGCGTACAGCACGTAGCCCAGCAGGAAATACGCGAACAGCGGGATCATGTCCGTCCAGGACACCGAGGGCAGCGTCATGCTGGACGATGCGACGCCAAGCGCGGAGAGAATGCGTCCGCGGTTCGCCATGAGGGTGACCATCGACGTCGTCCAGAAGCCGAGCTGCACCAGCGCCACGCCACCGATGCCGAGCACCTTGCCCGAGAGCAGAATGCGCGGCGACACGCTGGCCAGTACGAGTTCCGACACCCGTGACTGCTTCTCTTCGGTCACGCTGCGCAACACGATCTGTCCGTACAACACGATCACGATGTACAGCAGCACGGCCACACCGGCGCCGAAGATCAGGTTCACCTGCGCCGATCCCGTGCGGCCGTCGCGCATCACGCGTTCTACTTTCAGCGCCACGCGCACCTGCGCGAGCTTCAACGCCGACTCGGCGTCGAGCCCTGCGGCCGCGACACGCTGCCGCAGCAGTTCGCGTTCGATCGCTTTCTGCAACCTTTCCGACGTCGAAATCGGTGCGCTGCTGGACAGCAGCACCGACACCGCGCCCGATTCAATCGACGTGGCATCGAGATACGCGACCGCGGGCAAGCGATCGGCCGCGACCTCGACGCGCAGGGAGTCGAGCGTTTTCGTGGTGGTCACGTCGGAGGTAGCCAGCACTCTCGGGGCCTTCGAGGTGCCCATCAATCCACCGGCAAGCTCGGTGGCGATGCCGGCGCCGACGTCCTTCCCCGTGGCGTCGACGATCACCATGGCGGAGAGATCGACGGAACGCGCGGAACGATACGCCAACCAGGGCGGTCCAAGCGTGAGCGCGGCGAACAGGAACGGTCCGAAGAGCGTGGTCAGCAGGAACCAGCGAGAGCGCACGCGCTCGCCGAACTCGCGTGAGATGACGGCGTAGAGCTTACCCATTGCCACTGAGCCCCGCTTCGACGCCGGTCGCGCCCACGCGTTCCAGGAAGATCCGATGCAGCGAGGCTTCGGAACGATCGAACTTCACGATTTCGACGTCATTCGCCACCAACTGGCCGAGCAGCTGCTGCGCGTTGGCGCCGACGGCCAGATCGAGCTCGACGCGTTGTCCGTTGTCGTCGAAGGACGCCACCAGCGTGGTGTTCTCGAGCACGGCGCGGGCACGATCACGTCCGCTGCCGGCGAACTCGATGCTCACGCGACCCGGGCCGCCGTACTGCTTCTTGAGCGCATTCATGGCGCCGTCGGCCACCACTTCGCCGCGCGCGATGATGGCTACCGCGTCGCACATGCGTTCGGCGTTGTCCATGAGGTGCGTACTGAAGATCACGGTGCGTCCTTCACGACGCAGGTCGAGCACGGTGTCCTTGAGCACCTGTGCATTGACCGGATCGAGGCCGCTGAACGGTTCGTCGAGGATGACCAGCTCGGGCTCGTGCAGCATGGTGCCCACGAACTGCACCTTCTGCTGCATGCCGCGGGAGAGGTCTTCCACTTTGGCGCTGCCCCAGTCCTGGGTGGCGGTGCGCAGTCCCACGCGATCGAGCCAGAGGTCGATGCGCCGGTCGGCTTCCTTGGTCGGCAGCCCTTTCAGGCGGCCGAGGAAGCGGAGAACGCGACGGACCTCCATCTTGCGGTAGAGGCCGCGCTCTTCCGGGAGGTATCCGACGCGATCGGAGACGGCGGGGTCGCCGGCTGGCTTTCCCAGGACCTCGATGTGTCCCGAGTCGGGCACCATGAGGTTGAGAATCATCCGGATAGTCGTCGTCTTCCCGGCCCCATTGGGGCCGAGCAGTCCGTACACCGTCCCCTTGGGCACTGACAGGGAGACGTCGCGCACGGCTACGTGGTTGGCGTAGGCCTTTCGGACATGCTCCACGCGAATGGCAACAGATGAAGAAGTCACCAGAACAAAGTAATACCGAATCGGGGTTTGCCGAGCTCAGCCGTGGGGTGGATTTCGGCTGGGACGTCGTGCTGTGCGTGCTGGTGGCGGTGCTGGCGGCGTTGTTGATGCCGCTCGACGACGCCGACCTGCCCATGCACCTGCGTACGGGCGCCTGGATCCTCGATCACGGACGGTTGCCGCTCACCGAGCCCTTTGCCTGGACGCGGATGGGCGCGCCGTTCTACGCCTACTCGTGGCTGCCCGAGGTGGCCTATGAGGGCGCACGACGGGCGTGGGGGGTGATCGGGGTCTCGGTCGTGCACGCAGTGGCCGTAGCGGGCGCGGTGGTGGCCGTATGGGACCTGGCGCGCGCGGCGCGGTGGTCGCTGTGGGCCACCCGCCTGATGCTGTGCGTGCACGTCATTCTGTGGCTGCTGGTGCAGCCGGCCACTCGGCCGCAGCTGGTGTTGGCGATCGCCCTGCCGATGGCGTGGGCGGCGGCGTATCGGCTGCGGAGTGCGGCGTCGCCGGTGGTGGGGGTGGTGATGACGCTGGTGGCGGCGGCCTTGGCGGTGAATTCGCACCTGCTGTTCCCGCTCACGATCGTTCCGGTGGTGGTGCTGCTTGGCGCCGAACGATTTCGAGTGAGTCGTGTGGCGGGATTTGTGGTGGCCACGGTGGTGGGGTGGCTGTGCACGCCGAACGCGTGGCACTTGGTGGACATCCTTCGGCTGAACCTCGGCGCGAATGCGTTGCTCGGGGCCGCGTCGCCGATCATGGAGCTCGAGCCCGGGTTTGGCTTCCTGATCAAGGCCGCGGTGGGCACGAAGCTCGTCGCGGGCGGCCTGCTGGTGTTGCCGCTGCTGCCGTTCTACGCGCGGTTGCCGCAGCGTGAGCGGTGGTGGCTGGGGATGGCATGGCTCGCGGGCCTCGGACTGTTCGGATTGGCGATTCGCGGGTTGTTGCTGTGGTGGCTCCTGGCGATGCCGGTGGTGGCGTTGGCGCTCGCGAGTATCCCGCTGCCTACGCTGGTGGCCACGCAGCGCGCGGTCGTTGGCGCGTGGGTGGTGGCCGTGTTCGCGCCGATCGGGCATGCGTTGAAGGCGCGTGAACTACTCGGAGACACGGACGGGCTTCCCCATCCCGAGGCGAAGTCCCTCGCGCCGGCGGTGCGGTGGTTGACGTGTGCCACGGCGGGCGCCGATTCCGCGGGTGGCGTGGTTCGGGGCACGACGGTGTTCGACGACGGGAGTTATCTGGTGTGGCGGGTGCCGACGGTGAGTTGGTCGGTGGACGGGCGCGCCATATTTCCCGACTCAGTGGCCAAGGCCGAGGCGGGGCAGCAGCTGCGCTATGGTGCCGTGCTCAGTCCACCGTGGCAGCATGGCGATATCGCGCTGTTGCCGGCGCTACATGCGTCGTCGTCGGCGCTCGATGCCGACGCGTCGTGGCGCGCGGTACCAACGGATAGCGTGGCCGGGGTCTCGCGCATGCGACTCTGGGTACGGCAGGCATGGCTGGATCGTCAGAATGCAGTGGGTGCATGCGCCTCGGCGCCGGATACCGTGTCTCATCCTGTAGCGAAAGAATGATCGTGAGCGAATCGGACATCGAGCTGTCTATTGTGATGCCGTGCCTGAACGAGGCGGAGACGCTGGCCGTCTGCATCGGTAAGGCACAGTCGTTTCTGCGTGAGCGCGGCGTGGTGGGCGAAGTGGTGATCGCCGATAATGGCAGCACCGACGGATCGCAGGCGATTGCTGAGCGGGAGGGCGCGCGTGTGGTGCACGTGCCGGTGCGCGGGTATGGGGCGGCGTTGCAGGCCGGGATTGCCGGCGCGCACGGACGCTACGTGATCATGGGAGACGCCGACGACAGCTACGACTTCTCGAAGCTCGATGCGTTCGTCGAGGCGTTGCGGGGCGGGCACGATCTGGTGATGGGCAATCGCTTTCGTGGCGGCATCGCCCCGGGCGCCATGCCCTTTCTGCATCGCTACCTCGGCAACCCGGTGCTCACCACGATCGGACGCGTGTTCTTCGGCAGCCCGGCGCGGGACTTTCATTGCGGACTACGAGGCTTTCGGCGGGAGGCGATTCTCGCGCTGGATTTGCGCACGACGGGCATGGAGTACGCCAGCGAGATGGTGGTGAAGGCCTCGCTTCAGGAGTTGCGCGTCACGGAAGTCCCGACGACGCTGTCGCCCGATGGTCGCAGTCGTCCGCCGCATCTGCGTACGTGGCGTGATGGATGGCGGCATCTGCGCTTTCTGTTGTTGTACAGTCCGCGGTTCCTGTTCTTCTATCCGGGGGCGGCGCTGCTGCTGGTGTCGGCGGCGGTGTTCGCGTGGTTGTTGCCGGGGCCGGTGGTATTGCGCGGCTTCGGGCTCGACGTGCATACGCTGCTGTTCGCGTCGGCGGGAATCCAGCTCGGCCTGCTGTCGATGTACTTCTGGTGGTTCGCGCGAACGTTCGCGTCGGCGGCGGGTCTTCTCCCGGTATCTTCACGGGCCTCAGTCCTCGAACGGTTCCTGACGCTCGAGCGCGGGCTCATCGTAGGGGGTGCCGTGTTCAGCGTGGGAGTCTGGCTCGCTGCGGAAGCCGTGTTCTCGTGGAAAGCGAAGAACTTTGGTGGCCTCGACTACCAAGTCACGTTGCGCGTGGTCATTCCCGCGGTAACCGCTATGGTCAGTGGAACACTGATCGCGCTGGGCAGCTTCCTGGTCAGCCTGCTCACACTGGGACGCCGATAGTCTCTCGCCGACTCGGACTTCGCGTTCCGTGTCAGCTGCTACTGTCCACGCGCGTGGGCACCGCGCGAAGTCCCGACGCGCCGCTGTTGCTCCCGACCTCTTCGTGGTACTCGGCGTCTTCGTTCACACGCCACGGATCGTGCAGCGCATGTCCGGCCACGATGTTCTCAGCCGTGAGCAGCGCCGTCATCATGGCGTGGTCCTGATTGTTGTACTTGTGCATGCCGTTGCGACCCACGAGGTGCAGGTTGGGATATCGCGCGGCGAGTTCGTCACGAATTGCCTGCACATGGGTCGCGTAGGCGTCGTCGTATACTGGATACGCTTTGCGCTGACGTACCACGCACCCTTCCAGCACATCGGCACGATCGGCCAGACCCAGCTTCACCAGTTCATCGGTCGCCCGCGCAATCAGCGCCGCGTCAGTCGATGTCCAGAGCCCGTCGCCCTCGAAGCAGAAGTACTCGAGACCGTAGCAGGTCAGCGACGAGTCGGGCACCATCTCCGGCGACCACGATTTGAAGTTCTGGATTCGCCCCACCTTCACACTGGAGTCGTGTACGTAAATCCAGTTGTCGGCGAAGCGCTGACGGTCTTTCAGTACGAGCGCGACGGTCAGGAAATCGCGATAGGCGAGCTGCTTGGCTGCTGCCGTCATCGTCGCCGTCGGTGCGGGCGTCAGCGCCTGCGCGATTTCACGAAGCGGCGCGGACGAAATCACATGATCGGCCGAGAGTTCCTGTCGGTCGCCGCCGGGTGCCGTGTGCCCAACGGTCCACTTTCGCGTGGACTCGTCGTATCGCAGGTCGACCGCGGTGCGACCCATGATGACGGTGCCGCCCTGATGGCGCACGGCACTCGCGCAGGCATCCCAGAGCATGCCGGGGCCGAGGCGCGGATAGCGGAAGGTGCTGATCAGACTCTTGATCGTGCCGCCTTTGAGTGCGGCGGGGGTGAGCGCCGACATCACCGCCGAGAAGAGCGATACGCCCTTGATGCGCTGTGCCGCCCAATCGGCCGAAATGTCGGTGCAGCTCATTCCCCACACCTTTTCGGTGTAAGTCTTGAAGAAGATCTGGTACAGCCGCGACCCGAACTCGTTGGTCACCCACTCTTCGAAGCTGCGCGGATTGCGGATGGGCCGCAGGCGTGCGTAGGCGTACGAAAGCACACAGCGGATCGACTCGAGGATGCCTAAGTCGAACAGGGCCTGCATGGGCTTCAGCGGATAGGCAAAGAATCGCCCGTTGTAGAGAATCCGGCTGGAGCGGGGCCGCTCGAGGAAGTCATTGGGGAGGATCTCGCGCCACAGCGCTTCGATGCGTTCCGACTTCGAGAAGAAGCGGTGTCCACCGATGTCGAAGTGGAAGCCCTTGAAATGCACCGTACGTGAAATGCCACCCACGTACTGCGGGTCACTTTCCAGCACCGTGACCGGAAATCCGAGTTTGCTGAGGTGATAGGCCGCGGACAGACCGGCGGGACCGGCACCAATAACAATTGTGGAGGGGGGCATAGGGCGGGGCGGGGCATGGTACTCCGTGCTTCCGAGCATTACAGGCGTTAATCTAACGCCTCAGCATGAAGACACCTCCACCTCCTTCAGACGGCCGCCGAGTGCTCGGCTACGCTCCAAGCAGCGCGCTGCTGCTGGTGGGGGCGTTCGCGGTGTTTCTGCTCTTCAGGCCGTATCAGGGCATCATTCACGACGCCCGCCTGTACGTGGGCTACGCCATGGCGGCGATCGACCCCGCCGGGATCGGCCGCGACATCGTGTTCGTGAACGATGGCCAGTCAAAGTTTTCGATGTATCCGCTGCTGATGCGCAGTCTGGCCGAGTGGATCGGCCCGTCGCGGGCGGCGATGGTGCTGACGTACGGTGGGCTGACACTGTGGTTCGCAGCCTTCGCAGTGCTGGTTCGAAGACTGCTGGACGAGCGTTTCAGTGACGTCCAAGTGATCGCCGTGATCGTGCTGGCGGCGTCACTGCCGGCTTTCTACGGCGGTCAGGGGGTGTTTCGGTTCGCGGAGCATTTCGCGACTCCTCGGGCGTTTGCTGAAGCGTGCGTGCTCGCCGCGTTCGCGGCGATGCTGGCCGGACGACGCGTGTGGATGATCGTCTCATTCGTCGTGGGTCTCGCATTTCATCCCTTGATGACGGCGCCGGGGATCGGCGTGGCGTTGTGGCATACGGCGGAGAGTTCGCGCGCACGGCGAATGATCGTGTTGTTGGGAGTTGCCGGCACGATTGTGCTCCTCGCCGGCACGCTGCTGCTCGACGTAAGCGGCAAGCCATTCGGACGATTCGACGCGGAATGGATGGCCGCGATCAATACAAAGCATGCGCTGGTCTTTCTGCGCACGTGGCGTGCGGGCGACGTCATTCGGATCCTACTTCACGTCGTGACGGTGTTGCTGGCGCTGCCAATGCTAGGCCTCGGCGCGCGGCGCGTGGTGCAGAGCGTGTTGGTCGTGTCGGCTGCGGGCGTAGCTCTGTCGATACTCGGCGGCGACCTCGCCCAGAATGTGCTGGTGACACAGGGGCAAGCGTGGCGCGCGCTGTGGTTGCTGGCGATGCTGGCGACGGTGCTGCTGGGCGTCGTGTTTCAGTCGGTCTGGCGCCCGGCAACTGAGGGAGAAGTCGCGTCGGTACGGGACCTTCGGTATGCGGCCTCCATGCTGCTACTGCTTGCGTGGTACATGGTGGAGATCAACTCGACGGCGAGCATGTTCGCGTTGCTCGCAGCACTGCTTTGGATGTTGCCGAAGATTCGCCCGAACTTCTCGCTTCCGGCGCATGGTGGAATCATCATTGGGCTTCTTGCGGCCGCGCTGATCGTCGCCGTTGTCGCAGTGCAGTCGTGGATCACCATGCAGACCGCGTGGAGTTCACCGGATTCGACGATACGGTACTCGTGGTTCAACATCGCGTCCACCGGGATACCCGGACTGCTCATTCTTCTCGGCGTCGCGACAGCGTTCGTCCACTCCGCGAGTGCTTCAACGCCAACGAGTTTGTACCGTCAGCTTCTTTCGGTCGGTTTGGTCATCTTCGTCACCGTTGCGTTTGATTCTCGCACGAAGTATCAGCGATATGTGGAGCGTGAGCTCGACGCACGAGCCGCGGGTCTACCGGCGCCGCTCACCGTATCACGCGGTAGTTCAGTCCTTTGGCCGTATGCCGACATGGAGACGTGGGCTCTCGCAGGCGCACCCGGATGGGGGACGATCGTGCAGGGCATGCCAGGTGTGTTCGACCGGCGACTTGCGATTGCGTGGGCAGCGAGGACGGCGCGCCTGAAGCAGGCCGGGCTTCTGCCGCTGGGCCAGACGGGCGCGGAGACCATTGCGGTACTCAGGGCTGAAGTCGATGATCGTGCGGTCGAGCGTCTTTGCGCACAGCCGGATTCACCCTCGGTTATCGTAGTCCCGAGGGAGATTGGAAAGCGCCTAAGCGCCGCCTCCACATATCAGCTCGTTGTAGTTCGCGCGCTGTACCCAAGCTCGATGGGGGAGAAGTGGGGCAGGATTGACGCCTACTCAGTCGTAGGCTGTAGGGTAGTAGGCACAGCTTCGCTACACATGAAGTGAGCGTCGCGACGGACTCGTGACTCGACGCCGCAATTCGCCCCGTTCCAGGCATAGTCTGATCGCCGAGCTCCCGCGGCTCACGACTTGAGAACGCTCCGATCGGTCTCACGTGCTGCTGTCAAGTTGGGTATTCTGGAAATCGTCAAAACCTCTTTCTGCATATGATCGATTTCGCCCCTCTCCAAAAGGACCGCGTACGCCCACGGGCGGCGCTGCGATATCTCGCCCTCCAGGTGAAGTTGTCCGTGTTCAATATTCTGCGCGAGGTTCGATTCCGCCGTGAGGTCCTCGCCTCAGCTGCGCCTCTTAGTGACCTGACCCGCTACGAGCGACGAGTGTTCTCGCAGAATGGGGAGGACGGGATTCTTGCGGCGATCTTTGCTCGAATCGGGGTGACCAATCGCCGCTTCATTGAGTTCGGAGTAGAGGATGGAGACGAGTGCAATACGCGTCTGCTAAGCGAGCGTGAGGGCTGGTCGGGACTCTTAATGGACGGAAGTCACGAGGACGAAGCGCGAAATCTCGTTAAGGCAATCATCACTGCCGAAAACGTCAATTGTCTCTTCGAACAACACCGTGTGCCGGACGAACCTGACCTACTTAGTATCGACATCGATGGCAATGAGTACTGGGTCTGGCGTGCGCTCGATGCGCGCTGGAGACCACGCGTCGTGGCAATCGAGTACAACGCCTCGCTCGGTGCAACTCGGTGTGCAAGCATTCCGTACGACCCATCGTTCCGCTGGACCGGCACCGACTATTTCGGCTGCAGTTTGCGCGCGCTTGTATCGCTGGGGAAGCTGAAGGGATACACGCTGGTTGGGTGCGATAGCATCGGGGTAAACGCATTCTTCGTGCGCGATGATCTCGTGCCGAGTCGATTCGTCGTGTCGACACCCGATCGACTATTCCGGCCGCCGCGCTATGGAAGAACTCAGCTTGGACACCGGCCAGATGAGGCACGTTTCGTTCCAGACCTTCCAGAGGACCACGTCCCGCGTCAAGGCACCGCCGATCGCTGATGGCGAAACTCCCATGCCTCATCAATCGCATCGGCAAAACGTGTCGCGAAAGTCTCGTGAGAGAAGTTGCGCGCATGCGCCCTGAGCACGTCAGCGCTGAACATGTCCGGGGTCTTATCTAGCTGTTCCATTGCAGCAACGATCGCCTCGACCGATTGCTGCGCATGAAGTATGCCCGTTACTCCGTCCAAGACGGTGTCAAGGACTCCGCCTCGTCCGTAGGCGATTACGGGAACGCCGGCGGCCATCGCCTCGACAGGGACGATTCCGAAATCCTCCTCTCCGGGGAAAAGAAGTGCACGCGCAGATCCCAGAACCTCATTCACAACGGAGGGCTTCGCTCGCCCAAGAAACTGAACGGTGGGCCCGGCCATTCGACGAAGCTTGGGAAGCTCGGCGCCCTCGCCTATCACGATCAGTCGATGGCCGGAGCGGTTAGCTGCCTGTACGGCCAGGTCAGCTCGTTTGTAATGCACGAGACGACCCAGAAACACAAAATGGTCACCGCGCCGTGTGGGTTGAGCAAATCGATCGACATCCACTGGTGGCGCGATGACGATGGAGTCCCGTTGCCAGGCATGCCGAACGCGCGCCTGGGTGTGGTGCGAGTTTGAGATCACGAGGTCGAGCCTTCGCGAACTCTTGCGATCCCACCGGCGAAGGTACCACGCCGCAGCGCGCATGACTGGTCTGAGTAGAGCCGGCGCGGCCGCAACGTATTCGTCCTCCATGTCCCACACGTAGCGCATTGGCGAGTGGCAGTAGCAGACGTGGAGCGCTCGGGCGTCAATTCTCATACCTTTTGACGGACCGGACTCGCTACTGATCACAAGGTCATAGCCACGGAGGTCAAGACGCGACAACGCCATCGGCATGAGCGGCACATACGCTGGCAGCAGCGATGGCGCATACGGCAGGTGATCCACTAACGTCGTGCGGACTGCGCGGCTCGCGAGCGGGCCGTCGATCCCCGCAGGGCGGTACATGTTGGTAAATAGGTCGGCGTCCGGGTACAGGCGACAAAGCGCCTCCACAACCCGCTCGCCGCCACCTTGCTCGACGAGCCAGTGGTGAACTAGTGCGACTCGCATTTAGGACGGGCTATCTGCCCGGCTGAAGGGGACTGTTCAGAAAAGGATGCGCCAACCGTAGCTCACCTACTCTACTTTTCTAGCAACTATGCCGCCACTCCACGAGATGTCATTTGCGCACGCCCTTTGTCAGGGCAACTTGGGTATGGTCCGCGATGTGATCGCCGGAATGGTCGCGGCGGAAGCCTCCCGGGTTGACAGTACCCCTTCGCTCCTTGACGTGGGTTGCTGGGACGGACGTCACACGAACCGCTACCGTGAGCTTCTGACTGCAGGACGCGGTCACCATGCAAAGGCCGCAGGAATTGAAATCTTCGAGGGGCCAGCGACAGCGGCCGCGGCGCTCGGAATTGAAGTAGCCCGAGTGGATCTAGAATCTAGCCCGTTTCCATTCGGCAACGCGCAGTTCGACGTTGTCATATGCAATCAAGTCTTGGAACACCTGAAGAACATCTGGTGGACTCTGGCTGAGATATTCCGCTGTCTCAAGCCGGGAGGCGCTTTTATCGTCTCAGTGCCTAACCTTGCCAGCCTGCACAATCGCGCTCTCCTCGCGTTCGGAGCCCAACCCACGTCAATTCGTACGCTAGGGCCACACGTACGCGGCTACACTCTGCGCGAGTTTACGTCGCTGCTTGAGCTCGACGGCGCACTGCGAGTCGAGCGCGTAAGAGGAGTTGGCTTCTATCCGCTTCCAGGGTCGTGGGCCGAGCCTCTTGCGCGACTCTGGCCGGATGCTTCGCACACGCCCGTTTGGCTCGCACGCAAGCAGAATGAACGCGCACTTGATCCCTGGACGGAATATCGGCGGCGCGAGGATGATGCTGGCGTCCAAACGCACTACGGTTGACCGCAGCTCGCCGTACGTTTCCACCGCGCTCGCAAACCTCCCGATCGTGCACTCCACGTCCGTCTGTTGCCGGGAGGTGGAATCGCGGACCGAGTATGCGACTCGACTCGATGGCGCGCTCAAGGTCGCCGTCGCCGCGAGCGGGACCGCCTCCACGACGTGGTCTTGGAGGCGTGATCTGACGGTTCGCCAGCTGTGGTATGGGTGGCGTGGTTCGATCGACGACCATCGCCGCGCGCGTCGGGCTATGTTCCGCCGAGGAAGTGGGAGGCGCCGTGTCGCATTGCGTCCCGCCCTCGTTCCCCATCGGCTGTTCATGGCTAAACCAGTCTCGTGTAAGCCCAGGCGATTCAGAGTATGGTGACCTTTCGTGCTTAGCGGAGAACTCGAGGTGAAGCGGGCTGCGGAATCGAGTCATCTGCGTGATACGTCGTTCGCGCTCTTGGCGGGCCTACTCTTCGGCGCGCTGTTTATTGCAGGGCTACGATTCGTCGGCCTTGGTGAAGCAGATCGTAATTCGCAGCTTATCTTTTTTCGCATTGCGGCGGTCGGGGAGCCGTTAGGACTCATCGTTCTCTTTGTCTTCGCGCTGTGCGTGCTCTTTCTCGGAACGCGTGATGCGATGCAGGCAAATCCGGAGCCTTCGTCCGCGTCCGAGATGGGCAGAGCTGCAAAGCAAGTCTTGGTCGTTTCCGTTCTACTGTCCGTCGTCACTTCAGCAACGCTGGCATACTTGGTCGACCCATCGATAAGCTTTTCGATGGATGAGTTCGTCGCCAACGCTCAAGCGCGCGCATTTCTGAAGGGAAACCGCCTGCTAGAACTGCCAGATGTTTGGCGTCAGTTTTCGGATGCGATTCGACCAGTATTCCTACTGTCGACGCTCGACGCGAAAGCGTGGGTGTCGGGGTATTTACCGGGGCACAGCTTGATGCTTGTCCCATTTGCTTCGCTTGGCTTGGCATGGCTTCTGAACCCGCTGCTGAACGGACTTACCCTTGTCTGCCTTTACGGGGTTGCCCGTCAACGCTGGCCGCAGGAGCGCGAAAGACACTTGGTTGCAGTTGGCACTCTTGCGTTCAGCTCACAGTTCATCGTAACTGGCGCATCTGGCTATTCCATGACGGCGCACTTGGCATGTAACGTCGCTTGGCTTCTTGCGATGGGAGCAAAAGGGAAGAAACAACTTTTCGCAGGCCCCATCGGCTTCCTCGCGTCGACGCTGCATCAGCCTGTCCCGCACGCGCTCTTCGCGGCGCCGTTCTTGTTGCGAGCGTTGCGCCAACGTCAGTGGACGCTCGTGTTCTGGCTCTCGTTCTGGTATGTCGGGGCGCTCGTCGTACTGCTCCAATGGTCTGCGTCGATGAGCGGCCGCCTGCCCATGTGGGGAGCTGAAGGCGTCTTCTGGTTTCCGAACTCCGCCAACGCTGTGACGTTGCTGCTGCACGTTTTGCTATTGATTACATGGCAAACTCCTGTTGTGTCGCTAGCCCTGATCTACACACTTCAGAACGCACGCCGCACGTCGAGCTTCGATCGCGACCTCGGTGCGGGTATCGTGTTTTGCCTGTCATTCTACCTGTTCTTCAGACTGGTTACGCAGGGTCACGGATGGGGCTGGCGATATGGACACCAGTTCCTCGCAAGCATTGCGCTACTAACGGCGTCCGCTTGGCCATCACTGAAGTCCGCCCTTGGGAATCGTCTCATGAAGCAGATTGCGATTGTTTCTGCTTTATTCACGCTGCTGTTCCAATTTCCCGCGCGCGCGTGGCAGATGAATCACTTCGCTGCCCCCTTCGCGAGAGCTCATTACTGGTTGCGGGCATTGCCGGCAGACGTAGTACTGATCCCTTCGGATTCGATCTGGTACGGGCGCGATCTCATTCGCAACGAGCCGCCATTTCTGGCGCCAGTCCTTATGCACAGTTCATTGGCACCCTCAGAGTCGGCACTCCGCAAGACTCTCGGAGCGGGCATACGGATTCGGCGAGTCTCAGTGAGAGAACTGGAGGAACTGGGACTGGAGCGCGTTCCGGCGAGGTCGCATGACCGGTAGCGTTCGCGGGCAATCCCCCCACCCCCTCCGCTTCACCCGCGCCGAGTTCGCCGGCGCGTTCGGCGACCTCGGGACCGACCTCCCGCTGCTCGTCGGCATTGTCGTCGCCACCGGCATGGACGCCACCACGGCCTTTGTGGTCTTCGGCGCCCTCCAGATCGCCTCGGGCCTCGCTTACCGGCTCCCCATGCCGGTGCAGCCGCTCAAGGCCATGGCGGCCATCGCCATCGCCGGCAAGCTCGCCCCGCCGCTACTGGCCGCCGGTGGCCTGATCGTTGGCATCGTCATGCTCGTCCTCGCCCGATCCGGGGCCCTCGGGTGGATCGCCCGCATCGTCCCCAAGCCCGTCGTCCGTGGCATTCAGGTCGGACTCGGTATCCAGCTCGCCATGCTCGCCCTCACCCGCTTCATACCGGCGGATGGAACGCGGGGCTGGCTGCTGGCGGCGGTCGCCCTCGTGATCGTGGTGGCGCTGCGCAAAAGTCATCGCGTCCCCGCCGCCCTCGTGGTGCTCACCCTCGGACTCGTCGTCGCCGCCCTCACCTGGCCCGCCGGCGCGCCGCTGCCCCTCGGCTTCCGGCTGCCCGTGCTGCCCGCGCGCTGGCCCACCCCCGGCGAGTTTGCCCAGGCCTCGCTCCTGCTCGCGTTGCCGCAGCTCGCGCTTTCACTCGGTAATTCCGTGCTCGCCACCAAGCAGGTGGTCGCCGATCTCTTTCCCGACCGCGAGCCACTCAGCGTGCAGCGCATCGGCACCACCTATGCGCTCATGAATCTGGTGGCCGCACCCCTTGGCGGCATCCCGGTGTGTCACGGTTCCGGCGGCATCGCCGGGCACTACGCGTTCGGCGCCCGCACCGGCGCCAGTGGCATCATCTACGGCACCTTCCTCGTGCTCTCAGGTCTGCTGCTCGTCGGGGAGCCCGCGGCGTTCCAGCGCTTGTTTCCGGGGCCGATTCTCGGCACGCTGCTGCTGGTCGAGGCCATCACGGTGCTGCTGCTCGTGCGTGATCTGCGCGACACGCCGAAGTGGCTGGCCTTCGCCATCGTCTGCGGATTGGGCGCCGCGTTCCTGCCGTATGGTTATGCCGTGACGTTGGTGGGCGGTACATTGGTCAGCGTTGCGCTCCGACGCTGGATGCGCCCCGTCGTTTCAATCTGACCGCACCGGATGCTGCCGCGCTGGTTGGTGCCTGAGCCGCTCCTGTCGTCCAACGCCATCCGTCTTGCGATGGCGTTTTTTGCGACGCACGCGCTCTCGCTGCTGTTGATCCGGTACGGTGGACCGCTCGCGCCCGCGTGGCCGCCCGTCGGTATCGCCCTCGCCGCCCTCATCTGGCTCCCCGCGTCGCATCGCCGACTCGTCTTCGCCGGCATCGTGGTGCTCGACACGGTGTCGAATACCCTGCAGGGCTATGCCACGCTCACGGCCGTCGCGTATCTCGGCGTCAGTTTGACGGAGCTGCTGCTCATCGACTGGCTGCTCCGCCGACTCACGTCGACACCGCTCCGCTTTGCGCGATTGCGCGACGTGGCCGTGCTGATGTTCGTCACCGCCATGGCCACCGCCCTCGCCAGTGTGCCCGCCGCTTTCGTTGCGCGGGCGAGCGGCGGCGTCAGCGCACCGCTCATCGAAGACGCCATGATGTGGTGGGTCGGCGACATGCTGCCGTACCTGATCGTCACGCCCCTCACGGTGCTGTTGCTGGCGCGTACGAAGTCGAACGTCGCACGTCGATCCGCCCTGCGCTGGTGGCGCGACGCCATCGCGTTGGGCGTGCTCGTGCTCGGCGGATCACTGTGGGCATTTCGCGGCGACGCGTTATTCGGTGCGCTTCAGGCGCACCCGTACATGCTGTCCCTGCTCGTGCTCTGGGCCACGCTGCGCTTCGGGCAGCTCGGCGCGCTCTGGAGCATGGTCGGTATCGCCAGCGTCGGCGTCACACTGCTGCTTACCGGACACGCCCTCTCCCTCGGCGGTGCCAGCGGCAGTGATGCCTTGGTCATTCTCCAGGTGTACCTCGGCGTGCAGGCACTCATCGGACTCGTACTCGCCACCGCGCTGCGAGAGCAACGTGAGACGGCCGAGGCCAACGCGCATATGCTGGAGGCGCTCTCGTCGAGCGAGCAGCGGTTGCGTCAGAGTCAGAAGATGGAGGCGATCGGCCAGCTGGCCGGCGGCGTGGCGCACGATTTCAACAACATGCTTGCCGCGCTCTTGATGCAGCTCGACGAACTGCGCTTGCTGAAGGCGATGCCGCGCGAGGCGATCGAGTTGCTGCGTGACGTGGAGACGTCGGCGCAGCGTGCGGTGCGGCTCACCCGACAGCTGCTCGTGTTCAGTCGCCAGCAGGCGATGCAATCGAGCCTGCTCGATCTCAACCTGCTCGTGCGCGCGCATGTGCGTCTGCTGCGACGCGTGGTGCCGACCACGCACAAGCTCACCGTGGATACGGTCTCCGATGCGCTCGTGGTGTCGGCCGACGGCGGCATGATTGAACAGGTGCTGCTCAATCTCGTGTTGAACGCACGTGACGCGCTCGTCGAAGGCGGGCCGATCATGATTCGGACCGATCGCCGAACGGTGGATGCGACCGAGAGCGCCGAACTCGCGGCGGGCACGTACGCAGTACTCGCAGTGCAGGATACGGGGATGGGCATCGAGCCGCAGAACTTGCCGCGCATCTTCGAACCGTTCTTCACCACGAAGCCGCCGGGGCAGGGCACGGGCCTCGGCCTCGCCACCGCGTACGGCATTGCGCAGCAGCATCAAGGACTGCTGCGCGTGTCGTCTACCGTCGGAATCGGCACGACGGTCGAGGTGTGGCTGCCGGTGGTCGCTGACGCGCTCCCCGACGAGAGCGTACCGGTCGATGTCACCGGCTCCGGCGACTCCGGCGAATTCGCCGTCGCCGCCACGGTCTTGGTGGTCGAGGACGACCCGACGGTCAGTCGACTGCTCCAACGTGTCCTGGAACGCGACGGCTATCGGGTGCGCGCCGCCACCAGCGGTCGCGAGGTGCTCGACCACTGGAATCTCTACGAGCTGTCGGTGGACCTGGTGATCACCGATCTGGTCATGCCCGGCGGCGTGAGCGGGACGCAGCTGGCCGCCGAGCTACGACGCCGGGCACCGTCCCTGCCGATCGTGTTCACCAGCGGATACGATCCGGAATTCGACCCGTCCAACGAGACCATGGTGCCGGGGGAAAACTTCATTCCCAAGCCGTCCAAAGCCGAACAGATTCTCGCCGTGGTACGCCGGCAACTCGCCGCACGCACCACGGTGCCCTGATGGTGTCCTGACGGTGCCCTAGAAGAACCAGCGCTGCAAACCCGTACGCCCCTGACGGTTGGCGCCCGCCAGCCGCCAATACAGGGTGAAGCCGCTCACGGTGAGCGCCAGCAGCGCGACACCCCAGAACATCGACGCCACCAGCCCGCCGTCGCCGAACACTTCGCCGCTATGCACGCGATTGATGAACGCCTTGTCGGCGTAGCCGTCACTGCGCGTGAATTTTCCAGTTCGCGCATCGAACAGCAGTCGCCGGTCCTCGCCACCGGTTTTCGTGCCCAGGTACATGGTGATGACGGGGGCCTGCCCCTTGAGCTCAATCGCGATCTTGTCGATCGGCGCCCCGGGCGCCTCCTTGGCCGCGCTGGCCATGGCCGCGTTAATCGCCCCCATCCAGGCGTCGGGTGGGGAGTCGGTGTGCACGGCGCTGACCAGCGTGCGGTTGGCCTCGCGGAGGGCCTCGTCTTCGCCAAAGAACTCAGTCCCGGCCACGATGACGCCGGTCACCGACGCAAAGGCCAGGAACAGCGCCGCCGGCGCGCCGATCCACCGGTGCCAGCGGCGCCAAAAAGCAGGAGTAGGCATGCGAACTATGGGGTATGAGGCACGGGGCGGGACGTGCGCGTGCAAGTTGACGCCTGACACCCCCGCTCGCAAACCGCCGTATTGGTGATAGCTTCAACCTCATGGACCCCGGTTGACCGCCGTTGAGCGTCCTCTCCCACCTTTCAGATCTCTCATCATGACCAAGATCCGTATGGCCGTCGTTTCGGCCGCACTCGCGCTCTCCGTGACCGCCGTTGCCGCGCAGCGCATGTTCGCCGACTTCAGTGGCAAGTGGAACGTCGCGATCGACGCGCAGGGCCAGTCCATGCAGTCGCTCATGACCGTCACGCAGAAGGGTGACTCGGTGTCGGGCACCACGGAATCGCAGATCGGCACCGCCAACTTCGACGGCGTCGTGAAGGGCGATTCGATCTTCTTCGGCTTCGCGCTCGACATGGGCGGACAACAGATCAAGATCCGCGGCACCGGCGTGATGAGCGAGAAGGACAAGATGACCGGCACGATGGAAGCCGAAGGACTCGGCGCCTTCCCGTTCGCTGCTGCGCGTCAGCCGAACTAACCGGGCATGCCGTCCACCGCACTCGGCGAGTTTGTCGGAACGCTCGTGCTCATTTTGCTCGGCAATGGTGTGGTGGCCGGTGTGTTGTTGGAGAAGTCGAAGGCGCACGGCGCGGGGTGGATCGTGATCACCGCCGGCTGGGCGTTCGCGGTGCTTTGCGGTGTGCTCGTGGCGGTAGGGCTCGGGGCGCCGGGTGAACTCAGCCCGGCCGTCTCGCTCGCCAATGTTGTGGTGGGCACGCGCACGGTGCCCGATGCGCTCGCGCATGTCGGTGCGCAAATGGCGGGGGCGATGGTCGGCGCGACGCTGGTGTGGCTGCATTATCTCCCGCACTGGAGTGTCACGCGCGATCAGGGGGCGATTCACGCGTGCTTCTGCACGGCGCCGGCGATCCGCAGCACCATGCCGAATCTGGCCAGTGAGATCATCGGCACGATGGTGCTGGTGCTCGTGGCCAGCGCGATCGGTACGCGTGGCGTGGCTGGCGCGACACCGGCCACCAATCTCGGACCCGCGCTCGTCGCCGCCCTGGTGTGGGGCATCGGTCTCTCCCTCGGCGGCCCCACCGGCTACGCCATCAATCCGGCGCGAGACCTCGGTCCGCGTCTCGCCCACGCCATCCTGCCGATCGCCGGCAAGGGTGGCAGCGACTGGGGTTACGCCTGGATCCCCGTTGTCGGACCGCTTGCCGGCGGTGCCTTGGCGGCACTGCTCTGGTCCGCTCTATCCGCCGCAAACGGAGTACCGCAGTGAGCATGACCACAGGACGGTTGATCACGGCGGCGCTCTGTGCCGCCGTTGGCATTGGTACCACCTACGTCGGCGTGGCTGGCGCCGGTCCGCTGCCGCCACTGGGCCGATTACTCTCGCCGGCGGTCGGCCTCTGGGCCAATGCGGTGAACGATCTGCCGGCGGAAGCCGCGAGCCGCATTCCGTCGCTCGATGGGACGGTCGACGTGCGCTACGACTCGCGCAGCGTGCCGCACATCTTCGCCACCACCGACGCCGACGCCATGCGTGCGCTCGGCTACGTGACGGCACGCGACCGACTGTTCCAGCTCGAGATTCAGTCGCGCGCCGGCGAAGGCACGCTTACCGAATTGGTTGGCGACGTCGCACTCCCGGCCGATCAGGAAACGCGTCGGCTCGGCATGCCGCGCTCGGCCGAACGGAAGTGGCGCGACATCGGTGAAGGCACGACCAGCGGGAAGTTGTTGCTGGCGTACGCCGAAGGCGTGAACGCGTATCGCAACTCGCTGTCGCCGGCGCAGTGGCCGGTGGAGTACAAGCTGCTCAATCGTGCGCCGCGCGAATGGCTGCCGTTGCACTCGGTGCATGTGCTCAATCGCATGGGCTACACGCTCGCCCGTGGACCGGGTGAGCTCGAACTGCTGGAAGCACGCGCGCTGGTGGGTGACGCCGCAGCGAATGCGCTCATGGAAGAGAACTCGCCCGTGCAGGAGCCGATTCAGCCGATGAATCGCAACGCCGCGCGCGTGGCGTTGTCGGTGATTCCGGCACCGGGCGCCCCCGACAGTCTGGCCGCGCGCATGGTGGCCTCGTTGCGCTCCAGTGCAAAGGCATCGGGCATGTCTCCGTTGTCATGGCTCAAGGACATCGACCCCACGGTCGAACAGGCCCGCGCCTTCGCCAGCAATAACTGGGCGGTCGCGCCGTCACGCTCGGCGAATGGCCATGCCCTGCTCGCGGGCGATCCGCACCTCGAGCTCACGTTGCCGAGCATTTGGTATGAAGTGCACATCGTGGTGCCGGGCAGCTTCGAAATCGGCGGTGTCTCGATTCCCGGATTGCCCGGCGTGCCGATCGGCTACTCGCGCGCCGTCGCGTGGAGCGCCACGAACACCGGCGCCGACGTGATGGACTTCTGGCGCGAGACGGTCGACAACGACGCTGCGCCCACAGCGTACGAGCTCGATGGCGTGCTCACGAAGTTCAAAGACACGCGCATCGAGACGTATCGCGACAAGACCGGCCGCGTGATCGACGTGGACACGATCTACTACACGCACCGCGGTCCGATGCAGCGTCAGGGACGCGAGTGGCTCTCCATGCGGTGGACGGTGCTCGAGTCGGGCAAGGAACTGCAGGGGTACTTCGCGGCCTTTCACGCCACGACGGCGCCGGCGTTCCTGGATTCGATGGCGCAATACTATCAGGCACCGGCGCAGAACTTCATCACCGCCGACACGTCGGGCACGATCATGATCCGCTCCACGGGACGCTATCCCGTGCGCGCCGATAGTGGACGCGGCACCGAAGTGCGTGACGGTCGGTTCGCGAAGAACGACTGGATCGGCGACTGGCCGGTGGCGCGCTATCCGCAGGGGCGGAGTCCGGCGCAGGGCTATCTCGCGTCGGCCAATCAGCAGCCGATCGATCCCCAGCAGGATGCGCTGTACCTAGGCCCGGATCCGAACTTCGAAATCTGGCGTGCGCTGCAGATCAATCGCTTGCTGCGCGCCGACAGCACGGTCACGGTCGACGAGATGCGCAGCTTCCACACCAACCCCGGCAGCGTGCGCGCCGACTTGCTCGTCCCGGCGCTCGTCTCGGCGGCACAGGCGCGTATCGCCGCGGGCGACAACGCACCGTCGCTGAAGGCCGCTGCTGCGCTCCTGGGTTCGTGGAATCGGCAGTACACGCGCGATAACACGGGTGCGCGGCTGTTCGAGACCGCCGTCGCGCAAACCACCGCGCTGCTGTACGACGAGTTCATCCCCGCCAAGTCGGACATGCGCACGGTGACACCGAGCGAGTCGCGGCTGTTGCAGCTGATTGCCGATTCGGCCAATGGATGGTGGGATGATCGTCGCACCGCCAGCGTGCGCGAAGATCGCAACGTGATTCTCGCGAAGGCGCTGCGCGCGGCGTACGACACACTGGTCACGGAATACGGTGATCCGGCGAAGACGCCGTGGACCTGGGGACGCGTGGCGCCGGCGCGCCCGAATCACCTGCTGCGACTGGCAGGCTTTGCCGCGCCGGAGATGCCGATCGACGGCGGACGCGGAACGCTCAATCCGTCGGTGGGCTCGAAGCGTGCGAACTTCGGCGCGAGTTGGCGCATGGTGGTCGAGATGGACAAGGAGCCGCGCATTCGCGCCGTGTATCCGGGCGGGCAGAGCGGTAATCCCGCCAGCACGCGCTATCTCGATCGCTACGCCATGTGGGCGAACGGACAGCTGGACAGCGTGCGCACTCCGCGCAGCGCGAAGGATCTTGCGGCGTCGGATACACGCGCCGTGCTCACGCTCACTCGCTGACCGGGCCGTTGACTATGTGGATGAACTTTATCAGCGCCGTGTTGCTGCAGTTCGTAGCGCAGCGGTTTCTGGGCGTGTGGGGCGCGGCGGTGGCCGGTCTCATCATCGGCGTGATGTTCCGGCAGGGCGGCGCCATTCGCGCCGGTGCTCTCTCGGCGGCGATCGCGGCTGCGGTGTTGCTGGTGGTGGCGGCCGAGCGCGGTGCGGCACTCACCGAGTTCGCCGCCACGATCGGACGCAACTTCTCGCTGCCGGGTTGGGCCGTGCTGCTGGCCACGCTCGCGCTCCCCGCGCTGCAGGCCGGCGGGTTTGCCGGCCTGGTGAGTCGTATCCTGCGAAAAGAGCGCGTCGCGGTTCGCTAAAGCTCTGACTTACTTCGAGGCCCCGTCGAGTTCCGTCCACAGGCGACGGATCGCGATGGGGCTTTGCTGTTCCGCCAGGAACCACTTCGCATACGGGCCCCAGTTCGCCTGCGCGATGGCCTGATCCACCGTGAGGCCAGCCGCCTTGAGTCGCTTCACCTCGGCGATCACCGCCACGAGCGATTCGCGAAAGGCCACGAGCTCTTCGCGCGACACCTTCGCATCTTCGATGAAGCCGTGCCCGGGAATGAACCGGTCCACGTTCTTGAGCGCGAGCGCATTGTCGATCGTGCGCACCCACTCCGCGCCGTAGGCCGAACGCATGGCCGGGAACACGCGGTTGAGATAGGCCTCGCTCATGAACAGCACCTTCTCCGACGGCACTTCGACCATGAGATCACCGCCGGTGTGCGCGCGTCCAAGAAAGCGCACGCGCACGTTGATGCCGCCAAGGTCGATGGTCTCGACGTCACTCTTCATTGCCGCGGGCGGCACGATTACCGCCGGTCGATTCGCCGCCGCGGCCGCCGCCGAGTCCTTCTTGAGTTGCGCCAGCGAATTGGCGTGCACGATGAACTGAATGTCCTTCGGCAGCACGCTGTTGCCGGCCGTGTGGTCGCCGTGATCGGAGCCCACCACGTACCACTTCACCGGCAGCGGCGAGATCGTCTTGATCCTGTCGAGCATGGTTTGCGTGGCCTGCACGCTGCCCTGTCCGTCGGCCACCAGCACGCCGTTGCGCCCGATCACCACGAGACTGACAGTGGTGAAGCCCGGCTGACGGATCTCCTCGTAGCCGTACACTTTGTCGCTCAGCTTTACAAAGCGCGGGAACTCGCTGAGGGCAACGCCGCGAACGGCAGGGTCGGCGGTGCGAACCGGAGACTGGGCCTGCAGCGACGTGGCGGCGGCGATGAGAACAAGAAAGGAGGCGAGGCGCATGGGGGCGTGAACGGCTAGGGGCGCTAAGAATCAGGGGCGCTAAGAGTCAACGGCGCGAAAAATCAACTGCGCTAAGAATCAACGGCGGGAACTGCGGAACGGCGAGCAGCGCGGGGACACCCAGACTACGCTGGCGGCCCCCGCGCTGTTGATGCGCCCCTCTGCGCCCCTGATTCTTGGCGCCGTTTACTCTTCGCGCCCCTGACTTTTAGCGCAGTCTACTCTTAGCGCCGTTCGCTGTTCAAAAGCCGTCCCAGCATTTCGACGAACTCCGTCCGGTAGCCGCCTTCGTCGCTCCCTCGCGCCGCTGTCGCCATTTCGAGGGCCGAGCGGAGCGTGGCCGTGCCTTTGTGCTCTGAGTTACGGAGTACCATGCCGAACGCGGCGACCGATGCGGCGAAGCGGAAATCGGTGGAGGCGCTGCCGCCACGGCCGTCGATCACGGGCTGTGTGATCTGCTTGCTCGTGTTCTCACCCGGTGTCTTGTAGCGCATGCGGACGAACATCAGCTCGTTCCTCGCCGCGTTGGTGCGTGGTGCGTCGGTGGCGGGCACTTGGTATCGCAGTGAATCCTGCCCGCGCAGCGTGATCGTGCCGGTCACTCCGGTGGGGACCACTTCGTACAGCGCGGTGACGGAGTGTCCGGCGCCCATGTCGCCGGCGTCCTTCTTGTCGTCGGTGAAATCTTCCGTGGCCAACAGTCGGTCTTCGTAGCCGATCAAGCGATACGCGCTCACTGCTGACGGATTGAACTCGACCTGCAGCTTCACATCGTTCGCGACGGTGACCAGCGTGGCGCCCATCTCCTTCACGAGCACTTTGCGTGCTTCGGCGATGTCGTCCACGTACGCGTAGTTGCCGTTGCCGCGCTTGGCGAGCTTTTCCATCTTCGCGTCCTGATAGTTGCCCTGCCCGAAGCCGAGGATCGTGAGATACGTGCCTTCGGCGCGCTTGCTCTCGATCAAGCGCTCCATATCGCCGTCGCTGCTGGCGCCCACGTTGAAATCACCGTCGGTGGCGAGGATCACGCGGTTGTTGCCGTTGGGCTTGAAGTGTTCGCGAGCCATGCGGTAGGCGAGTTCGATGCCGGCACCACCAGCGGTGGAGCCACCGGCTTCAAGGCGGTCGATGGCGGCGGCAATTGTCGCCTTCTCTTCTCCGCTGGTGCTCGGCAGCACGAGCCCGGCCGCGCCGGCGTACACCACCAACGCCACGTGATCCTGCGGGCGCAGCTGATCCACCAACAGGCGCAGCGACGACTTCACCAACGGCAGCTTGTTCCACTGGTTCATCGAGCCCGACACGTCGATCAGGAACACCAGGTTGCTGGGAGGCAGTGCGGCGGTCTCGATGCGACGCGCCTGGAGGGCGACGCGTACGAGGCGATGCTTGGGCTGCCACGGTGCGGCCATCGTTTCCGTGGTGATCGACACCGGCGCATCGCCGCGCGGCGACGGCAGGTCGTACGGGAAGTAGTTGATCAACTCTTCGATGCGCACCGCGTCGGGCGGCGGCGTCTGCCCCTGCCCGATGAAGCGCCGGACGTTGCTGTACGAAGCGCGGTCGACGTCGACGGAGAAGGTGGAGCGCGGATTCACCGACACCGCGAGGAACGGATTGTCGTCGATCTTGTCGTACTGCTCGCGATTGCCGCCGCCGTCGCGACGTGGGCGGATCCGCTCCGGGGATACGCCAGGTGCGGGCGCCATGGCGCGTCCTGCTTCTACACCGCGTGCGATGCCGCCGGCCACGCCGCGTCCGCTGAAGTCCTGCGCGGCGGGCGCGCTGGCGGCGGACACCATGATGTTCTGCCGGGCCGTCGCACTCTTTTCGCGACGCGCGTCCTGCTCCGTAACGACGACCTGGCTCAGCGCCATTACCGACGTCGACAGCGCCTGGTCGATCACGATCGTATCGCCCGATACCGCACGGATCGCCGTCACCACGTTGAAGCCGATCCGACGATACATCAGGCGAATCGAGCTGCTCGGCGTGATGCCGCCGATCTGCAGCGAATACGCACCGCTGAGCGAGGTCGTGGTAGTGCGAGCTGGTATGGTGCTCCCGACAATGCTCGCCTGGATTTGCACACCCTCAATCGGCCGTTGTGTGCTCCCGTCGCGAACGATGCCGCGAACCGTCACGATCCCAGATCCCGGCACCACGGCTGACGTCATCGAGGACGCCATCGCCGCCATGGTGCGGCCACCCGCCAGCGGCTCGGACGCCACGATCACCTCGGCCGCCTTCTCTGCCGCTACCGCGTTCTCGCGTTTCGCGGCCACATCGGCCAGTGGTTGCGCCGTCTGTACTTTGGCCGCGGGCGCTGCCGCCGCAGGCACTGACGTCATCGGAGCAGGAGCGGGAGCAGAAGCAGCAGCCGGAGGAGCCGCCGGTGCCACCGGAGCCGCGGCCACCACGATCGACTCAGCCGGCAGAGGCGCGCCAGCAACCTCCGTGGCGCGTTCCGCCACCGGCGTGCGCGACATCACCCACGTCGTGCCGCCCGCCATCAATGCCAGCGCCGCCGCCACCCGAAACGCCGGCCGCGTGAACCACGCCTTCGCCGCCTTCTGTTCGGCGCGCGTGCGTACATCGGCCTGCGCCACGATCGCGGCCGCTGCCTTCGCAGTGTCCGCCGGCGATACCACACCAGTCGGCGCGCCATCGAGCGCACCAAGAATGCGCGACGCCGCAGCCGTGTAGCCGCGCAGCGTGGCGACCTCTCCCTGACACACCGCGCATCCATTCACGTGCGCCTGCACCTGCGCGGCCGACGTCACGTCGAACGCATCGTCCACCCACGTCTGCAGGGATCCTTCGTCGGGGTGTCCCGCGTCCGTCCAGACGATCGCCAGTGCGTCGTGTGACGAACCACCGTCGGGCGTCATCTCGTTATGCGACATCGACTCCTCCCTGTGCGTCGCGCTCGCGAACGAGCGACTCGTAGATGTCCACCAGGCGGCGTCGGGCGCGCGAGAGCGTCGTGCCCACGGATCCCACCGACAGGCCAAGCGTGGCGGCAATTTCGTGATAGTCGAGTCCTTCTTCGCGCAGCAGCAACGCCGCGCGGTCTTTCTCGCCGAGCGCATCGATGGCGGATCGCGCGAACGCCTGTTCGCGCAGCTGATCCTGCTGCTGCTCGCGCGTGATCGATTCGTGCTCGATCGTCAGCGTCTGCGATTCGTCGGCCCGCAGCGCTTCGAGATGGCGACGGCGTCGCACGTCTCGTCGCCCTTCGTCGCGGACCAGGTTCGTGGCCACGGAAAAGAGCCACGAGCGTTCATTCGTGAGCGGCAAATGCCGCATGGCGCGGAGAAAGGTCTCCTGCGCGAGTTCGTCGGCGAGATCACGATCGCCCAGTCGTCGCGCGAGGTAGCGCACGATGGGTTGGTGATAGTCGCGGAACAGTCGGTCGATGTCGTCCATCGCCTCGGGAGCTGGGGGTTCACGAGTTGGACGTCGGCGCGGCAAAAACTTGCACACGCCCGGTCAGGGGTCGGACCGACCGGGTGCTAGCTCCGCTGCTAGCCCCGCTTCTGCTCCAGCCGCCCGATGCGCTCCCTCACGTCCTGTACCACCGGCTGCAGCGTGGGGTCCGCGTCCTTCCACAGTTCCACGAAGTCGCGATAGCGGCGGATCGCCTGCGCCACGTTGCCGCGCTCCTCGTAGAGCTCGCCCAGTCGCTTCAGGGCGCGGGCGCGCTCGAAGACGTCTTCGCCCCAGCGATTCTCCGGGTCGCGACTCGCCAGCATACGCTCGTAGATCGCCACCACGGAATCGCGCTGCCCGAGCGCGTCGTACGAGCGGGCCAACGCGCCGGAACCGCAGACGACGCAAAACATCTCGGCGCCGACCAAGCGGCGGAACGACTGCACGGCATCGGCCGGCCGACCTTCCGCCAGCGCGATCTCACCGCCGATCCAGAGACGCCACGTGGTATCACGGGGCAGCAACGGCTCCGCCGACGCCAGCAACCGTCGCGCCTGCGCCACGTTGCCCGCTCGCGCATGCGCGAACGCTCGATACAACGTCTTTTGGTCGTCCGGTGCCGTCTTGGAACGCGCGATGGTGGCATCCAGCTTGGCCAGTCGCGCCCGTGCACCAACGCTATCGTCGAGCGCGACGATGCGCGCTTCGGCAATGTTGGCCTCACCTTCGTACAGCGTGGATGGATCGACCTTGGCCGCCATCGCGCCGAGCAACCCGTTGATGTCCCGCTCGGCGGCACCGAGTTGCCCGCGCATCAGCTGCAGGCGGAAGCGCTGCGAGCTGACGGGCCCCTCGATGTCGATGTCGGGCTTGGTCGCGAGAATACTGTCGAGCCGTTTCGCCACCGACGTGTACTCGCCCGCTGACACCGCGCGGTCGTTCGCCACCACCATCGGCGTGCGCGGTGAGGGCACGCTCGACATGGTCCGTCGGAGCGAATCCACCAACGCGGCGTCGCCGCGCGCGAGCGCGGCGTCATACAGCATTTCCCACGGGGCAATCGCGCCCGGACGGCTGGCGATGGCTGCGCGCAGCAGCGGCTCGGCCTCGGCATAACGCCCGCGTCCGATCATCAAGCGGCCCAGGTTGTTCAGCGCCGCATAGTTCGTGGGCTCGATTGCCAGCAACGCTTTGTGCGCGGCCATCTCCTCGGTGAATTCCCCGCGCGCCGAGTGGTAGCGCGCCTCGATCCGCAACCGCTCCGTTTGCGGAAGCTTGTTGCGCAGATTGAACGCACGGAGCACGGCGCGATCGCGATCGGCGCGACGCACGCCCATGTTGCTGAGCGTCGTGGAAAGACCGCTCCACGCGCTGGCAAAGGTGCTGTCGATCTGGATGGCCTTCTCGTACTGCTGCGAGGCGAGAAACTGCTCGCCGTTGCGCATGTACTCCGTGGCGACGGAATACGCGACCAAGGCGTCGATGGATGCGGTGGTCACCGACGGCAGCGCGGGGCTGGCCTTCAACGACGCCACCGACTCACCCGCCTGCTCGCGCAGCGCCTTCGACAACCGATCGATCGCGTCGAGGAGGTCGGACGACGACTTCGCCGGCTCCCGCAGTGCGGCCACTTCGCTGCCGTCGGCCACACTCACCAACCGCGCCGTGATCGCGTAGCCCGTACCCAGCGGCCGCAGGGCACCGGTGACGAACGCTTTGGCGCCCGTGCGTCGTCCCAGGTCGCGCGCCAGACTGTCGTTCAGTTCCGCGTCGGGTGCCACGCGCATGGCCTGCAGCGTCCTCGCCACCAGCTGCGGCTCGGCCACGCGCACCCTCGGCGATTGCTGCAAGTCGATGCGCAACGCTTCGGTTACCGCGCGTGAATACGACGAGTCCTTGGCCTCGTGTGCGAACGATGCGACCACCAGTAGATCGCGTTCCTTCGCCACGTTGGTCGCACCAGGCGTGCGGCCTTTCATGAGCAGCCACGTGGCCAATCCCGCGGCCGCGATCGCGAACCCGAGGTACGCGAGGCCACGACCACGCGACGCCGGGCGCGCGCCTGTCGCGGCACCAGTGCCAGTGGTTGGCGAGGCGGGTGTCGACACCACACCGGCCAGGTCGATCGCATCGAGCGCTTCGAGCACCGCGTCGGCGGTGGGCGGACGATCGGCTACGTCCTTCGCCAGACAGCGCATGAGCAGGGCGTCGATCGCCGGCGGTAGATCCGTGCGAAGCGTGCGCGGAGCCGCCGGCATGGTCTGCACCTGCGACGCGAGTGCGCGCGCCGGCGTCATGCCGCCGAACGGCGAGTTCCCCGTGAGCATCTCGTAGGCCACGAGCGCCGTAGAGTACACGTCGGCCCGGGGATCGATCTCCGTCATGCCGGCCGCCTGCTCCGGCGCCATGTACGCCGGTGTGCCCACCACGAAACCGATGCCGGTCAGTGCCGACGAGCCACTCTCGGTCGATGTGGCCGAGGCCACGGCTTTCGCGATACCGAAGTCGGTGACGACGGCATGTCGACCACTGAGCAGCACGTTGTCGGGCTTGATATCGCGGTGCACCACGCCGGCTTTGTGCGCGTACGACAGCGCATCGAGCATGTCGCGCCACACCGTCACGGCTTCGCGCACGCTCATGCTACCGGCACTCATGCGGCCGCGCAGCGTATCGCCGTCGACGTACGGCATCGAATACCACAACGTGTCGGCGTCTTCGCCGGTGGCGAGCACCGGCACAATGTGCGGATGCTGCAACCGCGCGACGAACTGCACCTCACGACGGAACCGGTCGGTGTTCACGGTGGCCGCCATGTCGGGCGGCAACACCTTCAACACCACGCGTCGGCCGAGCGCGAGCTCCTCGGCCACGAACACGCGACTCATGCCACCGCCACCGAGCTCCCGCTCGATACGATAGCGGTCGCCCAACTGGGCCCGGAGGTCGGTTAGCAGATCGCTCATGGCCATAAAATAACGTCCGAACGACCGCTCCATGCGGAGACGCTCGCTAGGCGCCCTTGGCCCGGTATCGCTCCAGCCAAGCGGTCGACCAGCTCTCGAACCGCCCGTCCCTGATCGCCGAACGGATCTCGTCCATGAGCTTCAGCAGGAACGTCAGGTTGTGCAGCGCCAGCAGTCGCTGCCCGAGTGGTTCCTCATTGGCGTGCAGGTGCCGCAGATAGGCGCGATCGTAGTCGGTGCAGGCGGGGCAGGGGCACGTATCGGTGAGCGGCCGGCGATCGGTGCGGTGGCTGCTCTTCCGGATCGACACCTTGCCGTCTTCGGTGAACACGGTGCCGTGCCGTCCCATCTTGGTGGGAGCCACGCAGTCGAACAGGTCCATGCCACGCCGCACGGCCTCGATCAGATCGTCGGGGAACCCCACGCCCATGAGATAGCGTGGCTTGTCGCGCGGCAGTAGCGGCGCACAGGTGTCGAAGGTGGCATACATGAGCGGCTTGGCTTCGCCGACCGACAGGCCACCCATGGCAATGCCGGCCCAGTCGCCCGACTGCAGAATGCCGTTGATCGACGCCGTGCGCAGGTCGTCGCTGGTGCCGCCCTGAATGATCGGGAACAGCGCTTGTGGCGGCGCCATGCGCTCCTGTTCCGCGTCGCCGCCGTACATCGCGGGCGCGCCTTCGGGCACAGCGAACGGCGTGGCGGCCTCGCGCCCTTCGCGCTCGAGACGGTCGAACTCGACACGGCACCGCTCGAGCCAGCGCAGGCTGCGCTCCATTGCCGCGCGCGACGCCGCATGTTCGGCCCCGCCTTCGATCAGTTCATCGAGCTGCATGATCACATCGGCGCCGAGATTGCGCTCGATCTGCATCACGCGCTCCGGCGTGTAGTTGTGCCGCGAGCCGTCCACGATGCTCTTGAACGTCACACCCTCTTCGCGCACCTGCCGGAACTTGGCGAGCGAGAACACCTGATACCCGCCGGAGTCGGTGAGCATCGGGCCGCTGAAGCGCGAGAACGCGTGCAGCCCTCCCAGCGCGCGCACCATGCGGTCGCCGGGATTGAGATACAGGTGGTACGCGTTGGCGAGGAGCATCTGCGTGCCCATCGCACGCATCTCGCGCATGTCGATACCGCGCACCGCGGCCCGCGTGCCCACCGGCATGAATTCCGGCGTCTGCACCACGCCGTGCGGCGTCGTGAACCAGCCCAGCCGTGCCCCTTCGCGGTCGTGCGACGCGCGGAAGGCGAAGCCCGGTGAACTCGTGATGGTCACGAGGCCTCGCCGGACACATCGCGCGGCGTGGCGGCCTGCTCACGTGCACGTTCGTGCGTTTCGGCATCGAGCACGCCGCGCAACGCCGCCAGGACCGGATGATCCCGCGTGTACGCCGCGCCGTAGTCGATGTTGAACAGGAAGTCGAAACCGGCCGGCATCACCCCCTGATTGTGCTGCAAAATCGTTTCGAGCTTATCGAGTCCCTTGGCCACTTTGGCTTCGGGGCTCGAGGCGGTGTCGTACTCATCCCACAGCGCTACGAGATCCGCTCGTACCGCGTCGGGTAGCGGCTGCACGAGCTGCACCAGGTCCGCGCGCTCCTGCTCGGCCTTGTTTGGCAGCGACGCCTGCAGCGCGGCCGAGATGTCGCCGCTGATCGCCTCGCCCAGATCGTGCACGAGGCAGATGCGGAGCAGCTTGCTCACGTCGATGCCCGGAAAGTGCGGCGCCAACACTAGTGCCATGAGGCACAGCCGCCAGGTATGCGCGGCCACCGTTTCCTGCTGGCCGTTCGACGTCCACGACGTTCGCGTCATGTATTTCAGCGACTCGGCCGCCCGCAGAAACGCGAGCGTGCCCTGCAAATCAGCGCCCAATCGCGGCGCGGGATCTTCACTCATGACGGCTTGGTTGACGACGAATCAGACGGTGCAACTGGCGTGTGCTTGGTGAACTTCGCCACCGCGGCGGCTCCACCGTGACGCACGAGCCACGCGAACAGGAGCGTGCGCGCGAGGCGCCCGGCGGCGAGCGCCAGCACGAATTGCAAGAACGGCACACCGGCCACGCCCGAGGCGATGCTGGTGAGCTTGGTCGACAGCGGGGACATCGTACTGGCGAAGATCGCCCAGCCGCCGTATCGCGCGATGGTGCCGCGATACTCATCGATCGTGGCCGGCGTGAGCGCAAAGTATCGCGACACCGGCCCCTCCAGCCACGACAGCGCCTCGGCACCGGCGAAGTACAGCGCGATGCTGCCGATCAACGTGCCGGCGGTGGCGATCAGCGCGTAGCGATACGCGCGTTCGGGACGCGCGAGTGCCAACGGGAGGAAGAACACGTCGGCGAACCCGGGGAAGACGCAGCCTTGCAGCAGTCCCCATCCGAATACCACGCTGTTCGACCATCCCGCGTCAGCCCATTGCTCGAGGCGCGCGTGCGTGCGCGCCAGCCAGGTCGACTCGCGTGACATAACCGGAATGATAACAGCGCAGACGACCGCCTTGGCACGCATATTCCGCCCATGCGAACTCGATCTCTCGGCTGGCCGCTCCTGGCCCTGCTGCCGTTGGTGTCGGCCTGCCGCACCCTCGTGCCAGGCCGGGCGCCGGCCTTTCCGTTCGTCGTGTCACCGTCGGTGGCCGACACGATCGACACCGAGGTGCTCTCCAATGCGGTGCGACTGCATCGACTGGTGAACGTGAAAGCGCCGTGGCGGGCCTGGGTACTCGATGTGAACCTGTCGGCGTGCGCCAGTGTGCAGGCGGTGAAGGGCGAGCCCACGGCCGTGGGACGCAACACCACCAGCGTGCTATTGTCCCGACTGCCGGCCGCCGCGCACCCCATCGCGGCGGTGAACGCCGACTTCTTCTTGTTCGCCCCGCCCGGTGTGCTCACCAACGCGCACATCGAACGCGGCACGGTCATCGCCGGCCCGGGCCCGAACGTGCTGCTGGGGTACGACGCGCAACGCGGGCTGTTCATCGACTCCGTGCGCGTGAGTGGATCGGTCACGGGTACACACGGCACCGTCGAATTGCAGCACTGGAATCGTCCGGCCGCCAACCGCGCCGGATTGGTCGATGCCCGCTGGGGTGTACCGCTCGATACCGTCGTGCGCACGCGCGCGATGCGGCTGGAGCCGATCGTGCCCGTGCGTCAGGATACGAGCGCCGGTCGGTATGTGGTCCGCGCCGCCCAATCCCGCGATACGCTAGTGTTCGGCGATACGCTGCTGCTGATCGTGCCACCGGCCATGCGCGCGCGCGTGAGCGCCGACGACACCGTGACGGTGCAGCGCCGCCTCACGCCCTTCTGGCCGCGCGAAACCGTCGGCGGGCGCGGCGTCCTGCTCATCGACAGTGTGGTCGGCCCTGACGTGGATCGCGAAGGCAACGCCGGCTTTCAGGGCGTAAATCCGCGCACCGCCGCCGGTATCGCGCGCGTGGGGAAGTCACAGCGTCTGCTGCTGGCCGTCATCGACGGACGCCAGCCCGGCTACAGCGTAGGCATGACGCTGCGGCAAACGGCCGAGCTGCTGCAGTCGCTGGGTGCGCAGCGCGCGATCAATCTCGATGGCGGTGGGTCGTCGGCCATGATCGTGCGCGATACCGCCACGGGTGCGCTTCGTGTGCGCAACAAACCCTCCGATCCGACCGGCGAGCGGCCGGTGGGGAACGCCCTGGCGGTGCTGGGGAGCTGTGCTGGTCGCTGAACAGCAAAAGCCTAACGCGAAGACCGCGAAGCACGCGAAGGTCGCGAAGAACAGCAACAACACATTTGAGAAAAGCGTCGCCCACGACGGTCCCGCGTGGTGCACCGCTGTTCTTCGCGTCCTTCGCGGCCTTCGCGAGCTTCGCGTGAACCAACCGACTGTCCGCCCAGTACGAACCGTCCGTACGCACACCAAGCACGCCAAGCCGTCTACAGCGTGTCGAGCCCCTCTTTCCCGATCACCGGATTCCACGGCAGCAGTTCATACTGCGCCAACGCCAGTCGGGTGAACGGATCCCCGTTGCGAATGCGATCGAGTGCTGCCGGACCGTCGGCGTCGGGCACCCGCAGCAGCAGTCCGCCGCCGAAGCGCGGATCGAACGGTCCTGACGCGAGCAACAGCCCCTGCGCCTTGAGTTCCTTCAGGTAGGCCCGGTGCTCCTCGACATACGGAGCAATCTCTTCGAACGGGCGACGATAGCGGATGATGGCGAGTGCGTACATGTCAGGGAATGGAACGCCGTGCCTGTGCCGCGTCAACTGTTTCAGCGCTGCGGGATGAGTCGCGCTATCGCTTCGTCCAGAGCACCAGCGCGCCGCAGGACGCCGATCCAAGCCGGTTGAACTCCGCCGGCAATTGCGACGGCGTGTAGAACTCGGCCGCCACAATCGGCGGGCCGTCCCAGTTCGCCACGTCGAACAACGACTGATCGTTTTGCGAGTTGTAGCGCAACATGCCATCGACGATCACCCGCACGTAGCAATTCGCTCGGGCGCCGCGCATGCGATCGGTCAGATCACCACTGGGCAGGCCGCGGAATGAATTGCTGCCGCGATTGCCCGTGGCCATGGCCAGGCTGCCCCCGTATCCGATCAATCGCACACCGGGCACGCGTTGGGCCACGCGTTGGGCCCAGTTTCGCGGGTCCCCGCCGCCCCACAACTCGGTGGAGTCCATGAACCGTCCGATTCCCATGCGGCGGCGGCTCTCGAAGGCGCGCAGCCAACGGGCCGTGGGAGACGCGTCGGCCCGCACGGCCACTTCCGCCAACTCCGTGGCATTCGGGCGCAACAAGATTTCGAGGCCGTCCAACCCGGCAGCGGGAATGTCCAGGCTCACATTGAGCGATTGGTATCCGACCGCGCGGATCTGCACCTGGCGGCGCCCGATCGGCACGCTGCGGAGCGCGAAGGCGCCCGCCGAATCGGAGCGCACGACGCGCTCGGTTCCGGCGATCATGATCTCTGCGCCGGCGATCGGCCGATCGAGCGAATCGACCAGCACGATGCCGGATATCGACGCGGTCTGCGCCGACGCCGCATGCGGCCGGAATGACAGCGTCACACCGAGCACAAGACCGATCAACCAATGTCGAGACCAATCCACGACGGTAACGCGCATCCTGCAAAATCTACCGCGCGAACTACCGCTTCGCCGTGAGCGCCTCACGCAGCGCCTGCCAGGGCAGCATGGCGCAGCCGTGACGTCCCGGAAACGGGGCCACGCCACGCAACGGGGTAAGCGCATCCGGCAACGGCTCGGGTACGGCTTCCGCGCCGCCGGCACTCCCCGCATCCGGATGCAGCATGCGATCGACCGCGTCGGCCAAGGCCAGCGCGTCGCTCACCGTGAGCCCCAGCACTGCGTCGGTCATCATCGACGCCGATGCCGTGGCGATGGAGCAGCTGCGGCCAGTGAAGGCCACGTCGCGGACGATATCGCGCACCGCGTCCGATTCGAGCGCGACCATGACGGTGATGTCGTCGCCGCACACCGGGTTCTTGCGCGCTCCGACCGCACTGGGTGATTCGATCACGCGCCGGTTGTGCGGCGCGCGATGGTGCGCGAGCAGCGCGTCTTGGTACATGGCCGCGATACTCGCGGTGAACGGAGCCACGGTGCTCATCGGCGTCGTACCGTCACTCGACGGTCGCGAAGAGCTGCTGGGCGGCGGTGAGGGCACCCACGAGAGCCTCCACGTCGCTGCCGTCGCTGTACACGTAGAAGCTGGCCCGCGCCGTGGCACTGACCCCGAGCCGCCGCATGAGCGGCTGCGCGCAATGGTGGCCGGCCCGGATGCACACGCCATGCTGATCCAGAATCGTGGCCAGGTCGTGCGGGTGCACGTCGGCCAGCGAGAAGCTGAGCACGCCGCTGCGCTGGGCCGGCGGTGGGCCGTACACGGTGACGCCCGGCAGGGCCCGTACGCGGGCCTCAGCGGCCTCCAGCAGCGCGATCTCGTGCGCCCGCACCTTCACCATGTCCAGGCCGTCCAGATAGCGCACAGCGGCCGCCAGGGCCACGGCGTCGGCCGCGTTGGGCGTGCCGGCCTCGAACTTGTGCGGCAACACGTTCCAGGTACTGTCGGTGTCGCGCACCCACTCGATCATGTCGCCGCCGAACTGATAGGGCGGCATCGCCTCCAGCAGCTTGCGGCGACCCACCAGCACGCCGATGCCCATCGGGCCCAGCAGCTTGTGGCCGCTGAAGGCATAAAAGTCGATATCGAGCGCATCGAAGTTGACGGCCAGGTGCGGCACCGCCTGCGCGCCGTCCACCACGATCACCGCCGCCGACCGCGAGCGCACGATGCGCACCACGTCCTGCAGCGGCGTAATCGAGCCCACGGCGTTCGACACGTGGGTGATCGCGACGATCTTGGTGCGCGCGCCGATCACGTCGCGCAGCATGTCGAGATCGATCGTCTGCGTGGGCGTGAGCTCCACGATGCGCAGCGTCGCGCCCGTGCGCAGCGCGAGTTGCTGCCAAGGCACGAAGTTGGCGTGATGCTCGATCGCCGACACCACGATCTCGTCGCCCGGCCCCACATGGGCGCCGCCCCAGCTCGACGCCACGAGGTTCATCGACTCGGTGGTGCCGCGCGTGAAAAGCAGGCAGTCGGCATCGGCGACGCCCACGAAGCGCGCAATGGTGGCGCGGGCGTCGTGGTAGGCATCGGTGGCCAGCGCCGACAGCGCGTACGCGCCGCGATGCGGGTTGGCGTTCGACGTTTCGTAGAAATGGCGCAACGCATCGAGCATTGCTGCCGGCTTCTGCGACGTGGCCGCCGAGTCGAGGTAGTGCAGGGCCGGGTTGGCCGCGAGCAACGGAAAATCAGCGCGGGGCGCCAGAGACACGATCGACATAGAACCTCTCGAATACGAACGGGCCACCAGCCTGCCACGCACGACGACCTACGTGCGACGCGGCCCGACAAAGACATCACCATCGGCGACCTGTACGGGATACGTACCCAGATCGTCGGTGGATGGACCGGAGAGCACCGCGCCGGTGCGCACATCGAAGCGCGCGCCATGCCACGGACACTCGAGCACACACGGTTCCACCAGATCACCACCGGAGATCGCGAAGTCCCGATGCGGACAGCGATCGTCCACCGCGTGCACCGTGTCCCCGTCGCGCACCAGACACACCCGCCGCCCGTCGCGCATCACCACACCCAGCGGAAGTCCCGTCTCGATCTCCTGCAACGCCGCCGCACGAACAAACCCGTCCGGCACGCTCACGCTTCGGTACTGACCGACGGCACCGCATCGGTCGGCCCGTCATCCAGCGCCGCCTTGAGCGTATGCCACGCCAGCGAGGCACACTTCACGCGCACCGGAAAGCGCGAGACGCCCGAGAACACCACGAGCTGCCCCAGATCCTTCCCGCCGCCAGCATCCTGCCCCAGCACCAGCGCGTGGAACCGCGCGAACAGCGTCTCCGCCTCCTCGCGCGTCTTGCCCTTCACCGCCGCCGTCATGAGCGAGGCCGATGCCTTGGAAATCGCGCAGCCGTGGCCGGTGAATTTCACATCGGTGATCACGTCGCCGTCCACGTGCAACGCCACATGCACTTCGTCACCGCACAACGGATTCTTGCCGTCCGCGGCGCGGTTCGATCCCTCGAGCACGCCGAAATTCCGCGGCTTGCGGTTGTGGTCGAGAATGACGGATTGGTAAAGCTCTTGTAAGTCTGACAACGAAGTATGGAGTAAGGAGTCGGGAGTATGGGGAATGCGCATGGAGTACTCCGTACCCCCTACCCCATACCCCTTACTTCGCAGTTAGTGGTGGGTCTCACCAGTAAACCGCACCATTGTCAACTGCTCCAGCGCTTCCTTGACCGCCTCGTTCTCGATCGTCTCCAGCACATCGGCAGCGAAGGCGTACATGAGCAACTGGCGCGCCAGCAGCTGGCCCACGCCGCGGCTCTTGAGGTAGAACAGCGACGTCTCGTCGATGCGGCCGACCGTGGCGCCGTGCGTGCACTTCACGTCGTCCGCGAAGATCTCGAGCTGCGGCTTGGTGTCGATCTGCGCCTCTTTCGACAGCAGCAGCGTGTTGTTGGTCTGCTTGCCGTCGGTCTTCTGCGCTTCGGGTTGGACGTACACCTTGCCGTTGAACACGCCGTGCGACGCGTCGTCGAGCAAGCCCTTGTACGCCTCGCGGCTGAAGCAATTCGGGGCCACATGCTCCACGCGCGTCTGGTGGTCGCCATGCTGCGTGCCGCCCAGCATGTACAGACCGTTCAGCGTGGTGCCGCAGCCTTCGCCGGCCAGCACGGTGAACACGTTGCTGCGCGAGAGCGCCGCACCAGTCTGGAACGTGAAGGCCATGAAGTGGCTGTCGCGACCCTGACGCGCTTCCACGGTACCCACGTGGAACGCCGTGGGGGACTCCCGCTGAATGCGCAGCAACTGCAGCGTGGCGCCGTCATCCACCGACACTTCGACCACCGAGTTCGTGAAGTACGACACGTCGGCCAGCGACACGTAGCTCTCGATCACCGAGGCCTTCGCATGACGCTCGGCCACCAGCAGATGACGCGCATGGCTCATCACGCCGGCGCCGTTGGCGTCGGTCACGTGCAGGATGTGCACCGGCACGTCGGTCACCATCTCCTTGGCCACATGAATCAGCACGCCCTCGCCGGCGAACGCGGCGTTGAGCGCGGTGAATCCATCGCGGTCGGCCGGAGCCGCCACGCCGAGGTGACGCGCCAGCAGCTCAGGCTCCTGCACGGCCGCCGAGGCCAGGTCCATGACCCGCACACCATCGGGCAGCGCGCCGATCGACGACAGCGCCGGCGCATAGCGGCCGTTCAGGAACACCACCAACGGCCACGCGCCCCCGAACGTGTACGGGGCGAGTGCGGCGGCGTCGAGCGTGCCCACGGCACGCTCCTGCGCGGCCACGAACGGCGTGTTCGCGATCGCCGACACACTGGTGTACTTCCAGTCTTCGCTGCGCGTGGTCGGGAAGCCCAGGCGCGCGAACGCCTCGGCGCCGGCGGCGCGCAACGTGGTGAGCGGAGCAGGGGCGCTTTCGGATGCCGACGCGGCGAACGCGTTGGCCTGATCCTGGAAGCTCTGCGTGCTGCTCACCGGGGAGCTCACGGAAGCGCTCACGCCGCCTCCAACACCCAGTCGTATCCGCGGGCTTCGAGCTCCAGCGCGAGCGACTTGTCGCCCGACTTCACGATGCGGCCACCGGCCAGCACGTGCACGTAATCGGGCACGATGTAGTTGAGCAGACGCTGATAGTGCGTCACCACGATCGCCGCGTTGTCCGGGCGCTTGAGCGCGTTCACGCCGTTCGCCACGATGCGCAGGGCATCGATGTCGAGACCGGAGTCGGTCTCATCGAGGATCGACAACATCGGCTGCAACACGGCCATCTGCAGGATCTCGTTGCGCTTCTTCTCACCACCCGAGAAGCCCACGTTCACCGAGCGGCTCATCATGCTCACATCCATGTCCACCAGCTTGAGCTTCTCCTCGACCACGTCGAGGAACTCCATCGGATCGACTTCCTCGAGTCCCTTCGACTTGCGGATCTCGTTGTAGGCGGCACGCAGGAAGTACGCGTTGGTCACGCCCGGGATCTCGATGGGGTACTGGAAGGCCAGGAACACGCCGTTCTGCGCGCGGACTTCCGGTGCCAGCTCCAGCAGGTCCACGCCGTTGTACGTCACCGAGCCGCCGGTCACTTCGTACGACGGATGGCCGGCCAGCACCTGCGCCAGCGTGCTCTTGCCTGAACCGTTCGGCCCCATCACGGCATGCACTTCACCGGCGTTCACGGTGAGCGAGATACCCTTGAGAATCGGCTTGCCGTCGATGGCGGCGTGGAGATCGTTTATGACGAGCATATATAAAAGCGAAGTAAGAGGTAGGGAGTACGGGGTAGGGAGTAGGAAAAGCGGTGGGTTGGGCTCGGGATTACCCCATACTTCATACTCCCGACCCCTTACTTCGCCGTTCTTATCCGACTGAGCCCTCAAGCGTGATGCCGAGCAGCTGCTGCGCTTCGAGCGCGAACTCCATCGGCAGCTCCTTGAACACTTCCTTGCAGAACCCGCTCACGATCATCGAGACCGCCTGTTCGGCGTCGAGCCCGCGCGCCTTGAGGTAGAAGATCTGGTCTTCGCCGATCTTGCTCGTGCTCGCCTCGTGCTCGAGGATCGCGCTGTTGTTCCCCACTTCGACGTACGGGAACGTGTGCGCGCCGCAGGCATTGCCCACCAGCATCGAGTCGCACTGCGTGTAATTGCGCGCGCCCTCGGCCTTCGGCAGAATCTGCACCTTGCCGCGGTAGCTGTTCTGGCCCTTCATCGCCGAGATGCCCTTCGACACGATGGTGGACTTCGTGTTGCGGCCGATGTGGATCATCTTCGTGCCCGTGTCGGCCTGCTGCATCTTGCTCGCCACCGCCACCGAGTAGAACTCGCCGACGCTGTTGTCACCCTGCAGGATCACGCTCGGATACTTCCACGTGATCGCCGAGCCGGTTTCGACCTGCGTCCACGACACCTTTGCGTTCGTCATCGCCTTGGCGCGCTTGGTGACGAAGTTGTAGATGCCGCCCAGACCGTTCTCGTCGCCCGCGTACCAGTTCTGCACCGTGCTGTACTTCACCGTCGCGCCGTCGAGCGCGATGATCTCCACGATGGCCGCGTGCAGCTGGTTGGTGTCGCGCTTGGGCGCGGTGCAGCCTTCCAGGTAGCTCACGTACGACCCTTCATCGGCGATGATCAGCGTGCGCTCGAACTGGCCCGTATCCGCCGCGTTGATGCGGAAGTACGTGCTCAGATCCATCGGGCAGCGTACGCCCTTCGGGATGTAGCAGAACGACCCGTCGGAGAACACGGCGCTGTTCAGCGCGGCGAAGAAGTTGTCGCTGTAGGGCACCACCGAGCCGAGGTACTTCTGCACCAGCTCCGGATGCTCGCGCACCGCCTCGCCGAACGACATGAAGATGATGCCGTACTTGCTCAACTCTTCCTTGTAGGTCGTGCCCACCGACACCGAGTCGATGACGGCATCGACGGCCACGCCGTTCATGCGCTTCTGCTCGCTCAGCGAGATGCCGAGCTTGTTGTACATCTCGAGCAGCTGCGGATCGACTTCGTCGAGCGACGCCAGCGGCTTCACCGACTTCGGCGCGGAGTAGTAGCTCGCGGCCTGATAGTCGATGGGTGGATACGTCACGTTGCCCCAATGCGGCTCGGTCATCGTGAGCCAGCGGCGGAACGCCTTCAGGCGCCAGTCGAGCAGCCACTGGGGCTCGCCCTTCTTCGCCGAAATGAAGCGGACCGTGTCTTCCGACAGACCGGGCGGGAGCGTCTCCGCCTCGAAATCCGTCGTGAAGCCGTACTGGTACTCGCGATTGACCAGCGACTCGATGGTCGAACTCATGCCTGCTCCTGTTTCTCAGCCAAAAGGTGGCTCAACACGCCGTATTCACATCGGCCGCAGCCATCCTTGCGATGCGCGCCGCGCACCAGAGGGACACCCAGCAGCCGCTCCACGAACTTTGCTTCCGCCGCGCACGCTTCCGGGAACCGCTCGGCGATTTCACGCACCGCACAGTTATGAATGCGCAACGTGGTCACTGCGGGTTCCCCGTCGGCGCGATCGACCTGCACCGCCTCCGCCATGTAGCCCTTGGCCGTCAACAGCTCGGCCACCAACGGCATGCGCTCCTCGAGCGGCAATGCATCCAGCACCGGTCCGGCCTCGTCGGCCAGCCGATTCCACTCCGACTCCAACACTCCTGCCACGGCCGCCGTGCCCTGCTCGGCCCGCAACGCATCGAGCGCCGTGGCCAGCACCGACACGTAGCTGCGCGGAAAGAGGGCTTCACCGGCCGGCGTCAGGGAATACGCGAACACCGGTGCGCCTACGCCATGCACTGCACGCTCGTAGCGCACCAGCCCATCCTCTTCGAGCGCCTTGAGGTAGCGACGGAGTCCGTTGGCCGTGAGACCGAACTGTTCCCCGAGCTCATGCGCCGTGAGCGGCTGCGCCTTCTTCAGCGCCACCAACAACTCGGCTCGCACACCCCGAAAGCCCCCCAGTGCCCCGATCACATCCTGCATGAGGGACAGTATAACTCGGCATTGACCATTACGTCAACGAATGTGTTGACGAATTCAATACCGCTACACCACCTTTAGGTGAAGTTCGCACCTGGCATCGCGCTCACGCGGCGAAACGAGTAGCATTTCCACGTTGCGCGATTGCACGCAGCCCCTTCAGAACGCAGTCCCCACCGGAGGCATCGAACGTCGTGCGTCTGACCGTCATCGTTGCCGTTGTGGTGCTTGTCATTGGATTGATCGCCCTGATTCGCGCGCAGCGCATCAATCAAGCGTCGATCGAGCGCGATGGGCTGTCGCGCTTCCGTGATGCGTTCCGGGGTCGCTATCCCGAGCTGCTGCTGTCGCAGGTGTATGCCTATCTCGCCGAGCGCCATGGCGCCGTGGGGCCGCACTACATCGTGAATCCCAACGACAATCTCGAGCACGAGTACGGTCTGATCGATCTCGATCTCGAGGACGCCGTGTTGGTGATTGCCGATCGGGCCGGGGCGCGGTTGCCGCGCGCGAACGAGCTCGATGAGCTGAAGGTGAAGGTGCGCTCGGTGGACGATCTGCTGCGCTACCTCGAGCCGTTCTTCCGCCCGGAAGTGGTCAAGGGGTGAGTGTGTGGCACTCGCCGGCCCGGTTCCCGATCCGGTCGGCGACGGTGGTGGCGTTGCTCTCGGTGTTGGCGGCCTGCTCGTCGTCGCACACGGCTCGACCGGCGCTCGAGCCCGCGCCGGCTGCGGCTTCGCCCTCGTCCGCCCCGTCCGGGCCGATCGGCCCCACGCCGGCGCACGTCGGTCCGCTCGATCCGCGGGTCACCGACGAGGACCTCGACGCGCTCTGGCAGCGGCAGCTGATGGTGCCGGTCGAAGGGATCCCGCGCGGCACGCTCCGGGACAACTTCACGGCCAAGCGCACGGGGGGCATTCACGGGGCGCTCGATATCCTTGCCCCGCGTTATTCGGCGGTGGTCGCGTCCGACGACCTCATCATCGGTCGCCTGTTTTCCGGGCCCGTGGGGGGGATCGTGATCTACGCCTACGATCCGGAACAGCGCTTCGTGTACTACTACGCCCACCTCCAGCGCTACCGGAAAGGGCTCGCCGTGGGTGACCGAGTCGCCAAGGGGTCGGTGATCGGCTACGTTGGAACTACGGGCAATGCACCACCGGACACGCCGCATCTCCATTTTCAGGTGATGAAGCGGGCCGTGGGGCGCGCATGGTGGGACGGTCCCGCCATCAACCCGTTTTCGTTCTTTGCGCTCGATGCCCTGCGTCCATGACGTCGGCTCGCTGGCGCCCGAGGGATTCATGAGCATGAAGGGCAAGGACCGTGCGGCGTTGCGCGCGGAAGCACACCACCTGAGCGTGCAGGTACATATCGGTCACGCCGGACTCACGCCGGCGCTGCTCGCCAGTCTCAACGACGTGCTCCGCACGCATGAACTGGTGAAGGTGCAGGTGGCCAAGGCCGGCGATCTCACCGCCAAGGACGCCGCCCGGGACGCAGCGGAACGCGCGCGCGCCGAGGTCATTCAGGTGATCGGCCGGACGTTCACGCTCTATCGCGAGAATCCCGACCTGAAGCGCGGTGAATTGCCGCCCTGGCGCGGATAAGTTCCCGCGGTTCTTCCGCTTGTCGCGCGTGCACGGTCGAGTATCTTCCCTTCTCAAGCGCCGCCATTCCTGGTCGCGTCGGACCCGAGACTTCGCTCATGCCCTACGTCATTACTGAAGCCTGCATTTCCGTCAAGGACAAGTCGTGTGTGGACGTCTGCCCCGTGGATTGCATCTACGAGGGAGAGGACCAGCTCTACATCCACCCCGACGAGTGCATCGACTGCGGCGCCTGCGAGCCGGAGTGCCCCGTCACCGCGATCTTCCCCGAGGAAGACGTGCCCGTGCAGCTCAAGAGCTTCATCGGCAAGAACAAGGAAGTCTTCGTCGGTCCGAATCCGCCGGGACGCCCCACGCGCTAAGGCGTGTGCACGATGTATGCGAAAGCGGGCCGCGACGTCATGTCGCGGCCCGCTTTTGTCTGTGGCGGCAATCCGCTCAGAACGTCCAGCCGCGGTTCTTGAGCCAGAACAGTCCGCACAGCACCACGTACTGCAGCACCGTCGAGCGCTCGCTCCAGATGGCTTCGGCCCAATCATGCTGGCCTTCCGTGCTGCCGCTGGGCGGGCGACCGAACCAGCGCGGCGTGCGTGCCTTGTAGTCCAGATACTCCTGCCCGAAGATCGATTCCAACACGCCTTCTTCGTAGCGCACGATCAGTGTGTACTCGATCGCGAAGATCACGATCGCCACGGGAATGAACCAATTCACGCCCGAAACCACCGTGAAGCCGATCCACGCCAGGAAGTTGCCCACGTAGAGTGGATTGCGGCACCACGCGAACGCGCCGTACGTGACCAGACGCTGCACATCGCGCGAGCGACGACGCGTGACGGTACCCGCCGCCGCCACGCCCGCCGTGCGCACGAGTTCTCCGAGCAGCACCAGCAGCAGTCCGGCGATCCAGGTCTTGGCGGACTGTACGCCCGGTACCAGCAGCGGCACAGCCAGAAACGGCACGGGAAGCCAGCCGCGGTTCTTGAACAGCACCTGCCCGATACGGGCAGCGGTTGAGCGTTCGGCTTCGGAAACAGGAGCGGTCATCGACGGCGGAAAAGAGCGAAATGAAAAGCGCCGTCGAAGAGCCGGTCAGACCGAGTCGGCGAGCGTCGCGAGGAAATCAGAGAATGCATGCGTCGTCGCCGCAGGGCGCTCGACGCAGGGCAGGTGTCCCGCCCCCGCGATGATCTCCATGCGGACGCGCGCCGCAGCGGGAAGGGCTTCGGCGATCGCGCGCGCCTCTTTGATCGGCGTCAGCACGTCGTCTTCTCCCACCACCACGAGTGTGGGAACGGTAATCGTCCCGAGCGTTTCCCGTGAGTCCGGGCGGTCCCGGAGCGCCTGCAGCGCCCCCGTGATCCCCGCCACCGACTGCCGCGCCATCATCACCCGGATCGTGTTCACCACGTCCGGACGCCGCGCCCGCGACTCCTTCCCGAGCATCCCCTGCAACTGGGCGTCGGCGATGGCCCGTGAGCCGTCCCGCTTCACGATCGCGATCAGTTCGTCCCGCTTGGCCCGGGTCTCCTCGTCGTCCGCGCCAGCCTTGGTATCCGAGAAAATGAGCGCCCGGATGCGATCGGGATGCCGTCGCCACATCGCCATGGCGACATAGCCGCCCATCGAGAGCCCGCACACCACCGCCGCCTCGATGCCGAGCCAGTCCAGCAGCGCGACGACATCGTCCGCGTACTGGTCCATCGAAAACGGACCGAACGTGCTCGAATGACCGAAGCCACGAAGGTCGGGCACGATACAGCGGACGTGCGGGGCCAGCGACATGCGCTGTGCCGTCCACAGCGTCCGGTCGTGCGGAAAGCCGTGCAGGAATACCACGGGAAGCCCGTCGCCGCTGTCGTCGAAGCCGACCTGGTATCCGGCGAGCTGGGCGATCATGAGGCCCCCGGGACAGGACCGCTATCGGCCACGGCCATGACCGTATCGGGATCGACATCGGCGCGCGCCATGTCCTGCAATTTGCCGTGCTTGACCATCGCTTTCTCCCGGGCGTTCTCGCGCTCGGCCATCATGCGCAGTGGCACCAGGACGGCGGCCGTGAGCGGCACCGCGACCATGAGCCCCACGAAGCCGAACACCAGCGTCATCAACGATTGCGCGACCAAGGTGATCGCGGGCGGCAAGTCCATCTCACCGCGCATGAGATACGGGATGAGCAGGTTGTTCTCGAGGAACTGGATACCCCAGTACGCGATCAGCACCGCCAGCGCCTTTTCCGGCGAGTCCACGAACGCCATCAGCACCGCCGGCACCGCGCTCAGCACCGGCCCCACCGTGGGAATGAACTCGAACAGACCCGCAATGAACGCCAGCGCAAACGGCGCCTTCACGCCCAGCAACAGCAGCACGATCATGCTCACCACACCGATCACCACCATGGCGATCATCTGGGTGACGAGCCACTTCCGCAGCACGGTGGCCATTTCCGCGAGCACCAGTCGCACCTGCGACCGCGACGTGGCCGGAACTACCGCCAGCAGCCACCCTCGGTACACCTCGGGCTCGGCACCGATGTACATCGCCAGGAACACCAGCAGCACGAATGCCGCCACTGCGGCCAACGTGTTCGACACGAAGGAGAAGAGGTAGCGCGACGCACCGCCCAGCTGCTCGGTAATGCGCTTCTTGATTGCCTCACTGGGCGACGCGGCAATGGAATCCGCGGCCTGGCGCAACACCTGCGCGGCGGTCGGTTTTCGCGTGCTCGTGGCCGGTACGCCCACCGCCGCCGAGGGGGCGACGGTGACGCCGCCGGCCGTGGCCGGTGGCGTGGCCGCCGACTTGATCAGCGTCCCGACCAGCCCGGTGCGCTTCGAGTCGATCCATGTCTGGACCTTGTGAATCGCTTCCGGGAAGTCGGCCTGCAGCTGCTTGCCCTGCTCGATCAGCGTCGGCGCGGTCCAAGCCAGGACGCCACCGATGGCGCCGAGGGTGCCAAGCACGATCAGCGCCGACGCGATGCCGCGCCGGATGCGGAATCGTTCGAGGTAGTCCACCCCGCTGCCGACCGCGAGGCCAAAGAGTGTGGCCAGGAAGACGAGGAACAGCAGCGAGCTCACGGACCAGGCCAGCTGCAGCCCGAACCAGACGGACAGCGCAACGACGGAAGCCCGGGCGAGGTCGGCGGTACGCCAGCCTCGCCGCTCCGGGGGCAGTGGCTCGGGGAGCAGATCCTGATCGACGGTGGTCATATCGACGAAACTACTGCGGAAGACACGCGAACGCGGTGCCATAGGTACCAGTCGCATTCATTCGGCGAATTTCCCCCTCTGTGAAGCGGACCGATGTACCTTTCGGATAGCCATGTCAGCATCCGCACCGCTCTATCTCGATACGGTCGACTCCGTCGATCAGTTCCTCGCGAGTCTCTCGCCGGTCCGAGCCATCGCGCTCGATACCGAGGGCGCGAGTTTTCACCGCTTCGTGGACCGCATCTATCTGCTGCAGATGTCCACGGATCGTCATGAAGCCGTGATCGATCCGCTCCCGATCGGCAAGCCGTCGCGTCTGGGCGCGCTGATCGAAGATCCGCAGGTGGAAATCGTGTTGCACGACGCCGATTACGATCTGCGACTGCTGCATCAGGATTACGGGTGGCAGGTGAAGAATCTGTTCGACACGCGCGTCGCCGCGCAGCTGTTGGGGATTCGGGCATTCGGTCTCGCCGCGTTGCTGGAGCAGTATTTCGGCTTGAAGCTCGACAAGAAGCATCAGCGCGCCGACTGGAGCATGCGTCCCCTTACGGCGGACATGCTCGACTACGCAGCGCAAGACACACGCCACTTGCTCGGCCTTCGCGACAAGCTGCATCAGCAGCTGATGGCGAAGGGTCGTTGGCACTGGGCGCAGGAAGAATTCATTCGCGCGGAAACCACACGCTGGGATCCCGATCAAGCCGAGAACAGCTTTCTCCGCATGAAGGGCGCGCGTGATCTCACCCGTCGTGAACTCGCGCGTCTGCGTGAGCTCGTGAAGTGGCGCGACTCGATCGCCGCCGAATTGGATCGTGCCACGTTCCGCGTGGCCGGCAACGAAACATTGCTCGATCTTGTGCGCCTGGCGCCGACCTCGCGTGACGCGCTGTTCGCGGTGAAGGGCTTTCCGCGCGGCATGAACGACGCGCGTGCGCAGGAAGCCCTGCAGGCCATCGCACGCGGCAACGATGTGGCCGAAGCCGATCTGCCGCGCTTCCCGAAAGCGGCGCGCTGGGATCGTGAGGCCGACTTCGACGATCGCGTCGCGCGCCTCAAGGCCGTGCGTGATGTCGTCGCCACCGATCTCGATCTCGATCCGGGCGTGCTCTGCTCGCGCGATCGGATGGAAGCGGTGGCGCGCCGTCGTCCGCGTCACGTGGACGATCTGCAGGAGCTCCCCGAGCTCCGGAAGTGGCAGGCCGAAGTCCTCGGCCCCGGCTTCGTGAAGGCGCTGGCCCCGTTCGCGACGACCGCCGACTCGCCGTACAAGGCCGAGTAATTGTGGCGCGGTCGCTACGACCGTATCGGAAGCGCACTAGGTGTGCGCTGGACGCGACACCTCTCCGGTAACGAAACCAGCCGCGCGGGGCATGCGTCACCATCGCGAGGAATGCTGGAAGTATCAGCGATGAAATGACTTAGCCGATTGCAGTGGTCCGGATCAGGTCGCCTGATAAATGTCGATCCATTCATGTCGTCGCGGCACGCAGAGTGCGCTAGGAGGAGGCAAGACCCATTCGGGTTTGTCTGATCCCTCTCGCCGCCCCCACAGCATGCGACTCGATACGCTTCGCGCTCCACGCGTCCAAGGCTTGTTCGACACCGTCCGTGCCCGCTTCATCGGGATCACGGCGCTCGTGACTGCCGTCGATCTGCTGGCGAAAGAAGTTGCGGTCCGGTCACTGGGATCCACGGGCGTCGTGCCCTTCAGCGATCGGTTCTCGCTGTTCGTCGTGTTCAACACGGGCAGTGCGGGCGGCGTGCAGGTTGGCCCCTACACCTGGCAGCTCAACGTGCTGGTGACGCTGTTGGCGGTCGGCCTGATCGCGTCGGTGGTGCAGGCAATGGCGGCGGTAGACCGTCGTTCCACGCCAGCGCTGGCGTTCGTCGCCGGCGGCGCGGTGGGCAATCTGCTCAGTATGCTCTTCGGCCCAGAAGGCGTGGCCGATTTTCTGGCCATCCGCCTGTCCGGCGAAACCACGATCGTGGCCAACGTGGCCGACTTCGCCCTGTGGACGGGCGCCGTCATGCTGGTGCCCGTGGCGCTGTTGCTGCTCCGCATGGCGCGCGCCGAGCGGGCCGAACGCAATGCGGTAATGAGCGTCGAACTGTCCTGAGCGTCAGCGCAGCTCGACGCTGGCCTGCCTAGAAACCCATGTAGGCACGGACCCGGGGCTCGATGCGCTCCGGGGTCCAGGGTGGCGACCACACCAGGTTCATCGTGACGTCGCCGATGCCGGGAATCGTGCGCAGCTGCTGCTCCGCTTCGCCCATGATCTCCGGACCTGACGGACAGCCGGGAGACGTGAGACTCATATCGATCTGCACGTTCGATCCGTTCACGTGCACATCGTAGATCAAGCCGAGATCGACGATGTTGAGATTGAGCTCAGGGTCCTTCACGCGACGCAGCACCAAGCGCGCCTGGTCGGCCGAAATCTCGCCAGCGGGTTCCGCTTCAGGCGTCGGGTCTTGGATCTGATCCATGTGAGAACAATAACCGATCAGTCCAGTCCCTGTTCCGTTAGCGCTTCTTCTTTGCGCTCTTTTTGACCACGGGCTTCTTCACCGGGGTCTTCTTCTTGGCGCTGGCGGACGACTTGGACACCGACGCCTTGGTGCCCGATTTCGCGGTGCTCTTTGACGAGGACTTGACCGTCGACTTCTTGACCGACGACTTCTTGGCGGTCGTGCGCTTGGCCGAGGCCCGCTTGGCAGCGGCGGCCCGCCGACGGGAGGCGGCGCTGCTGGCCCGACTGGAGCGAAGGGGACGGTTCCAGTCCTGCGCACGGTCGGCCCGGAAGCTGACGGGCATCGCCAGGACGCCCGTGGGGTCGTCCATCACCGCGAGTACCGCGGCATCGGCGAGGTCGTTCCGAACGTCGGCGATGACCTTGCTGGGACGGCGGGCCCGGGCCGCGTGCACCCGGTTGGTGAGGAGAATGACAAACATCTGCCGGTCGGGATCGATCCAGAGCGACGTGCCCGTGAAGCCGGTATGGCCGAAGGCGCGCTCGGACATGTACTGCCCGCAGCCGGCGCCGCCGTCGCAGGTATCCCAGCCCAGGGCGCGGTGACCGGCGGCCCGCTTGGTGAACAACGCCACGGCCGAATCGGAGACCACCCGCACGCCGTTGTATACGCCGCCGTCGAGCAGCATCTGGGCGAACACCGACAAGTCCTCGGCGGTGCTGAACAACCCGGCATGACCGGCTACGCCGCCAAGCGCGTAGGCATTCTCATCATGCACTTCGCCGCGCAGCGGATAGCCGCGCGGGGGCGCGATTTCGGTGGGCGCCGTGCGCCCCGACGACATCGCGTCCGGACGGAAATGCGTGTCCGACATGCCCAGCTTCGCAAAGACGCTGCGCTCGAGGAACGCGTCGAGCGTCTGGCCGCTGGCCGCTTCGGCGACGAAGCCCAACAGGTCGGCGCCGAGGTCGGAATATTCGTAGCAGTTGCCGGGCGCGCACTGGATCGGCGAGGCCAACACGGCCGCACGCGCTTCGGCCGGGGTCTTCGCGATACGCCAGAGTTCACGTCCGGCCGGGAGCCCGGCACGGTGCGTGAGCAGATGACGGACCGTCACCTGATCGCGCAGCCCGCCGGAAAAGTCAGGGAGGTACCGCGACACGGGGGCGTCGATATCCACCTTCCCCGCATCGTACAGCACCATGATGGCCGTGGTGGTCGCCACGACCTTCGTGAGCGACGCCAGGTCGTAAATGCTTTCCTGCGACGTGACCTTGGTGCGCCCCGTCCAATCCAGCGCGCCGAAGCCGCGCGACAGGACCGAGTAGCCCTTCCGTCCCACGACCACCGACGCGCCGGGATACCCGCCCGCGTCGACGCCGCGCTGCACCACTCGATCGATCGTGGCCAGGCGCGCCGAGGACATGCCGACGGCCGCCGGTTCCCGTTCCGGGAGCCCGCTGGTGGCCGTCATGTCGGCGGCAGCGATTACGAGTGCGGCGAGCAGTAACACCAGAGGTGGCCGGCCGTAGGGAGAAGAGCCATCGGTGGGCGCAGAAAAGCCCACCATGGGCATTTAAGACGGACCACTGCGCCCGTCAAGCGAATCTACCCTGTTTTCACGATCCGGTTCGCCGAAAGCAACGCGGCGTGTGTGATGTCGCTGCATCGGAACAGCAGAGGCAACCTATTCCCGACATCTGGTGACAGATTCGATGGAACCCATGGAAACCGACGCCGCTATCGTCCGCCGGGCGATCGAGGGAGACGAGCGAGCCATGCGCCTGCTGTGGAATCAGCACGCGGCGCATGTCGATGCCGTCGTCCGTCGACTCGCCGCGGATCCCGACCTTGCCGAGGACATCGCGCAGGAGGTCTGGATCCAGATCTTTCGCGCCCTCCCGTCATGGCGGGGCGACGCGAAGTTCAGCACCTGGGTGCATCGCGTGGCCATCAATCGCACACTGAACGCGCTTCGGCGTACCAAGCGACTCGCCGCCACCGAAACGGCGATCGAAGAAGACTCGGCGTATGTGGAACAGGACGCCGATCGCAGCATGCTGGCGCAGACCATCGACGAGGCGGCCCGTAAGCTCTCGCCCGGCGCGCGGACCGTGTTCCTGCTACACGATGTGGAAGGCTATACCCACGAGGAGATCGCGACGGAGCTGGGGATCACCCCCGGCGGATCGAAGTCGCAGCTCTTCAAGGCGCGTGCGAAGCTCCGCCGGTTGCTCGCCCCGCTTGTCGACACCTCATCAACCGGCATGGACCGTAGCTATGCAGCACCTGGATTCTGAGCGGCTCGCCGCGTTCGATCACGAAACGTTTTCGCCCGAGGAGCACGCACACCTCGCGGCCTGTGCCACCTGTCGGGGCGAGGTCGAGGCGTTCGCGCAGCTGGTGCAGATGGCCGGTGCCCTGGTCACGCACGATGTGACGGACACCGAGCATCGGCTCTCGTCGTGGGAGGCGATTGCCAGTGGCCTGCGGCAGGGCGACGGCGCGACGTCGGCGCCGGTCGGGCAAACGACCACAGCATCGGCCGCCGCAGCCGCAGCCGCACCGATCCCGATCCACGCGGCGTCGGCACCTGTCACCCCGTGGTGGGCCCGCTCGTCGCTCCGTACCGCCGCCGCCGTCGCCTTGATGGCCGGCGGTGCCGTGCTGGGACGCGTCACCGCCGATGCGCCGCTCGTCTCGTCCGACCGTACTGCCGGTGTGGCCGGCGTGATGGCCGAATCGCTGGGACTTGGCGATGTGTCACTGCGTCCCGCCACGTATGGCGCCGCCGGTGAATTCGCGTCGGTGAGTCAGGCCACCAGCATGTTGAATCGCGCGCAGCGGGACTACGAGCGCGCGTCGTTGTGGCTGGCCGCGAACGACAGCACGCCGCATGACTCCGACGTGTACCGGGCCCGCCTCGCCGCGCTCGACCAGATGATGGCCGCCTCGCGGGCCGCCCTCAGCGACGCGCCGCAGGATCCTGTCCTCAACCAGTACTATCTCGCCGCCTTCTCCGCGCGCGAGGCCACGCTGCAGCAGCTCGGCACATCGCTGCCCGTGGGCAAGACCATCGAGCGATACTGATATGCGTTTCCCGTTCTTCGCCGCCGTTGCCGTGTTCGTCGCGACCGGCACGCTCAGTTCCGGCGCGCTTCAGGCCCAGACCACCGTGCGTACGCCCACCCGCGTGCGCGGCACGATCATCGCCAGCTCCGCCGCGAACGCCTGCGCCGAGCTGGCGGCGACGCCGTCGGCGCTGGTGAATGCGCCCGAAGGCATGGCGCTGTTGCGACTCAAGCGCGAGCTCGAGAGCGCGGCGTTCACCCTCGAACAGCAACAGCAGCTGCAGGGCATCGACGTACAGCGGATGACGCAGGTACAGCGCGGCGTCGATTCGCTGATGCAGACCATCATCGTGCGCGTGCAACATCGCGACGGACCGGACGGCGAGGTCATCACCGTGCAGCGCGGAGATAGCATCCGCACGCTGCGACTGAGCACGCCCGCCATCGAGGCGAACATCCGGTCGCTGCAACCGCAGATCACCGCGTTCATCGCGGCCGCCGAAGCCCAGTCGGGCCGTCCGGTCAGCGAGGCTGGGTACATGGGCGTCGGTCTGCTCGGCGCACAGGTGCGCACGGTCACGCCCGACGGCGTGCTGGTCAGCCATTGCGACTATCCCGTCGTGGAAACGGTCGATATCGGGTCGCCGGCCTCGCGGGCCGGTGTACTGGCCGGTGATACGGTGCTGGCCTACAACGGACGCGATCTCAAGCAGCGCGCCATCAACTATCAGAGCATGCTGGTGCCGGGTGAAACGGTGCGCATGCGTGTGAAGCGCGGAGCGAAAGCCCGCGAGATTCCGGTCACCGTCGTCGCGCGCGAAATGGAGCGACAGTTCGTGGTGATGCGCGGCGTGGAGGCGCCCGTGTCGGCGCTACCGCCCGACGCGCCGCGCGCGCTCAGCGGTCGTCTCATGATTTCGTCGGTGGCACCGTCGGCGGCGCCGGCGTCACCGATCATGGGCACGGTGACGAGCGTGGCGCCCACCAGTGGCGTGGCCGTCCTGCTCGGCGCGCAATTCTCCACGGTCGATGAAGACTTCGCCGAGGTGCTGGGCCTCGAGCCGGGCATTCTCGTGCTGCGGGTGCCACCGGGGTCACCGTTCGCCGAGGCCGGACTTCGCGGCGGTGAGATTATTCGTGCCTTCAACGGCACGGCTATGCGCGAAGTGCAGGCGATGCGTCGGGCGATCGCGGGGGCGTCGTCGCGCGATGCGCGGCTGACCGTGTTCTCCCGCGCCAACGGTACGCGCACCGTCACGCTGCGCTGGTAGGCGCCGCGTCGGGCGCCTACTTCACGCTGCCGGCGGGCACCGTGTAGAGCAGTCGCACCGTGGCGCGGTCGGTCTCACTGAGTTCGCGCACCCGGACGCGGGCCGACATGATGTCGTCTGGCGATTCGGCGTGATCGAGGCCGAGCAGATGACCGACTTCATGCAACGCGATGGCGCGCATCTGCGGGGGCGTGACGTAGCCGCCGCCCGGATGGGCCACGGCGAGCTGAATGTCGCTCGAGACGAGCCAGTAGGCGGCATCGCGACTCCAGATCGTCTTGCCGCTGATGCCGTTGGCGAAGGAGCTGGTGAAGCGCACATGCACGTCGGCGCTCGCGGAATCGATCACGAAGGTGAAGCGCACGGGAATACCGGCTTGCACCCAGGTGTCGAACGCGTCGCGAACGACCGGGAGATAGTCCGACTTCCAGCCTTCGATATCCTCGCCGTCGCGGATGAACACGCGCAGCGGCCGCGTGGTGCGGTCGGGCCAGCGGGTGAGTGCCGAATCGCGGGAGCGCAGCAGCGCGTCCATGTACGTACCGCTGATGCCGGGCGCGAGGCGCCGTCGCATTTCGTCGGCGGAGATCGACGGGCGGTCGGGGCGGACGAGCAACGACGACGGCACCAGGAGCTCCTCGCCGTGCAGCAACGCGCGCGGCACGATCGTTCCACTGTCGACGGCGATCCTGATGCCGCGGCGGGCACGTGGGTCGCGCTCGTCGATAGCGCCGGCGGCCTCGCTGCGCGTGGCGGAGGTGCGCACGCCGACGCTCTGCCCGCCGATGAAGCAGGCCAATCCGACCACACAGCAGGCAAGCAGCGTTTCCGCGGTCTTCATCGAGTCGCGTCAGGAGTCTGGTGAGCCCTCCGCGAGGAAGGTGTGCACCGCAGCGAAGAACGCGTCGGGGGCTTCCCAGAAGGGATTGTGGCCCGCCTCCGCGATCGGCAGCAGACGCGCGTGGCCGAGGTGCGCCGCCGTGCGTGCTGCTTCCGCAAGCGGCAGGACGTCCGCCGCTCCATGCACGACGAGTGTTGGCGTGGGCAGGTCACGCAGCGTGTCGCGCCAGTCGTAGCCTTCTCGACGCAGCCGTGCCGCCACGACCGCGCCGGTGGCGCTGGTGCCTTTGGGAGGCGCGACACTGGCCGCGAACTGCTGGTCGGCGAACCAGGCGGGGAAGTACGCCTGCGCGTACCGCGCGTGCGCCTCGAGATCGGGCGTGGTGAGCGCGACGGTGTCGAACGCGGCGAGCCGTTCCTGCGCGCTCCCCTGAAGTCGGGCCACGCCAGCGTCATGCAGCGGCGGCAGCCACGCGCTCGTCACGCCGACGGCGTTGACCAGCACGAGTTGTCGCGTGGCATCGAGGTCCTGCGCCGCAGCCAGCATGCCGATGCCGCCACCCCACGAGTGACCGAGCACATCCCACCGCGCAATGCCGAGCGCGTGTCGCAGCGCGGGCACGTCGCCCGCATCGAACTCGATGCGCGACGCCTGCAGACCCGGCGGCGACGCACTCCGGCCACGTCCGCGTTGGTCGAAGAAGATCAGTTGCCGGTGCGTGGCGAGTGCCGCCAGGGCGGGCCAGAGCAGCGTGTGATCGAACAGCAAACCGCCGTTGATGCAGAGCAATGGCAGCGCGCCCGTCACGGCCGGCGTGCGATACACCGCGAAGTCGAGTCCGCGGGCGCGCACGGTGATCTGTTCGAGCGACGGGCGCGGTCCGAGGGAACGGCGAAAGGCGAGGTATTTGTCGAGAGTGGACATGCCTACGCCCATGGCACGATCGCGTCGGTCAGTCGTCCGGTTTCGATGAGCTCATGCAACTCATCACCGAGCGCGCTGCTGGCATCGAGAATCGTCTGCCACCGCGTCATGCGTTCGGCTTCGGTGAACTCGAAGAAATCGCGCCGATCGGGTATGCGTTTGCCCGGTAGCGACGCGAGAAACGCCGGCGATGGCGCGATCAACAACGTCCGCGAAAAATTCGCCGCACCGGCACGTCGCCACGGCAGTGATTTGTCGAACCAGCCGGGCACGACGTGATCGTAGAAGTGGGCGTACAACACGAGACCGGTTCCGGCCCCGTAGTCGAGGTCGAGGTGGTAGTCGGTGACGCCGCCGTCCCAGTGCAGGCCGGGCGCACCGGGAATACGTACGCCTTCCATGAGCAGCGGAATCGACCCCGATGCGAGCAGGGCGGCGCGCAGATTCTCGGGCGTGAGCGCGCGATGCACCGTCGGCAGATCGCGCAGATGCAGAAATGGTGAGTCGTCGCCGGCCGAGTGAAAGATCGTGCGCGTCATCTGCCAGGCGAGCGAGCGCCGCGTCACGATGTTGGCGGCGGCGGCGAGCGCCATGGCGGTGGCCAGCACCGGTCGCCGCTCACTCGACGCGAGGCCGCGTGATTCGGCGGTGATCACGTGCACGCGAAACGTGGGATGTGACAGAATCTCCTGCACACCGTCGGGGCCGAGCAGATAGTCGAGGGCGCGGGTGAGGACGTCGCTGACCTCCCGGGCATCGGGCTTCGGCGAATAGCGCTGGCGGTAGATGTAGGCTTCGTGTCCACGAGCGAGGGCGGCGACCGGATCACGCTGCGCCAGCGAGGCCATGCGCCAGCTGCCGATCGACGAGCCGATCAGGTGGAGCGGGCGGGTGCGTGGTTGTGCCAGCAGGTGCCCGAACAGATAGCGATCGAGTCCGCCGATCCCGATCCACTTGGCTCCTCCCGAGGCACCGGGCACGATGTCGATCTGGTCGCCGCGGAGACCGCCGTGCGCGCGGACGTGGGCGAGGGCAGCGGGGCCGGCGCGAAGGGTGAGCAGGGAGGTCATTCCCCGCAATTTGCCGACGTGGGCAAGGGCTCGTTTATACCCGATTGACTTCATCGGGATAGATCGCTTAACCTTAGAATCCTTTCATGAGAACCATTCTCAACTAAGAATCCCGTGCGCCTTTTCCGCCGCTTCCTGTTCTGGACCCACCTGGCGATCGGCCTCGCCGCCGGCGCCCTCGTCTTCATCATGGCCGTGACCGGCGTGCTGCTCACGTACCAGAAGCAGATGACGGTCTGGGCCGATCTGCGGGGCCTGGATGGCGCACCACCGGCGGCGGGACAGCCGGCGCTCCCGGCCGATGCGCTGCTCGCCCGACTGACCACCTCCCAGCAGGCCACCCCAACCGCGATCGTGTGGCGCGAGGGGACGAGCACTCCGGTAGAAGTGCAGTTCGGACGCGAGAAGCGCGTGTTCGCCAACGCCTACACGGCCGAGGTGCTCGGTACCGGTTCGGTCGGCATGCGTGGCTTCTTCCGGCAGGTGACCGACTGGCACCGCTGGCTGGCCGCCAAGGGCGACACCCGCGACCTCGGCCGCGCCGCGACCGGCGCCGCCAATCTGGCCTTCCTGCTCATCGTGCTCAGCGGCATGTGGCTCTGGTGGCCCCGCAATCTCACCTGGGCCTCAGTGCGCAGCGTGATGTGGTTCCGTCGCGGCCTGTCGGGCAAGGCGCGCGATTTCAACTGGCACAACGTGATCGGTTTCTGGAGCGCGATCCCACTGGTGATCGTCGTCGCGTCGGGCGTCGTGATCTCCTATCCGTGGGCCAGCGCGCTGGTATTCCGCGTGGCCGGCGAAGCGCCGCCAGCACGCGCCGCCGCCGCTCCAGCCGGCGGGGAGACGCAACGCAGCGCGGTCACGATGGCTTTCCCAAGCGCCGTGCAGAGCCGATTGACCGTGGCGCAGGCCCAGATGCCCGATTGGCGCACAATCTCGCTCACGCTGCCCACCAAGCCCAACGGCGACGCCTCGTTCTCCCTCGACCGCGGCATGGGCGGCGAACCCCACAAGCGTGCGACGGCTGTGATCACGCAAGACGGTCAGGTCAGCGAGGTGCAGTCGTTCTCTTCGCAAAGCCCCGGCCGACGTCTGCGCTCCATCCTGCGGTTCGCCCACACCGGTGAAGTGCTCGGTGTGTTCGGACAGACTCTCGCCGGCCTCATCTCCCTCGGCAGCGCCGTCCTGGTCTTCACCGGCATCACGCTCTCCCTCCGCCGCCTCCGCGCCTGGCTCCGTCGAAGCAAGCCCGCTCTATCGTAGCCCACCGCCCACGGCCCACCGCCCACGGCCCACCGCCCAACGCCCACAGCCCAACGCCCACAGCCCAACGCCCACAGCCCACAGCCCAAGGCCAACAGCGCTTCTCGCCTCTCTGTGGCTCGTTCGGTGTCCTCGGTGGTCTCCGTGTTCAGGCAGTTGCCGTTGCAGTTGCCGTTGTGGTTGCCGTTCCTATCCGCTCCACCTGTCGCGCGACACGCGACATCGCCCCTGCGACATCTGTCGCGCGGCGCGGCATCCCGCTGTTCGCCACGCCATCGCACAGCCGCCATGTACGCCCCCGAAATACCGCAATCCGTTCGCCGGTATGCGCTTGCACAAACGCTCCGGTGCGGCACGATCTGCCGCTCACGCGCGGCACTCCCTTTGCCTTGCTCGCCGTCAGTATCAGTCCCCTTCGGCATCCACCGGCTTCATCGAGGCGAGCATGGCCACGTCAGCTGTACCGAGCAGCACCGCCACTCTTCCGCAGGGCGCGGCGCAGTACGCAATCACGATCCCCATCAAGAGCCGGTACGAGAACTGGATCGACGGCAAGTTCTCCGCGCCCGTGCGTGGTCAGTACTTCAGCAACCCGACGCCGATCACTGGTCAGCACCTGTGCGACGTCGCGCGCTCCACGGCCGAAGACGTTGAACTCGCGCTCGACGCCGCGCACCGTGCCGCACCGGCGTGGGGACGCACGTCGGCCACGCATCGCGCGATCATTCTCAACAAGATCGCCGATCGTCTCGAAGAGAACCTCGAAGCCATCGCCGTCATCGAAACCATCGACAACGGCAAGCCGATCCGCGAAACGAAGGCGGCTGATCTGCCGCTGGCCGTCGATCACTTCCGCTACTTCGCGGGTGTGCTGCGCGCGCAGGAAGGCAGCGCCGGTGAACTCGACGAAGACATGGTGGCGTACCATTTCCACGAGCCCCTTGGCGTGGTCGCGCAGATCATTCCGTGGAACTTCCCGCTGCTGATGGCGGTGTGGAAGCTGGCCCCGGCACTCGCCGCCGGTAACGCCGTCGTGCTCAAGCCCGCCGAGCAGACGCCGGTCGCCATCATGGCGTTCGTCGAACTCATCGCCGATCTGCTGCCGGCCGGTGTGCTCAACGTGGTGCAGGGCTTCGGTGTCGAAGCCGGCAAGCCGCTCGCGTCGAGCCCGCGCGTGGCGAAGGTCGCCTTCACCGGCGAAACAACGACCGGTCGCCTCATCATGCAGTACGCGTCCGAGAACCTCGTGCCGGTCACGCTCGAACTCGGCGGCAAGTCGCCGAACATCTTCTTCGCCAATGTGATGGAGCAGGACGACGCGTTCTTCGACAAGGCGCTCGAAGGCTTCGCGATGTTCGCGCTCAATCAGGGTGAAGTGTGCACCTGCCCGTCGCGCGCGCTGGTGCAGGAGTCGATCTACGAGAAGTTCATGGAGCGTGCCGTCGAGCGCGTGAAGAAGATCAAGCTGGGCCACCCGCTCGATCCCAGCACGATGATCGGCGCGCAGGCCTCGAACGATCAGCTCGAGAAGATCCTCAGCTACTTCGACATCGGCGTGAAGGAAGGCGCCAAGGTGCTCACCGGTGGCAAGCGGGCGATGCACGAGGGCGAACTGGCTGGCGGGTATTACATCGAACCCACGATCTTCGAAGGACACAACAAGATGCGCGTGTTCCAGGAAGAGATCTTCGGCCCGGTCGTTTCCGTGACCACGTTCAAGGACATGGACGACGCGCTCGCCATTGCCAACGACACGCTGTACGGACTCGGCGCCGGTGTCTGGTCGCGCGACGTGAACACGCTGTACCGCATGGGCCGTGGCATCAAGGCGGGACGCGTCTGGTCGAACTGCTATCACCACTACCCGGCCGGTGCCGCGTTCGGTGGGTACAAGCAGAGCGGCATCGGCCGTGAGAATCACAAGATGATGCTGAGCCACTACCAGCAGACCAAGAATCTGCTCGTGAGCTACAGCCCCAACGCGCTCGGCTTCTTTTAGCCCCGGACGAGAAGATGCGGGTATCCCGATGATGGAGACGCCAGTGGCACGGGTGGGTGTCACCCCGGCTGCCGCAGCCCTGCTGCACAAGCTGCAAGCCCAGCACGGACCGCTGGTGTTCCATCAATCGGGTGGGTGCTGCGACGGCAGCACCCCGATGTGTTTCCCGCGGAAAGAGTTCCGCATCGGTCAACGGGATGTCTACCTGGGGACCATTGCGGATACGCCGTTCTACATCGGCGACCAGCAGTTCGAATACTGGAAGCACACGCATCTCACCATCGATGTTGTGCCCGGGCGCGGTGCCGGGTTCTCGGTGGAAACACCCGAAGGACTGCGCTTCCTCACGCGATCGCGCCTCTTCGAGGACGCCGAGTGGGCGGCACTGGAAGCGGCCGGCCCTCCGCTGCGAGGCGAACAGGCTGGCTGAGGCCGCGCGGAATTCATGAACATGGTCGAGTCTGGTGGTTGCCGCCGACTGCCCCGTTGTGCGATAGTCAGGCCATGACGTCACCGCTATCAGAGATCTCCGGGCTCCCTCGTCCGAAAGACGAAGAACTCGATCTCTTCGGGATCACGCACCAGGGGCGTGTCCGCACCAGCAATCAGGATCATTTCCTGCTCTGCACGGTGCACCCGCAGGTGGTCGTGCGTTCGACCAGTCTGCCCAATCTCGACGAGATCACGCTCCGTGGAGAGCGACTCGCCACGATCATGCTCGTCGCCGACGGCGTGGGCGGCAGCGTCGACGGCAGCGAAGCCAGTCGCCTCGCCACCATCGCCGTGACGGAGTACTTCGCCTCGGCGATGCGCTGCTATCACACCGTCGGCTCGGCCAGCGAGCACGAGTTCACGGAGGCGCTGCGCGATGCCGCCATTGAAGCGCACAATCGCGTGCGTACGCAGGCCGAGGCCCAGTTCGAAGGGCGTCGTATGGCCAGCACGCTCTCGGTTGCGATCGTGGTGTGGCCGTGGCTGTACGTGGTGCAGGTGGGCGACAGCCGTTGCTACACGTACCACGACGGCGTGCTGCGGCAGGTGACGCGCGATCAGACCATCGCACAGGAGATGGTCGATCGCGGCGCGCTGTCACCTGAGCGTGCCCAGAACTCGCCGCTCAATCACGTGCTCTCGAGCGCCATCGGCGCCGAGGAAGCGCTGCCGGTGATTTCGCGCGTCGATGTCGGCAAGCGCGGCACGGTGATTCTGGTGTGCTCGGACGGGCTGACCAAGCACGTGTCGGACGAGGAAATCGGTGAGGCCATCGGACGGATGACGTCGGCCGAGCAGCTGTGTAACGAGCTGCTGGAGCTCGTGCTGGAGCGCGGCGGCAGCGACAACGTCACACTCGTGGCAGGTCGCGCGCGGACGTAGCCCACCCGTCGTTGGGGCCGTGCACGGCGTCCCTGCACGCTGCCGGCGACTATTCCGCCGCGATGCGCTGCACCGCCACCTTGCCCGTGGATCGCTTCGTTCCCACGGATCGCGTTTCCCGACCCGACGGCCCGCCGCACGTGTAATCCGGCGCTGTCGGCTGACAGGCGAATGGGTCGTGCTCGCGGCGCGCCGTGGTGGGCACATCAAACGAAATCGTGCTATGGGTCGCGACGGTACCGTTGGTGACCGCGAGTCGTAACTGCACCGTCCCACAGCCGAGCTGCAGATCGCCGTCGTTCACCCACCGCTGCGTCTCGCACACGAGCGCACCGGCCGGGGAGCTTCCGGATAGGAGCGCGGCGCGGCCAGTGGAGTCGAAGCGGATCGCGAGGGCGATGCGCCGTCCGGCGACGTGTCCTGATAGTCGGTAGTCGCCGACCGGCAACGCCGCCGGCGCGGCCCCCATGTGGGCGCGGCGGTTCCCGGCGCAGCCCGCCAACGTCACGCCCAGCAGGATCACGGTGCGGCGCACGATCGCGTTCATCTGGCTCCTCGTGTCTCGAAGAAAAAGCGCATCGACGTCAGAAACCTACGTAATCACCGTCGGCTCGGCGCGCCCGGTACGTTCCACCAGCTCGCTCATCGCCAGCGCGCCCGCCACCAGCTCGGCCAGTGCCACCGCCGTGTCCATACCGAGCCGCGACGAATCCGTTTCGCGCGATTCGATGTACAGGCGAATGGTCGCGCCTTCGGTCCCCGTGCCCGACAGCCGGAACACGATGCGGGCGCCATCGTCGAAGAGCACGCGAATGCCCTGGTTCGCGCTCACGCTGCCGTCCACGGGATCAGTGTACGCGAAATCATCCGCGCTCGTCACGCGACGTGACGCGAGCGTGGTGCCCGGCAGCGTGGCGAACTGCGCGCGCAGATGGGCCATGACGCCGTTGGCGGCCTCCGTCGGCACACCTTCGTAATCGTAGCGCGTGTAGTAATTCCGCCCGAAGCGGGCCCAGTGTTCACGCACGATCGCTTCCACCGTCTGACCGCGTTCGGCCACGATGTTGAGCCAGAAGAGTACGGCCCAGAGTCCGTCTTTCTCGCGCACGTGATCGGAGCCGGTGCCGAAGCTCTCTTCGCCGCAGAGCGTGATGCGGCCAGCGTCGAGCAGATTGCCGAAGAACTTCCAGCCGGTGGGTGTTTCGAAGCAGGGGATGCCGAGTGATTCCGCCACTGCATCGACGGCGGCACTGGTGGGCATCGAGCGCGCCACGCCACTCAATCCGCGCGAGTAGCCTGGCACCAGCGTGGCGTTTGCCGCGAGTACGGCCAACGAGTCCGACGGTGTCACGAAGAAGCGCTGCCCGAGAATCATGTTGCGGTCGCCGTCGCCATCCGACGCCGCTCCGAAGTCGGGCGCGTCGCTCCCGAACAGTTCTTCGACCAGGTCGTGCGCGTAGGTGAGATTGGGATCGGGGTGTCCGCCGCCGAAATCGGGAAGCGGCACGCGATTGATCACCGTGCCAGACAGCGCCCCGAGCCGCCGCTCGAGAATCTCCACGGCGTACGGCCCCGTGATCGCGTGCATGGCATCGAAGCGCATGCGGAAGCCGCTCGCAAACAGCCCACTGATCGCGTCGAAGTCGAACAACGATTCCATCAGCGCCGCGTACGCGGCGACGGGGTCGACGACATCGAGTCGCAGCGGCCCGATCTGATGCGTGCCGAGAGTGTCGAGGTTGAAGTGCTGCAGATCGGCGATGTTGTAGTGCCGCATCACGCGCGCGCGCTCGGCCACTTCGTTCGTGAACGATTCGGGGGCCGGCCCACCGTTGCCGGTGTTGTACTTGATGCCGAAGTCGCCGTCGGGGCCGCCGGGATTGTGGCTGGCCGACAGAATGATGCCGCCGTGCGCGCCCGAGCGAATGAGGTGCGAGGCGGCCGGTGTGGAGAGCAGGCCGGCGCGCCCGACGATCACATGCGTGATGCCGTTGCCGGCCGCCATGCGGATGATCGTCTCGGTCGCTTCGCGGTTGTGGAATCGTCCGTCGCCGCCCACCACCAGCGTGGCGTCCGGCGGCAGGGCGGCCACATCGAGCAGCGCCTGCACGAAATTCTCGAGATAGTGCGTTTGCTGGAAGACGGTGGTCCGCTTCCGTAAACCGGACGTCCCCGGTCGCTGGTCGGCGAACGGGGACGTGGTGATCGAATGAACAGTCATCGAATCAGTTGGGATCAGGAAACCATCACGAAGCGATCAGGTCCACTTGAGATCGACCTTTGACAGCGGGATCTGACGCACGCGCTTGCCGGTCGCGGCGTAGATCGCGTTGATCATCGCGGGCACCACCGGCGGCAATGCCGGCTCACCGATACCCGTGGGCGAGAACGCCGTCTTCACGAAATGCACTTCGATCGGCGGTGCCTGCCGGATACGCAGCAGCGGATAGTTGTTGAAGTTCGACTGATCCGCTTTACCGGCGGTGAACGTGATTTCCTGACCGAAGGCCTGGCTCATACCGTCCATCGCGGCACCCTGCACCTGCTGTTCGGCGTGATTGGGATTGATGATGTCGCTGCCCACGTCACCCACCGCCCACACCTTGTCGACCTTCACGTCACCCGCCTTGCTCACCGTGACCTGCACGACCTCGGCGAAGTAGCCGCGATGGCTGAAGTAGAAGGCACATCCCATGCCCGTGCCCTTCGGCAACGTGGTCTTCCCCCAGCCCGAGACTTCGCGCGCCTTCTCGAGAATGCCGATCACGCGCTGCGCGTCCATTTGTCCGGCCTGCTGCTGTGGCGTGAGCGGCGTGGTCGGCTGGATTTCGGCCTTGAGCGTGTCGATGCGGAACTGCAGCGGATCCTTGCCGGCGGCCACCGCGCACTCGTCGATGAAGCCCTGGAAGGCGAACGACAACGCGTTCGAACGCGGGGCGCGCAAGGCGCCGGTGGGTACGCCCAACGGCATCACCGACACGTCCATCTTGAGATTCGGCACGAAGCGCGCCGGATACTCCGTGGGTCCGATGTCGGCGCTCGGTGCAAACCGCTCGCCTTCGCCGTAGGTCGCGAAGTGATTGCGGAACGCGATCAGCTTGCCGTTGGCGTCGAGACCCCCGGTGAACGAATGGAATCCGCCGGGACGGAACATGTCATGCTGCATGTCGTCTTCGCGCGTCCATAGCAGCTTCACCGGTACCTTGGCTTCGCGGGCGATCCAGGCCGCTTCCACCAGCGGATCGTTGTACAAGCGACGGCCGAAGCCGCCGCCGGCACGCACCATGTGCATCGTGACCTGGTCTTCCTTGATGCCGAGCGTGGTGGCGACGAGCGCGCGTCCACCCTGCGGCGTCTGCGACGTGGTCCAGAGTTCGCACTTGTCGGCCGTCACGTGCGCCGTGCAATTCTGCGGCTCGAGCGGGGCGTGGGCGATGAACGGATAGCTGTACTCGCCCTTCACGACCTTTGCCGCGCCCTTGATGGCCGCGTCGAAGTCGCCGTCGTTGCGGATTGTGCGCTGCGGCGGGCTGGCAAAGAATTCGGCGGCCTTCGCGGCGAACGCGGCACTCGACTGCTGCGCCGTAGGGTGCGCGGCCCATTCGACGACGAGTTTTTTGCGCGCCTGCTGCACCATCCACCAGTTCTTGCCGATGATGGCGACGCCCGGCATGAGCCCCTGCAGATTCGCGGTGCCTTCCACCACGAACGCGTGCGTGACGCCCGGCATCGCTTTGATCGCGTCGATATTCGCGCTCGCCACCTTGGCGGCAAACACGGGGCTCTTCACGAACGTGGCGTAGTGCATGTTGGGCACCGTCACGTCGATACCGAACATCGGCTTGCCCATCAGGATCTCACGCAGTCCGACGGTCTTCTTGCGCGTGCCGATGATCGTGAACTTCTTCGGGTCCTTGAGCGGTACCGTGGCGAGATCGGGCGGCGTGACCGACACGGCGGCGCTGGCCAACGATCCGTACGTGGCCGATCGCTTCGAGGCGCGATGATGTACCACGCCCTTCTCGGTTTCCAGTTCAGCGGCGGGCACGTTCCACTGCGTCGCGGCGGCCGACACCAGCATGGCGCGCGCGGCCGCACCGACACGGCGCTGCGGCAGCCAGTTGGTGGGCGTCGCGGTGCTGCCACCGGCGATCTGCGCCTGATACTTGGTGGGATCGAAGTCGGCCTGTTCCACGCGCACGTTCGCCCAGTCGACGTCGAGCTCTTCGGCGATCAGCATGGGGAGCATCGTCTTGATGCCCTGACCGATTTCGGGATTCTTGGCGGTGATGGTCACGATGCCGTCGGGCGTGATGCGCACGAAGGCACTCAGCATCGGGTCAGCCACGGGCGGGATCGCGCCCTTCACCCCGAGGCGTTCGATGGCCTCGAGCGGTTCGGCGTAGCTGGCCAGCAGAATGCCGCCGCCGGCGAGGGCGGTGACGCGCAGGAAGTCGCGACGGTTCACGCCCGGCTTGTCGGATTGGGTCGTCATCGTCGTGCCCTCAGCGATTGTCAGGGGAGCCGTTCTTCGACGGCGTCGATCCACCCACGGCCGGCGCGGCGCCCGACTTGATCTCCGCCGCGCGGTGCACCGCCTTGCGAATGCGGATGTACGTCGCGCATCGGCAGAGATTCGTGTTCAACGCGGTGTCGATCTCGGCGTCGGTCGGCTTCGGCGTCTTCGCCAGCAGCGAGGCGGCGCCCATCATCTGGCCGGCCTGACAGTAGCCGCACTGCGGCACGTCGAGTTCTTCCCATGCCTGCTGCACCGCATGCAGGCCATCGGGCGAGAGCCCTTCGATGGTGGTGATGTCGGCGTTCGCGACACGCGACAGCGGCGTGTTGCACGAGCGCGTGGCGACACCGTTCACATGCACGGTGCAGGCGCCGCAGCGGGCGATGCCGCAGCCGAACTTGGTGCCTTTGAGATCGAGTTCGTCACGGAGTGCCCACAACAGGGGCATGTCGGCTGGCACGTCGAGCGTGCGCGGCGTGCCGTTGACCTTGAGCGTAATCGGCATGGGACCAGGCGGGACAGGGGCGGGGGCGGACTGCCGGGTGACAATCCAACCCCTGAATCTCGTGCCGCGTGGTCGGGGCGTCCAGAGCTACGGCAGCTTCTTTCCCGTGAAGTACAGTTCGTCGTCCTCACCCCGGCACTCCAGCGTCAGCACGCCCCCCACGACCTTGAACGTGAACATCATGTCGGGCTTGAGCACCTCATAGATCTCGCCGCCGGCGTACACCTCCGCGCTCTCATACAAACCGACGGTGAACACCTGCGGCCCCGTCCGCATGAGCGCGAAGGTTTTCAGGTAATTGTCGTTCGGGTCGAAGCGTGCCTTGAGACCACCGCGGGCGTAGCTCACGATCATCTTCGCGTCGACCTTGCCGGTCTTCCCGTCCGTCAGCTCGAAGGTGCCGATATACGGGCGCGCCTCCGCCTCGGGCAGCAGTTCCGAGATCGACGGCTCCACCGTGAAATCCGCGACGACGCGTACGTCGGCCCAGTGCATGGCCAGTGTGCCGCCCCGTACGCTGATCGCCGGGAACGACCAGGTCAGGATTTCTTCGCGTGGTGCCTTGGTATCGGCCCGCACCGCCACCCGGATCTGTGTGTTGTTCGGCTTCGGATGCTCGGTGTGATACTGCTTCCACTTGGGGTCCAGCAGCATGGTCCAGTTGGCACTCGTATCGACGATCATCCAGACACCGTACTTGCCTTTCGGGACTTTCACGCCGGACATCGTGAAGTCCTTGTTCACCTCGAGCAGCGTGGCCCAGTTGGCGCCGGGCGTCCACACTTCGCCCCACTGCACGGCCTTGGTGCCGAAGATCGGCCATCGCCCGCGCATACGCGGCCGGGAATACGTCACGCGCACCGTGGTTCCGTCCACTGTTTGCGCGATGCTCTGCAGCTCGCTGGCTTTGATCTGCGCCTGCGAATCGGTGGGCGACAGCGCCGACCCCAGGGCCGTCAGCAGCAGCGCGAGGGTGACGCGACGAGCAGGGAATGGCGACATGTCCGCAGGGATGAGGGGAGTCCGATCAGCCGAACTGCGCGTCGATGGCCGCTCGGATGTCCTGCAATGATTTGCCGGCTTTGGCGAGGCGCACCGTGACGCGGCCCTCTCCCTGACAGATCGGGCAGGACCTGGCCATCGATTCGCCCTCGTAGCAGCTCAACAGCGAGTAGTGGCCGCTCAGTTCGGCGCACCCGCAGTAGCACCCGATGCCATCGGCGATGTGCGGGATGGCGCGAATGCCGTCAAATAGCTCGACGAGATGCGGCGACTTGGTGAGATCCGCCGCCGTCAACACCTTCGCACCGGTGATGCCGGCGCGCGGCGTCGGATGCGCGAAGCGCCCAACGCCGAGCGCCCAAGCCCGACCGGGCTGCAGGACAACCCCGACGCCGGCGGCGAGCAACGCCAGGAGCGCCCCACGCCGTGTGGGGTGAGTGGCTTCTTTGATGTGGTCCACGAGAGCCTCAGAAGGGGCGATCTTCGCGAATGTACCCCCGGACGTGATCCCCACAAGCCGTGTGGGGCCAACGCAGCTAGCGGAGCATCATCCAGACGGCGGCGGCCGCGGCCAGCGCGATGACGATGCCGGTGATAACCGTTCGCGACGCGAGCGCCACGGGCTCCCGCGAGGGCACGGTCGGCGCAGCGCTGGCGGGCGCCGGGCCCGACGTGTCGCTGCCGTTCGTGCCTTCGATCGCGCGGATGATCCACGAGGCCGACGCCGGACGCTCGGCGGGGTTCTTGGCCAGACACCGCATCACCATGTCGGCGATCGGTTGCGGCAGCTCCGGACGCTTCTGCAGAATCGGCACGGGCGTTTCTGACAGCTGCGCGGCCAGCGTGGCGCGCAGTGAGGGCCGCGCGAACGGTGGCGCACCGGTGAGCAGCTCATACGCGACACAACCGAAGGCGTAGAGATCGGCCCGATGGTCGACCACGTGCGCCGCGCCGATCTGCTCGGGCGACATGTAATCGGGCGTACCCAGGACCGTGCTCACCGTGGTCACGCGACGCCCCGTGCGCAACGCCGTGTCGCTCGCATCGTCGAGGGCCTTGGCGACGCCGAAGTCGGAGATCATCGCAATGCCGTCGTTGAGCAACACGTTCTCCGGCTTGATGTCGCGATGTACAACGCCTCGCGCGTGGGCGTACGCGAGCGCGAGCGCCATCTCCCGCAGCAGGCGAATGGCTTCGGCGTACGGCGGCGCGCCGCGTCGCACCAGCAACTCGCGCAGCGTGTGCCCGTCGATGTACGGCATGCTGTACCAGCGCACCTGATCCGTCTCGCCATCGGCGGTGACGAGGGCGGCACTGAGCAGCGGCACGAGATGCGGATGCTGCAGCTTGGCCGCGAACTGGATCTCACGACGGAAGCGCTCGGCATCGACGTCGGCCGTCAGCTCCGGTGGCAGCACCTTCAACACTACGGAGCGATCGAGCGCCACCTCCGTCGCAAGAAACACATGCGACGATCCCGCGCCGCCAAGCTCACGCTCGATGACGTAGGTTCCCTCGAGCTGTCGCTGAAGTCTGGCGCGCAGTGCGCCCGACTCAATCGGGACGGTGGACATTCCGGAGAAAGCTACGCCTCTCGTGAGGCACCGCAATCAGGAGCTTGAGTGACGCATATCACGAAGGGCAGGGTGGGTTGCGCCACGCTGCCCTTCGGATACGACGCGGACGACGCAAGTCGACCGTTACGACGTCCGACGCTTGCGCTGCAGCAGACCGATGGCGACCAGCCCGCTCGCCATCAGCAGATACGTGGACGGCTCGGGAACGACCGAGGTCGTGCCGCCACCATCCGTGCCGATGGCGAACGATTCGTTACCGCCCGACACGTTCGTGAGCGACGCCCCAGCGCCGATCAGCGCGCCCGGATTCGCAGCGAGGGCCGCGTTGAACAGCGCCTGATCACCCGCCGACAGGCCGAACAGGAAGCCGTAGTTGCCTGTTCCCGGCAGCGTGTTGTTGAGCGTGAGCGGCGACGTGAACGCCGTGCTGCTGAACACCTGCGTGTTGCCGCTGTACAGACGCACGACCGCGTTGTTCAACGTGATCGTGTTGTCGTTGCCCGGCTCCGCCGCGTTCAGGAACAGACGGAAATTGCTTCCCGTGAGCCCCGGAAACGCCGATACCAGGCGCAACTGCGACTGTCCCGACTGCACGTTCGCGTCGGTGAAGCCACAGTTCACACCGGTGGGACCGATGCAGCCCGATTCAGCGGTGGTGCCGCCCGGGTTCTGCAGCGTCAGCACGGTGGCGACAGCTCCGAGACCGCCGCCGCTTGCGCCTGACTGCCCGAGCAGCGTGAGCTGCGCGTGCGCTAGCGTTGGAACTGCGGTCAACATCGCCGCAGCAATCCAAGCCAGCTTGTGAGCTTTCTTCATAGAGCACCCTCGTGTACGAGTGAAAACGACATCGGATGCACATGAACATTTGCTCATGCACTCGCGCATGCGCACCCCACATCACGACATCGCAAGACGAGGCCCACCGTGAATGTTCGACGTGACAAAAGTCGCTGGCGACGCGCTGCGGATGCGCTGGCGATGCGCCAGCGCATGAGCGAGAATCCGTCATGGAACTAGGCATCTACACCTTCGGCGAAACCGATCCACGCGCGACCAACGATCCGCGCGTGGCCGCGCGTCGCGTGCAAGACCTCATCGAGGAGATCGTCCTGGCTGATCAGGTCGGACTCGATGTGTTCGGGGTCGGTGAACATCATCGACCCGACTATGTCGTCTCGAGCCCGGCCGTCGTGCTTGCCGCAGCGGCCGCTCGCACCAAACGGATCCGTCTCACGAGTGCCGTGACGGTGTTGAGCTCGGATGATCCCGTGCGCGTGTTTCAGGACTTTGCGACGCTCGACCTCATCTCGAACGGTCGCGCCGAGATCACCGCCGGACGCGGCAGCTTCATCGAGTCGTATCCCTTGTTCGGTCAGAGTCTCGACGACTACGATCAGCTCTTCGCCGAGAAGCTGTCGCTGTTGCTCGCGCTTCGTGAGCAGGAGCGCATCACGTGGTCGGGCACGCTGCGCGCATCGATCGAGAATCGTGGCGTGTATCCGAGACCGCTGCAGTCACCGCTGCCGGTGTGGATCGCCGTCGGTGGTACGCCGCAGTCAGTGGTTCGGGCCGGCACGCTCGGCCTTCCACTCGCCGTCGCCATCATCGGAGGGGCGCCGGAGCGCTTCGTGCCGTTGGTCGAGCTCTATCGTGAATCGGCCCAGCGCGCTGGACACGACCCGGCCACGTTGCCGGTCAGCATCAACTCGCACGGCTTCATCGCGGACAGCGAAGCCCGGGCCGTCGCGGTGTCCTTCCCGCCCTATATCGAGGCCATGGGACGCATCGGACGCGAGCGAGGATGGCCGATGCCTACGCAGCGGCAGTTCGACGTGGAGCGTTCGCCGCGCGGCGCGTTGCTGGTGGGAGCGCCGGAGCAGGTGATCGACAAGATCCTGTTCGAGCACGAGCTGTTCGGTCACGACCGCATGCTCATTCAGTTCAGCGTCGGGCCGATGGCCCACGCCGACATCATGCGGAGTATCGAATTGTTCGGGACGGTCGTGGCGCCTGCGGTTCGCAAGGCGCTGGGAGTACCCACCCCGGCGGCGACGCCGGGGTGATGGCACTCAGGCCATATCAGGCCGCGGGTGCGTCTTCGTCGTCACCCGGAAGCTCAGCGATTTCTTCCTCGATCTCGGCCACGACTTCTTCCGTCTCCGCGTCCATCTCGATCACGTCGGAGCCTTCGTCAGTGGCCGCAGCGGCAGCCTGGGGCGCCGGGCGGCTCCACTTCTTCACCACCGGGGCGGCGCGACGCTCGAGCAGATTGTCGTAGTAGGCCACCATCCGCTGCTGCACGACTTCGAGTGTGTCATCGGGGTCGGCGCGGAACGGCGCATGGCGCTGATGCTGTTCGGTCGAGACCTCGAACCACCACCACGGATCCGGTCCCGTTACGCGCGACGCGGCGACACGACACTGGAACGTCCGACCTCGGTCAACGAAGGAAAATTCCTGCAGTACGTCCGACATGGGCAAAACCTTCGATGATGGGCGTCAAAAAAGCTTCTTCCGAAACTTAACCGATCGTCCACGCGGGAAGGGAGGTACCCGCGTGGAAATCGGCCGAAAGCGGTCCCAGCGATGCCGAGGCTACTTCGCCAGCTCGCGTACCACGCCAGTGAGCAGTCGCACCTTGGCGGCGTCGCTGGACGCGGCGGCGTCCCGCGCCAGCGACGCGGCGAGCGCCGTCAGTGCCGTGCGGCGCGCGCCGCCATTCGCCTGCTCGGCCGCATCGAGGGCACCACGGATCGCTGAAATCCGGGCGTCTGACAGCGCCTTGCCGCGCTGCAGTTGATCGACGTACGCGCGGGCGACCGTGAAATGCGCCGGCCACACGATCCTGGTCTGCAACTGGGCGTTAAGTTCGTCGCGCGTAATGAGCGCGGCCGCGTCGATTTCGTTCTTCGACAGGAATTCGCTGGGCTGCAGCGCGAAGATGTCGAGACCGCGGGCGATCTCCGAGGCGATGAGATGCCCATTGTACCAGTACACCGACCAGTAGCCGGCCAGCGTGAGACGCGCCGGGTCGATCGGGCCACGATCGAAGTACGCGAGCTCCTGCGGCTTCGCGGGATTCGTGAAATCGAATACCGAGATACCACCCTGATACCAGGCCTGCGCCATGATGTCGCGCCCCGGTACCGGGATCAGCGACCCGTTGTGCGCGACGCAGTTCTCCGTGTTCCCCTGCGCGGCGGGCAGCTTGTAGTAGCCGGCCGGCTTGAGCTTTCGATTCGCGCCCAACGTGAAGATGGCGTCGGCCCCCCACTCCGGCTTGTCCGTCGCGCGGCAACGCGCCTGCGTTCCACCGCCCCATTCGTCGGTGAACAGCACCGTCTGTCCATCGTTGCTGAACGTGGCCGAGTGCCAGTACGCGAAGTTCGGGTCGATGACTTCGTCGATGCGCTTCGGATTCGCGGGATTCGAGATGTCGAGCAGAATCCCGTTGCCTGAGCAGGCACCGGCGGCGAGGCCGACTTCCGGGTACGCGGTGATGTCATGGCACTGGTCGGTGCGCCCCGTGTTCTGCGTGCCGCGACCGTGATCACCGCCCTTCCACAAGCCGGCCGCCTTGCCCGACGCATCGGCGAAGATGCGCGGCATGTTCACGATCTTCGCATCCTGCGGCGATGCCAGCGGCACCTTGATCACTTCGATGCGGAAGAGCGCCGTGCTCGTGTCGTCGGGGCTGCGCACGCACCCGGCCAGCTCGTTCGACGAGCGCACGCCGCCGGTGCCCTGCACGTACACGTACACGTTGGCTTTGTCCTTCGGATCCGTCACCAAGGTGTGCGTGTGCGACCCGCGGCAGGTCTGCACCGCCGCGATCTGCTTCGGAGCATCGAGGTTGGAGATGTCGAAAATGCGCACGCCCATGAAGCGCGCCGCACTCACCGTGTCGGACACGCCCTGTGTGCCGCAGTCGAGGCGGCCGCTGCCGTCTTCGACGGACATGAACAGCAGGTTGCCGTACACCGACGGGTCACCCTGGCCGCCCTGACACACCACCGCCGCACGTCGCTGCGGCGCCTTGGGATCGCGGATGTCCCATGCTTGCCAGCCGTGCCAGCCGCCCTGAAACACGATGTGCTTCTGGAACGCCAGGTCGGAGTTGGCAAAGTCGAAATCCCCGAGATCGCGCGGATTGAACCAGCCCTCAGCCTTGGGCGTGCTCGACACGAGCTCCAGATGTTTGATCGCCTGCTGCGCGTTGTTCGCGCCCCCTCTCAGCGAGGCGCGCGGGTCGGACGTGCGGGCGTCCTGCGCCGCGCCCGTGGTGGACAGCACTGCCAACGAAAGCGTGGCCGACAATGCGACCGCTACGCAGCGGGTCGTCGAACGAATGAACGGCACGGAAGACGTCCTGATGTGAATGGTGGAACGCGGTGGCGTGGTCACTTCGACCACGCCGCCAGCAATGCCTGCATGCGGCGGATCTCCGCGCGCTGGTCGTTGTCAATATCGCTCAGGAATTGAAACAGCATCGCCGTCTGGGCGGCACCGGGTATGCGGCGCAGGTCGGCCACCATCTGCAGCGCTCCTTCATGATGCTGAATCATGAAGCGCAGGAACAGGCGGTCGAATGCCAGGTCGCGCGCCGCCGAGAGCTCGGCCAACTGCTCGGCCGAGAGCATGCCGGGCATCGTGTGCGCGGCGTGCTGGTCGTGCGCCATCGACGGCATCGGTGCCGCAGGCTTCGCGACCTGCGGCGCCTGATGCTCGTCGAGCCATCGGCGCATCGTGGCGAGTTCGTCCTGCTGTGACACATCGATGCGCTCGGCCAGCAACCGCATCTCGGGGCGCGAGGTGTGTGTGCGCACCATCGCCGACATGGTGATGGCCTGCGCATGATGCACGATCATGGCTTGCATGAACGCCACCGTGGCCGTGTCGTTCACCGCCGTGGTGGTCGTTGCCGCAGGCATCGCCATGGCGGACATGTCATGGCCGGCATGCTCGCCGCCGACTGCCGAGCCATAGCTGAAGCCCTTCATCGCGCCGGTTTCCCAGTCATGCGTCATGACGGCGCCATACGTCACGCTGGGGGTCGGCAGCACGGGCAGAAATCCCACCGACGGACCGCCCATGTTCTCGATGCCCATGTGCTTCGACATGGCGAGCCACGCGGTCACCGGCATCACGTATGACGTATCGTCGCGATACAGCCGTGCGGCGCGCAGGATCTCGGTGCGCTTGGCACTTCGTGGCACCGCGTCGTTGCTCAAAATGTCCGACACGACGTCGTGCATGGAGTGGAGGTTGTCGAAGATGATGGCGGCCTCCGGGAAGCGCGCGGCGAACGTGGGCGACACGGCCGCCGTCATCGGCATCTGGTAGGGCAGCGTGGTTGGTGTGCCGTCCACCATCTGCCAGAAGCGGGCAACCGTGGCGCGCACGCCGGCCTGTTTTGCGGCGCTCGTTTTGCCGACCAGCAGCGGTTCGTACAGTCCGATCTGGAGCCAATGATAGCCCCAGATGAGCCCATTGAACTTCGGATAGCGCTTACGGAACGCGAGCGAATACGACTGCTCCTGCATCAACGCCATGGTCTTGGGCTTCGAGCTGAACGCGAGGTCGGGGCGGCTCTTGTAATACGCGATGAGCCGCTGCGCTTCGCGGTCACGCTGCGGGTCGCTCAGGCGCTCGTCGGCGAGCACGTCGTACAACTGCCGGTGCAGGAGGTGCGCCCAGTCGAACATCACCTTCGCTTCCGGCGCGAGCTGCGCGTACTTGGGCTCGATGGCCGCTTCTTCGAGCGGCACGCGCGGCGGCTTCACCAGCACGGTCTTGGTGAGGTAGTCGAATTCCTTCTCCTCGAGTCGAGACGTCGGCGCGTTGGGCTTCGTCCAGAGCGTCTCGTACAGAATCGCGTGACCGTAGTCGAAGGCATTGAACAGCCGGTCGGCCGACGCGTACTGATTGCGGAACGTCCAGTTGTGTGAGGCCTGCAGGTAGAACTGTTCGTACGTGGTGGTCCACTGGGCCTGCACCGTGCGCGGCGCGGCAAGGGTCGCCAGGGCGAGTACTGTGCCCACAAGACCGTGAACCAGAGCGCGGGGGGATCGGAAAGACGTCATGAGATCGGCTCGTGGTTAGCGACGGGGAGACCAAGGCAGTCCAAGCGACACCGCGGCACCGGCGGTGAGAAACCAGCCGGCGTCAGCGCCCGACAGTCGGTAGCCACCACCGCCATCGACGGCGAGTCGTGGACTCATCTGGTAGCGCGCGCCACCGGCCACGTCCCAGGCTTTCGCCTCTGCGGCATTGAGGGGCTGCGACGTCACGATCTCGGCGGTCAGCAGCAGGGAACGCAACGGCAACGTGCGGTCGATCGCTACGCCGACCAGCCATCGCGACAATTCGGCCGATGCCGTGCTGCCGCTGGTGCCGACGGGCATCGTCGGTGCATCACCGATCGTGACTTGTCCGTTCACGTGAAAGCGGGCCCACGGGAACGTCTTGGTCGCGATCGCTTTGAATGACGGATAGGCCTTGTCGGGTGCCATCGCGCCGACGGGGAGCAGGACATCGGCTACCACCGCGAGCGCGGGAAGTCGTGTCTCGGTGTTCAGGTTGTAGAGCACTGAGGCGTCGATGCCGCCGAGTGCGGTGCGACGTGTTCCGGCCACGCCTTCCACGTGCGCGATCGGAAAGCCGATCTCGACCTGCGTGCGCGGGAAGAGGCCGACGGCGAACTCGGGTTCGATGCCCCAGCGGTAGCTGCCACCGCGGGCGCGCTCGAGGCGAAACGGCGCGAGTTGCAGCTCCACCGCGCGTCGTTCGATGGCGTAGGCGTCTTCGATGCGGACAGGGCGTCCGGCATCGGTGTTGTAGTAGTCGGTTTGCGCCGAGAGTGACGCGAGCGGTGCGGACAGGGCCGTGACAACAACGAGTAGCCCTGCGACGCCGAAGCGTGGGGCGTTCATCAACGGATTCATGAGTAGGACAGAGGCGAGCGGTGCGCCACGGCGCAGCGCAACGGATGGCGGATGCGCACGTCTCGCGCAGAGGGCGCGGGCGGGCATCGGCAGCGAGGGCGTTGAGAGGGCTCGATCCGGAACGACCGGAGAGCCCGACGCTCAGGCTCGCGGCGGCGGGGGCTCGGGGGCGATGTCGAGCGACACGGGCCAGTCGGCCACGTGCCGTGGGCGGTGTACATCGACGGCGACATCGACCGTGCTCACGGCCACGGCGGCACTCATGACACCGACCACGGTGCAGGCCATCGCCATCGGGCAGGCCGCCGGCGCGTGCGAATGCTGCACCGGCACGGGCTGTGGGGCCTGGTGGCTCGCGTGCGCGTTGGCCATCGGTGCGGAGGGTGACAGCTCGTTGACCTCAGCCGCATGATGCTGGTGGGGATCGGCGGTGGTGGCGATACGAGCGGGCGCGTCGGCGACCGCAGTCCGTTCACAGGCCGCGCCGGCGGCAGGGAGCACTCCCTGCAGCAGCTGCACTCCGAAGAGCGCGATGGCGGCGATGCGACGGCGGACGTCCATGATGTGGAACGTAATGCGGTATGCCGGAGAGGGGTATATGCCGCCGTCCCGGCGAGCCTCGATTTAGCCAGTCTCGGCTGGCGGGCCGGCTTCTTGCACGGACGCGCTCTGCCGTACGCCGCGGGTCGCGCGTCGCCACTGATCACGTTTCGTTTCGCATCGTCTGCTTGCCGTACGGTGCCGGAGTACCCTTGTGGTCATGAATAAGCGTGGCGCGACCAGCCCTGCCCCGGATCCGTTCGCCTTCCTGGCGGGCGGCGGGGCGATGGGTGGCCTGATCCGATCGATGGAATGGGCCAGCACGCCGCTTGGGCCGATCGACTCGTGGCCGCAAAGCCTGCGCACGACCGTCAACATCTGCCTCGCCTCCGACCTGCCCATTTGCGTCATCTGGGGGCCAGGGCTCGTCCAGGTGTACAACGACGGCTATCGGGTGATCTGCGGCGGCAAGCATCCGCGGTCCATGGGGCAAAACTTCCCGGACTGCTGGAAAGAAGCTTGGCCCGTGATCGGCGAAGCGCACGACCTGGCCCTCACGGGCGACACGGCCTTTCTCGAGACGCAACGCATCTTTCTCGAGCGGCACGGCTTCCTCGAGGAGTGCTTCTTCACGTTTTCCTTCAGTCCGATCCGCGAAGAAGCCGGTTTGGTCGGCGGCCTGTTTCACCCGGTCATCGAGATGACGACCAAGATGCTCGGCGAACGCCGGACACGAGCGCTTCGTGACCTGGCCGCTCGCACGAGTCAGGCCAAGTCCGCCCACGAAGCCCTCGCGTTGGCTGCGCAGACGCTCGCCGATTTCGACCTCGACTTGCCATTCGTTCAGCTCTATGCGCTCGATTCCAGCGGACACCTCGTCTCGCTGGTCGGCTCGACCGGAATCAGCGCTGCAGAGGTCGGTCGCTCGAGCCCCGTCGAGTGGGACGCGACGAACCACTGCGTGTGGCCCATCGACGAAGTGCTGCGCTCCGGAGCGACGGTGCAGGTGGGCGACGTGCGCGAGCGGCTGGATCACGCACCCTGCGGCCCATACGACGAATCGCCGACGACGGCGCTGGCCCTCCCCATCATTCCTCCGGGCGCCAAGCGTCCGACCGCCGTACTCGTCGCAGGCGTCAGCAGCCGGCTGCCACTGAACGACAGCTATCGGAGCTTCTACGACCTCGTGGCGTCCGCGGTCACCACAGCCGTCGCCAACGGCCACGCGTACGACGAAGAGCGGCGGCGCGCCGAGTCGCTGGCGGAATTGGACCGCGCCAAGACCGCGTTCTTTTCCAATATCAGCCACGAGTTCCGAACGCCCCTCACGTTGATGCTCGGGCCGGTCGAGGACCTCCTGGCTGATCGTGATTCCGAACTCACGGCCGCCGTCGCCGGACAACTCGAGGTCGTGAATCGCAATGGACGGCGATTACTGCGACTGGTGAATTCGCTGCTCGAGTTCTCGAGAATCGAAGCGGGGCGCGAATTGGCCGCGTTCGAACCGACCGATCTGGCGGCCCTGACGTGCGAGCTCGCTGGTGTGTTTCGCTCGACGATCGAGCGGGTCGGGCTCACGCTGACCGTTGATTGCCCACCACTGGAACAAGCGGTGTTCGTGGACCGGGACATGTGGGAAAAGATCGTGCTCAACCTGCTGTCGAACGCGTTCAAATTCACCTTCGCCGGTGAGATCGCCGTCTTTGTCCGTCGGTCAGGCGACCACGTGGAACTCGTCATTCGCGACACGGGCACGGGTGTGCCCGCGGCGGAGATTCCACGGCTCTTCGAGCGATTTCACCGGGTGGAGAACGCCCGTGGTCGGACGCACGAGGGGAGTGGTATCGGCCTCGCGCTCGTGCAGGAACTGCTCAAGCTGCACGGCGGCTCGATTTCCGCCGAGAGCAGTTTCGGGGTCGGTACCACGTTCACCGCGCGCGTGCCATTGGGATCGGCGCACTTGCCCGACAATCAGATTCAATCAAGGGGCACGTCCACTGAGGCCGAATCGCGAGTCAGCGCACTGGTCGACGAAGCACTGCGGTGGCTGCCAAGTGATGACGATCTCGCCATGGATCATCCAGGAGTGGCCGACGTATTGCCCGGTGCGCGCTCCGCGATGGGAGCAGCCACCATCGACGATCGCCCGTTGGTGCTGGTGGCTGACGACAACGCCGACATGCGACAGTATGTCGTGCGCATCCTGGCCGAGCAGTTCCGGGTCGACGCCGTGCAGGATGGTGTGTCTGCGCTGGCCGCCGTCAAACGACAGCCTCCTGACCTGATCCTGACCGACGTGATGATGCCGCGGTTGGATGGGTTTGGCCTACTGAAGGAACTGCGCGCCGACCCGCTCACGCGCGCCGTGCCGGTCATCATGCTCTCCGCCCGTGCCGGTGAGGACAGTCGTGTGGACGGCATGGAAGCCGGCGCGGATGACTATCTCGTGAAGCCATTCAGTGCCAAGGAACTCTTGGCTCGCGTCTCGGCGCACTTGCAGATGGCACGATTGCGTCGGGACGCGAGTGCCTCACTGCGCGAAGGTGAAGAACGATTGCGCATGGCCCTCACCGCCGCGCGGATGGTGGCGTGGCGGTACGACGCGTCGAGCGGAAAATTCGCGGCCTCTGACAACGCCGACGATGTCTTCGGGCGCACCTCCGATTCCCCGCTTGATCATATCGAGCAGCGTTTCGCGCTCGTGCATCCCGAGGACGCGGCGCAGTATCGCGAAACCGTAGCGCGCGCCGTCGCGGACGCCGGCAGTTACCTGAGTCAGTTTCGCACCATCCGGTCCGACAACGGTGGGGTGGTCTGGCTGGAAGAGCGCGGGCATGCCGTGGCGCAGGAGCCGGGAGAGAGCGTGCGGCTTGTGGGCGTCGTCATGGACATCACCGAGCGAAAGGCGGCCGAGGACGCGATCCGGTCCAGCGAGGGTCGGACGCGCACCATTCTGGAGTCGATTGCGGATGGATTCATCGCGCTCAACGCCGAATGGCGCTTCACGTACATCAATGCGGCGGGCGAGCGCTTTCTCGATCGGATGCCGGGTGATCTCATCGGAAAGTCGATCTGGGACGAGTTTCCCGGGACGGCCGGGAGCGAGTTCGAGGCAGTGTATCGACGGGTCGCACGACACGGCATCGGCGAGTCCTTTACGGCTTTCTACCCGAACTTCGACCGTTGGTACGAAGTCAGCGCCTACCCCGCGCCGGACGGATTGTCGGTGTACTTCCGCGACGTGAGTGCCCAGAAGAAAACGGAAGAGCGGCTGCGCGCGAGTGAAGAGCGGCGCCGGTTGGCGCTCGAAGGCGCCGAACTGGGTATGTGGTTCGTCGACCCGTCCACGCGCGCGATCAGTACGGACGCTCGCTTTCAGGCCATCTTCGGTATCACCGAGCAGTGGACGAACTATTTCCAGGTGTTCGACGTCATCCATCCTGACGACCTGCCGGCCGTACAGCTGGCTGCGGCGGCGGCGACGAGGCTGGACGACCCCACCCCCTACGCGATCGAATATCGCATCGTGCTGCCGGACGGATCGCTTCGTTGGGTCGTGGCCAAGGGGCGTACCACCATCGAGGGAACGGGTGCGGCGCGCCGCGTCGTGAGTTTCGATGGAACGGTGGCCGATATCACGCAGCGGAAACAGGACGAGGAAGAACGCGAGCGACTGGTGGCCCGTCTGGGAGAACAGGACGAGCGCAAGGACGAGTTTCTCGCGACGCTCGCTCACGAGCTGCGCAATCCGCTCGCTCCGCTCAGCAACGGGTTGCAGCTGCTGAACCTGACGCCTGATTCGAGCGCCACCGTAGTCCGTACGCGCGCCATGATGGAACGGCAGCTGGCGCTGATGGTCCGGCTCGTCGATGATCTGATGGACGTCAGCCGCATCACCCGGGGGAAAGTCGAATTGCAGTGCGCCCCGATCGACTTTGCACGCGTGGTGCAGCACGCGGTGGAAACCAGCCGGCCGCTGATCGACGCGAGCAGACATGAGCTGACCATCCTCGCGCCATCGCGCGCGATCATGGTGCACGGCGATCTCACGCGCCTTGCGCAAGTCCTGTCCAATCTCCTCAATAACGCCGCCAAGTACAGCGAGCCCGGTGGCGAGATTACGCTCGACTATGCGCGTTGTGAAAACGAAGTCAGACTTCGCGTGCGCGATACGGGCATCGGCATCACGTCGCAGATGCTGCCGATCGTGTTCGACCTCTTCACGCAGAGCGATCGTTCACTCAGCAAGGCCCAGGGAGGCCTCGGCATCGGTCTCTCATTGGTCCGGAAGCTGGTGGACATGCACGGCGGGCGCGTGGAAGCCTACAGCGCGGGCAGTGGACAGGGCAGTCTGTTTACCGTCTGGTTGCCGGTCATCGGACAGGTCGAGGACGCCGCGCGAACGACGCCCTCGGAATCCTCACCGGCGGTGCTCGGGGCCCCGCTCAGCGGTCGTCGCATTCTGGTCGCCGATGACAACGTCGATGCGGCGGCGACGCTCAGTTTGCTGCTCGGGATGATGGGGCACGAGGTACGCACGGTGTCCGACGGTGCGGAGGCCGTCGCGGCGGCGGAAACGTTCGGGCCGCACCTGATCCTCCTCGACATCGGTATGCCGATTGTGGATGGCTACGAAGCCTGTCGGCAGCTACGGAAGCACCCATGGGGGCAGGACATCCCTGTCGTTGCGCTCACGGGTTGGGGTCAAGCGGACGACCGACAACGCTCGGCGGATGCGGGTTTCAATCAGCACCTCGTCAAACCGGTCGATCGGGCGGAGTTGTTGCGAGTGCTCGCTGACTTCCTGTGACCGCCGCCGGACGCGCGCCGACGGTGCGCTAACTGACGGCCGTCGGCAGCGACATCCGGTACCCAACCCCCGGCTCGGTCACGATCAGCGCCGGCCGAAGCGGATCGCGCTCCACTTTCCGTCGCAGATTGGCCACGTACACGCGCAGATACTGCTGGGCATCGCCGTGCGAACGACTCCACACCGCATCGAAGAGCTGCTGGTGCGTCAGCGTGCGTCCGGCCGACGTGACCAGTGTGCGCAGCAGTTCCCACTCGGTCGGCGTCACGTGAATCGGCTGCCCGTCGCGCGACACGGTGCGACTGGCCAGATCGATCCGCAGCCCATCGAATGCGTATGGCACGTCGCCACCGCGCACTGGCCCCATGGCCGCGCGCCGTAGCTGAGCCCGCAGGCGCGCCTGCAGCTCGATCGTACTGAATGGCTTGGTCAGGTAGTCATCGGCGCCCGCATCCAGCAGCCGTACCTTCTCGGCCTCGTCATGGCGGGCCGACAGCACCACGATCGGCGTGGCAGACCATTCGCGGATCTGGGCGCAGACCTGGGCGCCATCCGCGTCGGGGAGCCCAAGGTCGAGCACGATCAACGACGGCTTGCAGCTCCGCGCCAACTCGAGGGCGGTGCGCGCCGTGGCGGCTTCGTACACCACGCTCCCCTCGGACTCCACCGCCGCGCGAATGACGGAGCGGATCGAGGGTTCGTCCTCGATCACCAGCACGACCGGTGCCGGCGACGTCGATGGTGATCCCGTACTGGACATAGCTGGCAAGCTAGGCGTTCATGGCGCAGCGCACGAGGGGCACGGTAACGTTCACGCATGCGACTGCTCCGCTGGTTCCTCGCGCTCTCGTTGCTCACCCTCGGCTTGCTGCCGCTGCGCCCGTCGCTGGACAAGGCGCACGTCGCCCTCGCGTATCTGCTGCTCATTCTGGCGGCGAGCGCGCGGGCCGGCCGTCGGGTGGGGCTCGTGCTGTCGGTCGTGTCGTTCTTCTGCTTCAACTTCTTCTTCGTCGAGCCGCTGCACTCGTTCGTCGTGGCCGAGCCGCTCGATTGGCTGGTGCTCGTCGCGCTGCTGATCACGAGCGCGGTGGCCGCGCATCTCCTGTCGGTCGCGCAGAGTGAGGCACGCCTGGCCTGGGAGCGCGCCGCGGAAATTGATCGACTGGCCGTGCTTGGTGCCGAGTCACTCAACGCCGGCCCCTCCGAGCAGGCACTGGCCGCCATTGCCGGTGTGATTCAGGACGCCTTGGGGGTCGATCGCTGTCGCATTCACGCCGTCGGTGGCGCAGGTGCCTCGCTCACCTTGGTGGCCGAACGCGGAGCGATGTCGGCGGCCGGCCCTGAGCCTGAACCGGAACCCGCTGCGGCGGTGGTCGCATCGACGTCGCGTGACCTCGGCATGCCCACGCGCAGTCACCTGCTCCAATGGGTGGCGGACAATGGGCGCGTGGGCGTGGAGCGCTGCGACGGCTCGATGCGCGTCGGCGCGGTCCCGAGTGCCAGTGGCAGCACCGACAGCCCGCTGGACATCACCGGCGGGGCCGGAATCGCGGACGCCTGCGGACTCCTGCTGCCGCTGCGCGTGCATGATCGCGTCGTGGGCGTCGTCCACATCGAGCGCCGGCAACCGCTGGATCTCACGCCGTCGCGCCAGCGCTTCCTGCGCGCGATCAGCTACTACGCGGCCCTTGGCATCGAGCGCACGCGTCTCGTCACGGAGGCCGAGCACGCCGAGGCGCTACGTCAGGCCGACAAGATGAAGGACGCCGTGCTGGCCTCCGTGTCGCACGATCTGCGCACACCGCTCACCACGATCAAGGCGTTGGCGAACGCCATCCGACTCGAGGGTGACGATCGCGCGGCAATCATCGAGGAGGAAGCAGATCGTCTGAATCGCTTCGTGGCCGACCTGCTCGACCTCTCCCGGCTCAATGGTGGCACCACGCCGATGGCCCCGCAGATCACCGCCATCGAAGATCTGCTGGGGGCCGCGCTGCAGCGGGTGTCCGGTGCGATGGTGCACCGCGTGATCGATGTGCAGCTGCCGCCGGATGAGCCGCTGCTCTTGGCTCGCCTCGACTTCACGCAGTCGTTGCGGATTGTCGTCAACCTGCTCGAGAACGCAGACAAGTACTCGCCGGCCGACCAACCGATCGACGTGAGCGTCGAGCGGATCGGCGACATCGTGCGTCTCGCGGTCAGCGATCGCGGTCCCGGCATTTCGGATGCGGAGCGTGAGCGGATCTTCGAGCCCTTTCATCGGCTCGGCGATATCCCCGACGCCAACGGGGCCGGCCTCGGCCTGTCCATCTCCCGTCGCCTGGCCGAGATGCAGGGCGGGAGGCTGCTGCACGAGCCGCGCGAGGGCGGCGGCAGCCGCTTCGTGCTCGAGTTGCCTGCCGCATCTTTGTGAAATCTTGATGCGGTAGCGGGTCGTCTTTGTGCGGTCTTGATGCCGGGCGTCCTAGCGTCCATGCATGACACACGCGACGCAGGGTTCCTCGCACGCTTCTCCGCACCATTCCTCGACGCATTCCCCGGATACGCCGACGGGCCGGCGGCTCTCGCTGCTGACGCTCGCCGCGCTCGGCGTCGTGTACGGCGACATCGGCACCAGCCCGTTGTACGCCATGAAGGAGGCGTTCGGTCCCTCGCACGGACTGCTACCGAACGCGGTGAATGTCTACGGCGTCCTGAGTCTGGTGACCTGGTCGATTCTGCTGGTGGTAGTGGCGAAGTACCTCGTGTTCATCCTCCGCGCCGACAACAACGGGGAAGGCGGCGTGCTGGCCATGCTCGCACTGCTGCTGCAGGACACCTCGGAGCGGATCGGCCGGCGCCGGCGCACGGTGCTCGTGCTGCTCGGCGTGTTCGGCACCGCGCTCTTGTACGGCGACGGCATCATCACGCCAGCCATCTCGGTGCTGGGCGCCGTGGAAGGGCTCGACATCGTCACGCCCACGCTGTCGTCGTACGTCGTGGAGATCACGCTCGTCATTCTGGTGGTGCTCTTTGCCGCACAGCGCTTCGGTACCGCCACCGTGGGTCGCGCGTTCGGGCCGCTGACGCTGCTGTGGTTCATCGTGATCGGATCGCTTGGCCTCATGTCGATCATCGACACGCCGCAGGTGTTGGCCGCCCTCAATCCGTTGCATGGTCTGCGGTTCCTGCTGCACCACGGTACCCACGGCTTCGTCGCGCTGGGCGCGGTCTTTCTGTCAGTTACCGGTGCCGAGGCGTTGTACGCTGACATGGGACACTTCGGCAAAGTGCCGATTCGCCGGGCGTTCTTTGCGGTCGTGTTGCCGGCGCTGCTGCTGAACTATTTCGGTCAGGGTGCGTTGTTGCTGCGCGAACCTGCGGCCGTGAGCAATCCGTTCTATCTGCTCGCGCCATCGTGGTTCCTCATCCCGCTGCTGGTCATCGCGACCCTGGCGGCGATCGTGGCGTCGCAGGCGCTGATCTCCGGCGCCTTCTCGCTCGCGCGTCAATCGATTCAGCTTGGCTATCTGCCGCGCATGACGATCGTGCAGACGTCGCATGAGGAGTACGGTCAGATCTACATCCCGCAGATCAACGTGGCGCTGATGATCGGCACGGTGTGCATCGTCCTCGGCTTCAAGTCGTCCGCCGCACTCGGGGCGGCCTACGGGATCGCGGTGACCGGCACCATGGCGATCACCACGCTGCTCTTCGCGGTCGTGGCGCGCACGCGGTGGAACTGGCCGCTCTGGCAGGTCGGGACGCTCGCGACCTTCTTCTTCGTGGTGGACTTCGCCTTTCTTGGCGCCAACGTGATCAAGATCGCCGCCGGTGGCTGGGTACCGCTCGTCCTTGCCGCCGCCTTGCTGCTGCTCATGACCACCTGGAAACGCGGGCGCTTTGCCTTGCAGCAGCTGCTGCAACGCGCCGGATTGCCGCTCGATCTCATGCTCGATGAGCTCGGGCGCCGGCCGGCGCCGCGCGTGCCCGGTACGGCGGTGTTTCTCACCAGCGACAGCAAGGGCGCGCCGGTGGTGCTGCTGCATCACCTCAAGCACAACAAGGCGCTGCACGAACAGGTCGTGCTGTTGTCGATTACCTCGAGCAATGTCCCGACCGTGCCGCGGGATGAACGCGTCACCGTGTTGAAGCTCAGTCACGGCTTCTGGCGCGTGACGGCCCGTTATGGCTTCATGGAGAGTCCGGACGTGCCCGCCTTGCTCGCGCAGTGCGCGGAGCAAGGGATCGTCGCCCGACCCATGGAGACGAGCTACTATCTCGGCCACGAGCGCCTGTTGCCGACGGGTACGACACCCATGGCCGGCTGGCGGAAGCGCCTGTTCGTCCTGATGTCACGTAACGCCCAATCTGCCGCGCAGTTTTTTCAGCTTCCGTCGAACCGGGTCGTGGAGATGGGTGCGCAGATCGAGTTCTGAGGCGAACGCCACAGGATTCAAGATAGTTGCCTTGACAACCATTGTTAAAACGGTAGATTGAACGGTGCACGCCTCGCGGCGTGCCTCGAGTCAGTCACCGTCGACGTCCACAGGGAGGAACGTCTCATGGGTGTCAGCAGCCACGATATGTTCGGCGCACAAGCCGATTCGAACACCGGTGCCGATCGGGCGCTCGTCGGCAGCTATGGCCGCGCGCCAGCCGGATACCGCTTGCCGGACGCTACGCGTCTCGGCGCGGTTGAGCTGCAGGTGAGCAATCTCGAGCGTTCGCTCGAGTACTATCAGCATCTGCTGGGTTTGGCCATTGTCGCGCAGGATGAGCACACCGTGTCGTTGGCCGGCGTTGGCGCGATGGAGCCGATCGTGATCCTGCACGAAGTGCCGGGCACGCGGCCGGTGGCGCCGGGTTCACGGCTCGGGCTCTACCATTTCGCGATCCTGCTGCCCGACCGGCCGGCGATGGGCCGATTCATCACGCACCTGTCCGAGATCGGTGCGCGCGCGGGCTCCAGCGATCATCTCGTCAGCGAAGCGCTGTATCTGCAGGACCCCGACGGCCTCGGCATCGAGGTGTATGTGGATCGTCCCCGCGACATGTGGCGACGGGCCGGTCAGGAACTCATGATGGCGACCGATCCGCTCGATCTGGCCGACCTCGTGCGCGCGGCGCAGGGGGCGCCATGGTCCGGCATGCCGAGCGACACGGTCATGGGGCACGTGCATCTGCACGTGGGCGAGCTCGACGCGGCCGACGCGTTCTATGCCGAAGGCCTTGGCTTCGATCGCATGGTGTGGCGCTATCCCGGCGCGCTGTTCCTCGGGGCCGGTGGCTATCACCATCATCTCGGCACGAACAGCTGGGCGCGTGGTGCGCTCCCGCCGCGCGCGCAGGACGCGAAGCTGTTGGTGTGGACGATCGTGTTGCCATCGTCCGCTGACGTTGCGCAGCTCCGCGCGAATCTGCTGTCACGCGGTATCGCGCTCACCGATGAAGCGAACGGGATCCTGTTCGCCGACCCATGGGGAACACCGGTGCGGGTGCGCGCGTAATCCGCGTGCGCCCCGTGCTACAACGCCGGACGCTCCGTCGCGAAGAGATCGATTTGCGGCGGCTGCGTGGGCAGACCGAGTTGCACGACCGCATCGAGGGTCCATCCGTCACGCGCTGACGGATCGAGGCGAAACACCGGGACGCCGAAGTCGGCGATGAGATCGTCGATGATGCCATCGATCTCCTGCTGAAAGCCGACGCTGACGGCGCGCTTCCCATCGAAGGTCGGCGCGCCGAGCACCGGCACCTTGAAGAGCGCGTGATAGCCGCGCACCCATTCCCGCACGAGCGGATCGAGCTCCGGCCTGCGGCCCACACGGGCCACGAGATACGCGTAATTGTCGAGCACCGACCGGTCGCAGATCACCACCTCGTAGTCGGCCGACGCCTCGATTTCTTCGGCGATCTGCGTGTGCAGGATCCATCGCTGCGCATCGAGTGTGGTGTCCTCATTGATCGGCAGCGGACAGCGACGCGCGACTTCTTTCACGATGTCGACGCCCAAGTCGAGGCGCTTGAGCTGTGCCGCGAGGTCGAAGCACAGCGTCGTCTTGCCGACGCCGTGCGTCCCCACGAACGCCACTTTCAGTCGGTGACGCCCAAACGCGTCGAGTGGCAGAAGTTCGGAGACAGCGGTCATGGCGCGAAAGATAGCGCTACGGCGGTGTGTCGTCGTTGTACACGACGATGAGCCGAAATCCGGCGGATCGCCGCCTTCTCGAGTGCGGACCAATTCGACACCGCGCGACGCCACGTCTACCGGATACGCTGATGACCTTACGCACTCCCTTCTTCCTCCTCGCGGCCTCGGTCGCCACCATGTTCGCTGCCTGTGCCGGCGACACGGATGCGCCGACGTCGGCCAACGCCGCCCTGCTCGACAACCACGGAGCGCACGCCAAGAGTCTGACCGGAGCACTCACCGTTGATCAGAAGCAGGGCGTTGCCACCGTCCGCAATGCGACGGCGCGATTCCACAAGTTCGCCGTGGCCGAAGGCGCGGGATACACCACGCAATTCCCCCTGGGTTGCTCCGTGCTGCCGGGCGAGGGCGCGCAGGCCTACCACTACATGAACGGCGCGCTGGTGGACAACACGGTCGACTTGGAGCACCCGGAGTTGCTCATGTACGAACCGCAGAAGGACGGCTCGCTGCAGCTCGTGGGTGTCGACTACGTGGTGCCGCGCACGTTCCCCAAGCCCGACCCGCTGCTCGGGATGGAGTTTGCACCGGTCAACGTGCAGGGGGCCGAGGTGTGGGCGCTGCACATCTGGGCCTGGCGTCCGAATGCCAACGGCACCTTCTATCCCTGGAATCCGGCCGTGAGCTGCCAGTATCAGTTCCAGGACTGATCGGGAACGCTCGTGAGCTGCTTTGAGCGGAATTCCCGCCTCTTGATTGTGGAGGCACCGGGCGCTGGCCGCCCGGTGCCTCAGATGCCAGAATAGGCAACGCGGAATACCTCCTCCCGACGGACGCGATATGGGCAGCTCGGACACGAGTGAGCAGGGCGACATCACCAGAATGTTGCACGAAGCAGGCAGCGGCGACGCAACGGCGTTGCAGCGCGTGCTGGGGTTGCTGCACGACCGTCTCCGCGGGATCGCGCATCGGCAGCTCGCCGGTGAGGGCGAGGGGCATACGCTCGAAACTGATGGCCTGGTGCACGAGGCGTATCTCCGATTGGAGGGCCTCGACCGCATGCAGTGGCGCGATCGGCAGCACCTCCTGGCCATGGCCGCACGCACCATGCGGCGCGTGCTCATCGACTACGCCGAGCAGCGCCGCGCGCACAAACGAGGCGGTGGTGACGTCGCCGTGACGCTCGGTGCTGCCGACGCGGCCATGGCGGCGGTGGACCGTCGCGCCGACGAACTGCACGCACTCGACGAGGCGTTGGAGCGACTGGCGGCGCTCAATCCCCGGCATAGTCGGGTGGTGGAATGCCGATTCTTCCTTGGGCTGAGCGTTGAGGAGACCGCCGAGACGTTGGAGCTGTCGCCGGCCACCGTGAAGCGGGACTGGACCGCGGCGCGGGCGTGGCTGAATCGTGAGCTGAGCGAATGACTGATAGCGGCAAGGCGGCAGCGGGAGGCGGCTGGACTTCAGTCGAGGCGCTCTTCCACGAGGCGCTGCAGCAGCCGTCGCCGGCGCGACGTCAGTGGCTGGATGACACCTGTTCGGACGCGAAGGTGCGGGCCGAGGTGGCAGCGCTGCTGACCGCTCACGGCCGTCGCGGCATTCTCGACGAACTGATCGACGACGTCATGGCGCCGATGCTGCCGTCGCGCACGCCGGCGCCGATGCTCACACACGCCATGCCGGCCGATTCCCGCTATCGCGTGATCGAGCGGCTGGGTGGCGGTGGGATGGGCGTGGTCTATCGCGCCCGCGACGAACGGCTCGATCGCGACATCGCGCTCAAGTTTCTGTCGGCGCATCTCAGCGCCGATCACGCCGCCAAGAAGCGCTTTCTGATCGAGGCGCGGGCCGCTGCCGCCATCGAACACCCGAATATCTGCACGGTGCACGAGATCGGTGACACGGCCGACGGACTGCTGTATATCGTCATGGCGTGTTACGACGGGGAAACGCTGGACCGCCGCATTGCGCGCGGCCCACTCCCACTCGAGGACGCGCTGCACATCGCCGGGGAGATTGCGCGAGGGCTCTCCAAGGCGCACGAACGCGGGATCGTGCATCGCGACATCAAGCCGGCCAATGTGATGGTCACCGTGGATGGTCACGTCAAGATCCTCGACTTCGGGATCGCCAAGCTCACCGACGTGGTTTCCACGCAAACCGTGGGCGCGATCGGTACCGCCGCGTACATGAGTCCCGAACAGGCGTTCGGCGAATCGGTGGACCATCGCACAGATATCTGGTCACTGGGCGTGGTGCTGTACGAGATGGTGACCGGTGTCCGTCCCTTCCGCGGGCCCGCCGACCATGCAGTCCTCGTGGCAGCGCTTTCGGCCGATCCGGCGCCGATGGCCACGCTTCGCGCCGACGTCCCGGCCTCCGTGGAATCGCTGGTCCGTCGCATGCTGGCCAAGCGTCCCGCCGATCGCGTCGCGAATGCCGCCGAGCTGATCGCGGCGATCGCGGCCAGCGCGACCGCGCCGTCGGCGAATTCGCCCGCGGCGGCCGCTGTTGGACTCGTGACCGGCGAGACGGACCGCGATCGTTCGGAGCGCCGCGAGAGCGCGCTCACGCGTGGGGGCGAGCGTCGCCAGGTCACCGTCGTGGCCTGTTCGATCGAGGGGCAGGATGCCCTCGTGGAACGACTCGATGCCGACGAGTCGGAGCGGGTGATGAGCCGGTTACGCGACGCGGCGAGCGACGTAGCCGCGCAGAACGGCGGCATCATCAATCAATTCGCGGGTGACGATCTCGTGATGCTGTTCGGCGTACCGACGGCACATGAAGATGACGCGGTGCGTGGGGTGCGCGCGGCGCTCGCCTTTCGCGACCGCGTCGCCGACGAGGCGTCACGCCTCGATGCCCGCCTCGCGAGTACGCTGCGACTGCGGGCCGGCATTCACGTGGGCGCGCTCGTGGCGCAGCGCCTGCGCAGCGGCGATCGACGATTCCGGATCAGTGGCGCGCCGGCCGACATGGCGACGCGACTCGCGGCCGCCGCCGATCGCGATGCGATTCTCGTGAGTCCGGAAGTGCGTCGGCTGGTCGCGCCATTCGTGCACACGGAACCGTCAACGCTGGCGATCCAAGCCGGCGATGGTGCGTCGATGACGCCACATCGCGTGCTGCGCGCGTCCGATATGCGTTCGCGCTTGGAGGGGATCGTCCACGCCGGGCTCACGCCCTTCGTCGGACGCGCCCGAGAGCGCGCGACCCTCGTCGATCATGTCGACGCGGCGCGAGCCGGCACGGGCCGCTTCACGGTGCTGATCGGCGAAGCCGGCGCCGGCAAGAGTCGGCTGCTGCACGAACTGCGTGATATGGCGGCGGCGCAGGCGCTACGCGTCATCGTCGGGGGCTGTGACGCCTACGGAGGCAACACGCCATTTCTCCCCTTCGTCGATGCCACCCACGACGCGCTCGGCCTGCCTCGGGAGGACTCGGCGCCGGAGCGTCATGAAGCGGCGGTGGCCGCCGTTCGCGCCATCGATCGGTCGCTCGAAGAGTATCTGCCCTTTTTCCTCACGCTGCTGGCGATTCCGAGCGAAGCGCATCCCGTACCCGAAGCGCTGCGAGGTGAGCGGTTTCAGGGCGCGATGCTCGAGGCAATCGCGGCGCTGTTCACGCTGGGGTCCCGCGCCACGCCGACACTGCTGCTGCTCGAGGACTGGCATTGGGCCGATGACGCCTCGCGTGCTGCGCTTCGGCAGCTGGCCGAAGTCGTTCCGGCGTTCCCGCTGCTGCTGGTGGTGACGTCCCGCCCCGACGGCGTGACCGACTGGGGGAGTGCCGAACACCAAACGTTGATGCACTTGCCGCCGCTCGACGGCGCCGCGACGGCCGCCATCGCGTGCGCCGTGCTCGGGGCTGAGCGAGTGGCACCCGCGCTGTTGGCACGACTGCACGAGCGCACCGGTGGTAATCCGTTCTTTCTGGAAGAAGTCTGCGAGGCGTTGCGCGAAGACGGCAGCGTCACGGTGCGCGACGGCGAAGCGGTCGCTGCCGCCGCCGACAGCGCACTGCATGTGCCGGAGACGGTGCAGGGGGTGCTCCGGACCCGCATGGACCGGCTCGATGACGAAGCGGCCGAGGTGCTGCGCGTCGCCGCTGTGATCGGTCGGGAGTTTGCGCGTGGTGTGCTGGACGACGTCGTCGAGTCTCCGGGTGATCTCACGCGGTCGCTGGAGCGTCTGAAGACGTCCGGACTCGTGCAGCAGATCGCCGTCGTGCCTGAGCCGGCGTTCCGCTTCAAGCATGCGCTGACGGAGGAAGTCGCGTACGACAGCCTCTTGGAACACCAGCGCGCCACACTGCACGATGCTGTCGGCCGCGCGATCGAGCGGCGCTACGCGGCGCGCATCGACGAACATGTCGAACGGCTCGCGCATCATTTCAGTCGCGCGGATGCCTGGGCCGATGCCGTGCGCTACGGCATGCAGTCCGCCGATCGTGCGATGGGACTGAGCCAGAACGCCGACGCGCTGCATACGCTCGAGCGCGTCGAGGAATGGGTTCTGCGCCTGCCCAACGACGACGCGCGTCGCGATCTGCTGTCCGACACGCTGCTCCGTCAGGAACGCCTCAGCGAAATGCTCGGCCTGCGGGCGCGGCAGTTGGCGATTGTCGATGCGCTCATCGCGCTGCTCGCCCCGTTCGGTGCGTCCGCTCGCCTGGCGCAGGTGTATCTGCGGCAAGGCGATGTGTTCACGCTGCTGCAACGCTTCGAAGCCGCCGATCGTGCATTGGAGACGGCGCTGCGAATCTCCCGAGAGCTGGCGGATTTGCAGGGTGAACGGAACGCACTGCGCAGCATCGCCTTTCTGCGGTCGCACGAAGGACGGCACGAAACTGCGCTCGAGAAGATTGAAGAGGTCCTCGCGCTGGGCCGGGCCGCGGGTGATACCCGGGCGCAGGCGGGCGATCTCGCGACGATGGGCAACATCCTGCGGGCGCTCGGGCAGTTGGAGCGGGCCCTTACCGTACTCGAGGCGGCCCTCGAGCGCACCGAGGTCAGCGATCATCCCGAACGCTATGGCGCGCTGCTGAACGTGATGGGGACGATTCATCGTGATCTGGGGGATCTCGATACGGCCCTCGAGTTCTTTCGGCGCACCGAGTCCTACATGACCGTCACCGTGTATGCGTCGTTCTCGCTCTCCGCGATCGCGCACATCCAGTTGCAGCGCGGACGTGTTGACGAAGCACTCGAGACGTATCGCGAAGGGCTGCGATTGAACCGGAAGGCGAGCAACGTCGAGGGCATCGCGGCGGGGTGCCGTTCGTTGGGAGAGGTGCTCGTCGGTCTGGAGCGTCACGAAGAGTCCGTTCCATATTTGCACGAATCAGCCACGCTGTTCGGGCAGATCGAAGACTACCGGAATGAAGCGCTGATGTGGCGACGTCTGGCGGTGGTCCACGAGCATCTTGGTGACCCCGAGCAGGCTCGCGCGACGTGGATGAAGTTGCGTGAGTTGCACCACCGGCAGGTGGGGTTCTCGTGTGAGGCCGAGGCGGTCGAGGGCATCGCACGCGTCGAGCGGCAGTTGTCCGTCCGCCCGGAGGACATCGTGCAGCGGTACGAAGAGGCCCGTGTGCTCGCCGTCCGCCAGGGTGATCGCGCCCGCGAATTGGCGATCGGCAATGCGCTCGGCATCGTACACTGGCAGCGCGGCGCCTACGCGGAGGCCGTGCGCGAATACGAGGCGGCGCTGCGCATTTGCCGTGAGACCTCAGACACGGTGCATGAGGGCTTGATCCTGAACAGCCTCGGCGCGTCACTCAATAAATTGCGCCGATGGGACGAAGCACGGACGGCGCTCACCGAGGCGGTGCGGGTGACGACAGCCACGGGCGAGCAGCAGTTGCTGGGGCACGCTCTGTCGGCGCTCGCCGACGTCTGTATCGGCCGTGGGCAGTACCTCGACGCATTCGAATATCTGCACCAGGCGATGCACATCCGACGCGCGCTCGGCGATCGCCGCGGCGAAGGATGGTTGTTGGAAAAGATGGCGCGTGCCCACAGCGCCCTCGGAAATTCCGCCGAAGCCGCCGAGGCAGCGTGCGCGGCCGAGGCTATCGCGCAGGATGTCAGTCCACTTTCACCCTGAGGATCCATGCCGCATTACATCATCGAACGTAACGTCGGAACGCTCACCTCCGACCAGTTGAACGCCGCCGGGCGCATGTCCAATTCCGTGCTCGCAGGGATGCCCGAGGTCGTGTGGGTGAAGAGCTACGTATCCGATGCGGAAGGAAAGATCTACTGCGAATACATCGCACCGAATCCCGAGGCCGTTCTCGAGCACGCGCGCCGCAGCGGCATTCCCGCGCACAAGATTTCCGAGGTCTCGCTGGAGATCAATCCGGCCATGTTCATGTAGTTGCGGTCATGCGCGGAGGCAGGGCAGGATGCCGGAGGCGCGCGGGTACCCCATATTTGATGGGTACCCGCCGGCCCCGACCCGTCCTCCATTTCGGAGTTGCAGGATGATTGCTCGTTCGACGTTCCGCGCTGCCGTGCTTGCCGTTCTGCTCGCTCCCGCGCTCACGCCGCGCCTCGCCGCCGCCCAGGATCGCTCGCAGTCGCGGTCGATGGTGTCATCGAAGCAGGGCGTGGTGGCCAGCGAAAGCGTGCTCGCCTCACAGGTCGGCGCCTCGGTGCTGGAGCGTGGAGGCAATGCCATCGACGCCGCCGTGGCGATGAATGCGATGATGGGGCTCGTGGCGCCGATGAATGACGGCATCGGTGGGGATCTGTTCGCGATCATCTACGAAGCGAAGTCCGGCAAGCTGTACGGATTGAACGCATCGGGATGGGCGCCCAAGGCACTCACCGTCGAACATCTGCGCGCCAAGGGACGCACCAGCATGCCGGCGCGCGGGATCGACGCGGCGACGGTGCCCGGCGCGGTGAACGGTTGGGAGAAGTTGCTCACCCGATTCGGTCGCAAGACATTCGCCGACGTGCTCGCGCAGCCGATTGCGTACGCTGAAGCGGGCTTTCCGGTGGGCGAAGTCGTGAGCGTGTATTGGAAGGACAGCGAGAAGGTGCTGCGCGAAGATGCGCCCACCACGAAGACATTTTTGCCCGGCGGACGTTTGCCGCAGGCCGGCGAGTTGTTCCGCAATCCCGAGCTCGCGTGGACGTATCGTCAGATCGCGAGCAAGGGCGCGGCGGCGTTCTACAAGGGCAGCGTCGCCGCCAAGCTGCTGGCCAGCAGCAAGACGCATGGTGGGACGATGACGGCCGCCGACCTCGCGGAGTTCGACAGCGAGTGGGTGGAGCCGATCTCCACGACGTATCGCGGCTGGACCGTCTACGAGCTGCCGCCGAACGGGCAGGGTATTGCCGCGCTCGAGATGCTGAACATCATGGAGACGTTCCCGCTCGCCACGATGGGACACAACTCCGTGCCGGCGCTGCATCACATGATCGAAGCGAAGAAGCTGGCGTATGCCGACATGCAGAAGTTCGACGGCGATCCGCGGTTCGTGAAGATCCCGGTCGAGGCGATGCGCTCGAAAAAGTATGCGGCGGAACGCGCGAAGCTGGTGAGTGCGGCGAAGGCCACGTGCAGTCCTGATGCCGGAACACCGATCGGCACCGACAACGGCACCACGTATCTGAGCGCGGTGGACAAGGAAGGGAACATGATTTCCCTGATCCAGAGCAACTACTCCACAGTGGGCTTTGGGGCCGGCATTACCGTGGCGGATGCGGGATTCGTGTGGCACAACCGGGGCGCCGGCTTCTCCTTCGATCCCGCAAGCGCCAACGTGCTCGCCGGTCGCAAGCGTCCGTTGCATACGATCATCCCGGCATTCATGGAGAAGGGTGACACCCGGGTGGCCTTCGGGATCATGGGCGGATGGAACCAAGCGCAGGCGCACGCCCAATTCGTCTCGAACATCGCCGACTTCGGTATGAACATTCAGGGGGCGCTCGACGCACCGCGCTTCTCGAAGGAAACCTTCCCCGGCTGCGACGTGAACTTTGAGTCGCGCATCCCTGACGGCGTGCTCAAGGCGCTGGCGGCGATGGGACACGAGATCGTGATGCGCGGCGACTACTCGAGCACGCGCATGGGCGCCGGCCAGGCCGTGATGCGCAACTACACGACCGGCATCAATTCGGGCGCATCTGATCCACGCAAGGATGGATCGGCCGTCTCGGAGCTGTTGCCGCTCCCGACGCGTAAATAGCCGGGCACGCCAGGAAAAGATCTCTGCTGCAGTTTCGGCCGTTTCGGCACTGGCGACATCGGCGACAGCTATATTCCCCGAGACGATGCCGGGCCTACGTCTGCTGGGAGCGCTGCTGGTGTCACCGAGTACCGAACCGCCACAGGACGAGGTGCCGAAGTCGCTGGCACGTCGACTTGTCGAGCAGGCGATGGCAGAGACGAACGGACGCGAATCGACGTCGCGTCTCGTGGAGCGTGTCTACGTCGGACTCTCCCGATGGTTCGGCCCGTATGGCGCCCACGCGCTCCTGACCCGGGCCATCGCGCGCGAAAAAGGGGAGCACGCGCTATTGGCGAACGTGGTCGTGAATGCCTCCGTCGCGCCGCACGTGACGGGTTGGTCCGTCGCGACCAACGCTGCTGATGCCGCGACGACAGCCGACGCGGCCATTGCCGTGCTCTCGTCGCTGCACGCGACCCTGACTCGACTCATTGGAGACGACCTCGCCGAAACGCTGCTCACACAGAGCGACGCGGCGACGGTTCCGAGCACCACTCAGATGCCTGTCTCCCCGAACGCAAGCGACGCATGACCAACGAATCACATCGCATCGACCTGGTGGGAGGTGCTGATTCGCTTGCGCGGAGCGCGTCGCCCAACCGAAAAGTGCTGCGCAATCTGCCCACGGGCGTCGCCGGGCTCGACGCCGTCCTCGGCGGCGGTCTCCCCGAATTTTCGTTCAACATGCTCGCCGGCGGGCCCGGCGCGGGCAAGACCACGCTCGCGCAACAGATCCTGTTTGCGAACGCCACGAAAGAGCGGCCGGCGCTGTACTTCACGGTACTTGGCGAGCCCACGGTGAAGATGCTGCGCTATCAGCGACAGTTCAGCTTCTTCAAACCGGAACTCGTCGGCAACGCCGTGCAGTATCTCAATCTCAGCGAGGAAGCGCTCTCCGGCGATCTGAACGCGGTGCTCGGAAGGATGACCGACGAGGTCGAGCGTCTCAATCCCGGAATCATCGTGGTGGATTCGTTCCGTACGATTCAGCCGATGGCGAGCGAACGGCGCAGCGGGACGACCGCGCCCGTGGCGCCCGATGCGATGGCGCTCGAGCAGTTCGTGCAGCGTCTCGCCTTGCACTTGACCACGTGGGAAGTCACGTCGCTGCTGATCGGCGAGTACAACGAGCCCGAACAGCGTCAGCCGTTGTTCACGATCGCCGATGGTATCTTGTGGCTCACGCAGGCCACTGATCGCAACTCGGTCGTGCGCAAGCTGCAAGCGGTGAAGGTGCGCGGGCAGGCACAGATGCCGGGATTGCACACGTTCCGCATCACTAACGATGGTTTGCAGGTGTTTCCGCGCATTCCGGAGCAACAGGCCGATCGCACGCGGTCCTATACGGACATCCACGCGGGGGCGCGTCTGGCATCTGGCGTCCCGGGCCTCGACGACATGATGGGCGGCGGCATTCCGGCGGGAGACGCCGTGATGATCGCCGGTCCCACGGGCACCGGCAAGTCGACGTTCGGCATGCAGTTCGCCGCCGAAGGACTCCGGCGTGATGAGTCCGTCGTGGTGGCCGTGTTCGAGGAGTATCCCGAAGCCTACCTCGCCCGGTTGCGCGCGCACGACGTCGATCCCGAAGCGCTCGTGGCCGCGGGTAAACTGCGCGTGTCGTATCTCCGTCCGCTCGATCTCTCCGTCGACGAGACGCTCGCCGACATTCTGGCCAGCGTAAAGGCGACCGGTGCCAGTCGTGTGGTGATCGATTCCCTCACCGGCTTCGAGATCGCCCTCGCGCCGACGTTCCGCGAGGACTTCCGCGAATCGTTGTACCGGTTGGTCGGGGCGCTCACCGCCACCGGCGTGACCGTGTTCATGATTCTTGAAGCGGTGTCGACGTCGCCGGACATCGGCGTAACCGGTGAACGCGTGTCGTTCATCACCGACGACATCATTGTGCAGCGCTACCTCGAAGTTGACGGCGTGCTGCAGAAAGTCGTGGCCGTGATCAAGATGCGCGGCAGCGCCCACAGTGCATCGTTCCGGCGCTATACGATCACCGAGAAGGGCGCGACAATCGGCGACGCGCTGACGGATGCGGACGGCTTGTTCACCGGGAGCGCTGCGCGTCGTCCGCTCTCGCCATGAGGCGGGCGTGATCGACATTCGGCACGTCACGGAGCGCGTCCTGCTGGGTGCGCTGCGTGAGCAGGACGCAGCCGACATGGCGGAGTCCAAGCGACGTGACGCGCAGTTTCTCGCGGACGCGGGCTTGGAGCTCGGCGCCTCGCTCGAGAAAGACCTGACGTATCGCGCCATCGCGAATCTGGTGTTCCCTCGCGCCGACGTCTGGTGTGTCGTGGATGTGGTCGAGGCCGGCGGTGCGCTGCGCCGCGTGGCGGTGATTCACCCCGATCCACTCAAGCACGCCGCTGCTCGAACACTTGCCGACTACTGGCAACCCGCGGTCGACGATGTCATCGGTGTGCCTGCCCTCGGCGGTCGCCTCGACGTGCTGCAGGTGAGGGATTCGCAGACGATCGTGACCGCCGCATCCGCGCACGACATCGACGCCGGTCGTGTGGTGACATGGTTCGGTGCCGGCCCGTTGCTGATCGTTCCGCTGGAATCTGGTGGCCGCTTGTTGGGCGCGATCACGTTTGTCGGCCGCCGACACGATGCGCTGTTCACGCCGGAGGCCATCGCCCATAGCGAGGCGCTCGCGGCGCGCTGTGCGCAGGCACTCGAGCGTGCCCGACTCCATGCGTACGAACGCGCCATCGCCGTCACGGCGCAGGCCAATCGGGCCGACGCGGAGTCGGCGCGCGTGGTGGCAGAAGGCGAGAACAGCGCCAAGGATCGCGCTATTGCCCTCGTCAGTCACGAGCTCCGGTCGCCACTTGGCTCCATCGCGAACAACGTGCAGATCCTGCAGCTGGAAATCTGCGGCCCCGTCACGCCGATGCAGCGCGCCGTGCTCGATCGTATCACCGCCGGCCATGAGCATGTCATGTCGTTGGTCGATCAGCTGCTCGATCTGCAGCGACTGGCGACAGGGCACATGCATTTCGAGATCGCGCCGGTGTCCGTGCTCTCCGCCGTGCGGGATGCCGCCGACATGGTGGCGTGGCAATTCACGCGGTCCGGCGTCGAACTCTCGATCGACCTCTTGGACGATATGGGCGAACTGCAAACCGATCGACGCAAGTTCACCCAGATCGTGATGAACCTGATATCGAATGCGGCGAAGTTCACTCCCGCCGGCGGACGCGTCGTCGTAAGCGGCGCGCGCGTGGGCGACAGCCTGCGCCTGCAGGTGCACGACACCGGTATCGGGATTGCGCGCGAGCATCACGAGGCCGTCTTCGAACCGTTTGTGCAGGTCCGAGGGAGTGGGCACTCACATCACGGCGGCGCTGGACTTGGTCTCGCCATCAGCCGCCAGTTCGCGCGCGGGCTGAGCGGTGACCTCACGCTCGAGAGCGCGCCGGGTGCCGGGAGCACCTTCACCCTCACGATTCCGGATACCGCACCGGAGTCGCTAGCGGATACGATTCCAGACCTCGCTTGACAGCTCGGCGCTGACGCTGCACCTTCGGGGCATGAACAGACCGATCGGTCTAGAGGCCCCGCCCGCGCGGCAGGAGATGCACGATACCAAGCTGCGACTGATCCTCGCGGGACTCGAGCTCATGCTCGAGCGCGGCTACAACGCGGTGGGCGTACAGGATCTGCTCAATGCGACCGGCGTGCCCAAGGGCTCGTTCTATCATCACTTCGCGTCGAAGGAAGATTTCGCGCTGCAAGTGATCGACGCGTACCAGGCCAACGTGCACGCGTTGCTTCACGCCACGCTGACCAACCGCACACGTGCGCCACTCGACCGGATCCGCGACTTCTTCGACGGCGTCCGTGCGGCTTACGCCGAGGAAGGCTATCTCGGCTGCTTCCTCGGCGCGCTGGGACAGGAGCTGTCCGGCGCGAGCGATGTCTTTCGGCACAAGATCGACGGCTGCCTGGCGCAGATCGCCGGCGGTATCGGAGGCTGCCTCGACGAGGCGCGCACCAAAGGCGACATCGCACCCACCACTGACGCGATGGGTATGGCCGATCTGCTGGTGAACGCATGGGAAGGTGCGGCACTGCGCTCGCGCTTGGCGCGCAATGCGCAGCCATTCGAGGCGGTGCTGGATTTCTACTTCACGGCGATGGCGAAACGCTGACGGCGATTTTTTTTGTGCATCGAGTAGACCGATCGGTCTAATAGCGATGCCAGTGCAGTCCGAGCCGCCAGACCCGAGGGCTCGGCAGAGGTCCCCACCTGCATCCCCGAGGTTCACATGCGGTCCACGTTTCTCACTTCGAGCGCCATGCTGTTCTGTCTCTGCAGCGGCCTGTCCGAAGTTGTCGCCGCCCAGTCAACGCATTCCGTTGCGCCACCGGCGGCTGCCGGCGATCGCGCCCTGATTGCCAATGCGCTCAGCGCTGCGCCTGCCGCCATCGCTGCCGGCGCCACGGTGGTCGGTCACGACAAGCGCGTGTTGCGAAAGGGCACGACCGACTGGGTCTGCATGCCGGACATGCCTGATGTGCCGAACGACACGCCGATGTGCCTCGACGCGCCGTGGCGCGGGATGATCGATGCGTGGATGACGAAGAAGCAGCCATCGGTGACGGCGGTCGGCTTCGGCTACATGCTTCAGGGCGACATGCCCGTCAGCAATACCGATCCGTTCGCGACGGCGCCGACGGCCACGAACCAGTGGCTGCCCAACGGCGCACCGCACGTCATGATGCTGCTGCCAGACGCGCGATTGCTCAACGGCATCTCGACCGACCCGAACAACGGCGGCCCCTTCGTCATGTGGAAGGGGACGCCGTACGCGCACGTGATGATTCCGACGTCGAAGCGCCTGAAATAGCCGCGTGCGCGGGCGAAACTAGAGGACCTTGCGACCCTGAATCACCCGCACGAGGATGACGATGACGGCAACGACGAGCAGGATGTGGATGAGGCCGCCCATCGTGTAGGCGCTGACCATGCCGAGCAGCCAAAGCACGACGAGGATAATGGCGAGAGTCATGAGCATGGTGTGTTCCCGAAAGAGGTGGTCATTGGTATCCGGCACGGCGTGCCCAAGTGTGGGCATGCCGTGCCGTTCGACCTCTCCTATCGCAATGCTGGTGCCAGAGTCTCTGCGTCAGCACCGCCTTGTCCCTCCTCGGTGTTCCAGCGCACCATTCCGCCAGCCAGCGATGACACGCGGTCAAATCCGGCCGCCTGCAATTGCCGCACGGCCTCGGCGCTGCGCTTCCCGCTGCGACACACCAGCACAAACTCGCGAGACCGGTCGAGCGACGCGATCGACGCGGGCAGCGTGCCCAGCGGAATCAGGCGTGATCCGTCAATCCGCGTCTGCTGGGCCTCGTGAGGCTCGCGTACGTCGATCAGCTCGAGGTCATCTCCCCGTGCGCGACGCGCCGCCAACGTGGCCGGCGTGATCTCGGCCACCGCAGCGACCTCCGTCGCGGGGCCCGCGATGCCACAGAACTCGTCGTAGTCGATAAGCTGCGCGAGCGTGCGTGTACCGCACGCCGGACAGTTGGGATCACGCGTGATCGTCACCGATCGGAACTGCATCGACAGGGCGTCGATCATGAGCAGCCGACCGGCCAACGTGTCGCCGGTGTGCAGGATGAGCTTCAGCGCCTCCGTGGCCTGAATGGTCCCGATGAGTCCCGGCAGCACACCGAGCACGCCGCCTTCCGCGCAGTTCTGCACCATGCCCGGTGGCGGTGGTTCGGGATACAGGCACCGATAACAGGGCCCATCTTCCGTGGCGAACACCGACGCCTGTCCGTCGAACTGAAAGACCGAGCCATGCACGTTCGGCTTATTCAGCAGCACACACGCATCGTTCACGAGATAGCGCGTGTTGAAGTTGTCGGTACCGTCGATGATCACGTCGTATCGCGCCACCAGTTCGAGGGCATTGGCCGATGTCAGCCACGTCTGGTGCAGCTCGAGTTGCACGTGCGGGTTCACGTCGAGCAGCCGGTCACGGGCCGAGTCGAGTTTCGACCGCCCGACATCGCGCGTGCCGTGCAGCAACTGACGCTGAAGATTCGTCACGTCGACCACGTCCTGATCCACCAGCCCGATCGTGCCGACGCCGGCCGCCGCCAGATACAGCGCGATGGGAGAGCCCAGGCCACCGGCCCCGACAATGAGCACGCGCGCGGCCTTGAGTCGTTGTTGGCCGTCGAGTCCGACGCCGGGAAGCGACAGGTGCCGACTGTAGCGGTTCAGTTCGTCGGCGCTGAGCGGCGGGAGCGCGCTGGTGGCACCGGCGTGACCGGATGGTGCGTCCACGATGAATTCCGGAAGGAAGTGGAGTCAAACGTAGGAACACGTTGGTCACGGGCGCGGCCGATCGCAATCGTGACGATTCCTGAAACGACCCGTATACTTGCGACCATCACCGCAAGCGAGGAGTGCGACATGAGCCGAGTGCGTGTACTGGTTGGGACCCGCAAAGGTGCCTTCATTCTGACGTCGGATGGCGCACGGAAAAGCTGGACCGTGGACGGTCCCCATTTCCCGGGCTGGGAGATGTACCACCTGAAAGGCTCGCCGGTCGATCCCGATCGCATTTATGCCTCGCAATCGAGCGGCTGGTTCGGGCAGGTCATGCAACGCTCCGACGATGGTGGCAAGACGTGGGCGCCGGTGGGCAATGCCTTCACCTACGACGGCATTCCGGGCACGCACATGTGGTACGATGGCACGCCACATCCCTGGGAGTTCAAGCGCATCTGGCATCTCGAGCCGTCACTCACCGATCGCGATGTCGTCTATGCTGGCGCTGAAGATGCCGCGCTCTTCAAGTCCACCGACGGCGGTGCCACGTGGCACGAGCTGTCAGGACTGCGCGGTCACGGCTCGGGCGCACACTGGCAGCCGGGAGCGGGCGGGATGTGTCTGCACACGATCGTGCTCGATCCGACCGACGCGAATCGCATGTACGTCGCCATCTCGGCCGCCGGCGCGTTTCGCACCACAGATGGCGGTGTGACGTGGACGCCGATCAACAAGGGATTGCGATCCGGGGGCATCCCCGACGAAGACGCGGAAGTGGGGCACTGCGTGCATCGCATTGCGATGCATCCCTCCAACCCCAAGCGTCTCTACATGCAGAAGCACTGGGACGTGATGCGGAGCGACGACGGCGGCGACCAGTGGCACGAGGTCAGCGGCAATCTGCCCTCCGATTTCGGGTTCCCGATCGACGTGCACGCGCACGAACCCAACACGATCTACGTGGTGCCGATCACCAGCGACGCGCACCACTTCCCGCCCGACGGTAAGCTGCGTGTGTATCGCAGTCGCACCGGAGGCGATCAGTGGGAAGCACTCACGGATGGTCTGCCGCAGCAGGACTGCTATGTGAACGTGTTGCGCGACGCCATGGCGGTGGACACGCTCGATTCATGCGGCATCTACTTCGGCACCACCGGTGGGCAGGTGTACGTCTCGAGTGATTCGGGTGATCACTGGGACACGATCGTCCACGATCTGCCGGCCGTGTTGTCGGTGGAAGTGCAGACGTTGTCATGATCCGTGTAGTCCTGCCCTCGCCGTTGCGGGCACTGGCGCAAGTCGGTGCGGAGATCGCCGTGCCCGTGAGCGGCGAGGTCACGCTGCGCCGCGTGCTCGATGTGGTCGAAGCGCAGCATCCTGCGCTGCGGGGGACGATTCGCGATCAGGTGACGCAGCAGCGGCGAGCCTTCGTGCGATTCTTCGCGTGCGAGCGCGATCTGTCGCATGACTCGCCTGATGCGCCGTTGCCGCCGAGTGTGGTGGCGGGAAACGAACCGCTGCTCATCATTGGTGCGATGGCCGGCGGATAGCGACGTCTGGTGAGCCTTACTCGGTGTGCGCCTGCTGGCTAACGTTGAGTATGTCCAACTTCAGTTTCGAAACGACGCCGCGTGTGATCTGCGCTGACGGCGAGAGCGAGCGATTGGGAAGCCTGCTCCGTGAGTTCGGGATTAGTCGCCCGCTCGTTGTCACCGATCGCGGTATCGTGAGTGCCGGGTTGCTCGAGCCCCTCCTTGCATCGCTTCGGGCATCGGGCGTCGACGTCACCGTGTTCGACGAGGTGCTGGCCGATCCACCCGCGTCGTGTGTGGAGGCTGGCGTCGCGCTGGCGCTGGCGTCGCAGATCGACGGCGTGATCGGCTTTGGCGGCGGCAGTTCGCTCGATGTCGCCAAGCTGGTGGCGCTCTTGGCACGATCCGGACAGTCGCTCAGCTCGGTGTACGGCGTTGGCGTGGCCGTTGGCCCGCGTTGGCCGCTCATTCAGGTCCCGACCACGGCAGGAACCGGCTCGGAAGTCACGCCGATTGCGATCGTGACGACGGCGAGCGGCGAAAAGCAGGGTGTGGTGTCACGGCTGCTGTATCCCGATGCCGCTATCCTCGATGCGACGCTCACGCTCGGGTTACCGGCGCGAGTGACCGCGATGACGGGCATCGATGCCATGGTGCACGCGATCGAAGCGTACACCAGCCGCCATGCCAAGAACGTGCTCTCGGATACGCTCGCCATGCGCGCGCTACGGTTACTGTCGGATCACATCGGCACCGCCATCGAGGATGGCACCGATCTCACTGCGCGTCGCGCCATGCTCCAGGGGTCGATGATGGCTGGCATGGCGTTCGCCAACGCGCCGGTCGGCGCCGTGCACGCGCTCGCGTATCCGCTCGGTGGGCAGTTTCACGTGCCGCACGGGTTGAGCAACGCGCTGGTGTTGCTGCCGGTGCTCGAGTTCAACCTCTCCGAAGCGGAGCCGCTCTATCGTGAACTGTCCGATGCCGTGCGGGCGGGCGAACGCACGTGGCACCGCAGTGCGAGCGGGCGCGCCTTCGTGGACGCGATGGCCACGATCGTGGGTGAACTCGGGCTCGAGCGCACGCTGGGCGACGTGGGCATCATCGAAGGCGACCTGCCGAGCCTCGCCACCGACGCCATGAAAGTGCAGCGACTGCTGGTGAACAATCCGCGCGAGGTGAACTACGATCAGGCGCTGGCCCTCTACCGCGAGGCACTGTGAGCGGCACCTCGGGCACGCGAGCAGGCGACGCGAGAGCGGACTACGCGCATCTGACCGTGATCGATACGCGGTGGATGGACAACGACGCCTATGGTCACGTCAACAACGTGGTGTACTACAGCTTCTTCGACACGGCGGTGAACCGCTGGTTGATCGAGCGTGGTCTGCTCGACATTGCCGGCAGCGAAGCCATCGGCCTGGTGGTGGAAACCCAATGCCGGTACGCGTCGCCCATCACGTTTCCTGACCGCGTCACCGCCGGCATTCGCGTGGTACATCTCGGTCGCTCGAGCGTGCGCTACGAGCTGGCGCTCTTTCGCAACGAGGATGAGGCGCCGGCGGCGACCGGGCACTTTGTGCACGTGTACGTCGACCGTACCTCGCGCACCTCCGTGCCAATTCCCGATGCGGTGCGTCGCGCCCTCGAGACCCTGCGCGTGACGTCCGCGCCAACGCTTCCGACTTCGACCCGCTGAACCGTATGCGTGCTGTGCTGTGTAGTGCCTTCGATCAACCCGAGATGCTCACGGTGGAAACGGTGGCCGATCCCGCGGCCGCGGCTGGCGACGTGGTCATCGAGGTGCACGCTGCCGGTGTGAACTTTCCCGATGCCCTGATGGTGATGGGGCAGTATCAGGTGCGTCCGCCGCTGCCGTTCATTCCAGGTGGCGAAGCGGCTGGCGTCGTCATCGAGGCGGGATCCGGCGTCAACCACCTGCACGTCGGACAGCGCGTCGTGGCGTTTACGCGAACGGGGGCATTCGCCGAACGCCTCATCGCGCCCGCATCGGCCGTCACGCCGATTCCTGATGCGCTGTCGTTCGATATCGCGGCCACGCTTCCGCTGGCCTTCGGCACCGCCATGCATGCGCTGATCGATCGTGCGCACCTCGCACCGGGTGATACGTTGCTGGTGCTGGGCGCATCGGGTGGCGTCGGACTGGCTGCCGTCATGATCGGCAAGGCGCTCGGCGCACGCGTGATCGCCGCCGCGAGCACCGATGACAAGCTGGCCCTGTGCCGAGCCCACGGCGCCGATGCGGTGATCAACTACACCTCCGAATCGCTTCGCGATCGCCTGAAAGCGCTCACCGGCGGGCTCGGCCCCGATGTGATCTGCGACCCCGTGGGCGGCGATCTCACCGAGCCCGCGTTCCGCAGTATCGCGTGGGGTGGGCGCTATCTCGTGATCGGATTCGCCGGCGGCGCGATCCCGTCGCTGCCGCTCAACTTGCCGCTGCTGAAAGGCGCGTCGGTGGTGGGCGTCTTCTGGGGCTCGTTCGAGCAGCGTGAGCCGGCCGCCAATGCACGTCATCTCGCGCGGCTGATGGAGTGGGTCGCGGATGGCACCATCGTGCCGGTGGTCAGCGCGCGGTATGACTTGGCGCAGAGTGCGGAGGCGCTGCGGGCCATGCTGAATCGACGCGTCGTTGGGAAGGTGGTGGTCACTCCAGCCATGTAGTATCGGCTGGGATGTCCCCCTCCCGCGCGATCACCACATGCAACTTGAAGCGGCTGCGGGGCGTCAGTGCCATGGCCTCGAGTTCCGCCTTCCATTCCGCTTGTTCGAAGTCGTCGACGAGCGTGTCGCCACGCCACGCGTTCGCGCGCTCCTCTTCCTCCCACTCGGCTTGTAGCGCATCGAATAGCTCACGTGCCTCCGGGTCAGCGGCGACGCGCGGCTCGGACTCGCGCTGCGCGTCGTCGACCGCGCCGATGGCTTCCGCGATGAGGTCCTCATAGAGCGTCTGCTGCTCCATGTCCCGGATCGCGAGATGGCGAATGGGGATCACCGTGCCGTCCGCCCGGCGTAGCTGCAGCGAGGGGTCGAACCGGCGTGCCAGCGTTTCGCCGATGGTCGTGAACAGGCGCGACTGACGGAATTCCGGTCGCACGATGTAGTCGCCGGCCGAATTCCGGGTCTCGCGCTGCATCCACAAGGCGACGCAGTCGATGTTGATCGCCATGTCGGCGACGGCTAACTCCTGCGCCGGCTCCGCGGTGAATTCGCCGCTGAACATGACGGACGAGCATTGCGGGAATTCAAGGTTGCTCCGTCCCAGGCACGCGTTTCCCGACCACAGTTCATAGATCATGCTATCCGCTCCGCGAAGGGTGTCGCCCAGTATCGCGTACCGAGCGGAGGCGTGTGTCATCGAAATAACGCGCGCGGGCACCTCTCGCCGCCTCGGGCATTGCGGTTCATTGCAGCCCCCCGAACATTGCGCCTATGCCAACATCGCATGCCGCCGTCACTATCCGTGCGGCCACGAAGGCCGATCTGCCCGCCCTCGGGCGTCTCGCCGTGCTGCTGGTGCGTCTGCATCATGACTTGGACCGCGCACGGTTCATGGCGGCGACCGACCAGACCGAGCGTGGCTACGGATCGTATCTCGGGTCGCAGCTCACCGAGCCGGGGACGACGGTGCTTGTGGCCTCGGTTGAAGGCACCGTGGTCGGTTACGCGTGGGGGAGTCTGGAGGGCATCGACTACATGTCGCTGCGTGGACCGGCCGGGGTGTTGCACGATCTCGTGATCGACGACGCGTACCGACGGCGCGGCATCGGCAGTCTGCTGCTCGAGGCGTCGATCACCGCGCTGGAAGCGGTCGGGGCCCGGCAGTTCGTGCTCTCCACTGCCGCCCGCAACGAGCACGCGCAACGCCTGTTCGCGCGTCACGGTTTTCGCCCGACCATGCTGGAAATGACGCGCGATTTGTAGTGCCATGAATCCGATCGTCGCGTCGAGGCGTAGCCCTCGCACAACGCAGCCGACAAGGCTGCCTCCTCAACGCGACTTTCCGGAGATCTGTGCAATGCGTAGCCTACTCAAGACGTTCGTTGTGACCGCCATGGTGATTCTCCCCGTCGCCGTGCACGCGCAGGGCATGTCGGACGGCACCAAGATGGTGGGTGGTGCGGCGATGTACCCCACCAAAGACATCATCGACAACGCCGTCAACTCCAAGGATCACACCACGCTCGTCGCCGCCGTGAAGGCCGCCGGGTTGGTCGAGACGCTGAAGGGCAAGGGACCGTTCACCGTGTTCGCGCCCACGAACGCCGCCTTCGCCGCGCTGCCGGCCGGCACGGTCGACAATCTGCTCAAGCCGGAAATGAAGAGCGCGCTCACTGGCGTGCTCACGTACCACGTGGTGGCCGGCAATCTGGACGCCGCCGCCATCGTGAAGGCCATCAAGGCCGGCAACGGCACGGCCACGTTGACCACCGTGAACGGTGGCAAGCTGATGGCGATGATGCAGGGCGCGAACGTGGTCGTGAAGGATGAGAAGGGCGGCGTAGCCACCGTCACCATCGCCGATGTGAAGCAGTCGAACGGCGTGATTCACGTGATCGACCACGTGTTGCTGCCGGCCAAGTAGTCGCGCTGGACCGTCGTGCCCGGCACTCGCCGGGCATGACTGTTGCGCTACGCTGTGATTTCCTATTCACGAGCGAGCCAGCAGATGAGCGAAGAGAAGAGCGGTTACACGCACGACGCGAGCGACAAGAAGCTCGACCATGCCGCCGATGCCGACAAGGCGGCCGCCAAGGCCACCGAGGAAAAGCACGGTGGCGGTCCGGGACATGATCCGGAAAAAATTGCGCGGCACGACGACGCGGGCAAAGACCGGCTGTTCGAGCATCGCGAGCAGCGTGACGATGCCGAACGTCTCAGCGAGAAGGCCCGCGTGGCGAAAGAAACCAAGTAGCTGAATACGCGCTACGGTGTCGGCGCATCTCCGCTGCCGCCGAGCGCTTGAAAGAGTGTGATCGTGTGCAACAATCGCTGCGCTTGCGACGCGACCAGCGTTGCGCGGACCAGCTCAGCCTGTTGCTCGACGGCGAGCACCTGCTGGTAACTGGCCGCGCCGAGTACGAATCGTCGCCGCTCGGACGCGAGCGTGGACTGTGAGGCGGCATCGGCGCGAGCCAGCGCCGAGAGCGATTGCGTATCGCTCTCGAGCGCGGTCAGCACGTCGGCCACTTCGCGCATCGCGCTCAAAATCACCAGCTGATAGTTCGAGGCCGTCGCGTCGAAACCGGCAAGTGCCGCTCGCTTCTCGGCGGACAGCCCGCGATTGAGCAGCGGCTGCGTAAGCTGCCCCACCACGCTCCAGATGGCGGATCCGCCGCCAAAGAGCGCGCCGGCGGTCAGCGCCTGCGACCCCAGATTCGCGCTGAGGTTGATCTGCGGATAGCGTTTGGCGACGGCCACACCGTACTCGGCGTTCGCCGCCTGCATCAAGGCTTCTGCCGCGCGAATGTCCGGACGGCGCTTGATCAACTCCGACGGGATCACTCCGGCTGTGTCCGCCGGAGGCGACAGCTCGGCCATCGTGAACGACGGCATCGTAGGGTCGTCCGGAACGCGCCCGGCGAGGGTCGCGAGAAGATGTCGGTTCTGCTGCAGTAATGTCCGTTGAAGGGGCAGGGCGGCGAGCGTCGTCTCGCGTTGCCGTTCGAGCAACTGCAGCTCATCGGGCGACGCCGCACCCAGGCGAACACGATCGCGTGCGATGACGACCTGCTCATCATCGATGCGCATCAGGGACTCCATCACCGAGAGCTGCGCGGCCAGCTTCGCTTGCTGCACCGCGGTTGCGGCTACCGCGGCGGCGAGCGACAGTTGCGCACCCTGCAACTGATAGCGCCGATAATCGGTGCGTGCCGCCAGCGCTTCGAGCGCGCGCCGATTGCCACCGGCGAGATCGAGACGGTATCGAACGCTTACCGTCGCGTTGAAGAGACTGAACTCCCGCGGCGGGGAGTCCTGACCCAACGCCGCAGGATTGAATTGCTGCCGTTGAGACGTGAGCGCACCATCCATCACGGGATAGCGCGTCGAACCCGACTGCGCGGCGAACAGCGCCTCGGCCTGCCGAAGCGTCGCATCGGCCGCTGCGATGGTTGGACTTGCTGCCAACGCGTCCACGATGAGCGCGTCGAGCGCACGTGAGCCGAACGCCTGCCACCAGTGGTCGCCGATGCTCACGGCCGTGGTCAGGCGCGGTGCGTCCCCGGGCGCGGGAGGACGGACATACGCCGGTCCCACCGCACATCCCGTGAGCAGGGCCACGAGCGCCACGTTCCAGCTCCCACGGCGGGGACCCACGAGCGTGCTATGCATTGCTCGCTCCGCCGATCTGTCGACCTTCGCCAACCTCTTCATGCGTTCGTCCATCGCGGATGTGGTACATCCGCTTGAAGGTGGGAATGATCTTTTCGTCGTGCGTCACGACGATCACCGCTGTTTGAAAGCGGTGCGCCATTTCGTGGAGAATGCGGATGACCGACAGCGCGCGTTCACTGTCGAGCGGTGCTGTCGGCTCGTCGGCGAGAATGACCGGCGGCCGACTCACGAGGGCGCGCGCGATCGACACGCGCTGCTGCTCGCCACCCGAGAGCTGCGAGGGCATGGCCTTGGCGCGGTGCGCCACGTCGAGGGCGCCGAGCAGCTCCACGGCACGCCGTCGCGCCTCGCGGTTGGGCAGACCGGCCAGCATCGGCAGCAACGCGACGTTGTCGGTGACGTCAAGAAACGGGATCAGGTACGGCGCCTGGAAGACGAAGCCGATCCGGTCGCGGCGCAACGCGCGCAGATCTTCGATCTTCCAGCCGTTGTCGTAGATCACGTCCTGGCCGAGCGTCATGCGACCCGCCGTCGGTTCGATCACGGCACCGAGGCACTTGAGCAGCGTCGACTTGCCACTGCCGGAGGGGCCGATCAGGCCGACGACTTCGCCCGGTGCGACAGACATGTCGACGCCTTTCAGTGCGTCGACCGCTGTCTCGCCGCTGCCGTAGCGTTTGGTGAGGCCTTCAATCAGGATGCCGTTGCCATGCATTGGAGACGTCATCTCATCCTCCAATGGCTTCCGCCGGATCGACGCGCAGCGCGGCGCGAATCGCGATCAGGCTGGCGAGCACGCAGATCAGCATCACCGCAAAAAATCCGACCAACGAATCCTTCGGCATCAACAGCACATACTTTGGGAAGAAAGGCGCCCAGAACGTCGCTGCAATCTTGCCCACGACGAAGCCGATCACACCGAGCGCCACCGCCTGCTGCATGATCATGCCGGCAATCGTGCGGTTTCTCGTGCCGATCAATTTCAGCACAGCGATCTCGCGGATTTTGCCGAGGGTCATCGTGTAGATGATGAACGCTACGATGGCCGCACTCACGATGGCCAGAATCACGAGAAACATGCCGATCTGCTTCGCAGAGGTTGCGATCAGCTTGCCCACGAGAATCGACTCCATCTGTGCTCGCGTGTACACGGTGAGTCGCTTCCACCGGGCAATCACAGCGGCGACGTCGTCGGGCTGATGCCCGGCCTGCAGCGTCACGAGCACGGCATTGACCGAATGGCTCTGACTCTGCGCGGCGACGACTGCGTCGAGCACACCAGGCGCGCCGGGACGGTTGAAGGCCGGATTGCCCTGCGTCCGTCGGCGACCCTGCAGAATCGCATCGTTGTCCTTCAGAAACTGCGCGTCCTGTGCATCCTTGAGCGGAATGAACACCATCGGATCGCCGCCGGACGACACCATACGTCGCGTCAGTCCGACGACGGTGTATTGGTGCCGGCGAATGCCGATGCGCTCGCCCAGCCGGAAGCCCGAGGCGAGATCCGCCACCGCTTCGTAGTGACTGCGGGTGACCTGACGGCCGGCAATCAGATACGGTGGCCATCCGGGCGTACCCGCCGGCCCCGACGCGATACCGACCACCATCGCCCGCACGTCGCCGCGGTCGCCGCGTACCTGCATGGTCAGGTATGTCACGTTGGCCGCCTGCGCGACACCAGGTACCGTCAGCACCGTGCGATAGGCGTCGTCATAGAGACTCGATGGTTCCGCGTAGGGGCCGAGTGTTTCCTGCTGGACCACCCACAGCTCGGCGCCGCTGTTGTCCAGCAACGCGCGCCCGTCAGCCACCATGCCGCGATACACGCCGGCCATACTCAACGTCACGCCGATCAGCAGGCCAAGGCCGAGACCGGTCAGCGCGAACTTGGGGCCGTCGTGGAGAATATCGCGCCCCGCGAGACTGATCACGGCACGACGCCGGGAATGCGGTCGACCACCGTGATGCGACTGCGCGCACTCAGCAGTCGGGCGCTGTAGACGACGATGCGATCGCCGATGGCGAGACCTGCGCGCACTTGCACATGACCGGCCATGTCGCTCGCGCCAAGCGTCACCGGCGTGAAATGCAAGTCGCCATTGACGACCCGCCACACTCCCGTCGTGCCGTCCACCCGATGGATCGCCGCATTCGGTATCACGGGACCGGCGCTCTGCGCGGGAAGCGTGATGCTCACCTCACCCAGTTCGCCGATGGGGGGCAGCGGATTGGGTGCTGCCGCAAACGTGATCTTGGCGAGCGTTTCTTCCGTGATGGCGTCGGCCCGTGGTTCGACACGCTGGACTCGTCCCGCCAGCGTCGCCCCCTGACGCGAGCGCAGCGTGACCGTGGCCGGTAGCCCGGATTGCAGTCCGGTGGAGTTGCCCTGGTCAAATCGAACATTCACCCAGAGGCTGCGTGGGTCGATCATTTCGACCACCATTTGCCCGGCCACGACCGTGGTACCGGGCTCGGCATCACGACTCGCAATCAGGCCGTCCACCGGTGCGATCAACCGCAGGTTCTGGCGTTGTGTCGCCACCGCGTTCCGCTCGGCTTGTGCTCGCGCGACATCGGCCTGGGCCGCTTGCACGGACGCAACGGAACGCACACCCGCGTCCTGCCGGGCGGCGACGATCTCCTGGCTCGTCGACCGGGCGACGAGCAGTTGTTCGTAGCGGCGCGCTTCCGCCTGCGCGTACTCTTGGCGGGTTTGCGCCTCGTCGAGTGCGGCTCGACTCCGGCTCAGGATGGCGTCCTGTGAGCGGAGGCGCTCATCGAGGTCCACCGGGTCCATCTCACCGAGCACCTGTCCGGCCGTAACGCGATCGCCGACATCAACCAGCAGGCGACGTACGCGGCCGGCCGTGATCGGCCCGATGCGATAGGTGAAGCGCGGTTCCACCGTCCCAATGCCGAACAGGCCGGGGGAGACCGCTCGGGATTCGACCGTGCCGACGGTTACCGCGATCGGGGCAAGCGGTCCCGAACGCAGCGCCACGAAGATGAACAGGACCAGCAGAGCCAGCAGCAGCCCGATAAGCGTCAGGGTGCGCGCGGGGATTCGAAGCGGGTTCTTCAACGGACACGCTCGATGCCACGACGGTAGATGCCGAACACACGCGGTGCGTCGAACCGGATGCGTGAAACATCGCCGTGCATGAGCGACTGCATGACGAGCCCCTGAATCGTACCGATGAACAACGTTGCCGCGGCCTCGACATCGAGCTGCGGGTCGACCTCGTGTACGCGCTGCGCATCGCCCAACAGGGCGGACACACGTTGGCCGTAGCGGAGCAGCATGGCCTGCACCACGCGCTTCGCCACCGTCTGTTCGGCGTGCTGGAGCTGGCCGAAGATGATGCGGGGAACGCCGGGGTGCGCGACAACGAAGTCGATGTGCGCCATGAACACCGACTCGAGCGCCGCTAGTGGCGACGGTGCGGATGCCGCAGCCGTCTCCACGCGCATCATCAGCCGCGCGACAACCCATTCGACCACCCCCTCGAGGATCGCGTCTTTGGTGGGGAAGTGGCGGAAGAGGGCGCCCTGTGTGAGCCCCATCTTGGTTGCGATCGCCGTGGTAGTGATATCTGCCGGATTGGTCGTGGCCGCGAGGGCGACGACGGTCTCGATGGTCGCCAGGCGGCGCTCGTCGGCCGGGAGGTAGTTGGCAGCGCTTCGCACTCGATTCTCCGAAAGTAAGTGAGTAATTACTAACTTATCTGTGTTGATTCGGCAAGTCTCCGGTGTGCTGTGCGGTGTTTCCTGACACCCGCACGAGCACTCCGTCGACAGGTTCCCCGTATGAACACTTCCCTTGCCTCTATATCCGCCACGGTCCGGCGTCGTGCCGCCGCTGCCTTGGCGCTCGTCTCCGTCGCCCTGCTCGGGGCTTGCGCCACGGTTCATGCCGGCGCCGACTTCGATCCCAACGTGCGGCTCGACCAGTATCGGACCTACGACTGGGGTGGCGGTGACTCGCTCCCCGTGGGAGACCCGCGCCTCGATCAGAACCCGTTCTTCGACTCCCGCGTGCGGGCGGCCGTCGAGCTCGAACTCGCCGCGCGAGGGCTGAAACGGGTCACGACCTCGCCCGATCTGCTGGTGCACTACCATGCCAGCGTCCGGCAGCGCGTGGATGTCATCCGAGCCGATGAAGGCCGCGGCTACTCGTCCCCGCGGGACGGCAAGTCCGATATGGTGATCGAATACGAGGAAGGCACCCTCATCGTCGACGTCGCGGAGCCGAAGGCCAAAGCGATTCTCTGGCGAGGCTGGTCGCAAACCGATGTGGGCGGCCTGATCGAGAATCCCCGGGAGATGGAGAAGCGGATTCGCGAATCCGTGCGGCTCATGATGAAGAAATTCCCGAGGACTCCGTGAGGCGCCGCGTACGCACGACGGCCATCATCGCCGCGCTTTCGGCCTGTTGGGCGCTGCCGGCCCGGGCACAGGCTCCGGCGATTCCTGGACAACAGCCATCGGGGCCGGTGATCCAGTCGACGGGCATGTCGATCAAGGTCGACAACCCGACCTTCGCCGTGCCCAAGGGGCACGTGTTCAAGGCGCTGTTCGAAATCAACGCGGGTGGCGGTGACTCCGTGAAGGTGAATGAGCAGCTCACCACCATGGCGCGCTTCTACAACCTCCATGTGCGTCACGGCTATGCGGAGGAGAATGTGAAAGCGGCTGCCGTGGTGCACGGCAGCGGATGGCCGGCGCTGCTTACCGATGCGGCCTTCGCCGCGCGCTTTGGCGGAAAGCCGAATCCGAGCCGTCGACTGGTCGAGGAGCTGCTGCAGCATGGCGCGCAGCTGGTGTTGTGCGGGCAGACTGCCGGGGCACGGGGAATTCGCCGCGAGGAACTGCTTCCCGGCGTGCAGGTCGCCATCTCGGCGATGACGGCGTTCAACGTGCTGCAATCGCAGGGATTCCTCTACAACCCGTGGTAATGCCCGCCGTGGGGTGAGTCCGTTACGTTGTGAAGAGCGCCGGCTGCATTGCATCGGCCGCCGCGTACCGATCACACGTATCGCCTTGCCCCTCGAACACTCCGCCACGTCACGCACGCCCGAAGATGTCCTCCGCGACGTCTTCGGGTTTGATGAGTTCCGTCCAGGTCAGCGTGAAGTCATCGACGCGGTACTGGCCGGCAAGGATTGCATTGCGCTGATGCCGACGGGTGCGGGTAAGTCGCTCACGTACCAGCTCCCGGCTCGTTTGCTCGACGGCACCGTGCTGGTGATTTCTCCACTGATCTCGCTCATGAAGGATCAGGTGGACGCGGTCGCGGGACTTGGCTTCAAGGTCACCGCGATCAACTCCACGCTGGAGTTCGACGAGCGCCGCGCGCGCATGGACGCGTTTCGCGCCGGCGAGTACGAACTGGTGTTCCTCGCCCCGGAAGCCCTCGACGGCTACCTCGGCGACTTCGTGCGCGACTGCCCGATCTCGCTGCTCGTCGTCGACGAAGCGCACTGCATCAGTCAGTGGGGACACGACTTCCGACCGTCGTACCGTCGCCTGCAAGGTCTCAAGGAGCAGCTCGACGTGCCGGTGCTCGCGCTGACCGCGACCGCGACACGACGGGTAGCGCTCGACATTCTGCGACAGCTCGGCATGCGCAAGCCGGCCGGATTCAAGGGTTCGTTCTTCCGGCCGAATCTGCAGATCGCGACGCGCAAGAAAGGGCAGGGCGGCAACACACGCGCCGAGATTCTCGCGCTCATCCGCGCGCACGACGGGGAGAGCGGCATCGTGTATTGCCAGAGCCGCAAGGGCGTGGATCAGACGGCGGAGTTTCTGTCGGCGCAGGGCGTACGTGCGCGGCCGTATCATGCGGGACTCGAGCCTGACGAGCGCGCGCGCAATCAGGAAGCCTTTCAGCGCGACGACATCGATGTGATCGTCGCGACCGTGGCCTTCGGCATGGGCATCGACAAGTCCAACGTGCGATTCGTGATCCATCGCGACATGCCGAAGGACATCGAGTCGTGGTATCAGGAGATCGGCCGCGCCGGTCGTGACGGATTGCCCAGCGATTGCGTGATGTTCTACTCGTGGGCCGACGTGAAGCTGCACGAGCGCTTTCTGGACAATCTCGACGACGACAGCGTGCGTGAACGCACGCGTCTGGCGACGGTGGCGTTGTTCGATCTCGTGGAGCGTTCGCGCTGCCGCCATCAGGCGCTCGTCGCGCACTTTGACGAAGTGATCGCGTCGTGCGGTACGTCGTGCGATGTCTGTACGGGACATCGCGCTGACGAACGCATCGCGGAACTCGTGGAGTCGCAGGTCGGCACCGCGCGTGGTCGTCGGGCGGCGGCGCCAGCCGGCACGGGCGGGCGCACATCGCGTGGCCCCGATGCGGCAATGCTCGATGATGATGAGCGCGAGTTGTTCGAGCGGCTGCGCGCGGTGCGGCGCGAGCTCGCTGACGAAGCGGGCGTGCCGGCCTACATCGTGTTCGGCGACAAGGTGCTGTTGGAGATGGTGGCACGTCGACCGGGCAATCCGCGCGAGTTGTTGCAGGTGCCCGGCGTCGGCGAAGCAAAGCTCGAACGCTATGGCTCGGCGTTTCTGGATGTGCTGTTGGGACGCTGATCACGACGCCGTGACACCGCTGAGCTGGCTCGAAAGCTGCGGTGTATGAAGGGAATCACTCAGGCGCATCAGCAGCGCGGGAGGATATTCTCTTCAGGAGGGCTCTCTATGCGTCGTTCATTCGTTCGTCTCATCGCGCTGTCAACATTCGCGATCACCGTGTCTGGCACATCGGCTCACGCACAGGGCGCGAGCCAAGGCAAGGCGAAGAAGTCGGCCGGCGTGGCGGGGCAGAGGGTGCCGCCCGGACTCGCCAAGAAGCCGGGTGGCATGCCTCCAGGACAGTACAAGAAGCGCTATGGCACGCGCGAAGGCGCCACGGTACTGGGCGATATCTTCGGCCGAAACGGCTATCCCGTGCGCCGCATCACACCGTATGGCGAGTCACAGTACGTGTTCTATCGCATGCCTGATGGCACCGAGCGTCGCGCCATCGTGAGCCCGGGTACCGATCAGTTGCGCTTCAGCAATGTGCCGACGACGCTGCTGCAGCAAGTGATTGCGCAGCTGTACCGGTAAGGGGCCGATCGATAACGCCGCGTCCAATGCCTAACGTTACGTCCGTGATGCGCTGACGTAGCATTCAATGCCATCGAGCACGCGCGCGAGTCCGAACTCGAACGACTCGTCCATCGTGCGTGGTGTCCCGCTCGATGGTGCGGTAATCAGCGCGGCGAAGTGTGGGAACCGCGGATCGCCGATCGCGCGCCCGAGATCGGCGCCGACCGCTGCCGCCCACTGCGCTTCCGATATGCCGCGGGCGCGCGCTCTGGCCAGTGAGATCGCGGTGTCGGAGGCGCCGCGCGTGTAGCCGTCGAGCACACTCAGCATCTCACCCATGTCGGCCGTACGCAGGCCGGTCTGCGAGAGTGAATCGATTACCGCCTCCAGCCAACTGAGCCAGTTCGGTCCGTGCGGTGCCGCCACGAACGGGAGCTCGGCCAGCCACGGGCGCGCGCACAGCATCGCGCGCTTCGCCCGTGCCCAGTCGGCCAGCTCGTTCCGCCAGTCTCCGCGTGGGTCGCGCGGACGCGGCGGCAGGCCCATGCCCGCATCCACGATCGCATCGAGCAGCGCTTCCTTACTCGGGAAGTAGCGATAGACGGCCATCGTCGTGAATCCGATGCGCGCAGAGACGGCACTCATGGTGACGGCGCTGAGCCCGTCCTCATCTGCCAGTTGCATGGCAGCCTGCACGACGTCGTCCGGCGTGAGCGTCGCCTTCGGCCCGCGCGTGGACTGCGCCCGGTCTTCCCACAACAGCTGACTCCGCCGCCGCAGCTCCGGGTCGACCCGTGAAGCCGCCAGCATGATGTCGTCGTGCGTAAGCGCCTCCGGCTTCTTTCGCCTCGTCATGTCGCCTCGCCCACGTCAGGCGTTGACAATGTTGAAACTGTGTATATGATACACCCGTACAGTGTATGCAGTACACTAATACCGGCGGCGCACGAACGGAAGCGTTCGGGCCCCCGTTCCCCTCCATTCTCCGAGGACGTTCACATGTCGATCGCATCTGCCGTTGTCGCGCTGCACCGCTCGTCTGCCGCCACATTCCGTCGCGCCGCGGGCGTGCTCGGGCTCGCGGTCGCCGTATCCGGCGTGGCCTCTGCGCAAGCCGCCGTCTCCAGCGCCGCCGCGCCGTCACCCACCTGGGAGCTCCGCTTCACCAGCGGCGCGCTCGTGGCCACCGGCGCCCAGCGCGACGCCGTCAAGGATGGGCAGCTGAGTGCCGTGCAACTCTCGTGGCTCGTCCGTCCCGCCCTCGCGATCACGGGGACGGCCGGATGGGCGCGCAGCCGCGACCGCCTCATGGCGAACACGCCGAAGCTCGACGTCTTCACCGGTGACCTCGGCGCCGAGCTCCGGCCGGCCCAGTGGTTCACCGATCGCAAGGTGTCGCTGAGCCCGTTCGTCGGAGCCGGCGCCGGTGTGCGCAGCTACAACTATCGCAAGCTCGACGTTGAGGCCACCAACAACGTGGCGGGCTACGTCGCCGCCGGTGGTGAGTTCGGATTCCGCCGCGTCGGTCTGCGCCTAGAAGTGCGGGACTACGCCACGGGCTTCAAGCCGCTCATTGGCGCCGGACGCTCCGACACGCGCAACGACGTGATGCTGATGGCTGGACTGCGCTTCAATCGGCACCGTGCCGCGCGTCAGTAGCACAGGGCGACCGCGTCACCGCGGGATTCACATGCGTCGCGTCACGCCGGACTGGCTCGTACCGGTCGCGCTCATCGCCCTCAGCACCGTGCCGGTACTCGCCGGCACGGCGCGCCTCACGGAGATCGCACGCGGGGCCGCGATCACGCCCGCGAACGCGCGGTTCATGACGTCCGCCTGGCCCGTCGTGCTCCACATCGTGGCGGTGAGCATCTACAGCCTGCTCGGCGCCGCGCAGTTCTCCGCCGGATGGCGTCGGCGATCGCGCAGCTGGCATCGCGCATCGGGTCGGGTCGTCGTCGTGGCCGGCGTGCTGGCCGCAATCAGCGGGCTCTGGATGACGCAGCGTTATCCGTGGCCCGCCGGTGACGGACGTCTGCTGTATGCGGAGCGTCTCCTGTTCGGTACGGCGATGTTGGTGTCGCTGTTGTTGGCGCTCGCGGCGATTCGCCAGCGCGACTTTACGGCGCATGGTCAATGGATGATTCGCGCGTATGCGATCGGACTCGGCGCCGGCACGCAGGTGTTCACGCACCTGCCGTGGTTTCTGTTGGTGAAGAGCACGCCCAGTGAGACGCCACGGGCCGTGATGATGGGCACCGGGTGGATCATCAACGTGTTGGTGGCCGAGTGGATTATCCGCCGTCGCCTGTTGGCCGAAAACCAGGCGAGTCGGATGCGCTTCCGCAGTCATCGAATGCCTGACACGCAGCGCCATGTATGACGCGCGTGCACACGCGTAGCACTATCCAACGGGTTCAAGGCCGGTGTATGCTCAAGGAGCAGGAACGTGGTCTCTGTCGCGGAGAAGTGCATGGCAAGAGTCATCGTGTTGGGCGCAGGCGTCTCGGGTCACACCGCCGCACTGCACCTGCGTCGCAAGCTTGCTCGTACGCACGAGGTGGTCGTCGTCACGCCGAATGCCCAGTGGAATTGGATTCCATCCAACATCTGGGTCGGCGTCGGCAGGATGACGGCGGAACAGGTGGTCTTTCCGCTGGCGCCGATCTACCGGCGAAAGGGCATCGAATTCCATCAGGCCAAGGCCGTCGTCCTCCGCCCCGAGGGGGATGCCGACAATGCGAGCGGGGCGGTCGAGATCGTCTACACCGATCCGGCACGCGCCGGTGAACGTGCGACACTCCGCTACGATTTTCTGATCAATGCCACCGGTCCGCGGCTGAACTTCGCCGCCACGCCGGGGCTTGGCCCGGACGGACACTCGCTGTCCGTCTGCACGGCGGAACATGCGACGCACGCCGCGACCGCGCTGGCGGCGACGATCGCGCGACTCAAACGTGGTGAACGTCAGACGCTCGTCGTGGGGATGGGGCACGGCGCCTGCACCTGCGAAGGCGCGGCGTTCGAATACGTCTTCAATGTCGATCACGAGTTGCGACAAGCCGGTGTGCGCCGTTTGGCCGACATCGTGTATCTGACGAACGAGTATGAACTCGGCGACTTTGGCGTGGACGGCATGACGTTCGTTCAGCAGGGCTTCCACACCACGAGCAAGCTCTGGACGGAATCCCTGTTTCGCGAGCGCGGCATCCGCGCCATTCTTGGAGCGCACGTCGACAAGGTCGACGCCGGACTCGTGCACTACGAACAGCTCGACGGCAGTCGGCACCAGTTGGCATTCGACTTCGCGATGCTACTCCCTCCGTTTCGTGGGGCCGATCTGGTGGCCTACGATCGCCGTGGTGAGGAGATCACCGCCACCGTGTTCGCGCCCAATGGCTTCATGAAGGTCGATGCCGACTACACCGCCAAGTCGTACGAGGACTGGCGTGCCGAGGACTGGCCGGACACGTACGAGAGTCCAACCTTTCCCAATATCTTCGCCGTGGGCATTGCGTTTGCACCGCCGCACCAGATTTCGCGGCCGCGCAAGAGTCCCAACGGCACGGTCATTGCTCCCTCTCCGCCACGGACAGGCATGCCATCCGGTGTGATGGGCAAGACCGTCGCGCTCACGATCGTCGAACGGATTGCGCAGGCGCGTGCGTTGCCGGCCCATACGGCCTCGATGGCGAACATGGGCGCGGCGTGCGTTGCGTCGGCGGGCGTGGGTTTGCGTGAGGGTTCGGCGGCAGCAATGACCATGTATCCGGTGGTGCCCGACTATCAGAAGTACCCCGGCACTGGCCGCAGTATCAAGGACACGATCGGAGAGATCGGCCTCGCCGGCCATTGGCTCAAACTCATGTTGCATTACCTGTTCATCTACAAGGCGAAGGCCTTGCCAGGCTGGCAATTCATTCCGGAGTAAACGATGTCGTCGTCACCGCTACCAGACGATGCGGGATTCCAGGAATCCGATCGGGCGATCGCCGCCGCACCGCTGCCCACCGACCGGACCATCCGGGCGAGACAGAATCTGCTCGTGCAGGCGGTGCGGTTCGTGATCCTGAACATCCGGATCATGCGCATGGTACTGAAGGGGAATCACTGAGCGGCATCGGCGCCCGACCCAGCCGACTTCTCGAAGGACGTGTACCGCTATTCCTTCGCACTCGATACGTCTCGTACACGCTCGATCTCAATCGGTCCATTCCGCTCCGCAAGCGCGACGCTACCGACTGTCTGGTCAGCTATCGCTTCGTCATCGACATGGACCGTCGCGCTGGCGACGTGTTCGTCGTGAATCCTGACGGCCGACTCGCCTGCGTGTCGGCCGTTCGGCCCTCCCGGCGATTGCTACGGCTGCACGCCGAGCGCGGTGAGCCGAGTCACGGCGTTGGCATTGGCGGCGTTGAGGGCGAGCGACTTTTTGTACGCGACAATGGCGGCTTCCCGGTTTCCAATACTGGCATAGCCTTCGCCGAGACTGTCGAACGCGTTCCAGCTATCCGCGTGGAGTTGCGTGTTGAGTCGAAAGAGTGCCACTGCCTGCTGCGTCTGGCCGCCCCTGAGCAACGTGTATCCCCACGCATTCAGTTCGTCGTCCGAAAGCGTGAAGCCGGGAGCACGCGTTCGAAAGGTTTGGTAGATCGCATTCGCTCGTTCGAACCCGTTGGCAGCCAGGGCGGCCGCAAATGCGGTGCGGGTGGGCGGGTCGCCTTCTCCCTTCACCCGATACACAGTCAGCAGGTGCGCCGGTGCCCCAGTCTGCGAAGCCGGCGTCTCGAGAAAGGCGCGGCCAGCGGAGTCACCCTTCGTATAGGCGTCGAGGAAGCGGCGTACGTAGTTCTCGATCCACCCGTTGGCGACGGAGAGTTCGTCCTGGTCGTAGTTGCCGTAGGCGGTTTCTGCGACGAACCGCTGCCCGAACATCACGGAGAAATTGGGATGCACATACGGCGCCAGCGTCACTCTATACAGGTCGCTGTATTTCATCCGATTGAGGAAGCTTCTCTCGCGGTTCATGTCCGCGGGTAGATCTTCAATCTGTCTCGGTGTCGCGGCGACGTAGAGCATGGGCGCCGTGACCCGATCCGGTGTCAGGAACCGCGATTGCTCGATGACGTCAGGATAGCTTCGCACAGAACCGTCGAGCGAAACGAGCCCGAGAATCCGCGGGTCCTTCGCGGCGGCCATGACGTTCGCGAGCCCGCCCCAGCTGTATCCCATGACGGCCAGATGCGCGATGTCCGCCTGAGGCAGGCTGTGCGCATAGCCAATCAGGAATTGGATGTCGCTGACTTGCGTTTCGATGCCTTCAAGGTCGTCCGTCATGCCATACGGAGATTGCCCAATGCTCGGGCTGGCGATCACGACGTAGCCGTGACTGGCGAGAAACTCGCACAGGTCCGCGTTCTCGAACGCCGGCCCTCGATAGCTGGGCGCATAGATCACGACTGGAAACCGTCCCTCGCTGGCAATTGCATCACGGCGTGCTGTCATGAGCGCGGCGAGTTCGATCTGGGCACGCCGTGTGGTCAGCGCACTGACGCGGCTGTTGACGTAGTCCGATTCCAATCGTGCCCGCTCCGCCGCTGGCTGACCGAAGTCGTCAGGCGTGGCGCCGAGCCGCAGATAGTTGCCCGCGGTCATGGCCAGCCCGGTCCCCTTCTTGGCCGGATACCAGATCAGGGTCTGCATCGGGCGTGCTCGCCCCCCGCTCGTCGCCCTCCCGGTGAAGGGGTCCGTCGCGCTCCGATAGCCTCGAGCGAGATCGTATTGCTCGACGACGCGCAGGCCGACCGGATGGGGCCCCGGCGTATTGGTGCGCGTGAAATGTGATTGGGCCAGCGCAATGGTCGGTCCGGTCAGCAGTGCCGAACACAGGAGTGCCGCATACCGCCGAACAGATCTCAGGGCACCACGCGCCAACGCGGTGAGCCGTGCCGTCCCGACCCGCGCCGGAACGACACGCATCGCGGTCAGTCCTGCCGGAATCTTCCAGTTCGAGTCACCGGGGCCGATCGGCGGGGGCATGTCAGCGTGCCGTGAGCAGGGCTGCCGCCAGTGCAATGGACGCAAGTGAGCGGGGGGGTGTGGCACGGTGTTTCTTCTCGAGGTAGGCTCTGTGTGCGTTGCACACTGGTAAGTGTGTACAATATATACAGTTTTGCGGCTGTCAATGGGCGGGTAGAAAGGGGAGCGAGCGGATCGCTGCTTCTTCGTAAGGATCAACAGCAACCCGCATGCTTTTCGAGTGGCGTTGTACTCCTGCGGCCGGCCGCCCCACCCTTGAGACAGTTCAAGTTGGCAGAGTCGTTGGACGCCCCGGAAGTACGCGTCGCGCCGCAGCGCCGAAACCGCGGTGGCACTACTCTCGCATGATGCGGAGTCAACGGCCGGGTCCGGTCGCGGTGAACAGCTCATTTCGGGAGGCTCGGCGTGGCACAGCGGCAAATTGAGAAGGGACGATCCGCACGGCGCATTGGTGGCTCAACTGCGACGCGACACGCCATGCTCCTGATGTGCAGCCTCGCGGTGCTGGTCGTTGTGGGCTGCAAGGGACGCCGTGCGGCTGCAGACGCCGCCAAGGTATGGACGCCGAGCCCGGGGGACGAGGTGATGGGTGTGCCGATCGGAGACGTCACGACCTCCATTCAGGCACAGCTCACGACCAGGCCCGATAGCATGCCCGCCGACCGCTGGCGGCATATCAAGCAGCTGTACACGACGTACGGCAACGTGCCGCTCTGGCTCGAGAAGGACGGCTTCAGTCAGTCGCGGAGCAAGGCGTTGCTGCGCGCCGTGGTCGATGTGCGCACCGATGCCCTCCGTCTCGATGCGTATCCGCTCGATGAACTCGTCGCGACGGTGGGGGCGGTCCAGTCCACCAAACAGGCCAGTGCGGCGCAGCTGGCCAGCGCCGACATGCTGCTCACGGCCACGTACGTGGAGCTCGCCGAGGATCTTCTCACGGGCCAGGTCGACCCCAAGTCGATCGAGCAGGACTGGCACATTGCGTCGGGTCACGAGCCGATCGACAGCGCGGTCGCGCGCAGCTTGCGTGATCCGCAGCTCGACTCGGCCATCGCCCGCATGCGTCCGCGTGACGCCGACTACGACGCGCTGCGACGGTCGCTCGTGCGCTTTCAGTCGATCGTGGCGGGCGGCGGATGGGCAGTAGTGCCCGCAGGGAAGGCACTCAAGCCCCGTCAGACGGACAAGCCGGCGCGCCTCGCCGCGCTTCGTGAGCGGCTGCGTGTCGAGGGCTTCGGGGCACCGGGGGCTGCGGCGGACGCGGCACCCGCCGGTGCCGCAGGCGCGAATGTGTACAGCACGGAGCTCGCGGGACTCGTGGCCGACTTTCAGGCGCGGCATGGTATCGCCGTGGACAGCGCGCTCGGCGCCGAAACGATGCAGTCGCTGAACGTGTCTGCGCAGTATCGCCTGGCACAGATTGCCGCCAACCTCGAGCGGTATCGCTGGCTGCCGCGCTCCTTCGGCGGACGGTACGTCATCGTAAACGTCCCCGCGTTCCGGCTCGAGGCGCACGACTCGACGGGCACGCTCGAGATGAAGGTGATCGTCGGCGAGGAGTTCGAAGGGAAGACGACGCCCGTCTTTGCCGACTCCATGGAGACCGTGGTATTTCGTCCGTACTGGAACATCACGCCGGACATTCAGGAGCAGGAGACGGCACCGAAGATCGCCGCAGACGCGAAGTACATGGAGGCGAACGATCTCGAATACTTCAAGGACGGTGGCGAGACGCGTATCCGGCAGAAGCCGGGGCCGAAGAACTCGCTGGGCCTGGTGAAGTTCCTGTTCCCGAACGCGTTCAACATCTACCTGCACGATACGCCCGACGACGCGCTGTTCTCGAAGGACGTGCGCGCCTTCAGCCACGGCTGTATTCGTCTCGAGAAGCCCGAGGAGCTGGCTCAGTGGGCACTTGGCTGGGACGCCGCGCGCGTCGACTCGGCCATGCAGCAGGGGTCGGACAACCAGTCCACGAAGCTCGCGAAGAAGATTCCCGTGTACATCGTGTACGCGACGGCGTACGAGCGCGACGGACAACTCTACTTCGGCAACGATCTGTACAGCCGCGATGCGGCACTGGTGAAGGCCGTGACGGGCAGCATTGCGCCGACAGAGAACGCGCTACGGAGTCTCGAGGCGCTGCGCAAGCTGGTGCAGAACTGAGCAGACGGAGCGACTACTTGGTGAAGATCACCAGCAAGCCGCACGTCTTGCGCGTGGCATTGTACTCCAGCGGCATAGTCGCGCCTCCCTTGTAGACCTCGATCGCCAGAATATCCGTCGGGGCCAGCGAGTTCAGGTCGAACAGTTCGTCACCACCTTCGCCGCGATAGACAAAGACATTGTTGACGATCACCGCGGCGTAGCACAGTCCGGGGGACGCGCCACGCATCCGATCACCCGCACTGACTCCGGGCATGTTCATGATCGAGTCGTAGCCTCGGCGCGTCGCGAAGTATGCGGTGCCGCCGACGCGTACGATGTCGGCGCCGCTGACCGTCTGCAGCACATCGGACAGCGAACGCCCGCGCTCTTTCTCGAGTTCTGCGGCCGTGAGAAACGACCCGCCAATTCGCGCACGTCGATGCTCTTCGAAGGACGTCAGTCGACGTTCAGCCATCGTGGCCGCGACGACGACCTTCGACAGCTCGGTCGAGATGGGGGCGAGGCGCAGTATCAGCTCAGGCCCAGCGTCACCGGCAATCGTGACCGTCGGTGACAACGGCTGGAACCCGACCTTGCGCAGGACGATTTGATAGCGTGCGCTTGCCATGTCGCGTAATGCGAACCTGCCGCTCGAATCGGAGATCGCGGTGCGGGAGAGGGCGGGGATACTGACCTCCACGCCCGCCAGCGGCTGATTGGTCGCGTCGTGCACAACGCGACCGGTGAGCGCGCCGGTCGTCTGCGCTGCCATCGGCAAGGCGAGCAGCATCGTGCACAAGGCGACTGCGATATGGCGTTTGGCGTAACGGATCATGATGGCCGTGGGCGGTCGAGATACGGCCGAAGCTACGCTCACGCCGTGACGGACGGGAGATCCAGAGACAAGGCACCGCGCGCGGTGCCGAAGCGCAACCTCTCGTAAACGCCGCGCTGAGGGCCGCCGTCATCGAAGCGAAGGACGGTCAGGCGATTGCCCGCGCACGACGACCCGCCGCCAACCGAGGGGCATGGGCTGCCAACAGATCGCTGCGCGAAAGAATCCCGATGATGCGGCGCGGCGCAGTACGATCGACCACCGGCAAGCGTCCTACGCCCTCATTGACCATCAGATCGGCCGCATCGCGCAACGTGTTGTCGGCGTACACCACCGCTGGTGCGCGCCGCACGACATCGTGAACGCTCCGCCGTCCGTCGGGATGGATGTCGGTTCCGGAAAGTAGGTCGCGGCGCGTCACGACGCCGACCAACAGGCCGTCCGCGTCGAGTACGGGGAATCCCTGATGTGACGCCGTGTCGGCCGAATCGAGCCAGTCGCGCACATCCGCGAGTGAATCATCGGCGTTGAGCGACACGACGTTCCGGCTGGCCGCGTCGAGCGCTGACACGTGTGCCAGATGATCGGCGTCGTACTCGGTGCGCACGAAGGTGCCGCGACGGGCAAGCTTTTCCGTCATGATGGAATGACGACGAAGCAGCAGCGCGACGAGATAGGCCGCCGTGCATCCGGCCAGCAACGGTAGCAATCCGACCGGCTGTCGCGTGGTCTCGAAGGCAAAGACGATCGACGTCAGCAGCGCGTGTGAGGCGCCGGCGAATGTGGCCGCCATGCCGACCAGTGCAGCAATGCGCGCGTCGACGCCGAGCGTGGGTGCGGCGGCCGCGATGCCGGCTCCGGCCAGCGCGCCGGCGCCGCCGCCGATGGTGAAAAGCGGTGCGAGCGTGCCGCCACTGGTCCCGCTGCCAAGGTAGATGGCCCACGCCACCAGCTTGAGTACGATCAGGACGATCAACGACCGGCCCACGATGCTCCCGCCGAGAATCCCCTCGATGTTCTCGTATCCTACGCCAAGCACGCGCGGATCGAGATACCCACAGATGCCGACCGCGACGGCGCCGAGCGCCGGCCACCACATCCAGTGTACCGGGAGCTTCTCGAACGCGTCCTCGATGACATACGTGAAGCGGCTGACGCCCACGGCAAACGCGCCGATCACGGCCCCGAGCAGCGCGTACACCAGCAGCGCTTGACCGCCGGGTTGCGCGAATGCCGGTACGGCAAACACCGGCGCCGTGCCCTCGAACGCGATCCGCACCGCCGCGGCGACCGCCGCCGCCAATGCCACGGGGATGAGCGAACGGGGGCGATACTCGAACAACAGGAGTTCAACGGCCAACAGCACAGCGCTGACCGGACTGCCGAACGTCGCCGCCATTCCCGCCGCTGCGCCGGCGGCGAGCAGCGTCTTTCTCTCATCCGCGCTCACGTGCACGTACTGCCCGACGATGGATCCCAGCGCACCACCTGTAGCGATGATGGGGCCTTCGGCACCGAATGGTCCGCCTGTGCCGATGGCGACGGCGGCCGACAGCGGCTTGAGGAACATTACGCGCGCGGGAATACGACTCTCGCCGTAGAGCACCTTCTCCATCACCTCGGGGATCCCGTGCCCACGGATGGCAGCCGATCCGAAGCGGGCCATCATGCCAACGATCAGCGCGCCGCCTATGGGAATGATCAGCACCCACGCGCCGACGCGGGCGTCTGCCGGCGACGAAAAGGCGGTGCTCACCCGGTGAAAGTAGGCCACATTCGTGATGAGTCCGATGAGCATCACGAGCACGCGCGCGACGAGACCGGCTGCACCAGCGATCAGCAGGGCAAGAGCGCAGATCAGTACCGTGCGCTGATCCACAGGGACGTAAGTGTCCGGTACCCGGTGCTCGGCCGTCACGAACGACGACGTCATGGCGTGGCCCCATCGACATCTTCGAAGAAGAGTGGGGCCGGCTTGTCGTCGATACCGGCGGCACTCAACCAGGCCTCGAGAGCGTCCGCGAGCGCGACGCGTTGCGCAGGCGCCAGGCGAGCGAGCCCCGCGATCAACTGCGTTTGTACCGTGGGCGGCGCCGCAGTGAGCAGGGCGCGACCCTGCACGGTCAGCGCGATCTCCAGTCGGCGCGCATCATCGGCCGATGGTTTGCGCGAGACCAGACGCCGCCCCACCAGTCGTGAGACGACTCCGGAGACGGTGCTTTGATGCGTGAGCGTGAGATCGGCGAGTTCGTTGACGCTGAGGGGCGCCGGTGCTCCTGCCAGCTGTCGCAGTATGAAGAGCTGTGCGCCGCTGATGCCGCTCCGCTCTTCAACCGTCCGCGCCGAGGTGGACAACGCTCGGACGAGTCGACGCGCCGCATCCATGGCCCGCGCGGCGGTATTTGTATTGGTACCCATATATCAACAGTATCGGGCGTCATGGCGCGCCACAAGCCAAGCCAGGCCAGGCTGGCTCACATGCTTCCGTCAGCGGAGCAGCCGTCGTACCTGCTCTCCATAGCTCCGGCTCGAGGTGAGTCGGGTGCCGTCGACCAGCGTCAGTTCGTACTCGCCGTGGCCAGAGGGTTCGAGCCGACGAATCCGGTTGATCCGCAGCACATGTGAGCGATGCACCCGTACGAACTCTGCAGGGTCGAGCCGCGCTTCGAGGACATGCAGCGATTCGCGCACAAGGTGGCGTCGCCCCCCGGCGACGACCGCGACGTAGTTGCCGTCCGCCTCGACACGGTCGACGTCTGCGACCGCTACGAAGTACATCCCCTTGCCGTCGCGGACCACGAAACGCTGCAGGTATCCGCCTTCCGGTCCGTCGCCACGGAGCGCCTGCAGCGCGGCGCGTAGCGCCGCGTCGGCCGCGCCGATAGCTGCGGGTTCGGGAGCTCGGGACGGTGACCCCAGCGTCTCGAGCAGCCGCCGCATCGTCCTGTCAAAGCGGTCGATGTCGACGGGTTTGACGAGGTAGTCGACTGCGTCGAGATCGAAGGCCCGGATCGCATGCTCCTCACTCGCGGTGACGAAGACGATGCACGGAGGGCGATCCAGCGACCATGGTGCCTCCTGGGCGAGCGCCTCGACGGTCGCGATGCCGTCCAGACCGGGCATGCGGATGTCGAGGAGCAGTACGTCGGCCGGTCCATCGCGGAGCGCGGAAAGAACGGCCGCGCCGCTCCCGCATTCCGCCGTGAGCACGAACTCGGGGTGTCGCGCGAGCAGCGCGCGCAGTCGGGCGCGAGCGAGCGGTTCGTCATCCGCGATCAGCACCTTCCACGCGTGCTTCGCGTCGGCGATCACTTCACTGCGAACGTGCGGTGGTCCGTTCATGAGGGTTGCCCCTCGCTTGAGTGCGCGTCGCCGTGCGTATCGTCGGTGAACGGCAGCGTGACCAGTGTGCGCGTGCCGCCGCCGGCCGGTCGCTCCAACACCAGCGAGGCGTGCGCTCCGTAGAGCTGTGCGAGGCGATCGCGCGTGTTGCGCAGGCCGATGCCATGGCCCGTTCCCGCCATATCCCGACCGATGATCGACGCTGCCTCGACGTCGACTCCCACGCCATCGTCCTCGACGAAGAGTTGGAGCGCGTCGCCCGCTCGTGCCGCGCCGATGCGAACGCGCCCTCCCGATTCACGCCCGGCGAGTCCGTGTTCGTAGGCGTTCTCGACCAGCGGCTGTAGCACGAGGAAGGGGACGCGTGCGCCGAGTGGCGCGTCGGCCACGGCCCATTCCACGACAATGCGGTCACCGAAACGCAGTTGCATCAGCTCGACGTAGCGCGCCAGCAGTTCGAGTTCGCGCTCGAGCGCGTGCTCCTCCGTCCCCTCGTACAGGATCACGCGCAGGAGCGCGGCGAAGCGGGTGAGCATGCGATCGGCCGCCATCGGATCGGTGTGCACCAAAGTCGTGACCGCGTTGAGCACGTTGAAGACGAAGTGCGGCTGTAGCTGCGTGCGTAGCGCCGCAAGTCGCGCTTCGGCCAGCCCGCGGGCGAGCCCGGCTTCGCGCACTGCACGGGCACGTTCCGCGCGATAGTAGTGGGCCGCGTGCAGGAGCGCGACCATCACGAGAAAGACGGTGAAGTAGGTGAGCGTCCGCGCGGCAGCGCTCGCGTCCACGTCGGGGACGCCGCTGATCGCCGCTACCACGGGCGTCATCACGATGTGCCTGAGCCAGGCGGCCGCGACGATGCCGAACAGCAGGATGCCCGCGTTTCGCCACGGACGCGGGCGTCCTACCGGAAAGCGACGGACGAGGGCCGCGAGCGGCGGCAGGAATGGCAAACACGTCCACCACATGGCAAGCGACCAGCCAACCTGCTGGGCCCAGCGCGGGTCCTCGCCACGGTCGAGGAGCGCGATGCTGCCGCGCAACGCGTAGAGGAGGGCGAAGAACGTCGTCAACACGACGGCCCCCACCGGCACGATGCGCCGCTCCATGGCGGACTCCGAAGAGCCGACGTCCCCCACCTTCTGCGCGCGTGTCGTCACGTTGCCATTAATATCGAAGTCGGGACTCGGCACGATCAAGAGCGGGCGAACCGCCCCGCCGCGCGTACGAACGACCTCAGCGCGGCACGTCAGGCTGAACGCGACGCCTGGCCGTCATCGGAAGGCGCGCGCCGCCATGGTATTCCACGATGCCTTCCATCGTACGCGCGTTGTCGGTCAGCCGGGCACGGAACAGCACATCGCCCTCCCGTGAGGCCACGACCATCCGGACCGAGTCGCCATCCACCGCGAAGTCGCGAATGGCCAGCGTATTCGTCAGGTACATCGTGATCGAGCCCGCCCAGCCCCGCTCGACCGGACCGAGTGCGAGGAAGCCGGGGGACGTCCGTTCCCCCGAGCGAATCGTGAAGTCCCAAAGCCCCTGCAGATCGGGGCCGCTCCCGAGCGTGGTATGCTGTGCGCCGCCCTGCGTGGGAGCTATCGCCGGCGTTGCCCGCGTGGACTGCGCGCTGGCCGTTCCGACTGGCAGGAGGATGACGGCCAGCGCGGCAATGGACACCGCCGAGAGCTTCAAGGCGAGGCTCGCCAGGCGACGACGGAGACTGACGGAATTGGACATGGTGACGCACTCCGGTGTGAGGTGGGTGATGCACACAGGGTAGGCGTGCGAGACACCCGATATCACACCGGAGACGCGAGCTGGTCGCTTCGTGGGACCGGTTGGACCTGGAACGACGTGGTCTACCCCGGGGGGAGTGTTTCAAGGGGTCAGAGTCGTTGAACGGCGGTTCAACGACTCTGACCCCTTGAAACACGCTACGGTCCCCCCGACAGCGCGACGCGCGCCACCGCCCACGCCGCATGTTCGCGCACGATCTCATGGTCGTGCGCGAGCATCGCCTCGAGCACCGCGAGATCCTCCGCCGTGCCGACGTTCCCCAGCACGACGCACGCGTTGCGCTTCAGCATCCACAGCTTCGCGCGCTTGATCGCGCTGCCCTTGAACGCGGCCGCGTAATCCGCCGCGTCCATCATCAAGATCTCGCGCGCCAAGGCACGCGTGCCGTCACGTGATCCCGCATCGAGAAACAGCTCGCGTGATGCGAACGCGGGTTCACGCAGCGTTGTCGTGAACGACACGTTCCACGGACACACCTCCTGGCACACGTCGCACCCGTACAACAACCCACCGATCCGCTCGCGCAACGATTCCGGAATCGCCCCGCGCAGCTCGATGGTGAGATAGCTGATGCACTTGGTCGCATCGAGCACGCGCGGCCCGGTGAATGCCTGCGTGGGACAGGCATCGAGACAGCGTGTGCAGCTGCCGCAGCGGTCGGCCTCAAAGGGATCGTCCACCTCGAGCGCGAGATCCGCGCCGAGCTCCACGAACAGCGACGACAGAAAGAAGAACGACCCCGCGGTCGGGTTGATCAGCATCGTGTTCTTGCCGAACCACCCGAGCCCGGCGCGCTGCGCGAGGTCGCGCTCCAGCACCGGTCCGCTGTCCACGTAGGGTCGCGCGTTCACCGGGTGGCCAAGCTCGGCCTCGAGCCAGTGGTGCAGGGCTCGCGTACGCTCGCGCAGCAGTTCGTGGTAGTCGTCGCCGCGCGCGTAGCGCGCCACCGGGCCGCTCGGCTCGCGGCCACCATATTGGGTGGCCAACACGATGGCGTGCGTGGCCCCGGCGTGTGGACGGCGGCTGTCCCGACGCAATTCCGCACCATCGCCAGCCAGGTAATCCATTGCCCCTTGGTAGCCGGCATCCAGCCACGCATCGAACGCCATGCCGGTGGCCGGTGTCCCGAGGGTCGTGATCCCGACCAGGTCGAAGCCCAGTCCAAAGGCCTGCGCTTTCAGGCGCCGCGTGAGATCCGCTGCGCCGTCCGTGGCCATTACGGCTGGCGTCCGACCCAGCGGGCGAAGGCGATCACGTCATCAGCCGGCGGAATCGCCGCTTCATCCCCATACGCCGTGTACATGCGCCACTTCACATACGTCGTGGCCGGGAGCGGGAGGAACGGAAACCGCCGAAACCAATGCCGGTGCCGAAACCGCCAGGCAACACGGAGCAAGTCCATGGCCAGCAAGGGGTTGGCGATCGCGCGCCAGGTGAGGGTCAGGGAGAGACGTAGCCAGGACATTGTTCAAATATAGTAAAGCGGATCGTCGCTGCGGTCGACACTTCAACTCGACGCCGACGCCGGTGCCACGCTTGATGGGAATTCCTCCGTCCGTATCGCACCGGCATGTCGCACCCCGACCCCAGCTCGTCCGCCGAAACGCACGCGTCGCGCCAGCGCCCGTGGTGGGTCGACACGTTGCTGCTGGTCGGATGTATCGCGCTGGCCGAACTCTGTCTGCACTACGCCATCGATCTGGCCGATCTCGATGTGAGCGATTGGACGAGAAGCCTGATCGGGGCGTCCGGCCTGGCGCTGCTCATCGGACCGCTCTTCGCGTGGATCATGTACCGACGCCACGTCGATGCCCGCATGGCCCTCGATCGTTTCAGCCGTTCGGGCCGCGCCCCGAACAGCCCGCATACACGAGTGCGCGTGGCCGTCCTGGGGTCGATGGGTGTGATCGCCGCCCTGCTGGCGGCATCACTCTGGGGTCAGGTGTCGGCCACCGCCCGACTCGCGCACACGGCCGAGATGGTGAACATCGCCGGCCGTCAGCGCATGCTCGCACAGGGCGTCGCCCGCTTTGCGCCGGGCGCGATCGACCGCCCGCGCGATGCCGACGCCATTCGTCAGTTGACGGTAGAACTGCGCGCCGGCGCCAAGAAGCTCGATTCGCTGACCGCGGCCTTCGAAGTGGCCGCCTTCGCCGCCGCGAAGGAGGCACGCGATGCGATCGCCGCCTCTGGCGTGCCACGAGAAGCAATGGCCGCCGCAACTCTCCGCATGTTCTCCGAACCGCTTGGCAGTGCGTCGCGTCGCGCCGAAGCCGTCGTGGTGGTGCAGGCCGCCGACGCCGTCACGGCCGACGCCGAGCACACCGTCAACGCGCTGCAGGGCTACTCGGAGGAGCGCGTCCGACGCAGCGTGCGATCGGCGTGGACCATTGCACTCCTTATGCAGCTCGCCATCGGCATCATCGCGCTCTTTGTGATCGAGCCCGTGATCCGACTGCTGAAGCGACAGCATCAGAACGCATCCGCCCGCAGCGTCGAATTTCGACGCCTCGCGATGGTGGCCGAGCGCACCAGCAACGCCGTCGTCATCACTGACGCCGCGCGACGAACGACGTGGGTGAACAACGGATTCTCCAGGCTGACCGGCTACTCGCTGGACGAAGCGCTCGGCCGGAGTCCGGGAGAATTGCTGCAATGCGAGAAGACGGATCCTGAGACGGTGCGGGCACTTCACGCGGCGCTGAACGAGGGGGCGCCGGCGCGCTGCGAGATTCTGAATCGGGGCAAGGATGGTCAGGACTACTGGCTCGATCTCACGATCGAGCCACTGCGCGAACATGGCGTGCTCACCGGATTCATTGCCATCGAGAGTGACATCTCGGAGCAGGTGCGCACGCGTGAGGCGCTCGACGCGCAACGTGCACGCGCGGAAAACGCCTTCGCGGCGCTGCAACGCACAACCGGCATGCTCGAAGAGGCACAGACGGTCGCCAGTCTGGGCAGCTGGTCGTATGAGCTTGCCTCGAATCATATCGAGTGGTCGCGCGAGATCTTCCGCTTGTACGGGCGCGATCCGCAGGACGGTCCGCCCGATTACATGGACATGCTCACCGACTTCGTCGAGGCAGATGGGGTCCGGTTACACGAGGCCGTGCAGCGCACCGCCAACACCGGGACGCCGTATTCGCTGGTGATGCGCACGTCGCGTGGGGCCAATGGCGTCCGCTACGTACGCGGCGAAGGTCGGGCCCGACGCGACGCCGACGGGAACGTCTCCGGACTGTTCGGTACCGTCATGGATGTGACGGCAGCGATCGAACGCGAAGAGGCCTTGCGACAGGCTCAGCAACGCGCCGAGGCGGCCAGTCAGAGCAAGAGCGAGTTCCTGGCCAACATGAGCCATGAAATCCGCACGCCGCTCACGGCCATCCTGGGCTACACCGATTTGCTGCGCGACGAGGCGATCCGGCATGGCGCGTCGGATGCACAGCTGCAGTCGATGAGTACGATTCGTCGGGCGGGCGAACATCTGCTCTCCGTCATCAACGATATTCTCGATCTGTCGAAGATCGAAGCGGGCCGTATGGCGATCGAGCGCGTGGAAACAGACCTACCGCGCGTGCTCTTCGACGTCGACAGCCTGATGCGCTCGCGTGCCGCGCAAAAGGGTGTACAGCTGCACACGCGCCTGCTCACGCCGATTCCCGATCGGGTCCTCTCGGACCCCACGAGGCTTCGCCAAATTCTCATGAACCTGGTCGGCAACGCGGCCAAGTTCACGGCGCAGGGCCAGATCGAGATTCAGGTGGATCTGGGCACGCTCTCGGGTGAGCCGGTCGTTCAGATCGCCGTGGTCGATAGCGGCCCCGGCATGTCGCCGGAACAGGCGGCGCAGCTTTTCCAGCCGTTCGTGCAGGCCGATACGTCGGTGACGCGCAAGCATGGTGGCACGGGGCTCGGACTGACGATCTGCCGTCGGCTGGCCAATCTGATGGGCGGTGAAGTGCAGCTGGTGCGGACGGCGCCCGGTGAAGGCTCGACTTTCATGCTCACGATGCCGCTGCAAGCGGTGGAGGGTGCGCACAGCGTCACGGATCTGCTGGCGTGCGTGGCCGGCCCGTCCGCGATGAAAGCTACGGGCGCGTATGCGATTGAACTCCGCGGCCGCATCCTGCTTGCAGAAGACGGGGAAGACAATCAGCGGTTGATCTCGCACCATCTGCGTGCAGCAGGGGCGGATGTGGTCATCGCCGAGCACGGACGTCGGGCGCTTGAACTGATCGCGGCCGCGGATGCCGCCGGTCAACCCTTCGGGCTGCTCGTCTCCGATATGCAGATGCCGGAGATGGACGGCTACACGTTGGCGCGCACGCTGCGCGCACAGGCGCACGCGATTCCGATCATCGCACTGACCGCGCACGCCATGGCCGATGACCGTCAGAAGTGTCTTGACGCCGGGTGCGACGACTACGCCAGCAAGCCGATTGACCGTGGCGCGCTGATCGCGACCTGCGCACGGTGGATGCAGTCGTCGTCGGCTCTCGAGGAGGAGATGCAGGGGCTCGACGTCTTTCCTCAGGCCGTGCTCTATAGTGAGCTGTGCGACGATCCCGACTTCACCGAGCTGGTCGATGCATTCCTGGCGGGGCTACCCGCGAAGGTGACGCGCCTCGAACAGGCGTTCAACACCGGCGCGCTGCTCGACCTGGCTCGACTCGCACACCAGCTCAAGGGAGCCGCCGGCGGGTACGGATATCCGTCGATCAGCGAAGCGGCGCGGCATGTGGAGCAATACGCCCGAGCCCGCGTGACGGCCGATGGCACCTTCGACCCCGGCGTCGACCTGTCGGAAGCGGTCGAGTTGCTGTTGACGCAATGCCGGCTGGCCATTCGCGCGCTGGAGCACTCCGCATGAGTATCGCCCTGACGGACCAATCCACGCGGCAGGAGCGGGAGTTCATCGCGAATGCGCGGATCCTCGTGATCGACGACGATGCCGACATCCATGCGCTGATCGTCGCCATGCTGCGGCCGTTGCAGGCGACGATCGAAGGCGCGGCAACAGGCGCCGGCGGGCTCGCGGCGGCTCGTGCGACCATCCCCGATCTCATTCTGCTCGACCATGAGCTGCCGGATGGCACCGGCATCGACATCCTGCATCAATTGCGCAGCGACCCGTTGCTGGCCGGCATCCCGGTCATCATCGTGACGGGCAGTGAGAGTCGTCAGGTCCTCACCGCGTGCTTCGCCGCCGGGGCGGCCGACTACATCCGGAAGCCGTTCTTCGCCGCCGAGCTTCGCGCGCGTGTGTGCTCGGTGATCGAGCGCCAGCGTATGCTGGCGCAACTCGGACGCGCGGCGCACATCGACACGCTCACGGGGCTGCCCAACCGCGCCCTCCTGCACGCCCGCTTGCAGGCCGCCATTGAACGCACCGCGCTGGATCCGACCTACGCATTCGCGGTGATGTTCATCGACTTCGATCGCTTCAAGATCATCAACGACAGCCTCGGGCACGACATCGGCGATCTGCTGCTCAGTGAGATTGCGTCGCGGCTCCGGCTCAACCTGCGGGTGAGCGATTGTATCACCCGCGACATCATCGGGTCGACGGTGGCGCGGCTGGGCGGAGACGAGTTCGTGATCGTGCTCGACGACGTGGCGTCGGCCGAACTGGCCGCTGGTGTGGCCGATCGGCTGCTGATCGTACTCGAGCAGCCGTACTTCCTGAAGTCGCACACCGTGCGCTCGAGCGCGAGCATCGGGATCGTGCACAGCAGCGAGGGCTACTCCCAGGCCGATGACATGCTCCGTGACGCCGACATCGCCATGTACGAGGCCAAGAGCCGCGGCAAGGCGTGTCATGCGCTCTTCACGACAAGCATGCGGGATGCGGTGCGACACCGCCTCGACATCGAGAACTCGCTGCGCGACGCGATCGCGCGCAATGAGCTCTACGTGGTGTATCAGCCGATCATCTCCTTGGAAGACCGGTCGATCGAGAGCGTGGAGGCGCTGGTGCGCTGGCGTCATCCCATACACGGGATGATCGCCCCGTCGGAGTTCATCCCGGTGGCCGAGGAAACCCGCCTGATTCTGCCACTCTCCGATCAGGTGCTGCGCGAGTCATGCCGGCAGTTCATGGTGTGGCAACGCGAGGCGCCGGACTTCGCGCCGTCCTACATCAGCGTGAACCTATCGCGCATCCAGTTGGCCGACCCCGATCTCGTGCCGCGCACGATGGGCATTCTGCGGGAGACCGGTATCGCGCCGCATCAGGTCCAACTCGAGGTCACGGAATCCCAGCTCATGCAGCATCGCGTCATGGCAGGGGAGCTGCTCGCCGCCTTCAAGGCCGAGGGAATCCGTCTCGCGATGGATGACTTTGGCTCTGGCTACTCGTCGCTATCCTGTCTGCAGGAATACCCGTTCGATGTGCTCAAAGTCGACCGGGCGCTCACCGAGAACGTGAGTCGTGGCCGCGGCTACTCCGCGCTGCTACACGCGGTGATCACGCTCGCGGAGAACCTCGGGTTGCACGTCGTGGCCGAAGGAATAGAGAACATCGAGCAGTTGGCGTTGCTGCAGGCCCTCGGGTGTCCGGCGGGGCAAGGCTACTTTCTGGCCCGACCCATGGAGCCGTCGCAGCTCGAGGGATGGTGGTCAACATTCGTAGGCGAAGCATTCGAGGCCGCATGACCACCGTGAGTATTAACGAGCATATCGTACGCAGCGCGCTGAAGCGGGTGACCACGGTGGCCACGCTGCCGGCAAGCGCGATGCGCATCATGAAGATCGCCGAAGATCCGACGTCCACCGAAGATGCGCTGCTCGAGGTGCTCGAAGGCGACCCGCCGCTCGCGGCGCGCGTGTTGAAGGTGGTGAACTCGGCGTTCTACGGCCGGCCGCGTCAGGTCGGGTCGACGGCGGCCGCCATGCGTCTGCTTGGCGTGAATGCAATCCGCAACGTCGCCCTGGCCGCGAGCCTCAACCGGCTCTTCCGTGGTGGTCGTACCGTGCCGGGATTCGACGCCGGTGAGTTGTGGACGCACTCGGTGGCGGTCGGCACGGCGGCGCGCCGGATTGCTGAGCGGTGCGGCGGCGTCCCGCCGGAGGAGGCGATGCTCGCGGGATTGCTACACGACATCGGATTGCTGGTGGAGATTCAGGCATCGCACACCGAGTTCTCCGCGCTGATCGCGGCCACGTTGCAGAACGCGTCGTTGTCGTTCGCCGAAGCGGAAACGCAGTGGCTTGGCGCCACGCATGAGGCCTTCGGCAAGGCGCTCTGCGAACAATGGCGCTTCCCCGACGCGCTCGCGAAGGCGTGCGGCCATCATCACGATCCGATGTCGCTCGAGGCGGCCGACCGGCGCTTGCCGGCGATCATTCACGTCGCGGACGTGCTGGCTGGCCGGGCGGGTGGCGGCTACACCCGCAGCGTGGGGCGCGAAGTGCCTGCCGAGGGCGTGTGTGAGCTTCTTGGGCTCAATCCGACCGATCTGGCGGACATCGAAGCACAGCTCAGCGGTGACATCGAGCAAACGTTGGGACTCCTCGCCGCTTAAGCAAAAATTCCGCTTGACAGTTCTGTGAACGAGTCGCACCATCGCAGGGTCATTTGATCCCTCGTGCCATGGAGCGCACACGCATGAAGAACCGTTCATTGTCGGTGAAGTCCTCGTTGGCGGCTGCCGCGATCGTGCTGGCCGCGTGTTCGCCCGAGCAGACGTCGCTCACGTCGCCAGCTGACGCCGCATTGGCAGCCGCGCCGCAAGCATCAGTGGCTCGCGCGCCGGAGTTCGTGCCGGGTGAAGTGATCGTGCGATTCCGCCCCGGCGCGTCGAACGCGTCGCGCGGCGAGATCATGCGCTCGGCGAATGCGCAGGTGGGCGAGAAGATCGTCACAGCGGCGATGCGTGGCCGTGGCGACAACGAGGGGATCACGGTCATGCGCACGTCGATGAACGTGCCGGATGCGATCGCGGCGCTGAAGGCGCGCGGTGATGTGGAGTACGCGGAGCCGAACTGGATTTACACGACGGACGCGACGGTAAGCGACACGTACTATGCAAACGGATCGCTCTGGGGCATGTACGGTTCCGGCACTGCGCCGTCGAACCAGTACGGCATTGGCGGCACCGCTGCGACACCGTGGGTGGCGGGTGCCAACTGCGGTAACGTCGTGATCGGCATCATCGACGAAGGCTACATGTACACGCACCCGGAGCTCGCCGCCAACGCGTTCAAGAATCCGGGAGAGATCGCCGGCAACTCCGTCGACGACGACGGCAATGGATACGTCGATGACGTCTACGGCTGGGACTTCGCAGGAAACAACAGCTCGGTGTTCGATGGTGCCGGTGACGATCACGGTACGCACGTCGCCGGCACGATCGGCGCGGCCGGAAACGGCACCGGCGTCGTCGGTGTGTGCAGCACGGTGAAACTGATGAGCGGCAAGTTCCTCGGCAGCCAGGGCGGCACGACGGCGAACGCGGTGAAGGCGGTGGATTACTTCACCGCGTTGAAGAACAAGGGTGTCAACATCGCCGCCACCAGCAATTCGTGGGGCGGCGGTGGATTCTCGCAGGCTCTCGCTGACGCCATCGGACGTGCCAACGCCGCAAACATCCTGTTCGTCGCGGCGGCCGGCAACAGCACCTACAATTGCGATGTCACGGCCTGTTATCCGGCGAACTACAACGTCGCGAACGTGATCTCCGTCGCGTCGATCACCAGCACGGGCGCAATCAGTTCCTTCTCGAACTACGGTGCGACCACGGTCGACATCGGCGCCCCCGGCAGTGCAATCTGGTCCACGGTTCCGGTATCCTCGCGCGGCAAGGTCGTCGCGGGATATGCGAGCTACAGCGGTACGTCGATGGCCACACCGCACGTCAGTGGTGCCGTGGCGTATTACGCGTCCACGCACTCCGGGGCGACCGCGGGGCAGATCAAGTCGGCCATTCTCGGCGCAGCGATTGCCACGCCTTCGCTCGCCGGCAAGACCGTCACCGGTGGCCGTCTGAACGTCTCCGGCTTCTAACCCCTCTCGTCGAGGCTCGTCGAGGGTCATTAGCTTTCGCGGGTCCTCAACCCACGATCGCGATGACCCTCGACGAGTATCAGGAACTCGCCGCCCGCACACTCGGGCGCGACCGCACGCACGAACAGCAGCTGGCCAACGCGGCGCTCGGCCTCACCGGGGAAGCCGGCGAAGTGGCCGAAGTCATCAAGAAGCATCTCTTCCACGCCACGCCGCTCGATCAGGATGCGCTCGTGAAAGAGCTCGGCGACTGCCTGTGGTACATCGGCGCCTTCGCGACCGTACTCGGGCTCAGCATGGACGACATCGCGCAGCGCAACATCGACAAGCTGCGCAAGCGCTACCCCGAAGGCTTCGACACCGAACGCAGTCGCAACCGCACCGAGTAGGCGCGACGCCGCACGGCCGGTCAGCGCAGAAACGACCGGCCGTCGAAGGGAACGTCCGACGTCACCCCGAGCAGATCCAACGCGCTCGGCACCACGTCGGTCGTGCGCTGCGGCAGGCGCGACACCGGCCCGTCCAGTAGCAGCGGCACCAGCATCTGCTCGCGCAGCAGGGCGCCATGCGTGGACACGTGCGGCGTCGGTTCGTAGCGCGACCGCAGGTCCCAGCCGCTCGCGGCCGATACCACGATGTCACCGGCTCTCGGTGACGGGACCAGTGTAGAAAGTTGCACGAGCGCGTCGGCGTAGGGCGACGCGGCGCCGGCCAGCCACGCGTCGTTCGCGTCGAGATCCGGGAGCGACCCGCCAAGCTGCAACGGATCGCCGTCGATCGCTGCATAACTCCAGCGCGCGTCGTGCCCCGCATGCGAGCGCACGATGTCGGCCACGCCATCGCGTTGATGAAAGACGCGAACGGTGTCCGCACTCATCGCCACCGCCAACAACCCGGTGGATGGACGGTCGAGCATCGCGTCGAGCGTCGATTGCCAACGCGTCGTCAGCGAGGGCCACCACGCGCGCGAGCGGCGCGCCGGCTCGAGATACACGTGCCCCATCGCGTTGCCGCCCACCATGAGCGCGACGTCCGCGCCGCGCGTACCGAGCTTCGGGTGCGCGAGCACCTGGTGTCCGCGCCCCGACAACCAGCCGTGCAGGTCGTCGTGTTCGGACACCGGCGCATGACCATGATCGCCTACCACCCAGATGCGCAGTCCCTCGGCCCATCCGCCAGCCGTCGCGATGGCCTGGGCCCGTGCGATCGCGGTGTCGACGTCTCCAATGGCCGTGCGCACTACCGCGGAGTCACTGCCGAATGCATGCGACAGCTTGTCCGGACTCAAAATGCCCAGCATCGACATGATCGGCCGCGAACGCGTGAATCGGCGGAAGAATTCGCTGACCGCCGCCTGCTCCACGCGACGCCACGCATGCGCGTCACCACGAAAGTGCGCCCAGCCGGCTCGCAACGACCAGCCGATACCGCGGCCCACGCGACCGTGCGTCGCACCGCGCGCGATCATCATCAGTCCGGCCAGCGACGGTTGCACGAGATCGTACAGCGTCGGACTGTGCGGATCGAGGTCGCCGTCCACATGCCAGATGTCGATGCCCGAGTAGCTGCGCGCCTGCGCGTACGACCACGGCAACGAACGCGCCCGATCGAACCAGCGAAGACCGGGCATGCCGACGGACGCCGGATGTCGGCCCATGACGAACGGGGCGTACGCGGGACCAGTGACCGACGGGAAGGACGTGCTGATCGTATGCAGCCCTCCCCGTTCGCGAAGACGCGCCATCGCCGGGAGATTGCCGCGATCCATTTCGTCGGCGAGCACGTCGGGGCGCACGCCGTCGGCCACGACCAACAGCAGTCGCGTGGTCACGGTAGTATCATCAGACATCAGTCCTGCCAACTTCCACGTGCTCCCCATGGCGAAAAAGCAACCGTCACAGCCTCGTACAGCAACCGGCAAGAAGGCCTCTGCCGTCACTCGCGCGCAAGCCGAACAGGAATCGCGTGATGGCTTGGTGGAACGTACCGAGGAAGGGCATCGAAAGGCGGGTCGTGAGCCGAGTACCGAGGCTCCGATGGTCTCCAGTGGCGCGCGCGCGGTGCGGCGCCCGGAGCCTCGACTGATCGATCAGGACATCCGTGACCGACCAATGCTCACGGAAGATGAGAAGTTGCTGCAGAGTCCCAAGGATGACATGGGGGCGTTCACGCGGTCGGATCCGTGGCGCGTCATGCGAATCACGTCCGAGTTCGTGGAAGGGTTCGACGCGCTGTCCGAGATCCACAAAGGGGTGACGATCTTCGGCTCGGCGCGCACCGGCCCCGATGATCCGCAGTACGTGGCCGCACAGGAGACAGCGCGCTTGCTGGCCCTGCAGGGTTTCTCGATTATCACGGGGGCGGGACCCGGCATCATGGAGGCCGCCAACAAGGGGGCCAAGGAAGGCGGTGGCCACTCCGTCGGCTGCAACATCGAGTTGCCCTTCGAGCAGGGCGCCAATCCCTACGTCGATACGCTCGTCAACTTCCGCTACTTCTTCGTGCGGAAGACGATGTTCATCAAGTATTCGAATGCGTTCATCATTTTCCCCGGCGGCTTCGGCACGCTGGACGAACTGTTCGAAGCGCTCACGCTGATTCAGACCGGCAAGATCTATCAGTTCCCGGTCATCCTGTTCGGCCGGCACTACTGGGCCGGACTGGTCCGCTGGATCACGTCGCGTCTGGTCGGCGAGGGGAAGATCTCGCCCGGTGACCTCGATCTCTTGCTGCTCACCGACGATCCGGCCGAAGCCGCCCAGGCGGTCATCGATGCGCATGAAGCCCAAACAGCGGCGCAAACCGGAGAGAAATAATCCCGATTGACTTTGTCGGGATTGATGTATTAGTCTGAGTTCACGCTTCATGAGAAGCGTTCTCAACTAATATATCATGCCCATCGCTCTAGTCCTAGCTGCGGTCGTCGCCACCGCCCCCCTCGTTCAGGATTCCACCCGTGCGCCCCGAACGGCCGCGGACTCGGCCGCGGCACAGGCGCTGTCCGCCGTACGCGTCTCGGCTGAGCGCGCCGCGCGCACCCAGTATCGGGTGTCCGGAACGCGGTCCTCCACCCGCACCCTGACCCCGCTCCGCGAGGTGCCGCAGTCGATCACCGTGCTCGGCCCGCAGGTGATGCGCGACCTCGGGTTGCAGACGATGGCCCGCGCCATGGAGTACGTGCCGGGCGTCACGATGGGGCAGGGCGAAGGGCACCGCGACGCGCCGACAATCCGCGGGCAGAGCACCACCGCCGACTTCTTCGTGGACGGTGTGCGCGACGACGCGCAGTACTTCCGCGATAGCTACAACGTGTCGCAGATCGAAGCGCTCAAGGGCGCCAGGGGGAAAATTGTGCCAGTACCTGCATCACCCGGCTGGATAGATCTGCATACAGCGTGTAGTTGGAGGATAGTGCGACGATGCCGTGTTTTTTTGCCATCTCCTTCAATTGGAACCAGGGCGCGGCCATCTTGATACCCAGATCCTTGACTTCCTGCGAGCGTGACACCACGCAACCGTCGTTGTTGCTCAGGATGACGACAGGTTTTCCTTCCAGATGCGGCTGAAACAGGCGCTCGCAGGAGACGTAGAAATTGTTGCAGTCCACCAGTGCGATCGCGCGTTGCATCGATTATTCCCGGTTTTGTAAGAACGGGTCGGACCCGTGATTCATTAGTGCTTATGGACGTTCCAGCTCACCACGCCCCAGATGGAAAAATCCTGTTCGGGGCGAATGTGCATATCCGGATAGTCCGGGTGGGCGGCGCGCAATACCGGGCCGTTCGGCATGTTCAGCAACTGCTTGACGGTGAATTCGCCGTCAACCACCGCGATGACAACGCTACCCGAGGTGGCTTGCACTGCGCGATCGACTACCAGCAGGTCGCCGTCAAAAATACCCAGTCCGTGCATGGAGTCGCCCGCAACCCGCATGAAAAAGGTGGATTCACGGCGTCCAATCAGATGTTCATCCAGACTGATGCGCTGTTCGACAAAATCATCGGCGGGTGACGGAAAACCAGCTGGAACGGCGCGGCGCAACAAGGCGCGCTGGCTGTAAAACAGCGCCTTGTTCGGACGGGTCATGGAGAGCAGGGGGGCGGGGCGGTGCGAGGTTTGCATGATATTCACCTTTTGTATTTCCGCACTAAACCTGTCAGCACGCCGAATATTTCCAGTGTGCCTTGCGGGCGGATGACCGGAAAGGCGGGATTGGCAGGGCGCAGTATGAACTGGCCATTTTCGCGATCCAGCGTCTTGAGCGTGAAGTCATCATCCACGATGGCCACCACAATATCGCCGATATTCGCCGTCATGCGTTTTTCGATTACCGCGATGTCACCATCGTGTATGCCGGCGTCTATCATCGAATCACCCTTGATGGTGATCAGCGTGGTTTTGGAAGGCGTGTCGATCAGCATCTCATCGATGACGAAATAATCGCCCTGGGTGGCGGTAACGGCAACAGGCATGCCGGCCTGCACTGTCGATTCGGCCAGTGGACGTGCGAAAAAATTGCGTGTTGGTATCCATGCACCATCCGGGGTGCGCTCAATGAGGTCGGCTTCTGCCAGACGCATCAGGATAGCTTTCACCCAGGACTTGGATGCGATACCGAATACCTCGCACAGGCGGGCATAGGAGGGGATATTTTTCCAGTCGGCGTAGTAATCCTGGAGTCGCTTCAAATATTCGATATCTTTATGGTCGGTCATGATAATTCCCTACAGAACGAATGTGCTGTGCAATATATTGAACGATCGTTCTGTTGTCAATGCAAAATAAATACATTGTGTTGCGCAAGTTCCTGAAAAGAGTTGTTCAGATAAGAATTTTGTCGTTTTCCAGTGAAAATTTACACACGCTATCAGTTAGAATAAAGCATGAATGAAAAAATTATTTTTGTCAGGACGCCAAGCGGCGAAGACGAGGTGCGTAGCCGGACGGCGCATCTGTCCAAGGACATCAAGCGTGCGCTATTGATGATCGATGGCACCGCGACGGTTGCTGAAATCATGAAGCGTTCTTCACCTAGCTTGCGAGCGATGTTGAATGACATGCTGATCGAGTTGGCGCGTGGTGGATACATTCAGGATAAGTCCAGAGTTGTCCAGGCTTCCCGACTGGTTACGCCGCAAGCAGTGCCCGTCATCAAACCCCCCAGTAATTCGGAAGAGCTGGATTTTACGGCTGCTTATCGTGTGCCTACGCAAGCCGTATTGACAGAAGAGGCGGACCGGTTGCGCGCTTTGGAGGTGGCTCAGGCGGAACGTCAGGCGCAGGCTACACTGGAAACAGTCCGTCAAGCCAAGCTGAATGCATTGCGATCCGAGGAACAGGCGCGTGCCATCGCCGAACAGCGCGCAACGCTGGAAAAGGAAGTCGCCAAATTCAAGGCTCAGGCCGAAACAGAAGCGCAGGCGCGTGCCGCGCTTGAAGCGCAGGCTATTCGTGCCGCTGAGGCGGCAGAAACCGAGCGTCGTGAACAGGCTGCGCGAGCCAGAGTGGAACAGGCTGAAATTGAAGTGAAAGTGCGTGCTGAGGCCGAACGTCACGCAGCCGAAATCAAGGCAGAGGCACAGGCACGTGCGTTAGCAGTGGCGCAGGAGCGTGCTGCGCTGGAAATGGAAGTGGCTAAATTCAAGGCGCAGGCGGAAGCCGAAGTGCTTGCCAGAAAGGAAGCGGATAAGCAGGCAAGGCTTGAAGCCGAAGCTACGCGGATTAAGGCTGAGGCCGATGCCGCGCGCATTAAGGCTGAAGCGGAAGAGGCCAAAAAGATGGCCGAGCAGGAAGTTGCGCGTATCAAGGCTGGGGCGGAAGAGGCCAAGAAAATAGCCGAGCAGGAGGCCGCGCGCATTAAGGCGGAAGAAGCGGCACGTATTGAAGCGGCACGCATCGAGGCGCAAGAAGCGGCACGTATTGAAGCGGCACGCATCGAGGCGGAAGAAGCAGCACGTATCGAAGCGGCACGCATCGAGGCAGAAGAAGCGGCTCGTATCGAGGCGGCACGCATCGAGGCGGAAGAAGCAGCACGTATCGAGGCGGCACGCATCGAGGCGGAAGAAGCGGCTCGTATTGAAGCTGCGCGCATCGAGGCAGAAGAAGCGGCACGTATTGAAGCTGCGCGCATCGAGGCAGAAGAAGCAGCACGTATCGAGGCGGCACGTATCGAGGCGGAAGAAGCTGCTCATGTTGAATCCGCGCGCATCAATGCGGAAGAAGCAGCACGTATCGAGGCGGCACGCATCGAGGCGCAAGAAGCGGCTCGTATCGAAGCCGCACGTATCGAGGCGCAAGAAGCGGCTCGTATCGAAGCCGCACGTATCGAGGCAGAAGAAGCGGCACGTATTGAAGCCGCACGTATCGAGGCGGAAGAAGCGGCACGTATTGAAGCGGCACGCATCGAGGCGCAAGAAGCAGCACGTATCGAGGCGGCACGCATCGAGGCGCAAGAAGCAGCACGTATCGAGGCAGAAGAAGCAGCACGTATCGAAGCCACACGTATCGAGGCGGAAGAAGCTGCTCATGTTGAATCCGCGCGCATCAATGCGGAAGAAGCAGCTCGTATTGAAGCCGAGGTTATTCGTATGGCAACTGAGGAAGCTGAAATTCTGGCCTCTATCGTCAGTCTGAACGCTAAACATGCTGTAGAGGAAGTAAGTATTGTTTCTGTGCTGGATGAAATAGAGCGGAAAAAGGAAGCTGGACAGGTGCGTGCATCCCGGCCCTGGGTGGTGCGTGGTGATGACAGGAAACAGGCTGCGCCGGAAAGAAGGATCTCGGATGCTGCAGTGCAGGGTTGTGACAGCAGGGGGGGAAATAACGGTATACCCGTGATTGAAAGACGCACCATTATTGTGGCAGTCGTATTTCTGGATATTGTGGGGTATACCCGGCAGCCTGATAACAGGCAGATCGACTGGAAACAACGCTTTAGTCAATTGCTGACGGATAGCCTAGCCGACATTGCTAAAGACGAACGTATCATTCTCGATACCGGGGATGGCGCAGCGATTGGCTTTTTGCAGCATCCAACGGATGCGCTTGAGGCGGCAATACATTTTCACACAGCCTTGCTGGACAGAAGCCATGTTGATTACCAGCCGTTGCAGGTACGTATCGGCATTCATCTGGGGCCGGTCAGTCTGGTTAAGGATATTAACGGGCGGATCAATTTGCTTGGTGATGGCATAAATAGTGCGCAGCGTGTGATGAGCTTTGCGGGGCAGGATCAGATCTATGTTTCCCGTTCCTATTTTGAATTTGTGTCCAACCTGAGCGAAGAATACAAGGCGCTGTTCAGCTATCGTGGCGCGCAGCAGGACAAGCATGGGCGGGAGCATCAGCTCTATGAACTGATCGGTGTCGGTGTGCCGCTTCAGATGCTGGAGCGCGTTGCTGAATTGGCTGCTTTTGATCTGGATAAGCTCGATATGGTAATGCCACAGGCCGTATCCATGGAGATGCCGGTGACGCACCCTCCTGCTGATGTGGCAGCGCAATTGTTAAGGGATGCTATTGAGATTACTGATACAGATGTGCAGCCGCTTGTAAAACCGGAAGCTGTGTCTTTGGAATCGGAGAAATCCTTGGCAGTGGCCGCGTTGAAATCTGTCGAGGCACAACCCTATTCCGATGAAGAGGCGCGTGAGCTGGCCGATGCACAGGCTAAAAAATGGCTGGAAGCAGAGCAGCGGGCGACAGAACAGACACGAGAAAAACAGGAAATCCAGTCTGCGCCCGTTAAGGCTGCAGTAATGGCATCCGATAAAAAGCTCGCGACCCGAGCGCATCGTAAACCGTTGCCCTGGCGTCGGATTGCCGCAGGATTGTTTGTGTTGTTGCTGGCCGCCTTGTTTGTTGTGCCTGCCGTGTTGCCCATGCAGGGCTATCTTGTGAAAATTGAGCAGATGATGTCTGCACGATTGCAGCAGCCGGTGCATATCGCGCATATGTCGGGGCGTATTTTGCCAACGCCGCGCCTGGTGTTTGATGAGGTTTCGATAGGCGGCGGCCAGTCCTTCAAGGCCGGGAGAGTCGAGGCGAATTTCGCATTTTCGGCTTTGTGGGGGCAGGTCAAACGTATTGATCATCTACTCATTGAGCATGCGGACGTGAGTGGGGCAGCATTGCCACAGGCGGCGAACTGGCTGCAGAAGCTGGCGGATGATCCTGACTATCCGGTTGCGAATATCGTCCTGCAGCAAGGCAATTTATCTGCCGATGGACTCGCGTTTACCGATGTGGGTGGCGAGTTTTATTTCGATGCATCCGGTAAATTTTCAGGGGCGCATCTGGCTGCTGACAGCCATAAGCTGGTACTTGAAATACAGGCATCACAGGCCATATCCCTCACGCTGCGCAATCGTGCCTTCCCTCTGCTTCCGGGATGGGTGTTTGATGACTTGAAGGTGACGGGTGAATTGGCGCAGGATGAGCTGCGGATCAACAGTTTCGATGGCCGTATCGCAGGTGGCGTATTAACCGGAAGTGCGCGGATTAACTGGCGCTCCGGCTGGCGTGTGCAAGGTGCGCTGGATGCCAAGGTCATCTCCTTGCAAAACATCAATAAATTGTTGGTGGGCAATCTGGACGGTTCGGCGCGCTTTCAGATGCAGGCTGCCAGTCTGGATAAACTGGCTGATTCTGCGCTGCTCAATGGCGTCTTTACGGTTGGTAAGGGGAGTCTGAGCGGGGTCGATGTGGTGGAAACAACACGTTTACATAGCCGTGATAGTTTGCCTGGCGGCAGGACCTATTTCGAGTCGTTGAGCGGCGAATTGTACTATTCCAATGGTATTTACCGTTTCAGTCCGCTCAGGCTAAGCGATAGCGTGGTAAAGGCAAGTGGCAGATTGACTGTGAGTGATCAGAAATTGACAGGAAGTCTCTCGTCCAGTCTGACGATGCGTGCCGGCATGGGGTCAGCCGAACTGCAGATCGACGGTACTACGCAAAGTCCGTCGCTACGCGCCGTGCGTTAAGCCTGCTTTATAAAATATTTGCGAATAATGGGGGGCGTCTGCCCCCTTATTATTTGGCCTGTTCTGATTTAGCTCAGTGCCTTTGCGATGCGCGCCATTGCATTTTCCAGATTGGACATTGAAGTGGCGAAAGACAGTCTGATGTAACCCTCAGAACCGAAAGCTGAACCCGGTACGACTGCAACCCCGGCCTCCACCAACAGGTATTCGGACAGCGCGATGTCGGTAGCAGCAGTAATCGTGCCCTTTGCATGCAACGTGGCAATGGCTTTGCGTGCATCGGGGAAGGCATAAAATGCGCCGCCCGCCATGATGCAGGACAGGCCTGGTATCTTGTTCAATTCATTGACGACAAATACATGGCGTTCGCGGAAGGCGCGGATCATGGGTGCCAGACAGTTCTGGTCGCCGTTTAGTGCGGCTTCTGCCGCAACCTGCGAAATCGAGGTTGGATTGGAGGTGCTCTGCGACTGCACGTTTTCCATCGCGGTGATGATGTTCTCTGGGCCTGCAGCATAACCGATGCGCCAGCCGGTCATTGCGTAGGCCTTGGATACGCCGTTGAGCACCATGGTGCGTGGATACAGATCGGGGCAGGCATCGAGAATGTTGACGAATTTGCTGTCGGTCAGCGCGATATGCTCGTACATGTCGTCGGTTGCGATAAGGATGTTCGGGTGGCGGCGCAGCACTTCGCCCAGCGCCTTCAGGTCTTCGAGATTGTAGACCGCGCCGGATGGATTGCTCGGACTGTTGATGACCAGCATTTTTGTTTTGGAGGTGATCGCAGCTTCCAGTTGCATAGGGGTGAGCTTGAAGCCCTGTGCGATGTCTGTATGCACGATGACCGGACGGCCTTCGGCAATAATCACGATGTCAGGATACGATACCCAGTACGGTGCGGGGACGATGACTTCATCGCCCGGGTCGATCACGGCCAGTGCCAGATTGAAGAAGCTCTGCTTGCCGCCGCAGGATACCAGTATCTGTTTGGCGGTGTAATCGAGATTATTGTCGCGCTTGAACTTGGCGATGACGGCCGCTTTAAGCGTAGCTGTGCCGCCCACGGCGGTGTATTTGGTAAAGCCTGCGTTGATGGCGCCGATTGCGGCATCCTTGATGTGTTGTGGCGTATCGAAATCCGGCTCGCCCGTACCCAGTCCGATGATGTCTTTTCCTTCTGCCTTCAGCTTGGCTGCGCGTGCCGTAACGGCAAGGGTGGGGGAGGGCTTGATGGCTTGTACGCGTTTGGACAGGGACACGATATTTCCTTGGTATGTAAATCGTATAATTATACACTCAGCAATATAGGCAATAGTCGCAACGCATGCAGGAAATTATGTTGGTCGTTGCGGTGTCGTCGGATTATCGGCGCAAATTCAGGTGTGGGTTTCAGTTGTGTCGTTGCAAGCTTTTCCCTTCCCGTCGCCGCATCCATTACACTATCATCTTTACGTCCGTTTTGGACGCACCGCGTAAAGGCCCATAATGCACCCAGTCCACGATGTTGATGCCATTCTCCTGTTATCCCTGTCCGTTGCGGCGAAGCGGCGGCCTGCCGATCTGATCGAGATTGCAACTGCAATCGCGCTGGCGCAGGGAGCAATTCCTGCTGCACCCCTGATGTCCGAGTCGTTCGCGCGGCTGTCGGTATGTGGTCTGGTTATTTTTATGGATGGAGGTTTGGCGCTATCGGCCGATGCGCAGGCAATGATGGTGAGTTTGCGCAGGAACGATGGTATCGAAAAAAAGCGGTCACGTATTTTGGAACTCCTGGCCAAATACCCATGCAAGGATGAACATGACTGTATTCAGGTTGAAGAGGCGCAACTCGTTGCCGCAGTCAAGGCTTCCAGGGAAGCCAGTGCCAGTCCGGTCAGGAGTCTGCTGGTTAAACCGAAGTCGAAGCCGGTCTGGATTTCCAAAAAGGATCTGGTTCAGGGCAGAAAACACCTGCCTCCCGCCAAACGGCGTAAATCCTGAACATTAAGAGCAATTATGCTGTTCCATAATGTGCTGGCACCCGTGAATGACAGGCCGGGCGAAATGAATAGAAAATATTTTCTGGTTAATATAACTGAAATTTGTCAGAAGTTTGTTGCCCAATATATTTGGCAGCGGCTACACTAACGACCATGAATCTTAATATCCCAAATTTGCTGACCTGGCTGCGAATTCTGCTCATCCCTGTTTTTGTGACGGCATTTTACCTGTCGGACAGTTCTTTGACGCCGCACTCTAAAAATTTGATTGCGACAGGGGTTTTCATTCTTGCCGCCTTGACCGACTGGCTGGATGGGTATCTCGCGCGTAAACTGGATCAGTCATCCGCATTTGGCGCATTTCTGGATCCCGTTGCAGACAAGTTGATGGTTGCGGCGGCATTGATCTTGTTAGTCAAATTAGGGCGTGCGGACGCAGTCATCGCCTTTATTATCATCGGGCGCGAAATTACCATTTCTGCGCTGCGCGAATGGATGGCCAAAATTGGTGAAAGCCGCAGCATCGCGGTTTCGTTGCTGGGAAAGATAAAAACCACGTTTCAAATGGTTGCGATTGCCGCTTTGCTATACCATGAACGTTTGCTGGGTGTGGATTGTCAGGCTATCGGTTCGCTGTTGTTATATATGGCTGCGCTGTTGACCTTGTGGTCCATGGGGTATTATCTGATGATGGCGATGCAAAGGCTTAAAGAAATATGAAATCGGCTTGCAATAGCAGAACGCATCTGTATAATGCGCAGCCTTCGGAGTGTAGCGTAGCCTGGTAGCGCGCCTGGTTTGGGACCAGGATGTCGGGAGTTCGAATCTCTCCACTCCGACCAGCAGGAAAGTTTTACGATCGAAATTTTTTCGGTGAAAATCAAGTTGAGCAGGTATAATGTTGAACCTTCGGAGTGTAGCGTAGCCTGGTAGCGCGCCTGGTTTGGGACCAGGATGTCGGGAGTTCGAATCTCTCCACTCCGACCAATTTTAGTGGTAAATAGCATATTCTGGTCGAGGTTGAATTCGGCTTAGATAAGAATTTGTGCCCGTAGCTCAACCGGATAGAGCACCAGCCTTCTAAGCTGGGGGTTACAGGTTCGATTCCTGTCGGGCACACCAGTGTCTGTCAGTAAAAAGTTTAATGGTGGCTGTAGCTCAGTTGGTAGAGTCCAGGATTGTGATTCCTGTTGTCGTGGGTTCGAGCCCCATCAGCCACCCCACACAAACCCGCTAATTCATTGAGTTAGCGGGTTTTTTATTTTGTGCGATTTGGTTGGATTTTGCTGTATTTAGCCGCTTTATCACAATTCAGTGTGATGGGAGTGTGATGAAAAATCGATGAAACAGCCACTTTTCAAAAATTATTTTGTTTCATTTTGCTACGCTCGGCTATTTGTTGTTACTCTTTGTGTGATGGCAATGTGATGGGAATTAAATTCAGCGTGGTAGCGACTAAGAATTCACCGCCCTCACCACACCAACACCAAACAATCTTCCGAATGACAGCATTATTTGTTTCTGAATACCCGGAATCGTTTTATCTGTCACCCAACACAGGTTTGAGATGCCGATCAAGATAGAGGTGTCATTACGAGCACAGTCGTTGAAGATTGCACGGCAACCATAAGGTGTGCGGAGCGATTTACTGAATCAAATATCTGAGGGGGTGAAATAATGAAAAACCTGTTGCTTGGATTGATCGCTTTGATGCTGGTGGCATGTGGCCAGAACGAGGGGAACAAACCGTCCGAACCCAAGTTCACCGCCAAGGCGCCGGAGACCGGAAAAGTTTATACCTTTGCTATTCACCCACTTAATAATCCGGCACGTCTGTTCGAGATATACGGCCCGGTGATTGATTACCTCAACCGCAATATTCCAGGCACCACCTTTCGCCTGGAGGCTTCGCGTAATTACGAGGAATTCGAGAAAAAACTGTATGCGAGAGAACTCGACTTCGCCTTGCCCAACCCGTACCAGACGCTGAATTCGCTAGGTCACGGTTATCACGTCATCGCCAAGATGGGGGACGATTACAAGTTCACCGGCGTCATTCTGGTCAGACGCGACAGCGGCATCAAAAACGTGACAGACCTCAAAGGTAAAAGCGTTTCCTATCCTGCGCGCACCGCTTTGGCTGCCACCATGATGCCGCAGTATTTTTTTCAGACTCACGGTCTGGATGTGAATCATGATATCGAAAACCTGTACGTCGGCTCCCAAGAATCGTCCATCATGAATGTGTATCTTGGCAAAGTGGCAGCGGGTGCGACCTGGCCGCTTCCGTGGGAAGCTTTTCAGAAAGAGCATCCCGACCAGGCGCGTGAACTGGAGCTTAAGTGGGAGACCGAGCCGCTGATCAACAACGGCGTGGTGGCGAGGGATGATGTACCCGTAGCGCTTGCCAAACGAGTGGCACAACTGCTCGATACCCTGCACACTACCGCAGAAGGGCGGGTTATGCTTGCGCGCATGCCGCTATCTCGTTTCGAACTGGCCGATGACCAGCGTTATCGTGTGATCGAGAATTTTCTACACAAGTTCAATCAGACTGTTCGGCCATTATTGGATGACTCGCAAAAATGAACATATTTCCCTTGAGAATGGCTGCGTCAGGCTCGTTCAAACGGCAGATCATCGCCACCTTTGTAGCCGGCTTCCTGCTTCTGATTGGCATCTATACTGCTTACCTGGTTACGAGTGAGAGAACATACCTTTACCGTAATAGCGCTGAAAATACGACCGGACTAGCGCAATCGCTTGCGGTCAGCTCACGTTCCTGGGTGCTGGCAAATGACGTTGCTGGTTTGCAGGAAGTGGTGAACTCTTTTCGGGACTATCCTCAATTTCGCTATGCGATGGTCATTTTTCCATCGGGTCAGGTGCTTGCGCACAGCGATGTTGCAAAAGTGGGGCAGTTCCTGTCTGACGAATCCAGCCTGGCTCTTATTAAGGCATCAGCCGTGAACCGTGTGGTAATAGATAACGAATCAATTATAGATGTCGCCGTGCCGATCAAAATCGGTGAGCGGCAGGTCGGTTGGGCGAGGATCGCGTTGGGACGGGAAGGCATCGTCGGTGACTTGCAGCGATTGATATTGAGTAATGCGCTCTTCATATTATTTTCATCAATTCTGGCGCTACTCGCGTCCATTCTGATTGCAAGCCGACTAGGGAATCGCATTGAATCATTAGTGGCTGTGGCGGAAAAAGTGCAAGGAGGGGATTTTTTGACGCGCGCGAATGTTGCTGACCGCCAGGACGAAATTACCAGGCTGGCTAACGGTTTAAACCAGATGCTGGATACATTGGCGCGGAATGAAGCCGAGCGCAAGCAAGCCGAAGAGGAAATCAGACGTAACGAGCATGGCCTGGCCGAGGCGCAACGTATTGCACATCTGGGCAACTGGGAGCTTGACCTGGTGCATGACGTACTGACTTGGTCGGACGAAATTTACCGCATCTTAGAAATCGACCCGGCAAAGTTCGGCGCGACCTATGACGCTTTCCTGGATGGGATACATCCCGACGACCGCGACATGGTGAACAACGCCTACACCGAATCGGTCAAGAGCAAGATCCCGTATGATATCGTGCACCGACTGTTGATGAAGGACGGGCGGGTGAAATATGTCAACGAGAAATGCGAGACTCATTACCATGAGGACGGCAAGCCGCTGCGCTCCTCGGGCACGGTGCATGACATCACCGAGCGCCACAAGGCGCAACAGGAAGTGGAACAACTGAGCTTGCAGAACAGGCTGGTACTGGATTCTGCAGGGGAGGGTATCTACGGACTGGACAATGAAGGTCTATGCACCTTCGTTAATCCGGCCGCATCACAATTGCTGGGATTCAGTGCCGAAGAATTTCTTGGTCGGCACAGTCATACCATGATTCATCACACCAAGCCGGATGGTCTCCCCTACCCTGAGGATGAGTGTCCGGTGCAGGCGTCGCACAAACAGGGTGTGGTTCATCGCGGGACAGACCTGTACTGGCGCAAGGATGGCAGCAGCTTTCCGGTGGAATTTGTCAGCACGCCTATCCTGGTGGCAGGAAAAATTACCGGTGCGGTAGTGGCGTTCAGCGACATCACCGAGCGCAAACGTGCGGAAGAGGTATTACGCCGTAGCGACGAGGCACTGAAAGAAGCGCAGCGCATTGCACACCTTGGCAGCTGGCATATGGATCTGGCGACCAGTCAGGTTTTCTGGTCTGAGGAACTGTATAACATGTATGGTTATGACCCGACACTGCCGCCACCGCTCTATACTGAATCCATGAAGCTCTTCACTCCGGAGAGTTGGGAAAAGTTGAGCGCTGCTATCGCGCAAACCACAGAGACCGGCATCCCCTATGAGCTTGAATTGGAAATGGTGCTCAAGGAAGGCAGTATGCGATGGATGCATGCGCGCGGAGAACTCGTGCGAGACGAGCATGGCAAGGCAGTCAGGGTGCGCGGCGTAGCGATGGATATCACCGAGCGCAAACGAGCGGAAGATGCGTTGCGGGCGAGTAATGAGTTGTTGGATAGCATCATTGAAAACATTCCACACATGATCTTCCTTAAAAACGCATCCGATTTGAGATTTGCGAGGTTCAACCGGGCGGGTGAGTTATTGCTGGGGGTCGGTCGCGATAAGCTGATAGGAAAGAACGATTTTGACTTTTTTCCAAAAGAACAAGCCGAGTTCTTTATCGGCAATGATCGTGCGGTATTGGAGCGAGGTATTTTGTTGGACATCCTGGAAGAAAATATCGAAACTCCCCAGGGGACTCGCATCCTTCACACGAAAAAATTACCCCTGACGGATGAGACAGGTCGCCCGCAGTTTCTGTTGGGTATTTCAGAGGATATTACCGATCGCAAGCGGAACGATGAAGAGTTGAGGCACTACAAAGATCACCTTGAAGAAGAAGTGCAGCAACGTACCACCGCTCTGGTATTGGCACGCAATGCGGCGGAAACGGCAAATCAGGCCAAGAGCGTGTTTCTGGCCAACATGAGCCACGAACTGCGCACGCCGCTGAACGCCATCCTCGGTTTTTCCAGCATGATGCGCAAGAATCCGCTGCTGCCCGAGAGCATGCAGCAGAACATTGATATCATCAACCGCAGCGGCGAACACCTGCTGACGCTGATCAACGATGTGCTGGAAATGGCCAAAATCGAGGCAGGGCGTGTGCAACTGGAAAACGCGCCGTTCGACTTGGGTGGCATGGTGCGCGACGTCACAGACATGATGCACCTGCGCGCGGAGGAAAAAGGCTTGCAACTGCTGATTGACCAAGCTTCCACTTTTCCACGCTACCTCGTCGGCGACGAAGCCCGTTTGCGCCAGGTGTTGATCAACCTGATGGGGAATGCCGTCAAATTCACCGAGCAAGGCGGGGTGACCCTGCGTCTGGGCACCCGGAAAAATAAAATCTCCCACCTGCAGATCGAAGTCGAAGATTCCGGTCCCGGCATCGCGCCGGAAGACCAGCAGCGCATCTTTGAGCCCTTCGTGCAACTGGGTGAACAAGGCATCAACAAGGGCACCGGGCTGGGGTTGACCATTACGCGCCAGTTCGTGCAGCTGATGGGAGGCAGCATCAGCCTGGAAAGCACGCCTGGCAAAGGCACGGTGTTCCGGGTCGATCTGCCGCTGAACGAAGTTGCGGAAGCTGACATCGTCAATCCGAAGGAATTGGGCCATGGTGCGGTGGTGGGCTTGGCTACGGGGCAGCCAGAATACCGCATCCTGATCGTCGAAGATCAGCGTGACAACCAGTTGCTGCTGACCAAACTGATTGAGTCCGCAGGTTTTCAGTGCAAAGTTGCGGAGAACGGCGAACAAGGGGTGCAACTGTTCCAAAGCTGGCATCCACATTTTATCTGGATGGACCGGCGCATGCCGGTGATGGACGGGTTGGAAGCGACCCGACGTATCCGCGAATTGCCCGGCGGCAAGGAGGTGAAAATCGTCGCGGTGACGGCCTCGGCCTTTATCGAGCAGCGCAGTGAAATGCTTGATGCGGGCATGGACGATTTTGTGCGCAAGCCTTACCGCTCAAACGAGATCTACGAATGCCTGTCGAGGCAATTGGGCGTGAAGTTTATATATGAAGGCGCGGCCGAGCTGCAACAGCCAGTCATGTCTTTAACGCCGGAGATGCTGGCTGTATTGCCGGAGGCGTTGCGCAATGATCTAAAGCGTGCACTGGACGAGCTGAGAAGCGAACGTATCGAATTTGTCATCCAGCAAGTTGCAGCTTACGATCGGCCATTGCAAAAAACACTAATTCATTATGCTCAGAACTTTAATTACCCGGCCATCTTGCAGGCGCTAGGAGAAAATTGAAGTGTAACTATTTGATTTGTAAATGATAAAACATTGTTCCGTATGGCGCTCCTGCCCGAGTCGGCATCGTCCATTAGAATGGCAATGTAAGGTGAGGTGCGGTTTGCTTGAATATCCGGCGAAAATCGTCCTGAATTCGCATCAATCCATGCCGGGTGTCGGCCTCGAAGCGTAACATAATGGATGGCGTGGTGTTGGAGGGGCGCGCCAGACCAAATCCGTCGGCATATTCTACACGCAGTCCGTCCAGCGTGATGATCTCCAGCGCATCGGTAAAAATGGCGGTATTCCTCATTTCGTTCAGTATCGCGTGATTTTCGCCCTCACTGGTTTCAATGTGTAATTCCGGTGTGCATAAAGCGTCGGGCAGTGCATTGAGTACGGCACTTGGATCGGCAAAGCGGCTTAATATTTCCAGTAAACGCGCACCGCTGTACAGGCCATCATCAAAGCCGTACCAGCGTTCCGTGAAGAAAAAATGTCCGGTCATTTCTGATGCCAGCAGTGCGCCGGTCTCACGCATCTTGGCCTTGATCAGTGAGTGGCCGGTTTTCCATAGTGTGGCTTTTCCACCGCGTGAAGTGATCCAGTCAAATAGCAATCGGGTGGATTTAATATCGAAGATGATTTCGGCATCGGGATGGCGGCTTAGCAGATCGGCAGCGAACAGCATCATCAGGCGATCCGGATAGATGATGTTGCCCTCCTGGGTGACCACGCCCAGACGGTCGCCATCGCCGTCGAAGGCCAGGCCGATTTCACTGCCGTTGTGATGCACGGCTTCGATCAGGTCCTGCAGATTGTCCGGATCGGAAGGATCCGGGTGATGGTTGGGGAAGTTTCCGTCCACCTCGCAATATAATTCTTCGACGCTGCAGCCTAGCTGCCGGTAAAGATTGGCCACATAGCTGCCCGCCACGCCATTGCCACAATCGACGGTGATTTTCATTGGTCGCGCAAGTGTGATGCCGGAGACGATGCGCGCGATGTAGGCCGCACTGATATCCTGCTGGCGATAACTGCCTCTGCCGTGGCTCAAATCTTGCTGTTCGATGCTGGCTCGCAGTGACTGAACGGCATCGCCCGACAGCGTTTCGCCACCCAATACGATTTTGAGGCCATTGTAATCGGGCGGATTGTGGCTGCCGGTGAGCATCACCGCAGAATGGGTGCCCAGCTCGAACGCGGCGAAATAGGCCATTGGCGTGGCAATGCAGCCTATATCGATGACGTCGATACCGCTATTTTGTATGCCGCGAGCGAGCGCAGCGATCAGTTCCGGGCCGGACAAGCGGCCATCTCGACCGATGGCTATGGTGTGCTGAGTGCGTTTTTTCGCTTCAGAACCGATGGCATGACCGATGGCCTCGACAATTTCAGGCGTGAGTGTCTTGCCGACAATGCCCCGGATGTCGTACGCCTTGAAAATTTCACGTGGCAGCTTGTCCATTGTGCAATGATAGATTATTTAAGGCGTTGGCAGGATATGTTGAATTTTTTCCCATACCAAATCGGGGGTAAGCTGGTTCATGCAGTTGAAATGTCCCAGCGGACATTCGCGTTTGAAACAGGGGCTGCAGGAAAGGTCGAGCTTGACCACGGCTGCATTACTTGACAGCGGTGGGGTGAATTGCGGACTGCTTGAGCCGAAAATGGCGATCATCGGGCGGTCGAGCGCAGCGGTAATGTGCATCAGGCCGGAGTCGTTGCTGATCACTATCGCAGCACATGATAAGAGCGCAATCGCATCGGTAAGATCGGTTTTTCCGCACAGATTGCGGGTTTCCGGGTGACTTTGAATGACGATTTCATCCGCGACGTCCTTGTCCTTGCCCGACCCTATCAGCCAGACAGCGTAGCCACGTTCTTGCAGACGTAGTGCCATTTTTGCAAAGTAGGAGACCGGCCAGCGTTTTGCCGGGCCGTATTCTGCACCCGGACAAAAAATAGCGACCGGTTTTGCTAGTGTCAGACCGAGCTTTTGCAAGCTGGCATCGCGTTGTGCCGATGATGCGGCCAGTTTGGGATTGGCAAGCGGGCGTGGGGGGGTACTATCCGGCGCTTCGGCCAGTTGCGCAAAACGTTGCGCCATTAATGGCAGTAAGGACTTGTTAAGGCTGCGCGCATCGTTGAGCAGGCCATAGCGCATCTCACCGGTGAAGCCCGTACGCAGTGGAATCTTTGCGAAAAACGGAACCAGCGCGGATTTGAGCGAGTTTGGCAGCACGATCGCCTGATCGTAGTGCGCCCCCCGCAATTGCACGCCCAGCTTGTGGCGTTCTGCAAGTTGCAATGCACCGTGCCCGAAGGGATTGATAATGGACTGATGAACTTCAGGCATCGCGGACAACAGGCCGATTGTCCACGATGGCGCAAGTATATCTATCAGGCAGCCTGGATGACGCGCCTTGAGGCGCATCAGCATCGG
>CAWJMR010000004.1:0-50156 GCA_963843965.1 uncultured Gemmatimonadaceae bacterium
ACGCGCTCGCCTTCGGTCGCGGAGGTGGCGGCGGCGTGATCAATCGGGTCATGAAGCAGGCCGAGTGGACGCCCACGCGCAGCGGTCGCCTCGAGTCGGGCTCGTACGGCGAGCGTCGCTTCACGCTCGATGTCGGGCAGGGCTTCACGTCGAAGCTCGCGGCGCGCGTCAATGCGCTCCACGAGAAGAGTGGCTCCTACCGTGACTTTGTCTCGTACGAAAAGAGCGGCTTCAGCCCTACCGTGGCGCTGCTCGCCGGCAAGACGATGGTACGTGCCGGCGTAGAGCACTTCGTCGATTCACGCACCGTCGACCGCGGCATCCCGTCGGCCAACGGGCGTCCCTCGGCGCTCGATTGGCGCACCTTCGTGGGCGATCCCGATCGGAATCGTTCGACGATGACCGTCAACGGTGCACACGTACTGGCCGAGTACGACAACGGTCGCGGCTTGACGTTGCGCACGCACACGCGGGCCATGCAGTACGACAAGTTCTATCAGAACGTGTTCGCGTCGAGCGCGGTGAATGCCGCCGGCACGCAGGTCAACCTCGGCGCGTACAGCACGGGCACCGGTCGCCGGAGCCTCTTCAACCAGAGTGATCTCGTCTACACGTCACGACACGGCGACGTGCGGCAGACACTCCTGACCGGGGCGGAGTTCAGCCGGCAGGCCACCGACAACGTGCGCCTCACCGGCTACTTCGACAACGTGTCCACATCGCGGACCGTGCCCCTCACGGCCACCGCTGGCGTTACGCCGGTGACGTTCCGGGCCAGTGCCACGGATGCGGACAACGATGCCGTGGCCAACGTGGCCGCCGTCTTCGCGCAGGAGCAGCTGCACGTCGGTGAGTATGTGCAGTTCGTGCTCGGCGCGCGGTACGATCGCTTCGCCGTGCGCGTGCGCGATCATCGCACCGATGCCGTCACGCAGCGCGTGGACTATCTACTCTCGCCGCGCGGTGGCGTGGTGTTCACACCGCATCGCACGCTGTCGATGTACGGCTCGGTCGGCATCTCGTCGCTCCCGAGTGCCGGCGATCAGTTCTCATCCCTTTCGGCGAGTGCATCGACGCTCAAGCCCGAGCAGTTCCGCAACCGCGAAGTGGGCGTGAAATGGACGCCAAGCGAGGCCCTGGAGCTCAACACCGCGTGGTATCGACTCGACCGCACCAACAGCGCAGCGCCGGACCCGACCAATCCGGCATTGCTGGTGCAGACCGGTGCACAGCGCACCAACGGCGTCGAGCTCGGTGTCACTGGCGCCGTAACGTCACGGTGGAATGTCGTCGGCGGGCTCGCCGTGCAGCAGGCGCGAATCCTGAATCGCACGTCGGCGGCTCGTGCCGGCGCGTCCGTACCGCTCGTCCCGCGCACCACCCTTTCGCTCTGGAACAAGGTCCGCGTCACCTCGCGCGCATCGCTGGGCGCTGGCGTGGTACATCAAGGCGATCGGTACGCCGCGGTCGACAACAGCGTGCGGTTGCCATCGTTCACGCGCCTCGATGGCGGACTCTTCGTATCGCTCCCGCTCTCGCTCACGATGCAGGCCAACCTGGAGAACGTGCTCGGCACGCGCTACGCGGCCACGTCTCATGGCAACAACAACATCATGCCGGGCGCCCCGCGCACGGTACGGTTGTCCCTGTCCGTGATGCCGTGAGGTGAGGGAACCGACGTGCCGTGGAGGGCGTGATTCCGCGCGCACGTCTTGAACCCTCACCAAACCATGCCATATTTCCTGATTGCACACGCGCCCGGCCCGAAACGGCCGGGCGCGCGCCTTTTCTGTCCCGCTTCAGTGGACCCGCGCATGTTTCAGGAACTCATCGCCAAGATGGCGCGTGAAGTCGAAAAGCTCTCGTACGAGCTCAACGTCACGCTTCCCTTTGAAATCCGGAAGGCCGTCGAGCTCGGCGACCTGAAGGAGAACAGTGAGTACAAGGCGGCACTGGAGCGTCAGCAGTTCGTGCAGGCGCGGCTCGGGCAACTCACGCAGCGCGTGACGAAGCTCGCGAACATCGATATCGCGCAGATTTCGGCCGACCGCGTGGGCCTCGGAAGTCAGGTCATCGTCGAAGACGAAGAGACGAAGTCGCGGGAGACGTACGAGCTCGTCTTCGGCGATGCCGGCGAACTGCAGGACGGTCATGTCACGATGGCGTCGCCGATCGGACTCGCACTCCAGGGCAAGGCGGTCGGCGAGCAGGCGATCTTCAAGCTGCCCAAGAAGATCCGCCGGTTGGTCATCATCGAACTCAAGACGATTCACGATCGCGGCGCCGACGAACTCGCCTGATTCGCTCGCACCTGATTTCCCCCGTCGCTGGAGCCCTGTGATGCAGCGTGCCGAATACACCGCTCGCGGCCCCGTGCCGCAGGACGTCATCGAATGCGTCGAGCGTGAGACGCCGACGCCGAAGGCCGGTGACGTTTTGATCGAGATGCTGGCCGCGCCGATCAATCCGTCGGACGTGCTCACGCTCACCGGGCAGTACGGCATGCTGCCGCCGCTGCCGGCGGTTGGCGGCAACGAAGGGATCGGACGCGTCGCGGCCCTGGGTGACGGCGTGACGTCGCTCGCCGTGGGACAGCGCGTGCTGTTGCCCGTCGGCGCCGGCTCCTGGGCGTCGCACCTCGTGGCGCCGGCGGCGGGGCTCGTGCCACTGCCTCCGGTCGGCGACCCGCTGCAGCTGGCGATGATGACGGTGAATCCGCCCACGGCCTCGCTGCTGCTCTCCGAGTTCGTAACGCTGGCCCCGGGCGACTGGGTCATTCAGAACGCGGCCAACAGCGGCGTGGGTGAGTATGTCATCCAGCTGGCGAAGCGTCGTGGCATTCGCACCGTGAACGTCGTGCGGCGTCAGGATGCCATCGCTGCGTTGCAGGCGCTGGGTGGTGACGTGGTGTTGGTGGACGGTCCCGATCTCGCCACCCGCGTGGCCGAGGCCACCGGCAACGCGAAGATCCGCCTCGGATTCGATTGCGTGGGGGGAAGCGCCACCGATCGGATCGCGCGGAGTCTCGCGATCGGCGGCACGGTCGTGAACTACGGCGCGCTGAGTGGCGAGGCGTGCAAGATCGCGCCGGGCTCTTTCGTGTTTCGCGACGTGACGCTGCGGGGCTTCTGGCTCGCGTTCTGGTTCCGCAATTCGACGCCCGAGCAGCAGCGCGCGCTCTTCGGCGAGATCGCGACGCTGATTGCCACCGGCGCACTCGCGGCGAGTGTGCAGGAAACGTTTCCGCTGTCGCGCATCAAGGACGCGGTTGCGGCCGCGGCGAGCGGCGGGCGAAGCGGGAAAATTCTGCTCGTTCCGTAGGATTGGAGCGGCAGTCGGCGCCGGTGTCGTCGCCACCGAAACGAACCGTCTTACCGCGAATTCACACGAATCGTCGCTGACAAACCGCAGCGCCACCGACTGCCGTCGGCGAGGGAGATGGAATTCGTGTGTTGTTCGCGGAGATTCGCGGTTAAGCGGTTTGTATTGATTGCAAACGAACCGCCTTACCGCGAATTGACACGAATTGTCGCTGATAAACCGCAGCGCCACCGGCTGGCGTCGGCGAGGGAGTTGGAATTCGAGTGTTGTTCGCGGATGTCCGCGGTCATGCCGTTCGTGTGAACCGCGCGACAGCTACCCTGCCGTCAGTCCGCCATCTACGGCCAGCGCGTGTCCTACCATGAACGCGCTGGCCGCGCTGCACAGATAGAGCACGGTGTCGGCCATTTCCTCGGCGGTGCCGAGACGGCCAAGCGGTACGCGCGCCGTGAGCTCGCTCTCTGTGAGCCCGGCGTCGAGCATGCCTTGCACCATCGGCGTGAGCGTGAAGCCGGGGCAGAGGGCGTTGATGCGAATCCCCTTGCGTCCGTACTCCAGAGCAGCGGTGCGCGTGAGTCCTACCACGCCATGCTTGCTGGCCGCATACGCCGAGTGCCGCGGAAAACCACCAAGGCCGGCAACCGACGCGACATTGACGATTGTCCCGCGTCCCGCCGCAAGCATCACCGGAATCTCGTGACGCATGGAGCGCCACACACCCGTGAGATTGATGTCGATCACGGCGTCCCACACGTCCGCCGGATACTCGGCCGTGCGCACTTCCGCGCCGCCGACCCCGGCTGCGTTGATGGCGATATCCAGCGCGCCGAACTTCGCGACCGTGCGCGCGATTGCCGCGGCGATCATGGCATCGTCACGCACATCGCAGGGCACAGCGAGTCCACCAAATGCCCGGGCAACGGAATCGGCGCGTTCCAGTTGGACATCGCCCACTACGACGTGCGCACCCTGCTCGGCGAAGGCGCGGGCCGAGGCCGCCCCGATTCCGGAGGCGCCGCCGGTGATGAATACGACTCGATCGCTGAATTCGGACATCGGTGTTTCGCGGAAGGGGGTGGAACGCAGATTTCACACGTCGTCGATCGTGAACAACCGCGCCACGTCACGGTCGTAGGCGTCCAGCTGCTGCGCTGTGTCCTGCTCGGACCACTGAAGCAACGCTGCCATCAGTGGTGCGATACGCCGAGCGGCGGCGCGGCCGTTGTCGCGCGTCTCGAACGCCACATGCGTGCGACGCACGAGCACGTCGGACAACGACGCGGCCATCTCGCGCTCCACCGCATGTGCCACTTCGGCCAGCAGGTACGGCAGGTCGTCGGAGAGGCGATGGCCGAGCGAGGCGTCGCGTTGTACGTAGCTCCAGACGTTGCGCCAGCGGTTGCCGTAGGCCAGGGCCAATCGCTCGCCCACTGCCGCGTCGTGCACGGTGCTCCGCGCCTCGGCCATCGTGGCTTCGCGCGATACGATATCACCACCGGGCAGCGGCGTCGACTCACTCGGTTGCGGCGCGTGCGTGGGCACCGGTGCTGAACCCGACTTCGGCAATTCGTTGCGCGCGTGCGCCAGGACATCGGCGGCCATGGCGCGATACGTGGTGAGCTTGCCTCCCGTGATGCTGACCAGACCGTCGGCGCGATGGGTGATGGCGTGCTCGCGCGACGCCGCATTCGCGCTGTGCTCACCGGCCCGCACCGCCGCCAACGGACGGATGCCGCACCAGGCCGACACGACATCATCCATCGTGAGCTGCGCGAACGGAAAGCAACGATTCACCGACTGCAGCAGGTACGTCACTTCGGCGCGCGTGGCTCGGATATCGTCGGGGCCGGCATGCGCGGGACGTTCGGTCGTGCCGATGATCGTGTGTACGCCCGCTGGCAGCACGAACATCACGCGGCCGTCGAGCGGCGACACGATCGTGACCGCGTCATTGTTGCCCACGCGGCTGCGCGGCACCGCGATGTGCGCGCCGGCCGACCCAAATACCTGCGAACCCTGCGGAGAGCCCGTGAGCGCGGCGGTGGCATCGCTCCACGGGCCGGTGGCGTTGATGATCACCCGCGCCTGCACCGGGAACGTGGTGCCCGAGAGCCGATCCTCGACCACGACGCCCGTGAGCCGCCTCGTGCTGTCGTTGGCGTGCACACCAGCGACCACCGTCACGTGATTGGCCACTGACGCGCCGGCCTCACGGGCCGCCAGCGCACTGGCGAGGGTGAGTCGCGAGTCGTCGGTAGCCGCGTCCCAGTAGCGCGCGCCGCCGACCATGCCATCAGGAGAAAGCGCCGGTTCCGCCGCGAGCACGCCGCCACGGTTCAGCGCGCGGTGTCGCGTGTTCCGGAACCACGACAGCGCATCGTACAGCGTCAGGCCGGCGCGCATCTTCCAGAGCGGGACACGTGCCCCGCGGTACACCGGCCACGTGAACGCCAGCGGACGCACGAGATGCGGCGCGAGCTCCAGCAGCAGTCGACGTTCGCGGCTCGACTCGAACACGAGCCCGATGTGGCCATGCTCGAGATACCGAACGCCGCCGTGCACCAGACGGGACGACCGGCTGGAGGTGCCGCTCGCGAAATCGTCACGCTCCAGTAGGGCGGTGCGAAATCCCGCCAGTGCCGCCTCGCGTGCCACTCCCGCCCCCGTGATGCCACCTCCCACGATGAGCATGTCGAACGGCTCAGCGGCCAGCGCTGCCAGCGCCGCTTGTCGGGTCGCCACCGCTACGGGGGGCACCGCAGAGAGACTCACGGCATCGGGAGTTTGCGTCGCGTCAGGCATTCCTGCAGAGATGCCGTCGGAACCCTCGCCGCGCTAGGGGATTGACCGTTACCTTCGACAGATGCCCACCTTTGGAACTGGCCGTCGTGTGGCCATCGTCGCCGGCGTTCGTACGCCGTTTGCGCGCTCGGGAACGGTCCTCAAGGACTACACGGCGATCGACCTCGGCAAGCTGGCCGTCGCCGAGTTGGTGCAACGCACCGCGATCGACGGCGCATCGGTCGACCTGCTGGTCTTCGGCACCGTCGTGCAGGCCGTTACCGCGCCGAACATCGCGCGCGAAGTGTCGCTGCTGCCGCACTTTCCGAAAACGCTGCAGGCCTACACCGTGTCGCGCGCCTGCGCGTCGGCGAATCAGGCCATCACCGACGCCGCCGATCAGATCACGTTGGGGCACGCACATGTGGCCATTGCCGGCGGTGCGGAATCGCTCACGCAGGTGCCGATCCTGCACTCGCGCGGCATGAGCGATGTGCTGGTGGCGGCGTCGAAAGCGAAATCGCTGTCGCAACGACTCGGCATTCTGGCGCAACTCCGTCCCAAGGACTTCATCCCGATCACGCCGGCCATCGCCGAGCCGAGCACGGGCGAGTCGATGGGTCAGTCGGCCGACAAGATGGCGAAGCTGAACGGGATCTCGCGTGAAGCGCAGGACCGTTTCGCGCTGCGGTCGCACCTGAACGCCGCGGCCGGCACCGACGACGGACGTCTCACGGCCGAGATCGTGCCGGTGCCGGCGCCGCCGAAGTACGAGAGCATGATCGCCACCGACAACGGCGTACGACGCGATTCCACCTACGAACAGCTGGCGGCGCTCAAGCCGGTGTTCGATCGCCTGTACGGCACGGTCACGGCAGGCAACGCATCGCCGCTCACCGACGGAGGCGCCGCGGTGCTGCTCATGTCGGAGGAACGGGCGAAGGCGCTGGGGTACACACCGCTCGCCTTCATCCGGTCGTACGCGTACGCTGCGGTGGATCCCGCCGAGCAATTGTTGCAAGCGCCCGTGCTGGCAGCGCCGGTTGCGCTGGCGCGCGCCGGACTCACGCTCGGCGACATCGATCTGATCGAGATGCACGAGGCATTCGCGGCGCAGGTGCTGAGCAACATTCAAGGCTTGGCGTCGACCACCTGGGCCGCGCGCGCCGGGCTGAGCACACCGGTCGGTGACGTGGATTTCGACAAGCTGAATGTGATGGGCGGGTCGCTGTCCATCGGACATCCCTTCGGGGCCACCGGTGCCCGCGTGCTCACCACACTCTGTAACGAGTTGGCGCGGCGCGGCAAGCAGTTCGGTATGCTCACCGTGTGCGCGGCCGGCGGCATGGGTCACGCCATGATCGTGGAGCGCGCATGAGTACGGTCAAGAACACGGTGCTCATGGAAGACGCGACCACCGGTGTGTCGTTGTCTGTGCATGATGGTGTGGCGACGATACGCTACGATCAGCCGAACTCGCCGGTGAACACGTTGAATACGCGCGTAGGGCCGGTGTTCGAGCAGATCTTCGCGCGCATCGAGCAAGACGCCTCCATCGTGGGCGCGATTCTCGTGAGCGGCAAAGCCGACACGTGGATTGCCGGAGCGGACATCGACGAACTGCGGCGGGTGACCACGCCGATGGAAGGCGAAGCGCTGTCGCGCGGTGGGCAGCAGCTGTTGAATCGTCTGGCGGCGATGCCCAAGCCGTTCATCGCGGCGATCCATGGCGCGGCGTTGGGCGGCGGCCTCGAGATCGCGTTGGCCTGTCGCTATCGCATCGCGACCGAGCATCCGAAAACCGTGTTGGCCTTGCCCGAGGTGCAGCTTGGTTTGCTGCCCGGTGCCGGCGGTACGCAGCGCTTGCCGCGCACGGTCGGATTGCAGGTGGCACTCGACATGATTCTCACCGGCAAGAACATCCGCGCGAAGAAGGCGTGGCAGATGGGACTCGTGCACGAGCTCGTGCATCCGTCCATTCTGCACGAGGTCGCGGCGAAGCGCGTGCATGCCTTGGCCCGCGGTGAAGCCACGCCGGTGCGTGCGCGGGCACATGGCGCCAGCGACGTGCTGTTGGAAGACAACGCGATCGGTCGCAAGATCGTGTTTCGGCAAGCGCGCGAAACAGTGCTCAAGAAGACGCGCGGGCAGTATCCCGCGCCGTTGTCCGCGATCGAAGCGATTCAGGCCGGCTATCTGCACGGGCAGGAAGCGGGACTGCTCGAGGAAGCGCGGAGCTTCGGCGATCTCGCCGTGAGCGATGTCAGCCGCGAGCTGGTGTCGATCTTCTTTGCCACGACGGCGCTCAAGAAGGACAGTGGCTTATCGGACGGAGAGTCGGCCGATCCCCTGCGCGTGCGCAAGATCGGTGTGCTTGGCGCTGGGTTCATGGGAGCGGGCATTGCGACCGTGGCCGTGCAGGCGGGCACGATGGTTCGACTAAAGGATGCGTCGCTCGATCGTGTGGCGGCGGGATCGCGCGCGGTGCGCGACGTCTTGCGCGAGCGGGTGAAGCGCCGTCAGCTCACGCGCCTGCAAATGGACGACACGCTGTCGCTCGTGGGCGGCACCGTTGACTACAGCGGATTTGCGAATGTCGATCTCGTGATCGAAGCGGTGTTCGAGGACCTCGCGGTGAAGCATGCGGTGCTGCGCGAAGTACAGGCGGTAGCGCCCAAGGCGATTTTCGCGTCGAACACGAGTACGATCCCGATTCACGATATCGCAACGGTCGCGGTGCATCCGGATCAGGTGGTGGGCATGCACTTCTTCTCGCCCGTCCACAAGATGCCGCTGCTCGAGGTCATCGTGACGCCTGAGACGAGCGCGCAGACCACGGCCACGGTGGTCGCGTACGGTAAACAGCTCGGCAAGACGGTGATCGTCGTGCGCGACGGACCCGGGTTCTATGTGAATCGCATTCTGGCACCGTACATCAACGAGAGCGGCAAGCTGCTCGACGAGGGCGCATCGATCGACGCAGTCGACGAGGCGCTGGTGGCGTTCGGCTTTCCCGTGGGACCGATCACGCTGCTCGATGAAGTCGGGCTCGATATTGCCGGAAAGTCGGGCCCGATCATGGCGGCGGCGTTCGGCGAACGCATGCAACCCTCGGCGACGCTGCAGCGCGTGATCGAGAGCGGCCGACTGGGACGGAAGGCGAAGCGCGGCTTCTATCGCTACGACGACCAGGGCAAGCGACAGGGCGTCGACCAGGGCGTGTACGCGCTGACGCCGGCGTCCGGATCGCGCATCACGGTGGCCGCCGAGGAGATCCAGCGCCGCACGGTGCTCCCCATGCTGAACGAAGCTGTACGCTGCCTGGAGGACGGCATCATCCGTTCGCCGCGCGACGGCGATATCGGCGCCGTGTTCGGCATCGGATTCCCGCCGTTCCGCGGTGGTCCCTTCCGATTCATCGACGCCCTCGGCGCGGCCACCGTCGTCGCTCAGCTCGACGCGCTCAACGCCCGCTATCCGGGACGGTACGAGCCCGCCGCCCTGCTCCTTGCAAAGGCCGCGTCGGGCGATCGATTCCATCCCTGATCAGTCCGGACCGCGCTTCTTACCCAAGACCCCTTTCCCAGAACCGTAGGGTCGGCGGGTATATTCCGTCTGTCTGTCCGCGCCGTCCCGTCAGCTGTGTCGGTGACGCGCGATTCCCCCCTCCGCTGAACTCCGCGTCTCCGCGCTGCAATGCTTCGTTCGTCCCTGCTGTATCTCTCGCGCCAACAGCGCATTTTCGATTTCGTCAAGAACGTCGGCTTCGCGCGCAAGATGGCGTCGCGATTCGTCGCGGGCGAAACCATCACGACCGCGCTCGCTGCTGTCGAGCAGCTGAACGCCAAGGGCGTATCCGCCTCACTCGATCTGCTCGGTGAGTCGGTGTCGAGCGAAGCCGAAGCCCGTGACACGGGCCGGCAGTATCTCGAGATTCTCGATCGCATCGCGCAGAAGAAGCTCAATGCGAATGTGTCGGTGAAGCTCACCGCGCTCGGACAGGACATTTCCGACGAACTTGGCCTGGAAGTCGTTCGGCAGGTGCTCGACCGCGCGAAGCAGTACAAGAGCTTCGTGCGTCTCGACATGGAGTCGAGTGCGTACACCGATCGCACGCTCGATACGTTCGAACAGAAGCTCTACCCGGACTATCCCGAGAACGTCGGCGTGGTGCTGCAGAGTTCTTTGCGTCGCACGCTCGACGATGTGGAACGCGCCAACCGGCTCAAGTGCCGCGTGCGCATCTGCAAGGGCGCGTATCTGGAGCCGGCCAGCGTCGCGTTTCCCGACAAGGCCGACGTCGATCGCAACTACGTCGAGGCCATGCATCGCCTGATGGAGCACGGCAACTATCCCGGCATCGCCACGCACGATGAACTGATCATCAACGAAGCCAAGCGTTTCGCAAAGGAACGCGGTATCGCTTCCGATCGCTTCGAGTTCCAGATGCTCTACGGCGTGCGGCGCGATTTGCAGGAGCAGATCGTGAAGGAAGGCTATCGTATGCGCGTGTACGTGCCGTTCGGCAGCCAGTGGTACCCGTATCTCATGCGACGACTGGCCGAGCGTCCGGCCAACATCGCGTTCATGGCGGGCAACATCGTGAAAGAGACATTCTCCCGCTGACCGAACATCACGGACACCACCTTCCCGCTGATCATGACGCGGGAGACGAGCGCACGCTGGGCGGCTACATGGCCGTCCACAAGCGTCCTGCCGCCTTCGAAGGCGTGGATGGGCACGCGTACTCCGCGGACATCCTTACCGATACAACCGGCGACCGCTCGGCGCCTTGGGGTGCGTACCTGATGTTCGTGAAATGGGGATTTGGTGAACCGGAAGTGCAGGGCCATCTCGAGACCGGCTTTCTGATCACCGGAGCCAGTGAGGCGGTCGTGCGTCATCAGCTGGGCGGTATGGCGTTGGGCACGGTAAAGGCCACGCTCGATGGGCTGATCCGGGGGCAGACGCCGTGACGGATCTGACGATCAATCCAAGCCCCGTCGACGACACGTTCGATGGCACGCTCGACGGCGTGGTCATGCAGGGTACCGGCGGTATCTGGCAGGTGCGCACCGACGACGGCGCGCTGTTCGATGTGTCGCTCCGCGGACGGCTCAAGCATGAAGCCCACGGCTCACTCAAGCTCGCCGTGGGGGATCGCGTCACGATCGGCCGCGTAGCCGACAGTGATTCGTGGGCGATCGACCGCATTCATCCGCGCCGCAGCAAGCTCGCCCGACGGGCGCCGGCTGGCGCGCGTGGTGAACGAATCATCGTCGCCAATCTCGATCAGGTCCTGGTGGTGTTTGCGGCCGCGCGCCCCGAGCCCCACCCGCGCATGCTCGATCGCTTTCTGGTGATCGCCGAAGCGAACGGACTCGCGGCGCGCATCATCATCAACAAGATCGACCTCGTCGAAGCGAGCACGATCCGTGAACGGTTCGACGAGTTCGAGAAGGCGGGGTATCCGCTGCACCTCGTCAGCGTCGTCACCGGCGAAGGGCTCGAAGAGCTGCGCGACGAAGTCGCGGGCAAGGATTCGGCGCTGACCGGTCCGTCGGGCGTGGGCAAGTCGTCGTTGATGAACCGGTTGTTCCCCGGCCTCGACCTGAGAACGGCGGAGATCAGCGACAGCGTGAACAAGGGACGGCACACCACCGTCGGAGCGGTGTTGCATCCGCTGCCGGGCGGTGGGTTCGTGGCTGACACGCCGGGGCTGCGCGAGGTGGGACTGTGGGGCATCGACGCCCGCGAGATCGCCCAGTGTTTCCCCGAGTTTCGTCCCTTGATCCATGACTGCCGGTTCGCCGACTGCACGCACACGGTGGAGCCGGAGTGCGCGATCAAAGAAGCGATTCGCGCCGGTACGGTGGGTAAGGGACGGTATGAGAGCTACGTGAAACTGCGCGAAGAGCTGGCTGAACAGGGGTAACGGCCCGCTTCGCACGGATGCAGCAATCCGGCGGCAGGTAGGAAGCGTAGTACTGGTGACATGACACACGCCGTCGCCCGGTCCACCCCTTTCTCGAGCTACTCCCCCGGTCTATCCAGCCATCTGGATACCGAATACGTTGCACGTGGATATGTGGTCCGCGGCCATCACCGTGTCGAACGATACGGGCGCTCGTCCAACACCGGTTTCACCATTTCCTACGTGCTTCTCGCCGACGCTGCCGAACCACTGGACGTCCAACTGATCGCCGAAATGGCGCAGGGGGATGAACGCGCGGCGTCGATGCTGTACGACCGTCACGGGGCCGTCATGTACGGCCTCGCCCTGCGGATGGTCGGCGAGTCGGCCGACGCCGAGGAAGTGGTGCTCGACGCGTTCGCGCAGGCGTGGCGCGATGCGGGCCGCTACGACACGTCGCGTGGATCGGTGGCCGGCTGGCTGACCACCATCACGCGCACGCGGGCCCTCGACCTGATCCGGGCGCGCGGTCGTCGCGCGAAGATGACTGACACGGCCACGGCGACGCTCGACGAGCCGGCCGCGATGGGCAGCGGCTTCGCCGCGCCGGACGTACAGGTGCAGGAGACGGAGCGGGCCGTCGCGGTGAAGTCGGCGCTCGATCAGCTGCCGATCCCGCAACGGCAGGCCATCGAACTCGCCTTCTTCGAAGGGCTCACGCATCATGAAGTGGCGGATCGTCTCAGTGAACCGCTGGGCACGGTCAAAACACGAATTCGACTCGGGATGCAGAAGCTGCGGGATGCGTTGTCCGGCCTGGCACCGGAGAGCGTATCATGAACCCTATGACGCCACTCACCCTCGAACAGCTGCGCGATCTCGCGCCGTCGTACGCGCTCGGCATGCTCGATGCCGACGAGCGCGCGGCGTTCGAGCGTGGGCTGCAGCTTCCCGAGTACCGGGCAACGCTCGAGCGCGATCTGGTCACGCATCGGGCGGCCGCCGAGCTGATGGCGACGGCGCAGCCGGTCACGCCACCGCCTGGCCTCAAGGCGCGCATGATGGAGCGTATCGCCGCCGAGAAGCGGGCGGCGGCGCTCAACATGTCCGAGCCGAGCGTGCCGGTCGTAGAGCCGGTGATTGAGCCGGTGATCGAGCCGGTGGTCGAGCCGGTGGTCGAGCCGGTGGTCGAGACCGTGATCGAGCGGGTGGTCGCGCCGGTCGTCGCGGCGATCGAGACGCCCCGTGAGGTGGTCACTGACAACGTGCGTGAGCTAGCGATGGCGCGACGTGCCGAGACGGCCGCCGTCACCCCGAAGCGGGCCGAGGCTGTTCGGCAGACGCCGGCCAGTCGGGCAACGCGTGCGGTCACACCACCCACGCCGACCGCGATTATCGAGCTGTCGGCGCGACGTACCGCTCGCACGGCGTGGTGGACGGCGGGCGTGCTGGGCACGGCGCTCGCCGCGTCCGTCGTGATCGCCATCGATTTCCGCAATCAGGCCAAGGCGCTCGAGGATCGCGCGTCCCAGGACAACGCCGTGATCGCGCGTACCGAGGCCAAGCTGGCCGAACGTGAGAAGACGTTGCAGACGTTGCTGGCAGGGCGTGGCAATGTGGTGCTGGTCAATCTCAATCCCGCGCAGCCCGCCGGTCCCGGCATGCAGGTGTTCTGGAACGTGCGCGAAGGAAAGGCGGTGGTGAACGCCTACGGTCTCGCGCCCGTGGCCAGCGATCGTGCCTACATGCTGTGGATGATTCGCGACGGCAAGCCGGTGCCGCTCAAGCTCTTCACCCCCGGCGATGACGGACGCGCCATCGTGGCGTCGGTCGAGTTGCCGACCACCACCAGTGGCATCACGCTGCTCGCGGTGACGGAAGAATCGTCGGCCGGCGCGACCGCACCCACGATGACGCCATTCCTCGTGGGCGAAGTGCCAGCGAAGAGCGCCACGCAATAAGCGCGTGGCGCTATTTCGAGCGCACCGTTCCGAGTCCGCCGTCAACGCCGTAGAGCTGTCCCGTCACCCACGTGGCGTCGGGGCCGAGGAGCCAAGCCATCAGGCTGGCCACATCGTCGGGCTGACCAATGCGACCGAGGGCGTGCATCGCCTGTGATGCCTGAACGGCCGGCGCCGAGCCCGTAATGCGCGCCGTGAGCGGAGTTTCCACCAGCCCGGGCGCGACCGCGTTCACGCGGAGACCGCGCGGCGCGTAGGTCGCAGCAGCGGAGAGCACGAGCCCGTTCACGCCACCCTTGGCGGCCGCGATCGCTTCATGATTCGAGAGCCCGATGCGCGATGCCGCCGTGCTGCACAACACGACCGCCCCTCCTTCGGGCATCACGCGGACCGCGGCGCGCACGACCCCGAATGCACTCGTGAGATTCTGCGCGATCGTCTGCTGAAACTCTTCGAACTTCGTGAGATGGGCCGGCTTGAGGATCAGCGAGCCCACGCAGTTCGCCATGCCGCCGATGGTGCCGACGCGCTCACGCGCGAGGTCGGCCACGCGATCGATCTCGCTCCAATCGGTGGCATCGCTGGTGGCGTAGGCCGCCCCCAGTTCGGCCGCGAGCGCGGCGAGTGGTTCCTCACGACGCGCGGTGAGAAACAAGGGCGTGCCGGTGTGGGCAAGACGACGGGCGAGTGCGGCGCCAATGCCGCCGGTTGCCCCGAAAATGAGAACCGCGTGCGATGTCTGTGACATGCACGCGGAACCCGCAATTCAGTCGAACAGTTCCCGCGATCGCGATCGCAGTCGAGACATCACCACTTCGACAGATCGCCTGAGCCCTTCCACGCCAGCGTGCCGTTCTTGAAATACGGCTGCAGCTTCTGGATCTCGGCCATGCGCGCCGTCAGCGCCGCCTTCTCCTCGTCGGTAAACACGCCTTCCTTGCCGACCTTGAGCGTCGGGTCGGCACTGCTGAGCGCGAAGAGTGCAATGCGCTCACGCAGCAGTGCGAACTGATACTTGGTGTACGTCGTGCGCGCCGCCGCCGGGACCGCTGACTCGGCCTCCGGCAAATCGCCCGACATGCCGTACGTGGCGACCTTCGTTTCCATCACGGCCGGCGGCGTGAACTCGAACTTGCACGAGAGTCCCATTTCCAGGGCGGCGCTCTGCATCTGCAAGGTGGTCATGCTGTCCTGCGCGAACGCGCCGGCCCGTTTGTCCTGGGTCTCGTACGATTTCATCGTCACCGCCGAGAGCCGATCGGCTTCCTTGCTCAGCGCACGCGCACGCGCTTTCGCCGCGTCAGAGATGTTGGGGCCCTTGCCGGCGGCCACCATGGCGGCGGTGCCGTCCTTCAGGCACTTGTCCGCGAGGAGATTCTTTCTCGTGTGTTCTGCCTCGAGCACCCTCACCTGCGTCTTCTTCTCGGCGTCGGCCGCCATCGGCGTGAGTGCCGCCAGCATCAGGTCGAGCTGCGACGCCGTCAGCGTCATGGCCACGGGCTTCGAATCGCCCGACGCCGCCTTCCCGGCCTCAGCAGCCGCATTTTCCTTTGACGTGGGCGCTTCCTTGCCCCCGATCTTCTCTTTGGCTTTGTCCTTGATCGCATCGGCGCCGATCTTCTTCAGCTTTCCGAACTGCGCCTGCGCATTGGACATCGGTATCGCGAGCAACACGGCCATCGCAGTCACCAGCGCGATGCGCGACCACGTAAATCGCGACCACGCGGCACGAAGTCCGACGAGAGAGGCATGCATGACAGGCTCCTGATGTGCAATGAGAATTTGGCCCAACGCTTCTAATCAACCGATGCCCGCAGCCAGCGCAAGTTCGGCGCTCGGCCGTGTCTGCCACAGTTTGACGCGCGTGAACCCACGCTATGGAATGCGGTGTCCCACGAGGGCGAGCGGAACACTGCGGAGCCCGTTCCAGCGCTGCGTCATCGCGCCATGGCGAAGGAGCAGCTGCGCGGAGAGACCACCGTCCAGCATGAGCGCGTCGACCGCCCCCAGCCGGCGCATGATCGCCGCCATTTCCATCGTGGTGGGTCCGATCGGTAGGCGCTCGGCGAAGCGGCCCGCGCCATCATACCGCGAAAGGGCAATCAACACGTGGCCGTCGGCCCGAACCCCGAGCGCCAGGCGGATGTCGCGATGATCGCGATCGAGACTCGCGGTGGGATCGCACAACAGCCGTGACGGTCGCGCCTGTTCGAGCAGCAGCGGGAACGACTGGAGGGCCTCACGGATGCGGCCGGCGGCCTGCACGCTGTCGATGGTGTGCGCGGCGACGATCCGCACGCCACCCGAGCTGTCCACCACGAACGCGCCGGACAGTGGACCGACGCCGGGTTGTTGCCACACCCGTCCGCGATGCACCACCCATCCCCACGGCCCCTCGTCGGTGAACTGGCCGGCGTTCATCGCCAGCACGGCCGTGTCCGGCGCGGCGTCGAGCGTCCACGGCATCAGGACACTGCCGTTGCGTGCCAGATCGAGGCTCAGCGCCACGCGCGCCGGGTCGACGTCGACCACCACCATGCGCGCCGGCACACGTCGTGGCCCAAGCACCAGCTTCCACGTGGCCCACTTGAGCGCCGCGTCTCCTTGCCACCGCAGCGCGGGTGCCTTGGCTACCGTACCGGCCGTACACGTCAGTGCCGATACCGCGCTCACCGGCGCGCCCTGGGCCATCACCGCACGCGCCCCCGCCACGCTCGGCAGTGCCACGGCCGCGAACACTACCGCGCGGAGCAGGCTACGCATGCGAACGTCGAGTCGTTACGGCGACAGACGCCGCTTCACCCACGCTCCCGCCTCGCGGCGGAACTGGATGCGGTCGTGCAAGCGACTCTCACGGCCCTGCCAGAACTCGAACTCCTCGGGAATGATCCGGAATCCGCCCCAATGGTCCGGCAGCGGGACGTGTCCGCTCGCGAAGCGCTCTTCGTTCGTCGCGAGTTGCTGTTCAAGTACCGAGCGATCGGTCAGCACCATGCTCTGATGCGACGTCCACGCGCCCACGCGGCTGGGGAGCGGACGCGACTGGAAGTACTCATCCGACTCGGTGCGGCTCACCCGTTGCACCGCCCCGTTGATGCGCACCTGCCGTTCGAGCTCGGCCCAGAAAAAGCAGAGTGAGGCATGCGGGTTATCAGCCAGCTCCTGTCCCTTCCGGCTGCGGTAGTCGGTGTAAAACACGAAGCCGCGTGCGTCGAAGCCTTTCAGCAGTACCATTCGCGCCGACGGGTACGCGTCGGGCGTCGCCGTCGCGAGACACATCGCATTCGGCTCGACCACGGCGGCGCTCACCGCTTCTTCGAACCAGCGCGTGAACTGCGCGATGGGATCGGCAGCCACGTCCCGCTCGGAGAGCGAGTGGCGGCGGTATTCGGTGCGGAGATCGGCGATGGTCATGGAGAGCGCAACGAGAGGGAAGCCGTGCCGGCGTGCCGGGAGATGACACACCGTGTACACTACGGAAACATATCCACTCAACGCTCGAGCCACTGAATGCGCTCCCTGCAACTCGATCTCTACGCCGACCTGGTCTGCCCGTGGTGCTGGATCGGCGACCGTCGCCTGTTCCGTGCCATCGACGCGATCCGCGCGACCGACCCCGATGTCGAGATCGATGTGAGCTGGCATCCGTTCCAGCTCGATCCCACGGTGCCGGCCGAAGGCCGACCGTGGAGCGAGGTCGTCGAGCACAAGTTTGGCGGCATGGAACGCGCCCGGCAGATGTTCGCGCATGTCGCGAATGCCGGCGTCGGCGACGGGATCCCGTTTCAGTTCGACCGCATCGCCACCGCGCCGAACACGGTGCGCGGGCATGGGCTGATGCTGCACGCGCAACGGAGCGGTGGGTCGCCGTGGACCCTGCTGGAGGCGCTCTTCAGCGCCTACTTCGAGCACGGGCAGGACATCGGCAACGTGGATACGCTGGTGCGCATTGCTACCGAGGTCGGGATCGATGGTGCCGAGGCACGTGCGGCCATCGAGAGCGGCCGGTTCGACGTGGACGTCATGCAGAGTCAGCGCGAAGCCGCGCGACTGGGGATTCGCGGCGTGCCCTTCGTCGTGCTCGACGGGCGCTATGGCATCAGTGGCGCCCAACCCGTCGAGGTGTTCGAACAAGCGATCCGGCGCGCGCTGGCAGAGTAGCCTGCGCGCGCCGGTGTTGCGCTATTGCGTAACGCTCAGACTTCCACCATCGGCAGGGCCGCCCGCGGATACGACTCCGGCACGCCCTCGAACGGATCGCCCACCAGCGGCTCTCCATCGGGCGTCTCCAGCACGAAGCCGGCGTCTTCGATCATGCGCAGATCGTCGCGCGCCGTCTGCCCCTGCGTCGTGAGATAGTCACCCACGAAGATCGAGTTGGCGGGATAGAGGCCCATCACCTGCATGCTGCGCAGGTGCACTTCACGGCCGCCCGACACGCGAATCTCCTGCGTCGGCAGCAGGAAGCGGTACAACGACAGAATGCGCAGGCAACGACGCGGATCGAGTTCGCGAATGCCGGCGAACGACGTGCCGGGCACCGGGATCAGGAAGTTCACGGGCACGCTCTTCACATCGAGCTCGCGGAGCGACATCGCCAGATCGATCACGTCATCGTCGCTCTCGCCCATGCCGAGAATGCCGCCGCTGCACGTCTTCATGCCGGCGGCCTTCACCGCCTCCACCGTGTTCACGCGGTCTTCGAACGTGTGCGTACCCACCACCTCCGGCGTGAAGTTGGCCGACGTGTTGAGGTTGTGATTCACGGTCTCGACACCGGCCTCCTTCAGGCGCAACACCTGCTCCTCGTTCAGCAGGCCGAGGCAGGCGCACACCTTGAGGTCGTGCTTCGCGCGCACGGCGCGCACGGCGTCGAGCACCTTGTTGAACACGGTCTCGCCGGGCGCACGACCCGAGATCACCATGCACAGCGTGCCGGCCTTGAGCTGCGCGGCGCGATCGGCCGCCTCCATGATCTTCTCCTGCGCCATCATCGGATACTTCTCGATTTCGGCGGTGGAGATCTTCGACTGCGAGCAGTAGCCGCAGTCTTCCGGGCAGAGACCGCTCTGCGCGTTCAGCAGGAAGTGCAACCGCACGCGATTGCCCCACGTGGCGCGTCGCACGCGGTATGCCGCGGCCAGCTGGTCGAGCAGCTGATCATCAGGAGCGGACAGCACGGCATGAGCCTGTTCACGCGAGATGACCTCGCCGGCCAGCGCACGGTCGGCGAGGAGTTGCCAGTCAGAGAATCCGGACGACATGGTGATCATGGAGAGAGAGGGGCAAGCAGCACGTCGAGACCGCCGCCTTCGGCAGCAGCGGCGAGTGCATCGAGATCATCGGGTCGGTCGACCCACGGGAAACGCAGAATCGTGTAATGCGGCAGCAGCGCTACCAGCGCGTCGAAATTCGTGGCTTCAGCCACCGACGCATCGCGGTCGGACAACGCGGTGAGCACGATGGCGCGTATCGGCACGCCGGCCGCTTCCGCCGCGCGCACCGTGAGGAGGACATGGTTCAGCACACCCAACTTATTGCCCGCCACCACCAGCAGCGGCATCTGCCAGCGCGCGAACAAGTCGAGATACGACACGCGGATGTCGATCGGCACCATCAATCCACCGGCACCCTCGACCAGCACGACCTCGACATCCCGCTCCACCGTCGCCAGAGCCGTATCGAGCACGCCGAAGTCGATCTCCACGTTGGCGCGCATTGCTGCGATCATGGGCGCCAGCGGCTCTTCGAGCACATACGGCCGTACCACCGACAGCGGCAACATCGACCCGCACGCCGCGCGCAAGCGATCGGCATCGGACGCGAGACCCGCGTTCGACACGGGTCGCTCCACGACGCCGCTTTCGATCGGCTTCATCGCCGCCACGCGCAAGCCGAGCACGCGCGCGCGCGCGGCGAGCGCACACGACACGACGGTCTTGCCGATGCCGGTGTCAGTGCCGGTCACGCCGAAGCGCATGGGAGTCGACGCGCGCCTAGTCATCGACCGGTCCGCCTGTAGGAAGCGCATCGGCGCGCGCGCCACCGAGAAAACGGTGTATCACGCCATACACGAGATCGAGCTCCGCGTCGGTGATGCAGTAGGGTGGCAGGCAGTACGCCACGTTGCCCAGCGGGCGCAGCAACACGCCTTCCTGCAGCGCGTATGCCGCGAGCTCCCGCCCGATGTCGCTGAGATAGCCGGCGGGCGCGTCGAGCTCCACGGCGGCAATGGTGCCGATCTGTCGCACGGCGCGCACCCCCTTCACGTGCCGCAGCGTCTCGAGATGACGCGCGTGGGCGACTTCGATGCGGACGCGATCATCCTCGCATTCCTCGTCGAAGAGCTCGAGCGACGCCAGCGCCGCCGCACAGGCGATTGGGTTGGCCGTGTACGAGTGACCGTGAAAGAACGTCTTGGCCCGGTCGGCGCTGCGAAAGGCGTCGAAGATGTCCTCGGTCGCCGCCGTCGCGCCCAGTGGCAGCACGCCGCCGGTGAGGCCCTTCGACATGCACAGCAGGTCGGGACGGACGTCGGCGCGCTCGCAGGCGAACAGCGGGCCGGTACGCCCGAATCCGGTAAGCACTTCATCGGCGATGAGATGCACACCGGCCGCCGCCGTGCGCTCGCGGATGTCCTGCAGCACCTGTTCATCCCACACCCGCATGCCACTCGCGCCAAGCACGAGCGGCTCCACGATGACCGCCGCGAGCTCCGTGCCGCGCTCCGCGATGAGCGCGTCGAGCGCCGCGATCGTATCACCCACCGATGGATCCGGCAGGCGCGCCACTTCGAACAGCAGCGGCTCGTACATCTGCGTGAATACGCCGCGCCCGCTCGCCGCCATGGCACCGAAGGTGTCACCGTGATACGCGTTGTCGAGCGCCGCGATCAGCCGCCGCGGCGCGCCGCGATTGGCGAACGACTGCAGCGACAACTTGATGGCGACTTCCACCGCGGTGGAGCCGTCGTCGGAGAAGAAGATCTTCGACAAACCGCGCGGCAGGCGCTGCACGAGCTCCGCGGCGAGGGCCGCCGCCGGCTCGTGCGTGAACCCCGCGAAGATCACCTGGTCGAGGCGCTTCGCTTGATCAGTGATCGCGTCGACGATGTCATCATGACAATGCCCGTGCGTGGTCACCCACCACGACGAGATCGCGTCGAGAATCGGACGCTCGTTCGCATCATACAGCCAGGCGCCCTTGGCACGTACGATCGCGACCGGCAGCGGCGCCTGATGGTGCTGCGTGTACGGATGCCACACATGCGCCGCATCATGGAGCAGCACCAGCTCGGCCGCCGTCTGCATCGGTGCCGCATCATCGTCGTCGTCATCACGGTCCATGCCGTCGCTGAACCCTTCGAGATCGTCGACCGAGTTCTCCTCGAGGTCGAAATCGTCGTCGTCATACGGCGAACTCATACGGGCATCCCGCGCATGGCGTCAATGAGATTGGCCGCGAGGTTGTCCACGAGTTCGATCGGGTGCACCGCCGATACGGAGATGCGCAGCCGTGATGTGCCGGCCGGCACCGTGGGCGGACGGACACCCCCCACCAGGAATCCGCGACGACGCAGGTCGGCCACGAAGCGCATCGTGAGCATCGGGTCGCCGATCATGATCGGCACGATGTGGCCGTCCGGCATACCAGGCGCCTCGCGGCCCGCCGCACGCAGACGATCACGCAGGCGCGTGGCCCGCTCGCGCACCGCGTCGCGACGCCACGATTCCACCTGCACGATCCGCAGCGATTCCAACGTCGCCGCCGAGATCGCCGCGGGTGCCCCCGTCGTGAAAATGAACGAGCGGGCGCGACTGGTGAGGTAGTCCACCAACACCTGCGAGCCGGCCACGTAGGCACCCGACGTTCCCAGTGCCTTGCCCAGCGTGCCCACCACCACGTCGATCTGTCCGGTCATGCCGAAGTGTTCGACCGACCCTGCGCCCGTCGCGCCAAGCACGCCGGTGCCGTGAGCATCGTCCACGTACGTCCACGCGTCGTATCGCCGCGCCAACGGCACGAGCTGATCGAGCGGGAAGAGATCGCCGTCCATCGAGAAGATCCCTTCCACCACGATCAAGGCCCGACGGAACTCGTGACGATCGGCCTCCAGCATCGCGGCCAGCGCGTCGATGTCGGCATGCGGGAACACGCGGATCGTCGCCTTCGCCAGCCGGCAGCCGTCGATCAGGGAGGCATGACTCAGGGCATCGGAATAGATCACATCGCCGGGACCGACCAGCGCCGGAATGGCCCCGATATTCGCCATGTAGCCCGACGGAAACAGCAGCGCGTGCTCGCAGCCCTTGAAGCGCGCGAGCGACCGCTCGAGCACCTCGTGAATGGGATGATTGCCCGAGATCAGCCGCGCCGCGCCGGCGCCGACGCCTTCGGCCTGCAGCACCGCCGTGGCCGCGCGCGCCAGGCGCGGATCGGCGGCGAGGCCGAGATAGTCATTCGACGCAAAATCGGCGATGCGCTCGCCGTTGAGGAGCACGGTGCCGGCACGGCGCTGGTGCACCTGACGCAACGTGCGACGCAGGCCGGCGCTCTGCAGCGCCTGCAGCTCCTCGTCGAGCGCAGCGTCCATCCCGCGGGTTTCGGCGGCATCAGCAGACGCCGTGGGGTCGACCATGAGGCTGCTCACCGGATAACGAACGTGAGGTGCTTGCTGGTCGGATGTGCCGAGCAGGCGCCACCAAAAGTACCGGGTGGCACGGTGTATTCGGTCTGCTCACCGGCCGGGATGTTGAACATCGCCAGCTGATGTTTCACCGTGTCGTCGTTGACGACGCGAATCGTACGGCGTGCACCGCCACCGCGCACGTAGACCGTATCGCCCAGCGGCGCCGTCCGGCCATACGCATCGGTGACCATTGCCACGCCGCCACGCGTCACGCGGATCAGGGTATCGGGTCGCGGCCAGCTGAACCAGGCCACCGCCAGACTCAGCGTGACGACGGCCAGCAGCATCGCGACGCGCGGGGCGGTCGCCGTCCCTGTCATGGCGTCCTGACCGGGATGGTCACCGCCACACTGGTGCTGTCGCTGAAGCGCAGCGAGAGCCGCACGCTATCGCCCACCACGAGTGCGCGGCGCACGTCGATCAACATCACGTGCAATCCCCCCGGCGCCATCTTCACGACATCTCCCGCCGGAATGGCCAGTTCCGTGCGCGCCATCATGTGCGCCATCCCGTCGTGCTGCATCGTTTCATGCACCTCGGCGGCCTTGGCGTCAGTCGTCGTGACACCGACCAGCGTGATCGGCACGGTGTCGTTGTTGTCGATCTCCATGTATGCGCCACTGGTGGCGCCGGAGTCGGCCATCCGCGCCCAGCTATGCCGGACTTCCACCCGCGGGACGGGCGGCGCAGAACGGGTCGTGCAGGCGCCCAGCAGGGCAGCCCCAACGGTAGCAACGGCAACGAGCATCGCGCGCCGTGCGGGAACAACAGGGGGAATCATAGCAATCGCGCGAGGTCGGCCGCCAAGGCGTCCCACCCCGTTCCGAAAGGGTACAGCGCCACCAGCTTGCCGTGCGAATCCACGAGAAAGACCTGTGACGAATGACTGACCAGATAGCCGGTGGCGTCGGTGCCGGACTCTCGCGCCGCTGCGACACCGTACGCGTCCATCATGCGGGAGGTCGTGATCGCGTCGCCGGAGACTCCCTCGAACGAAGCGTCATACATCCGTGCATAGCGCTCGGCGACCGCCGGCGTGTCCCGCTCCGGATCGACCGTGACGAACACGAAGCGCACCGCCTTCGCGTCGTCACCCAGTTTCGCACGCACGCGCTTCCAGTCGGCGAGCGTCGTCGGACATACATCGGGGCAATGCGTGTAACCGAAGAACAGCACCATGGGCCGTCCCGGTTCCGGCGACGTGCTGAAACTGGAGCCGTCGGCCCGCGTGAAGACGAACGTGGGCATGTCGCGCGGCGGATCGACGGCCATGCCCTTGAAGCCGCCACTCAGGTCGCACGACGCCAGCAATCCGGCAGTCAACAGCAACGCGACGGCGCGCGCGAACGAACGCCGCGCTACGAAACGGCGCATCGCGCACACTGCCCATACAACGTGACGTCGTGCGACTCCAGCCGGAATCCCGCCGGCGTCAGCTCGCGCAGATCGCCCGGGCAACCATGAATTTCGAAGACGCGCGAGCAACTGCGGCAACGGAAGTGGTGATGATGTTCGATGCCGGCGCGTTCGTAGCGCGGCGCCTCGCCGGGGAGTTCCACCGGCACCAGCCATCCGCTGTCCACGAGCGCATTGATCGTGCGATACACGGTGGCGATGCCGAGGGTCGCCATCTGCTCCCGACCGGCTTCGAGCACCTCGGTGGGCCCCAGCGGTCGGGGCGTCACCTCGAAAACCTGCCGGATCGCATCGCGCTGTTTCGTGTTGCGTTCCATCCGTCAAATATGCCTGGGGACCGAGTGGCGTGCAGGGCTGGCGCCGCGTTGATTTCGCGTTCATGACGTCCGCCACTTCCGAGCGATCCCGTTGGATTCGGCTCCTCATCCTCGCCGTTGTCGCCATCGCTGTCGCCCACGCGCTCGATGCCACGGCGTGGCGTTCGGCGCGATTGCTCACCGTGAACGACAAGGACTGGGGACGACTGCTGCGATCGATGGGATATCTCCCCACGTGGGGGGCTATCGCATTGGGATTCTGGTTGCAGCAACGTGACCATCCACGTCGCGCGGCGTACGCGTGGGCACTGGTGCTCGGCCCAGCTCTGGGTGGTGGCCTCGCCGAAGTCCTGAAGCTCTCGATTCGTCGGCTGCGTCCGAATCCCGACGTATTCGAGTACGTGTTCCGCCCGTTCGCCGACGGGCCGCTGTCCAACCGCGGTATGGGCATGCCGAGCAGTCACGTGCTGGTCGCGTTCACCGGGGCCGCCGTGCTCGCGCACTTGTTTCCGCGAGCCCGCTGGCTGTGGTACACACTGGCCACCGGATGTGCCGTCACCCGGGTGCTGGCGATGGGACATTTCCTGAGCGACACGGTGGTTGCGGCGATCCTGGGTCTCGGAGTCGGCGGCTGGGTGTGGGGCAGGGCGAATGCTGGGCCTCCGCCCGCATTGGTCCCTTCCACTTGATACTGGCTTCGCAATAACGCTATCATTCGGGATGTCGCTTTCACGGTCGATGGTCGGGTCACACGGCCGCTACGCGTACGGGTCATGAATCACGCGCTGTTGTTCGCCAGCATGGCGGGGTTGGGCACCGGACCCCTCGTGGCCCGGGCGGCCAAGGCCCGCCCGCAGATGCTGGCCTTCATCGACGGCTTCGTGCTGGTCACCATCGGTGGCCTGGTGCTGCTGGATGTGATTCCGCACGCGCTCGAGCACCGCGATTTGTGGGCCGGGCTGTTCATGCTGGTCGGCTTCACGCTGCCGAATCTGGCCGAGCGGTTGTTCCGCTTCGGGGTGCAGCAAACGCATACGGCCGTACTGCTGCTCGCGCTGGTGGGCGTCGCCATTCACTCGGCCCTCGACGGTAGTGCGCTGGCCCAGTCGGATGCCAATCCGTCCAGTCTGATCGGCTACGGCGTCGTGCTGCACCAGCTCCCCGTGAGTCTGATGGTGTGGTGGGTGCTCAGCGATCGCCCGCGCGCGGTCACCTGGTTCGTGCTGTCGCTGATGGCGCTGACCACGCTGGTCGGTTACTTCGCCGAGCCCACGATCTTCGCGGTGCTGCCCGATCGCGCTGGCGTGTGGTTTGAGGCGGTGGTCGGTGGGTCGTTGCTGCACGTGATCGCACACCCCGCGCACTCGCATGCACACGACCATGCGCACGATGAGGCGCACGGCCACGCCCGTGCGCCGGCTCCCGCGCACGCGCACGATCATGGTCACGACCACGATCACGATCACGACCACCGCTCGCCGGACCCGGTGGATGCGGAACACGACGAGATTCGGCTCGACGCACAAACGCGCGTGCCCAACGGCATCGGCGCGTTGCTGGGCATCGCCCTGCTGGTCGTGCTGCACATGAGCCAGAACGGTCACGGTGATGCGTCGCTGCGCACGGTATGGGCATCCTTTGAAGGGCTGGCCATGGAAAGCGCGCCGGCGTTGCTGGTCGCGTACTTGATGGCCGGTCTGGTACACGCCTTCGTCGCGCCGGGAAAACTCGCGTGGCTGAATCGCGGCTCCTCTGTGCGACAGGGCCTGTCCGGCATGGCCCTTGGCTTGCCGCTGCCGATCTGCTCCTGCGGCGTGGTGCCGCTGTATGAAGGGCTGGTGAAGCAGGGTGTCTCCACCGCCGCGGCCGTGGCGTTTCTCATAGCCACGCCGGAACTCGGCATCGACGCGGTGCTGATGTCGGTGCCGCTGCTGGGCGCACCGTTCACCATCGTCCGCGTGGCCGCCGCCGCGACCGTGGCACTCGTGGTTGCGCTCGTGATGGCGCGTCTCGCGGCGCCTCGCGCAGCGGTACGTGCGCTGCCGCTGGCGGAGCCGGTGGTGACGACGTCCATGAGCAGTCGCCTGCAGACGGCGATGCGCACCGGGTTCGCCGACATGGTCGATCACACCGCGCCGTGGATCCTGGTGGGACTCATCATCGCCGCGTTGCTGGGGCCGCTGATGCAGGGCTCGTGGATGACGCGACTGCCCGGTGGCGTCGATGTGTTGCTCTTCGCGGCGATCGGCTTGCCGCTGTACGTCTGTGCGTCGGCGTCGACGCCACTGGTGGCGGTGCTCGTCGCGGCCGGCGTGTCACCCGGTGCCGGGCTCGCCCTGCTGATCACCGGACCGGCCACCAACATGGCGACGATCGGGATTCTCTCGCGTCTGCACGGCCAGCGCTTCGCCTACACGTTCGCCGGTGCGATGATCGTCGCCGCCGTCGTGATCGGATTGCTGGTGAACGCGGTGCTGCCTGCCGCGTCGCTCCCGACCTTGTCGCAGGCCTCACTCGAAACGACCTCGCCGCTCGAGCTCTTCTCGGTGCTCGCCCTCGCGGCGCTCTACGCGGCTTCGGTGCTCCGACGCGGCGCCCGCGGATTCCTCGGAGAGCTGCGCATGTCGCACGCATGATTCCGCTCGTGCTGATGGCCGGCTTCCTTGGTGCCGGCAAGACGCGCTTTCTCACGACGCTCATCCCGCAGCTGCTCGAGCGCGGCGTGCGTGTGCGCATTGTGCTGAATGATTTCGAGAACGCGAAGATCGACGCCGCGCGGCTCGGTGAGCTCGATGCGCTCGTCACGCCGCTGAATGGCGAGTGCGTGTGCTGCGGTTCACTGCGTGAGTTGCTCGATACGCTGCAGGCCGTGCCGCCCGATCCCGGCAGTGTGATGCTGATCGAGGCTAACGGTGCGACCGAAACCGATGAGCTGCTGGGCTATCTCACCACCGACACCACGCTCACGCACTTCACGCTGCCGTTGCAGCTCACCGTGATCGATGCGGCGCGCTGGCAGAAGCGGTGGTGGAACAACAGCCTCGAAATGGCGCAGACGACCACCGCCACGCACGTGCATCTCAACTGGACCGACAAACTCTCGACGGCGCGCCGCGATGCGGTCCAAGCGGGTGTCGCGGCGGTGAATGCCCGCGCGGCGTTCACCACGCCGGGAGCATTCGCCGCCACCTTGCAGTCGCTGGCGGAGTCGGTGCGTGAGACGGTGCGACGCGATCCGCAGGGGGTTGCCGCGGCGCACCGGCACGCGCACGGGCACACGCATCCCTTTGGTAGTGTGGCTTTGCCGCTTCCCCGATTGGTCGAGCGGGCGCGATTCCTGGCCTTCGTGCAGGCGCTACCGGCGGCGGTCGTGCGCGCCAAGGGGCTCGTGCGCTTCGCCGATCAGCCGGCCGACATGTTCGTCTGGAACCGGGTGCCGGGGCGGAAGAAGGTGCAGCTCGACGAGTCGTCACCGCACGCCGATGCCGAAGCCACTGCGCTGTTCATCGGCGTGGGCATGTCCCTCGATGACCTCGAGTCGCGCATAGCCGCGTTGAAATAGTCCGGGCGTCGGCGGCGGGCGATGGCATTTCTTCGCGCGCTGCGGTGTAGCAGATTTAACCGTCCCGCCCTTCCTGCTTCCGGAGCTGCCGTCGTGATGTCTCGCTCACTCGTTCGATCGACCGTCCTCGTAGCCGCGATCGCGCTCAGTGCCCCCGCTCTCGCGTCGGGAGCGGTGATGCGACATCTCAAGCTCGTGCGCTCCTTCCCGGCGGCTGACACGGTACTGGTGTCGTCGCCCGAGAAGATCACGATCGAGCTGAGTGAGGCGGTCGAACTCACCGGGGCCAAGCTCACGCTGTCCAAGCAGGGTGGAGCACCCATCGCACTCGGCGCGCTGCGACGCGAGCCGGCGGCGCCGAAAGTGCTGCGGGCCGATGTCCCGACGCCGCTGGCCGGTGGCAGCTACAGCGTGTCGTGGCGCACGATGTCGAAGGACGGACATGTGGTGAAGGGGACGTTCGGCTTCCGCGTCGGCGCCGCGAAGTAAGCGGGACATCCGTGGAGTTCGCGGCACCACTCGCGCGCCTGCTGCTGTACGGAGGCGCCACGGTGGCGATCGGGCGTGCGGCACTCGGCCCGTTCGAGAGTGGCGGTTCGCAGAAGGCGGTGCGGCGTGCACTCTGGGGCGGAGCGCTGGCCCTCGCGCTCGCGCCGATGGCGTTGCTGCTGTTGCAGCAGCAAGCGCTCGAACTGACGGCGGCCGAGCTCCCGGGGCTGTTGCGCGACACCACCTGGGGGCGCGGGTGGCTGCAGCTGGCGTTCCCCTGCGCGCTCGCGGCGATGCTGCTGCCATTGCGACGCACGCGAACCACGGGCGGACTCTTGCTCGTGGCGGCGCTCGGTGTGGCCGCGGCGATGGGTGGGCTCGGGCACGCGGCCGCCGACGAGCAGTGGCCGGTGGCCTCACGCGTGCTCGATGCCCTGCATGTACTTGGGGTGGGCGCGTGGATCGGTGGATTGCTGCTCATGCTGCAGGCCAGCGCCGGGAACAACCTGCCAACGGTGCACGAATGGCGTGCCTTCAGTCGCATGGCCACCGTGATGGCGCCGGTGGTCCTGGTGTCGGGCGTGGGGAGTTCGTGGCGACGCGTCGGCTCGAGCGAGCCTGCCGCCATTCTGGCCAGCGACTACGGGCGGTTGTTGCTGCTGAAGATCGGCCTCGCGCTGGCGGTGCTGGCGATGGGGTTCACCCAGCGTCGGCGGATCGCCACGGGCGACGCACCGACGCGGCGGGTGATTCTGCGCGAGGTGGTGCTGGCCGCTGCCGTATTGGGCGCGACCGCGTGGATGACCGGGATGGAGCCGCCGGGCGCGTGATGCGCCCGTGCCGGTGCATGAACAGAAAAAGCCCGCGAGCAATGCTCGCGGGCTTCTCCGTACCAGATCGACGTGCTTAGCGGCCGTAGCGCTTCTTGAACTTATCGACGCGACCCTGCGTGTCGATGAGGCGCTGCGTGCCCGTGTAGAACGGATGCGAATCGGCGGTGATTTCGAGCAGGATGAGGGGATACTCGTTCCCGTCTTCCATCTTGATCTTCTGCTCGCTCGTCATCGTGGAGCGCGTGATGATCGTCGCGCCCGTGGACGAATCCTTGAACACCACCGAATGGTACGGCGGATGAATGCCTTCCTTCATGGTAACTCCAGCATGCGCCACCATTTCCGGCGGGAGCGCGTTTCTAAATGGGGGTCCGATCGACAGGGCAGAGCCCATGCGATGCGGTCGCCTGTTTCGGCGAGCCTGAATGAATCGCCGTTTCGGGGGGCAAGGTCAAGCGGTCCGGCCCCTTTGCCACGAGTTTCGTGCTTAATGAGAAGAAATTATCGATAGTGGTGCCCTACTTCGACCGGCCGATCACGTCGCCGTAGCCGAACAGGATGCCGTTGGCCGCGTCCCGCACCAGCGACACGATCGGGCTGGTGAGCTGCCCCATCATGAAGCCCGACGGCTGGCCGCCGAAACGGTTGTTGGTGACCGAGCGGATAAAAGAGGCCGCGCTGTCCAGCGGCATGCCGGCCACATTGGCGTAGAAACGGCTCCATTCGTCGCCCTGCTGAAACAGGTATTGCTCGACGTTGCTGGTATAAAACGTGTTCACCCGGGCGTCCCGCTCGCGCAGCCAGCCGCCCACGTGGGCCAGGGCACGGGGGCCGGCGAAGTTGCCCACCAGCGGCACGATCAAGTTGCGTCGCTGCATGTCTCGCACGATCTGATACGACGCGTCCGTTCCTAGAAACCCGAGGTTGGCGCCACCGGGATCGGTGGACGTGGCGATCATCGCAAACGTGGGCATCCCGCGGAATCCACGCCCGCCCCCGAATCCGCCGGTGCTGCCGCTCGAGTAATTCAGCGACGGGCCGGTGCTGTAGAACACGCTGTCCACGTAGCGCAACGTGGCGAGATCGGTCGAGTCGAGCGAGAAGCCGTGCGTGCGCACGAGGTGATCGCGCACCTCGACGAAGGTGCGACGGAAGAACACCGAGTCGGCCGCACGTCGATCAAGACGGGCAATGAGCGTGTCGGCGCTCTCGGCCACGTCGGGCGACGTAGCCCGGGGCAGGGGCCGCGCGAACAGGCGGGCCAGAAAGGCCGACCGGGTGGGCGAGAGTTCGAACACGGCTTTGTACCACAAATGCTGCAGCAGATTCTGGCGTCGGATGTCCACGATGAACGCCACGCGCGGCTGCAACGCCGCGATGTATGTGAAGTTCTGCTCGGGGCCGACGCCCACGTACACACCACCCGGCGGACTCGTGACGCGCAGGCGGGCGATGACATGCTGCAGCCCCATCTCGTTCGACACGAAGTTCTCAGAGCGGAAATAGCCCCCGGGTTCGGACATGTCGCGCACCATGCGCCACCAGGTACTGTCGGCGAGGCGCTCGGGGAGCTTCGCCGATTGCGGGGCGGGGAGCGTGCGGAACGGCTCCACGTCGGCCGCGCTGGTCGGCGCGATCGTGGCCCTACTATGGCGGCAGGCGGCGAGTCCGAGGGCAGCAGCCCCGGCGACGGCGACGAGCTGCAGAAGGGGGACATGGCGTCTCATCCCTTGACCTTACGCACGGTGCGGGGAGAGGCAAGGTTGGAGGTTGCTGAAACCGGAACGCGATCGCGTCGTACGACGGACGGGGAGTCAGCTCCCACGTGGAACGTTCCGCACGCACCTCAATCGCCGATCTCATGCAGGAAATCCCCGCCGTTCCCGCGCCGCCGAGTGTGCCCACGCCGCCGCCGGTGCCGTTCGTGGTGCAGACGGCCACGGGCCAGATCACCGGGGCGCCGACCGAGGTCTATCAGGGGGCGCTGGCTCAACGGCGCGAACTGCGCAATCAGCTCGATCGGCTGGAATCGCAGCGTCAGGATCTCCGGAACGAGCTCCGCCGCGATGGCAACGCTGACAACGCGACCGATCGCGCCGGGATCGAAGCGCGCATCAAGGAGATCGACGGGCGCATCAGTTCGGTGGATCAGCAAATTGCGAAGGCCGACGCGGCGGTGGCCCAGGCGGCCGCGATTCCCGGTGCCACGACGGAGCCGCCGCGGCCGGAGCGCAACGGTCCGCCCGACGAGATTCTGGCGATCCCCATCGTGTTCATCCTCGCGGTCCTGATGCCGATGGCCATTGCCTACTCCCGTCGGATCTGGAAGCGCGGCGCCACGGTTGTCGCCCCGATCCCCAAGGACGTGACCGATCGCCTCGACGCCATGGGGCAGGCGGTGGAGTCCATCGCCATCGAAGTCGAGCGCATCGGGGAGGGGCAGCGCTTCCTCACCCGCGTCATGTCCGACAAGGGGAAAAGTCTGGGTATGGGGGCGGCCGAGCCGATCCCGGTGCCGCAGGTCCATGGGGAGCAGGTCGCCGTCCCGCGATACGAGCGGTAGGGCGACTGTAACTACCCGAACGGCCAACACCTGAGGAAGCAGGGAGGAGGGTATCAGGAGAGAGGAAGCAGGTGAACCGCGCGAGGTTCCTGCCCCCTGCGTCCTGATACCCTCCTTCCTGCTTGCTAGGGTGTTCGATCTCCATGCAACCCTTTTCCCCGTGCCCCTGTCTTTCCAGCGCACATGCATGCGCATCGAAACGACGACAGTGAGCGGCAGCAGTGTCCATGACTGATACGGAACTGCTTGACCGGCTCAGGACGGGGGACCACACGGCGGAACGGGATTTCTACGACCGCCACGTGGACCGCGTGTATCGACTCATTCTCCGAATGAGCGGACGCCCTGAGCTGGCTCAGGAGTGGACACAGGACACCTTCATCCGGGCGTTCAGCCGGATCGATCAGTTCCGCGGCGACTCTGCCTTGTCGAGCTGGCTGCACACGATCGCCGTTTCGATCACGTTGAACGGTCTGCGTACCCAGAAGCGCCGCGATGCCTTCGCGGCGCCCCTCGAGGAAGCGACGACCGTGGCGCACGTATCGGTGGAGAGCGAACCGGATCTGAAGGTTCGCCTGAAGGCCGCGATCGAGGCCCTTCCCGCCGGAACACGCGCCGTGTTCGTGATGCACGACGTAGAAGGGTTCACGCACGAGGAGATCGGTGAAGCGCTCGGTGTCGCGATCGGCACCAGCAAGTCACAGCTCTTCCGTGCCAGAGAAAAGCTGCGGGTGGCGTTGGCCGCGTTCGCCCCTCGGCAGCTCGGCAAGGAGTTGGCATGACCGATCGACATTCGAAACACGAACACCACGATAACCCAAGCGACGACGAGCACGATGTGCCACTCGAGCCCTGGATGCTCGAACTGGCACGCGAGGCGGCCGACGAACTCGACGCCGATGTGGTCGTCCCGCGCGAGATGATGTGGGCGCGCATCAACCGTGACCGTCGCGCCGCTGCTGGTGGCGCGACGCCAACCTCGGTGACGCGCGCGCTTCCCTCGCCACGTGTATGGACGCGGGTGGCGGCCATCGCCGCCGTGCTGGTGGGCGGCGTGGCGATCGGTCGTTATGTCGTACCGGCGGCACCGACAACGGTCGCCGCCGCCGACAGCGCGCCGCTCCCGAACGATCGTGCCCGCAACGGGACGCGGCTCGGTCCGGACGCGCTGGCCGAGTTGCCGCAGTCGAATGATCCGGTGCGCGTGGCGATGGGCGAACATCTCGCCCGCACGGTGGCGTTGCTCACGACCGTGCGAGATCAGGACCCGTCAATGGGTCCGGGGGCCGATGTCACGGCATGGGCGCGCGATCTGCTCAGCACCACGCGACTACTGATCGATGAACCGCAACTGCGCGACGAACGCACGCGCCGGTTGCTGCAGGATCTTGAGTTGGTACTCGTGCAGATCATCCAGGCGCGCGGATCCGCGCCGGAGACGCAACGGGCACCGAAGGAAACCATTCGCGAAACCAATCTCCTCCCGCGGATGCGCGCCGTCGTCACGGCGTCGCGTCCGGTCGAGGAATCGATCAACGGCTTTACCTACGGAGGAGACTGATGTCTCGCATTGTTCGCTTGACCGCCGCGCTCTCGATCTGCGCCGGCACCCTGACCGCGCAGGAACCGCCGCGTCCGCCGCGGCCGACCCGCACCCCCGTCGCACCGGCGCCCGCGCCGGCGCCGCGGACGGCCCCGACACCGGCCGCCGCGCCGACACCGTCGATCTGGTCGATGGATGGCGCCTTCATGGATCCCATGTGGCGTGCCGACATCGAACGCGAAGCCTCGCGTGCCGCCCGGGCCGGTGCCGAAGCCGCGCGCGCCGGCATGGATGCGGCGCGCATGTCGATGAATATCGATCGCGACGCGATTCGCGCCGACGTCCGCTCCAGCATGGCGGCAATCGCGCCGATGGTGGAGATGAGCGCGCTGGCTGCGGTGGATGGCGTGGTGAGCCTGTCCGGACTGTCGGGTCTGTCCATGTCCCGGGCACGTGGCTATCGCACCGAAGCTCCGGAAGCATGGGCGCAAGCCGATCCCGCCGACTCGTTGTATCGCGAAGCGCGCAAGGCGCTGGCGAGCGACGCGTACCGCAAGGCCGCCGACATGTTCAATCAGATCTGGCGTCGCTATCCGAATAGCACTTACACGCCGGATGCCTACTACTGGCAGGCCTTCGCGCTGCAGCGACTCGGTGGCGACCAGAACCTCGGCGAAGCACTGGCCACGCTCGAAACGCAGGCGCAGAAGTTTCCGAAGGCCGCCACGCGCGGCGATGCCGCCGCACTCCGCGCTCGCATGGAAGGCGTGCTGGCGCGCCGCGGTGATCAGGCCATGGCCTCCACGCTCATGGGGCGTGCCGTAGAGGCCACACGTGATGGCTGCCCGCGCGCCAACGACGACGAACGCATCGATGCGCTCAACGCCGTGACGCAGATGGACGCCGACAAGGCGATGCCGATTCTGAAGAAGGTGCTGGCCCGCCGTGAAGCGTGCACGCAGCAGCTCCGTCGCACCGCGGTCTGGTTGGTGGCGTCGCGCAAACAGCCGGAAGCCGCCGAGATCCTGATGAACGTCGCAAAGACCGATCCCGACAAGGAAGTGCGTGAGCAGGCGGTGTTCTGGATGGCGAACGTGCCGACCGAGGAAGCCACCGGTATGCTGATCGACCTGGCGCGTCGCGGTGACGATCTCGACCTGCGCAAGCGTGCGGTGTATGCGCTGTCGCGGTCGAAGCAGCCGCGGGCCGCGACCACCCTGCGCGAGATCGCGCTCGATGGCAACGCGCCAGTGGATCTCCGTGGTGACGCGATGCAGTGGTACATGTCGGGAACCGGTCGTAGCGCCGATGAGAACATGTCGTTCCTGAAGGACATGTACGGCAAGGCCGACGAGCAGCAGCTCAAGATGCGCGTGTTGTCGCAGATCGCATCGCGCCGCACCGAAGAGTCGCGGGATTTCCTGGTGGCGCTGGCCACGAATCAGCGCGAGTCGTTGGACGCGCGTCGCACCGCGGTCTCGATGCTCAGCAGCGTGGGCTTCAGCTCGGTGCGGTACACCACGAGCGGGCAGAATACGGCCAGCGTGGTCAGCAGCAACTCCGGTGCATCGGCGGCCAATATCGTGGCCCAGCTCACGACGATTTACGACAAGAGCCCGGACCTCGAAATCCGTCGTCAGGTGTTGAGTTCACTCGGCTCGATGCGCGACAACGCCGGCATCGACAAACTCATCGACGTGGCGCGCAACGAAAAGAATCTCGAACTGCGCAAGGCCGCCGTGAGCATGCTGACGCGCACGAAGGATCCGCGGGCGCTGGCGCTGCTGCAGGAGATCATCGACCGATGAACGCCACGACGAAGGGCATCGCGCTCGCTGTCACGCTCGTGCTCTCGTCGTCGCTCGCCGCCTCACCCGCACGGTCTCAATCACTCGGCTCGCGCATCGATGCGGTGCGCGATGGCCGGGTGCGCCTGACCTTCGCGGCGCGGAGCGGGGTGTGCGGGAACGGCAACAGCTGGTATCGCTCACGCGACGGCGGACGGTCGGGGCAGTTCAACGGCATGTGGAACGGCGGCAACGACGTCGAGAACAACTGCGAGCAGGGGCCGGTGCGCGTGGTCGTGGTGCGCGAAGCCGGTGACACGAAGGAGATCCGCACGTACGTGGGTGGCCGCTGGCGCGCTGATACCGGCATCACCGATCTCGGCGCGGTGTCGGCGGTGGCGGCGGGTACGTGGCTGCTGAGCCAAGCCGAGCGCGGGGCCGATCGTCCGGCGCGCGGGGCGCTCACGGCGGCCACGCTGGCCGACTCGATCGACGCCGCTGCCACGTTGCTCCGCATCGCCAAGGACGACTCACGTAGTCAGGATGTGAAGTCGAGCGCGGTGAACTGGCTCGGCGAAGTGGTGGGCGACCGCGTGTCGAGTACGCTCGATTCGATCGCGTACGAACCCGGCGACCGCGAGCTGCGTCGCACCGCGATCAACACGATCAGCCGACGCCCCGCCGACGAAGCGGTGCCGGCGTTGATCAAGATGGCCGAGTCGCTGCCTGACAAAGAGCTCCGGCGCACCGCGGTGCAGGCGCTGGCGCGGAACAAGGATCCAAGGGCGATGGCGTGGATCGAACGGAAGGTGGGAAAACCATAGTGGTGGTGGACAGCTGAACACCCTAGGAAGCCGGAAGGAGGGTCGTTTCAAGGGGTCAGAGTCGTTGAACGCTTGCGTTCAACGACTCTGACCCCTTGAACATCCTGCTTCCTCCCCCCTGATACCCTCTTCCGGCTTCCTAGGGTGTTGGCTGTTTGCGGATTCAGCGGCATACTACCGAATCCCTATCCCGCCTCTATGCCTCGATTCCGCCTGATTGCCGCCGCCATCGCCCTCAGCGCCTCCGCTGCTTCCGCCCAAGCCCCCGCCGAGCCGGCGCGGGTACGCTGGGAACGCCAGTGTCAGATCCGCAAGGACAAGTTCGACAAGATCCTGCCGCGGGCGATGCGCGAGAACGGCGTCGACATGTGGATCGTGATGCAGAAGGAAAATCAGTTCGATCCGATGTATGAAGACCTGGGCCGCGGGTATGTGGGCAGTGTCGGCTACTACATCTTCACCGACCGCGGTGGTGATCGCATCGAGCGTGCGGCGATCGGTGTGAGCGGCTATCTGCTGGAGCAGTGCAAGGTGTACGACATCGTGCGCGGCTTCGCACCGCTCAAGGCGTTCATCGCCGAGCGGAATCCGAAAAAAATCGCGCTCAACATGTCGGAGGAAGTCGGTGCGGCCGACGGACTCTCGAAGACGTCGTACGATCGCCTCGTGAAGGAGATCGGCCCCGAGTTCGCGTCGCGCGTGGTGTCGGCCGAAAAAGTGGTGAGCGACTATCGCTCGGGATTCACCGCGTCGCAGATGGTAGCGCTGGGTGAAGCCGGCGAGATCTCGCGGCGGATCGCGGAACGGGCGTTGAGCAACGAGGTGATCACGCCCGGTGTGACCACGCTGGAAGATGTGGCGTGGTGGATGATGGATCAGCTGCAGCAGCGCGCGCTGGGGTCATCGTTCGATATGCCGTCGGTGTACATCACGGGCCCGAAAGGCATCGAGGCCACGAGCACCGATCGCATCATCCAGCGCGGCGACCTGCTCATCATCGACTGGGGCGTCGGCTATCTGAACGTGTGGACCGATGTGAAGCGCATGGCGTACGTGCTGAAGCCCGGCGAGACGGCGGTGCCCAAGGGAATTCAGACAGCATTCGACAACGCGCTGAAAGTGCGCGACGTCATTCGTCGCACCATCCGCCCGGGTCCGACCGCCGGTGACATGGTCGAGCAGCTGAAAACGGAAATCGTGAAGTCCGGCTTCCGCATGCAGGGCGCATTCAACGAAGTGACGAACGACAACCAGGTGGAAGTCATGTTCGGCTGCCACTCGGTGGGCGACCGAGGCCATGGCGCCGGCCCGTCCATCGCGTGGTTCAATCCGCGGCAGATGACGTTCGCGATCAAGCCGTACAATCCGTTCTCGATCGAGCTGTTCGCGTGGACCCCGAACCCCGACTGGGGCGGCGCGAAAGTACGCATCCCGCTCGAGGATAATGCGATCGTGACCGAGCGGGGCGTCGAGTGGCTATATCCGGTGAATCAGAGAGTGTGGCTCATCAAGTAGGCGCCGCTACCGCAACTCCCTAGGAAGCAGGGGGAGGGTATCAGGAAGGAGGATGCAGGTGAACCGCGCGTGGTTCCTGCTTCCTGCCCCCTGATACCCTCCCCCCTGCTTCCTAGGGTGTTGTCGTTGCAGTCCGGCAATCACGCACCGTCAGCTGTACGACCCGTTCAACTCCAGCTTCCACGAAATCGGCATGTTCGGATCCAGCGAGTCGCGCACCGAGCAGTACTTGGTGACGGCGAGCTCGATGGCCCGTTCGGCGTGGACGCGTTCCACACCCGCGCCGATGATGTGGTAGACCAGCTCGATCTTCGTGATGCGGCCGGGCGTGCCGGCGAAGCGCTCACCAACGACGTCGACCGACAGCGCGCTCATGGGCGTGCGGCGCTTGGTCAGAATATCGACGATGTCGACGCCGGTGCAGCCGGCCAGCGCGCAGAGCAGCGTGTCGACCGGCGACGGCCCCTGCTTGCCCGACGAGTCCATCGTGATCGCCGTGCCACCCGACGAGCGGACGCCCTCGAACACGTGATCGCCCGACCAGGTGATCTGCACCTTCGCCGGCGGCTTCCCGGCGACCGGCATCGCCGTGGTGTCCTTCAGTTGCTCTTCGCTCATTACGGCTCTCCTCCTTGGCGGATAGGTGCGCGAACGGCGTTGCCCCATTCCGTCCACGACCCGTCATAGTTGCGAACCTTCTCAAAACCCAGCAGGTACGTCAGCACGAACCAGGTGTGCGAGGACCGCTCGCCGATACGACAGTACGTGACGACGTCGTCGCCCGGCACGAGTCCGAGTTCGCCCTCGTAGATCGCCCTCAGGTCAGCGGCGGTCTTGAACGATCCATCGGCTGCGGCCGCGCGGGCCCACGGCATGCTGCGAGCCCCGGGAATGTGTCCACCCCGCAACGTCCCTTCTTGCGGGTAATCCGGCATGTGCAGCTTCTCGCCGGTGTACTCCTGCGGTGAGCGCACATCCACCATCGGCTTGCCGGCCTGCATGTGTGCGCGCGTATCCTCAATGAACGCGCGGATCGACACATCGTTGCGCTCGCGCGCGGTGTACGCGGTAGCCGGAAACGACGGCACGTCGGTCGTGGTCGGACGGTCTTCGGCCAGCCATTTGGCGCGACCACCGTCCAGGACCACGGCGTTGTCGAAGCCGAACAGTTGGAATACCCAAAAGGCGTACGTCGCCCACCAGTTATTCTTGTCGCCGTAGAACACGACGGTCGTGCTGTCGTCGATGCCCTTGGCCCGCAGTAACGATTCGAAGGCGGCACGCGCGATGTAGTCGCGTTCGACCTGATCGTTCAGATCGATATGCCAGTCCAGCTTCTGCGCGCCGGGGATGTGCTCCACGCTGTACAGCAGCACGTCCTCGTTACACTCGAGCAGGCGCAGCGACGGAAGGTCGAGGTGCGCCGCCAGCCAGTCGGTGCTGACGAGGCGCTCCGGGTGCGCATAGCCTTTGGCAACGATGCGCGGATCCGGCATATCGGGAAGTACGGAAATTGAGGCCATGTATGGACGCTAGCGACTTGCCGCTGGGGTGGCGAGGGGCGGTCGCGGCCAGGCGCTGCGCGCTAGATTGCAGAATGCTCACGGTCATCGGATCAGCCATCGCGTATCGCTTGTTCGATGTGGGATACGCCATTGATCTCGAGCGCGCGCTCGCCCTGCTGGCGGCCAGTGCGCCCGAACGCGTCCGCCCCATTCGAGGCGAGGGACAGGCGCTTCAGATCAGCAATCCGCCCATCACGGTATGGCTGGGCAGCGACGTGCTGACGGTCGACGACACGGCCCATGACGTCGAGCTCTCGGCGCGGATCTTCGATTTCGGCGTCGTCTCCCTGCGCGTACGCGTCCGCCCGCCGGAGGCCTGTTCCTGGGAAGCGTTTACCGCATTCGGACAGCGGCTCGAACACCACCCCGGCATCACCACGCTGGTGCAACAGCAGCTGCAGCTCCTCTGCGAGCGCATGCGGCCGGCGATCGAGCGGCCGGCGGTGGCCGGCGTGCACGAGGATTACACGGTGTTCCGCATTACGCACATCACCGACGATCAGGGCGCGCCGCTGTCGGCGGCAGCGCTGGCGTCGCTGGACGTCGTGCCGCTCCTGCTCAACGAAACGCGCCCACTCAGTGCCGAGGCCCGGCGCGAGCTGCTGCCGCACCGCTTCACGTACTACGGCGACGACCTCGCCCTGCTCACCTGGGAGAATGCCCTCGTCGTCGAGCCCCGCGAGGAGGATACCGACCTGCAGTACATCCTCGAGTTCGCGAATGCGCAGCTGCTCGAACTGCGCTACTACGACGCCCAGCTCGACGCGGAACTGCCTCGGCTCTACGACGCGATCGAGGCGGCACGCGCGCGCCGGTCGGTCTTTCCCGGCCGACGCTTTGCCGCGCTGCTGTCACGCCTGCAGGCGCAGGTGGCGGATTCGACCGAGCTGGTGGAGCGCGTGGAGAATGCCCTCAAAGTCACCGACGATGTGTATCTGGCCCGCGTGTATTCCGCCGCGCTTGAATTGTTTCGCGGCCGCGCCTGGCGGGCCGGGATCGATCGCAAGCTGGCCATTTTGCGGGAGACCTACGCCATGCTGAACAGCGAGGCGCAGGCCCACCGGAGCGAAACGCTGGAAATCGCGATCGTGGTACTCATCGTCGGCGAGCTGGTGATGGCCGTCCTGCGAGGCTGACGACCACCGCATAGTTTAGGGCGATGCACAGCAGCCGATTACCCGAGATGGAGCAGTACGCCCGGCACGTGCTGGTGTGTACGGGCAACTTTTGCAGCGAGAATCGCGCGGGTCGTGCGATCTACGCGCGACTGGCGTCGTTGCTGCAGCGTGAAGGACTGCTGTTCGGCGAAACGCGCGTGAAGCGCAGTGAAGCGCCATGCTTGGGCGTGTGTGCCGGCGGCCCGATCATCGCCGTGTACCCCGAAGGCGTGTGGTATGCTGGCGTGACCCTCGAGCTGCTCGAGCGCATCGTGCTCGAGCATTTGAAAGAGGGCCGCGTTATCGAGGAAGCGGTATTCCACAAGATGACAGCGAAGTAGGGGGAATGAAGTACGGGGTAGGGAGTCACACCCGTCTCCGTACCCCATACTTCTTACCCCTTACTCAGCAGTTGTAGCGCCTCCACGCGCTCTTCCGTCGGCGGGTGCGTGCTGAACAGCTTGCTCGCGCCGCGCATGCTGAATGCGGCCAGCGGGTTCACGATCGCCAGTGGCGCCGCGCTCGGCGACACCTGCATGGGAATGCGTCGTGCGCCGTTCTCCAGCTTCACCAACGCACTCGCCAGCGACAGCGGACGGCCGCTGATCTCGGCGCCCACGGCGTCGGCCTTGAACTCGCGCTGACGACTGATCGCGAACTGGATCAGCATCGCCGCGATCGGTGCGACGATCAGCATCGCGATGCCGGCGATCGGATTGCTGTCTTCGTCATCGCTGCGTCCGCCGAAGAAGAAGGCGAATTGCGCGAGATTGCTGATGGCGCCCGCCATGGTGGCCGCTATCGTTTGCAGCAGCATGTCGTGATTCTTGATGTGCGCGAGCTCGTGCGCGATCACGCCTTCGAGTTCGTCCTTCGAGAGCGTGCGCATGATACCCTGCGTGACACACACCACCGCGTTCTCCGGATTGCGGCCGGTGGCAAACGCGTTGGCCTGCTCCTGCGGCGCAATCGCGACGGTGGGCATGGGGAGCCCCGCCCGTTGGCGCAGCCGATCGACCATTTCATACAGCTCCGGCGCTTCGGTGGCCGTGACGACCTGCGCGCCGTACGAACGCAGGACCATCGTCGACGAGCCCCAGTACATGAACAGGTTCATCGCGGCCGACATGAGCAGGGCGATGATCGCGCCGGTGCCGCCGCCGAGCGATTGCCCGATGGCGACCACGAGCGCGGTCAGCCCCGCCATAAGCACGAACACCTTCACGTTATTCATCTGCGGTTCTCTTGAGTCGGTTTGGGATCGTTGTATAACAAAAAAGGCGAGACTTCGCGCACGATTCGCATCAGTGGCGCCTCTGAGGGCGAACTGATGTGTTCCGTGAGCGAAGGTCTCGCCTGATGACTGCATCCGACCGGACCGTGCGAACGTGTACGTCACGCCCGCAGTGCTGACGATCCGGCCGCACCGTCCTCCGCACGTTCATGCGATGGCCGGCGTGGCTACTCCCCTTCGGTGTCCTGCTCTCCGCCTGTTGCTGACTGCGGCGGAGCATCCTGCTGCTGCAGAAAATTAGCGATGGCCTCGGAGCTGCGCAGCCCCCGGATCCCCTCCACGAGCTCCGTTGAGGCAACCACCACGCCCCGGCGCGCAAGCTCCTCGGCCACCGCTTTCAAGTGTCTCGCATGTACATACCGCGCGAACGTGAAGAAGTTCCGTCGGGCCTCCGGGGACTCCGCGAGGAAGCGGGGAAGGGAATGGCTTCCCTTGAGCGTGTTGCAGCCCCTACAGGCGGTCACTACGTTGCCCTGAGACCCGTCGCCGCCGCGCATCCGCGGCTGGACGTGGTCCACGCTGAGAGCGTCCGGTTCGTGCACGAGCCCGCAGTACACACAGCGGAACTCGTCTCGCGCGAAGATCTCGAAGCGGTTCACCTGGTTCTGCCTGTCATCACCACTCCTGTGAATCTCCCGGATCGCGGTCGTCGCATGATCTTTGATCAGCTGACCAGGTTCCTCGACACCGAGGAGGCCACGGCGACCCCCGATGACGTCCCGCCCCGCCTTACCCACAAAGCCCTCGAGGGCCTGCGCATGTCGCGTTCCCGTGAACGGATTCTGAACAATCTCGAAGAGATGTACCGCGAAGCGTTCGATCGTGCCAAGGAAACGGCCGATCCCGCCGCGATGGCGTCGCTCGATTTCGCCTATCGTCGTGAACAGCTGTACTTCGAGATCCTGCTCGACGTGCGGGACGCGATCGAGAAGAAGTAGGCGGCGTCAGGTATTCCCCAGATAGACCGAGTCCTCCGAGGTGCGTATGGTTTCGCCGAACACCGCGAAGACATGCTGAAACCAAGTTCGGCGGAGGATGCTCATGAAAGCGATTTTTCTCCTCATTGTCTGTCTGGGGATATCGGCGGTACCGGATGTCGCGTCGGGCCAGATTCCACAGAAACTGCCGCCCTCCATCATCACCGACACGACTAATAATTCCGTCACCGTCCAGAACCATCGGAACGTGCCGGTCACGGTTTATCTCGAGGCCGGCGCCTTCGACCGCCGTCTCGGCATGGTGCCCGCGCTCGGCACCAGAACGCTCCCGCTGCCGTCGTGGGCGGTGAAAGGCTCCACGACCGTGCGTCTGTTCGCGCATGCCGCCGACGAAGTGCAGGACCTCACGACCGAGAAGTTCAAGCTGCAGCCGCCGGGGCGGATCGGCATGATCGTGCGAACGCGCGAGGAACTCCTCGCGCCCGCGCCGACGGACACGATGATGGAATTCATCCCTCAGGAAGAGCTGGCTGAGGCGACCCTCACCGTCGACAACCCGCGAAATGTTGCGGTGACGGTCTACGCCGAGGCCGGCAAGTTCGACGTCCGTCTCGGACAGGTGGAGGCGGGACAGCGCGCGACGCTACGGTTCCCGAAATCGGTCGTGAGCCCGTTGAGCTCGATCCAGATCTACGTGCAGCCGAAGAATGGCCAGCAGCTCGCCAGTCAGTCGCTGCCCGTGAAGAAGGGCGACCATCTTGGCCTTCGCGTGCCGTTGCCGTAACGGCGTCAGCGTTTCGGTGCGCGCGATCCCACGAACGCCGCCAGCGCGACCATGTCGCTGACCGTCAGCTGCTCCACGACGGGTGTCATGGTCACACTGGCGGAGTCGTGCCGGGCCCCGGTGCGGAAGTTGATCAGCTGTCGCAGAATGTTCGACGGCGCACGTCCGGCGATCGGCGGCACGGCGTCCTTGCCCAGGAGATCGGCCCCGTGGCACGTCATGCATGATGTCGCCGGGCCAGCGGGGCCGCGGGTGGCAATCCGCCGTCCGCGCGCAATGCTGCCGACGGGCACGTAGGTGATGTAGGGGACACCCGGATCACGCAGCTCGTGGCGCGCGAACGTTTCGGGCACCTCGATCAAACGCCCGTCGATCGGTTCGGTGCCCTTCTCGCCGTACGCGTACAGCATGACCTCGATGCGGGTCTTCGGTACGCGGGCCACCTCGACCACGCGATTGCGACGGGTCAGGGTGAGTTTCTCGAAGTAGCGCGCCGCCGTGACGACGTCGGAGTCGGCGACCCACTTCGCCAGCGTGTGCATGCTGTTGGTGTTCTGCGCGGGATTGGCCGACAATCGGGTGCCGTTCTTGAACGCGGCGACTTGTCTGATGATGTAGTCGGCCGGCAGTCCCGCCAGCGTGCCGTTCTCCGGGCGCCCCTGTCCGTCGGGCAGATGACAGTAGCCGCAGGCGCGGGCATTCGGGGCCACGCCGTACTGTACTGACGACGGCATCGGCGGATGCGACGCTGGAAACCAGTCCGGGATATCGAACCCGTTCCCGACCTGTCGCATCGTGTAACTGCGCGACGAGTTCGGTACGCGATGCAACACCACGCTGTCGGGCTTCGGCGCGGGATTCGGCGCCGGTGAGGTCGGAAACGCCCAGGCGGGCACGTCGAACGCCGCGCGCGCGGGTTGTGCCCCGAGGGAGGCGCTACTGCACAGCGCGGTCGCGCACGCCGTCGCGTACGCGGCGATCGTCGCACCACGCGTCACCGCGCGAGCAACCGGTCGGCGATCCGCTCGGCAGCCGCTTTCGCGTCGAAGCGATCGTCGTTCGTGAGAATGATGATCGTGGTTTTGCGCCCGGGAAACCGCATCCACGCGGATCGCCGTCCTTCGCTGATCCCGTACACGACCTGCATGACGTCGCCACGCACGACATCGATCCAGAGTCCCTTCGGCTCCGCATTCTGCGCGGTACGGGCCCGGTCGAACCGGTACAGATCGTCGACGTTGCCGGTCCACAGTTTCGTCGTGCTGTCGTAGGACAGGCGTTGCGTGCCGCCCATGCCGGTGACGCGACGCACTGATGCCGCCGTGATGCGCCCCGTGCTGTCGGGAGCGAGCGCAGCGTTCAACACGGCCGATAGTCCGGCGAGCGCAAAATGCGGCGCACCGGTTTCCGGCGTGAAGCGGCGCTGCACGGGGATGCCATACGCGCGGTTCACCAGCACCTTGCCATCTTGCGCCACGAGCACGGCGGCACCGCCGCTGGCGGCTTCGCCGTACGAGGCGAACACGTTGTCGACGAACTTCTGCGTGAGTGGCGTACCATCGATCGCCCGCGACACGACGCGCCGCGCGGCCAGGTTGTAGCGATCACCGGGGCGCAGCGTGAGAAACGGTCTGCCCGGGTCGTTGGCATCGCGCCCGTTGTACACGAAGGCTTTGTTGCGACCGATGATCTCGGCGCTGTCGCCGCGTACCACCCACACCGTGCCTTCGTCTTCGGAAATCCCGAGCAGGTCAGGGCGCCGCGAGGTGAGCGAGTCGTGCATGTCGGGCAGTCGTTCGCGCGCGACGACGTGCTGATCGATCGCCACGCCGCGCAGATACGAGAAGCCCTTGAGGTACTGCGGGTGATTGAAGAGGCGATTGTCGTTCGACGGCGCGCCGCGCACGAGATAGTCGCCCAGGATCGACGCGCCGGCCGACGAACCACCCACGACACCGCCGCGATCGAGCACCGCCTGAAGCGCACGCTCCGACTTCGTGCCGGCGTACGAATTCACGAGGCGATAGTGACGGCCACCGCCGAACCACACGCCACGCGCGTTCGCGATCTTCGCGACGAAGCTGTCGGCGTCGGCCACGGTGCGACTGGTGGTGTGATACACCACGACGTTGCGCGCGCCCGCATTCTTCAGACCGCGTCCGCCGTCTGAGGTGTCGATCGAGTCGCCACCCGCGGTCGGCACGTCGACGATGAGGGCGTCAGGGCCGCCGGCGAGTTCGATGAACTTCGCGAACACTTCGGGTCCCTGTTGTCCGCCACCGACCACCATCACCGCACCCGTGCGCGGACCTACCGACGGGGTGCCGCGAGCCCCGGCGGTCGGCGCGCTCCCGCCCGTTGCGCCGCTGCCTCCCGCGCAGGCAACGGCGATCGACGACACGAGCAGCAGTGCCGCCAGCTCACGACCACGGACGACGAATGACACGGCGAATCTCGGATCGGACATGGCGGCGTCCTGATGAAGGCAGACGGGAAGGCATGCGGAGCAACATCAGCTTACGCTCCGGACGCCGCCCCCGCTGGCCTTCGGTGACGCGACGTGCTCACGCGCGACCGCCTCAATCGCGGCGCACCGTGAACTGAAACGATTGCTGCACCAACTGGGCGACCCGTGCGCCGCGGGCCTCGGCCGGGAGGAAGCGCATGCGCGAGAGGGCGCTGCGTACCGCTGCCGTGAACAGCGGATGCTGACTCTCGAGCACCTGAAACGTGGAGAGCTCCACGCGCCCGGTCGAATCGACCACGAATTGCGCCATCACCCGTCCCTCGATGCCCGCCGTACGCAACGTCTCCGGATAGGACGGCCCCGCGGTCCCTGGAAGCACTGCCACGGGCTTTTCGACCTCGCTTTCGAGGAACACGCCATTCAGGGGCCCAGCGGCTCTCGTGCCCCCTTCCAGGCCATCGGCGCGGCCTCCCGGTTTTCCAATGCCGGTGAAGTTGTCGAGGTTTGTGGGAGGTGCGTTCAGGTCGATCGCGGGCAACGACGTGGGGATGTCGATCGGCGTCTGCAGCACGGTGAACCCCTTCGCGACCGGCGTCGCGGTAAAGACTTCGCGCGTGGCGGCCGGCGGCGGCGGGGGCGGCGGTGTGGTGTTCGTGAACTTGACGGCCGTCTCGCGCTGCTCGGCGACATGGGCCACCGTGGCGTGGGCGGTCGCCACCACGAGCGCCCCCACGATACCGGCATGCACCACGACCGATACCATCGATCCGCCAACCGACCGGGTACGCGTGGCCCGCGATTCAATCAATGTCTGAAACATGCATGCCTCCATGAGGTGGGATGGGACAGCAGGTCTGTCCGTTACCACGGTGGGATGGCGGCATGAGGCCTTCATGACGGCGACATGATGGATTGCTAATGCCTTCATGACGTGTCGATGGCCGGTGCATGACTTGACGGTTACGGCCTTGGCCCCGATTGTCACGGCGATGTGTGCGATCGAGTCCGACCGTGGGAGCGGCCGAACATCCCGAACATCCAATTCCGATATGCGATCTTCTTTCGTTCCGAATGCCCGATGGACGGCGACGATGACCGTTCTGCTGCTCGTCGCCTGCGGCGACCCCTCCACCGCCCGCGTCACCGCGCCATCCGAGCCCGAGGCGTCGCAGTTTGCCCGCTCCGATCAGGCGCAGGCCCGACTGGCCTCGCTGTTCGACGGCGCGTCAGCCGAAGTGCTGGGGGTCGACGGCAGCGTGTTCGCCGATCACGACGAGCGCCTCGGGAAGCTGGTGTTCGGCGTGGAACGACTGACGGCCGCCACCGCGGTGCAAGCCGCGGCGGCTCGCGCCGGGTTGCGCGCGTCGGATTTCGTAATCGTGCTCTCGGCGCCGATCCAACTCCTCGGCGGACCTGCGGCTTCGGGCTCGCCCGTCCACGCGATGTCGAGCACAGCGCCGGTGGTGGGCGGTGTGGCGATCGGCACCGGAAAGTATCAATGCACGTTGGGCTTCAACGTGGCGCACGCAGCCGGGCGATCGTTCATCACGAACTCGCACTGCACCGATCGGCAAGGCCTCCCAGACAAGACGCAATTCTGGCAGCCGCAAGTCGGCGCGGGGCGGTTGATCGGTGTCGAGGACGATGATCCCGCGTACACGGCGAACAAGGCCTGCCCGAAAGACCGGCGGTGCCGGTACAGCGATGCCGCACGCGTCGCCTATCTGTCGGACGTGCCCTCGCGGCAGGGTGGGGTGGCCACCGCGCCGACCGTCACCGAGTACTTCACGCAACAAGACGACATCAACAACCTGTTCTTGTCTGGCAACGTGATCTACAAGAGCGGCATGACTACCGGCACCACGAGTGGCGGCGTCTTCAACAGCTGCGCGAACGCGAACGTGGCGGGCACCAATCTCACGCTGCTCTGCCAGACATTCGTGAGCGGTGCTGACGGCGTCGTGGGGTTTGGCGATTCTGGCGCGCCGGCGTATCGCAAGACCGCCGACGGCAACGTGCTGCTCGGTATCGTATGGGGCGGCGTTGGCGCGAACACCTTCGTCTTCAGTCCGCTCGAAGGGGTCGTGCGCGATCTCGGGCGCATGAGCGCCGTCGTTGGTGGCACCGTCAGCACCACCAACGGCAACGGGAAGTAGTCGCCGCGCTACGCTTCCTGCAGCACTTCGCGGCGCGCTTCGGCGTCGCGAAGTGCCGTCTGCGTCATGCGCGCGAAGAGCAGGCCTAACACCACGGTCGCTAGGACGCCGAGCACGAGTACCGGCATCGGCAGGGCGCCTTTCCCGTTCGCGGCCTGCGCGCCCGCCGCGCCGAACGCGGCGTGCGACGCGATGATCGGCAGCATGCCCGGCATCGCCATCACGAAGTCGCGCGTGCGCACCCGCGTGACACCGAGCGCGTAGTTCGACAGCACGAACGGGATCGCCGGAGACAGGCGCAGCAGAAACATCAGGCGGAGTCCGTCGTCGCCGATCACGCGGTCGACGGCAGAGAGCGTGGGATGGGCGGCCACGCGCCGCGCGACGCTCGCGCGAAGCACTGTGCGCCCCAGCAGGAACGCCAGCGTTCCACCGATGGTCGCACCGGTCAGCACCAGCGCGCTCCCCTTCACGACGCCGAACACCGCGCCGCCCGCCATCGTGAGCAGGAACGCCGGCAACATGAAGAGCACGACGCCGATGTAGGCGACCACGAACGCCAACGGCGCCCAGACTCCCAGCGTTTGTACCCACGTGGAAAAACCAGGCAGGTAGGGCGTCGCGAGCTGGCCGATCGCGATGCCCGCAACCAGCGGCACGGCGATTCCGGCCGCACGCATGAGACTGGTCGCGGCGCTCTTGAGATCGAAGGGCATCTGGAAATATACCCCGCAAAAACACAACGGCCCCGGCGTGATGCCGGGGCCGCAGTGCACAGCGAATCGAGCCGTAATGCGGAACTACTGCAGCGGCTTCGTCGGACGCTGGAATCCGCCGTCGAGCGCGTTCAGGAAGAGCTTGTACGTACCGTGCGGCTGCGAACGGAACAGGATCTCCGGTCCGAAGAGCCAGATCGTGCCCTGACCGATTTTCGCTTCGGCCATCGCGACGCCGCCCTTCAGCAACTCCTGTCCCCACGCCCAGCCGCTCGTGAGAGGCTTGTCGGTGTCGAACGTGGCCAGCACGCGCACACCCTTCGCCGCGGCATCCGGGCCCAGCTTCATGACGGGGCTGTTGTCGAACATCACGCTCGGGCGCGGGTTCATACCCGTGGCGATCGTGGCCGACGTGTCGATGGCCACCTCGAGCAGCGAGCCGGGGATGTAGTACTTCTCGCCCGCGTACGGACGTCCGTTGGCTTCGGCCATGTAGTTGTCGATGGGCAGACCCATCGCCTTGCCGAGTCCGATCGACGAACCGATCGCGACGATGCGACCGCCCGCTTCCACGAAGGCCTTGAGCGCCGGCACCGACTTCTCGGGGCTGATGCGGCCGATCGTGCGGCGGAACTCCGCCGGAATGAGCGTCGTGTCCGGCGAGCCGCCGAAGCCGCGGCCAGCGCCCGCTTCGGAGAACATGCCGTCGGTTACCACGATCACATCGTACTTCGCCTTGAGATTGCCCGCGTCCACGTCCTGCGGATAGATCGTGGTGAACGGGAACTCGAACTTCTCCAGAATCAACCGCGTCCAACCACTCGGCATGCTGCCGCCGTAGCGATCGATGAGCGCGATGCGCAGCGGCTGCACCGGCTGCGACGAGCCCGGCTTGCTGTTCGCCGCGGCGAAGTTCACGCCGAGATCCTTCGCGGCCTGCGTCACGACCTTGTCGGACGCACCGCCAGCGGGAATGAACCAGGTACCGGCCGGCCACGTCGTGCCACCATCCGTGAACGCCGTCGGAATGCGCGACGCCTTCACCTTCACCGCCGCGAGACGATTGGCGACGGTGGACGCGTCGTTCACCTCGGGACGCACGAAGTACCCGGCCTTGCCCTTGGCGACCACACCCATCGGCATCGCCGTGACGCCGTTCACCTTCTCGAACGGACCCGTGAGGCCGTCGAGCACGCGCTCGAACTGGATGCCCATCTGGAAGGCGAGCGTCCAGCCGGCGTTGTCGTACGGCGGGATCGGCGGGCCACCTGGATAGCGGAAGTCATTCGGGTGATCCTGCGGCTCGAACATATCGAGCACGTGCGAGCGGAACGCCTGGTTCGTCATCACGACCCACGAGCCGGCCGGGAACGACTTGCCGTTCGCGCTGAACGAGCCGGTGGCGCGATGTACCTGAATGCCCGAATACTGGAGCGCCTTGATGAACTTGGTCGCCGTCGGGAAGTCATTCTGCGCGCTGCTCAACACGTACGCACGCGGGTCGCGGTTCTCCGGCTTCTTCAGTTCGGCCATGTAGCGATCGTTCGTGACGGCACTGCCGATG
>CAWJMR010000005.1:0-37571 GCA_963843965.1 uncultured Gemmatimonadaceae bacterium
ATGCACATCGACCCGGCCAACTACAAGCCATTTGCGCCGAACGGATTCCGCGGCATCCACCAGGGTGCGGCGATTGTGTTCTTTGCCTACATCGGCTTCGACGCGATCTCGACGGCGGCGGAAGAGACCAAGAATCCGCAGCGCAATCTGCCCATCGGCATTCTCGGCGGCCTGGCCATCTGCACGCTGATCTATGTGATCGTCGGCTTCGTGGCCACCGGACTCGTGCCCTACGAACAGCTGCGTAGCAGCGACCCGCTGGCCAAGGCGCTGTCCATCGCCGGTCTCTCCACTGCCAGCTGGATTGTGGCCGCCGGTGCCGTGGTGTCGATGTCGGCCGTGTTGCTCGTCTTTCAGTACGGTCAGCCGCGCATCTTCTACGCCATGGCGCGCGACGGCCTCCTGCCGAAGTTCGCCGCCAAGCTGCATCCGAAGACGCGCACACCGCACGTCACCACCATCATCACCGGTGTGGCGGTGGCACTCGGCTCGCTGCTCGCCGATGACGCCGCGACGTATGACCTGACCAACATCGGCACGCTTGCCGCGTTCTCTGTCGTATGCATCGGTGTGCTGGTGCTGCGCATTCGCGAGCCGGACCGGCATCGTCCGTTCCGCGTCCCCTTCGTGTGGCTCGTGACCCTCGGCGGCGCCGGCGCCTGTGTGTTCGTCATGCGCGGGTTGCCGTCGAGCGCCTGGAAGGCGTTCGCCGTGTGGATGGTCATCGGACTGTCTGTGTATTTCCTCTACGGGTACAAGAACTCGGTGCTGCGCCGCGGGAACGCACCGGTCTCTCCCGAATAAGTCACCAGCCGTACCACGTCTCCTCAAACCAGCATCATGGCTCATCAGTCATCCAGCGCGTCGCCTGCGGCACCGAGCAAGGGCTTCCTCGGGATCGGATTCTCGACGTGGATCGTCATCTCGATGATCGTCGGCATCCTGATCGGCTGGCTCGCGCCCGATTTCGCGCCGAACCTCAAGCCGTTCGCGAACATCTTCCTGCGCATGATCAAGTCGTTGATCGTGCCGCTGTTGTTCAGCACCCTGGTGGTTGGTATCGCCGGCCATGGCGACGACATGAAGAAGGTCGGCAAGCTCGCGCTTCGCTCGATCATCTATTTCGAAGTGGTCACCACGGCGGCGCTCGCGATCGGTCTCATTGCCGTCAACTTCGTCAAGCCGGGCCTGGGCCTTTCGATCGCACCCGCCGCGGGCAGCACGGAAGAGTTCAAGGCACTGGCCGCCAAGACGCCCACGTTCGCCTCGGTGCTCGAGCACACGGTGCCGCAGAGCTTCTTCGAGGCGGCCGCGAACAACGAAGTGCTGCAGATCGTCTTCTTCGCCATCATCTTCGCCGTCGCGCTCTCCCGCGTCGAAGGCCCGTCGAAGAAGATCATGTTGGACGGCTTGCAGGCGCTCAGCGAGGTGATGTTCAAGTTCGTCGGCATCGTGATGGCGTATGCCCCGATCGGTATCGGCGCCGCGATCGGTGTAACCGTCGGCAAGAGTGGACTCGGCGTGCTGCTCAGTCTCGGCAAACTCGTCGCCACATTGTACGTGTCGCTGATCGTGTTCGTGTTGCTGGTGCTTGTGCCCGTCGCGTTCATGGCGCGCATCCCGATCATGCGCTTCTGGCGCACCGTGAAGGAACCGTGGCTCATCGCCTTCTCCACGGCCTCCAGCGAAGCCGCCTTCCCGCAGGCCATGCAGGCGATGGAGAAGTTCGGTGTGCCGCGCCGCATCGTGTCGTTCGTGTTGCCCACCGGCTACTCGTTCAACCTTGATGGCAGCACGCTCTACCTGGCTATTGCCTCCGTCTTCGTGGCGCAGGCCGCCGGCATCGACATGCCGATCGGCACGCAGCTGCTGATGATGCTCACCCTCATGCTCACCTCGAAGGGCGTAGCGGCCGTTCCGCGCGCGTCGTTGGTGATTCTGTCGGGCGCCCTCGCGCAGTTCAATCTGCCGCTCGAAGGCATCGCGCTCATTCTTGGCGTCGATGCCATCATGGACATGGCGCGCACGTCGGTGAATCTGCTTGGCAACTGCCTGGCCACGGCGGTCATGGCGCGTTGGGAAGGCGAGCTGAATATCCCCGCCGAGGAAGCCGTCCCGGCCTAGGTGTAGAACGACATGGGGATTATCCAGGCCAGCATCCCGCTGTTCTTTATCCTCATCGCGGCCGAGTTGCTGTTCACGCGACTCGGCCGTCGCTCGTTCTATCGCCTCAATGATTCGATCAGCGATCTCTCGGCAGGCACGCTCAGCCAGATTGCGGGTATCTTCACAAAGCTCCTGCTCATCGGCGTGTTCGCCTGGCTGTACGAACATGCGCGGATGCAGCGATGGATCGGCGTTCCCGCGTGGCCCGATGGGGTCATGCTGCGTCGGGCGACGGGCAGCGTGACGATCGATTGGGCCGCCGTGCTCGGTTGGACCGGTGCCTTCGTGATCGTAGATCTTGCGTACTACTGGTTTCACCGCGTGTCGCATGAGGTAAACCTGTTTTGGGCAGGGCACGTCGTGCACCATTCGAGCGAGGAGTACAACCTCGCCGTGGCCCTGCGACAGAGTGCGCTCGGTGGACTGATCGCCTGGATCTTCTATGCCCCGCTCGCGCTCCTGGGCATGTCGTGGGAGCAGTTCGCGGTGTGCTACGCGATCAATCTGGTGTACCAGTTCTGGATCCACACCCGCGCGATCTCGCGTCTGCCGGCGTGGGCCGAGGCCGTGTTCAATACGCCGTCACATCATCGCGTGCACCACGGGGTGAATCCGGAATACCAGGACCGCAACTACGCCGGCGTGTTCATCGTGTGGGACAAATGGTTCGGCACATTCACCGCCGAGCGCGATGAGCCGGTGTACGGGCTCACGACACCATTGCGCAGTTGGAATCCGCTCTGGGCACAGTTGCACCAATACATCGACATCGCGCGCAAGGTGCGACGCGCGGCCACGTGGCACGATCGATGGATGTACGTGTTCGGATCTCCGGGCTGGCGCACTGCCGCCGACGGCGGGCCGGTCGTGATTCCGCCCGTCACTCGGGCGTCGGTAGTCGCGTTCGACACGATGGTGCCGCCGGCACTCGGGCACTATGCGCTGGTGCATTTCGTGCTCACCATTCCGCCGGCGCTGTGGCTCCTCTCGGCGGCCGATCGGCTGCCCGCGATACAACTCGGGGCGGGGGCGTTCTACGTTGCGCTTGCCCTCACCAACGTGGGCGGTGTGCTCGAAGGACGACGGTGGGCCTTTGCCGCGGAGCAGGCTCGCCTCGGGGCGCTCGGCGCGGCCTCGGTGCTTTGGCTGCTACGCAACGAGGCGCCGCTCTGGATCGGCGGCGCCTCGTTGTGCTGCTGTGTGGTCAGCGCCGTCGTCCTCTGGCGTTCTCGCACGGCGTTCACGAACTCCAGCGACGAACGCATGGACCTCGTGCACGGGGACCTGCTGGGACGTTAGACCTCAACGCCCAGCAAACGTCGCGCCCGTCGAACCGCACCGCGCGCCGCGTCAACGTCCTCCGCGCGCACCGTCGCGCCGGGCACGGCGCTCTTCAATCGCTGCTCGAGGCGCTTCCGAACCAGCGACCCCTTCGACAGCAGGCCACCCGCGAACGCCACCGGAATCGCGGCGCGTTCGTCCATGAAGCACCGGCGGGCCAAGGTGCGGATGTGCAGCGAGAGCTCCTCTACGCAGAAGCTGATCAACGCGTTTGCGCGTAGATCGCCGGTCGAGGCCACCTTGGCTACGACCGGCGCGAGCGTGGCGTAGTGTCCAGGTGTGGCGCCGGCGGCCCAAGGAATCAGATCGTCGAGCGACTCCAGCTCCAGCGCCGTGAGAATCGCTCCCGTGAGTGCCGTATCCGGTTCGCGCCCATCGTGCGCCGCCGTGATCACGCTCAAGGCGCGACGCCCGAGCCACGCGCCACTGCCTTCGTCGCCGATATTCGGCCCCCATCCGCCGCAGCGCTCCAGGCGCCCGTCGGGCGCGCGGGAGTACGCCACGGAACCCGTGCCCGAGATCAGCAGTACGCCGGCCGAGTCGCCGAACGCGTCATCCATCGCAATCGTGGCATCGGCCTGCACCGAGACATCGTCGGCCACGCGACGCGACGCCAGGGCCGACCACAGCGCCTGCGCGGCGCGCTCCTGACCGGCACCGGCCACGCCGACGACGCACACGGCCGGACGCGTTTCGGTGCGATCCACCGTCGCCAGCACATCGGCGATCAGCGACTTGATGATGTCGGCTGCCACGCCTTCGTGGCCCGGCGTCAGTGCCGTCCCGGCGCCTTCCACGCGGGCCAACACGTTGCCCGCGGCATCGGCGAGTACGACGCGCGTACGGCTACCGCCGCCGTCTACGCCGACAACGAGTGGTGTCGGGTCGAGAGGTCCGGCACTCATGAACGATTCCCCTGAATAGCGCGCGCCGCTTCGGGCGGTGCATGCGTGAACGACGATAGAATACCCGTCAAGAAGGTAAGCGTGGTACCGATCAAGACGAACCACGGCCAGGCGATCACCGCGAATGGCGCCAGGGTGGGCGCCAGCGCCGGGAACCAGCCACTGAGCGCTTTGGCGAAGACGATGAAGGACATGGTCCCGATGCCTACCGCCATACCCAGCATCGCGTCGCGCTGGATAGCCCGCGGAACAAGCATGGCAAGAAAGAACGCGCCAAGCAGTCCGCCGTACGTGAACGACGCGACGGACAGGGCAATCGTGACGACCGGCGTCCCTTCGTTCTTGTACAACAGCGCCCCACCGATCAGGATCGCCGACCACGCAAGCGTGAACAGCTTGCTGATACGAAGCAGTCCCGGATCATCCGCGCGTCGCTTGCTGAACGGTAGATACAGGTCGTGGAGCGTTGCGGCCGCGAGCGAATTCACCGAACCGCTCACCGTGCTCATCGCCGCCGCGAGAATCGCCGCGATGACCAGCCCCGTCAGCCCGGGCGGCATCACCTCGACGATGAATCGCGGGAAGATCGCATCGGGGCGGGGGAACGCGGTGCCGTTGTAGAACGCGAACAGACCCACGCCGATCAGCAGGAACATCGTGAACTGCGCCATCACCACGAAACCGCTGCCGATCAAGGACAACCGGGCTTCGCGCAGATTGCCGGAGGCGAGCAGGCGCTGCACGATGAGCTGGTCGGCGCCGTGCGAAGCCATGCTCAGGAACGCGCCGCCGAGCAATCCCGCCCACAGTGTGTGCGGTCGGTCGATACCGGTGTACAGATCGATCACCTGCAATTGTCCGCGGGCTTGTGCGCCGTCCAGAATCGCGCTCCAACCACCGGTCACGCCGGCGCCGATGATCCACATCGCCGCCAGTCCACCGACGAGATACACACCGGTCTGCAACACGTCAGTCCACACCACGGCGCGCATGCCGCCGTGATACGTGTACAGCACCGTGAACGCGCCGAGAATCAGGATCGACAACGGCCCGACATACTCGGGCGGGACGATCGGACCGATGATCAGGCCCACGGGAATGGCCGTGGCAAACACGCGCACTGAATCGCCGAACGCGCGCGTGACCATGAACACCACCGACGCAAAGCGTCGTGTCGCCAGACCGAATCGCTTCTCCAGCAGCGCGTAGGCCGTCACCAGCTCGCCGTCGTAGTAGCGCGGCAACAGCGTGTAGGCGATCACGATGCGTCCCACGATGTAACCCGCCGCGACCTGCAGAAACGACAGATTGCCGACGTACGCCAGTCCGGGAATGGAGATGAAGGTCAGCGCACTCGTCTCCGTCGCGACGACCGAAAACAGAATGGCCCACCAGGGAATGGCTTTGCTCGCGACGAAATAATCGCGTGCGTCCTTCTGCCCGCGCCCCAGCCACACGCCAAGCAGCGTCGTGCCCACGAGATACAGGAGCAGGACCGCCCAGTCGATCGCGGTGAAACTGTTCGTCACGAGGTCACACCGGCATCACGCGATGACATACGCCTCCATGGCGAAATACTCGGCGAGGCCGAGCTGGTCCAACTGCGCCGATGTGGCCTTGTTGCGCTGTTCGACGCGCTGCCAGAATTCGCGCGCATCCTGTCCGGGAAACGGAGCCGAGTCCTTCTGCGACTGATGCTTGAAGATCGCCTGGATCTTGAGCGTCAGCTCTTCCTGCGACAACGGTACGAGGACCGTGGCCTCCGTGACCGGCCACTCCTGCCAAGCACCGCGATACAGCCAGACCTGCGGGGCCGTGGGTGCGTTCGGGCCGCTGTACACGTCGAGCAGCGCGCGGTCGATCGCTTCCTTGCACATCCGGTGCGTGCCGTGCGGGTCGGACAGGTCGCCGGCCACGAAGATGATCTCGGGCTGCAGCTCGCGCAGCAGCTCCGCTACGATCGCCACATCGGCCGGTCCGATCGGATCTTTGCGCACCTTGCCCGTCTGATAGAAGGGCAGGTTGAGAAAGCGCGCATGCTCTCGGGTCAGTCCCATCACTTCGATGCCGCTCACCGCTTCCGACTCACGGATGATCCGCTTGACGTCCTGCACTTCGGCGATATCCACCTGGCCAGCGTGCTTCGCCTCGAGAAACTGGTGCACGGTATCGGCCAGTGTGCGCACCGCCGTGCCCTCGCCGATCCGTTCCTGATCGAGACGCACCAGAAAATCCATGTATCGGCGGACGTCGTGATCGAACACCGCGATGTTGCCGCTCGTCATGTAGGCGACCGTCACGTCGTTCTCATTCTCCACGAACTTGCGGAGAATACCACCCATCGAGATCACATCGTCGTCGGGGTGCGGCGAGAAACACAGCGTCTTCTTGCCGGTTGGGAGCTTGCTCTTCCCGCGGATCTTCGCGCCCAGGACGTTGAACACCAGGCCGTTCACCGCACCGGGCGACCCGTGCCGCGCCACCAGTGACGACATCGAGTGCTCGTCGTAGTCGTGCTGCGTGAGCTTGAGGATCGCCTTCTGGCACCGACCCGCCAACCACGCGACCGCGCGTACCGCGAGCGCGTCATCCCAGCGGACTTCGTCGATCAACCACGGCGTGGCCATGCGCGTGAGATCGGCTGCGGCCGCATCGTCCACATAGAACGTCGTGTTGGGATGACGTTGGAGGAACGTCGCCGCGACCGCGCGATCGATTTCGCCTTCGACCGATCGCCGTACCACACCCGACTTGTGCTCGCCAGTGGCAAGAATCGCGATCTCGCGCGCCTGCAGGATGGTCGCGATGCCCATCGTGATCGCTTCGCGCGGCACATTCTCTTCGCCGAAGAAATCCGCAGCGGCGTCACGTCGCGTGACCGAATCGAGATGCACGACACGCGTCCGGCTGTGCTCGCCCGAGCCGGGCTCGTTGAAGCCGATATGCCCCGTCTTGCCGATACCGAGCAGCTGAAAATCCACACCGCCCGCCGCCAGAATCGCCGCCTCGTACTGCGCACAGGCCTCGTCGATCGCCGATCGCGCCAGCGCGCCGTCGGGGATGTGCACATTGCCCGGATCGATGTCGACGTGCGAGAACAAGTTCTCCCACATGAACCGGTGATACGAGTGGATGCTCTCCGGCGACATCGGGTAGTACTCGTCCAGGTTGAACGAGATCACGTGGCTGAAGCTCAGCCCCTCCTCACGATGCAAGCGGATCAGTTCCCGATACACGCCGATCGGGGTCGAACCCGTCGCCAGGCCGAGCACGATCGACCGGCCCTCCGCCGCGCGCTCGCGCATCAGCGTCGCGATGCGCCCGGCCACCAGCCGCGCCATCGCCTCGTGCTCGTCGATGATGATCGTGGGAATACGCTCGCGCACTGTGCCGTTGATGTCGGGGTGCGCGAAGATGGTGCCACTGACGCGCACAGGCCCGCCGCTCGATTCGAGCGTGCGGGCCTGCGAACCTTCAGTGGCCACCGGAGAACCGGAGGCCATGGTCATGGGAGTAGGTGTCGAGTCGTCGGCTCAGGCCGAGAAAGAACTGCCGCAACCGCAACCGCCGGTTGAGTTCGGATTCTTGAAAGTGAAGCCAGACCCCTGCATCGACGTGACGTAGTCGATCGTCGTGCCGCTGAGGTACTGCGCCGAAAACGGATCGACGAAGAGCTTGATGCCCTCGAGCTCGAAGATCGTGTCGTCTTCCGCGTTCTTGTCCTCGATCACCAGCCCGTACTTGAAGCCGCTGCATCCGCCCGGCATCACGGACACGCGAAGGCCACCCTGCTCGGGCGTGACGCCTTCCGCTTCCATGAACTTGCGGACTTCCGTCGCGGCTGTGGGCGTGAGAACCACCATGACGTCCGGCTGCTGCATCGTGCTCATTGCTGTCCTCCGAAGCGGCCGGCTGACTCCCCGGCCTGATGGAGCGCGCCGCCCGCACCCGATCGCACCCGCGATCGGCAACCGGGACAGCGTCGCGTCTAGCTGAAAGAAAAATAGCGAGTGAATCGCTCCCGTTCAAGAAAGCCCCACTCGAAACCATCGTCATCGACCCGTATCACCACGCAAAGCAGCCACCGCCGCGTCCGCGAGCGCGGTGCGGACGGCGCCGATCTTCCGGTTCTCCCTCGTCGGATTCACCCGGTTGGTGAGCAGCAGAACAAACACGCCCTGCGCCGGATCCATCCACAGCGACGTCCCGGTGAACCCGGTATGCCCGAACGCCACCGGCGACAGGCGACTGCCCGCGGAGTTGCCCCCGGTCGGCGTCTCCCAGCCCAGCGCCCGGCGCGAGATCGTCGAGTCCTGTACGCGCGTGAACGTGGTCACCGTTGCAGAATCGAATACCCGGACGCCATCCAGCGTTCCGCGATGCAGGTACATACGGGCGAAGCGCGCCAGGTCCTGTCCGGTCGAGAACAGCCCGGCGTGCCCTGATACACCACCGAGGCGCACGGCATTCTCGTCGTGCACTTCGCCGCGCACCTTCTTCTGACGCCACGGGTCCTGCTCGGTGGGCGCTATGCGCGCCAGCAGGGTAGCGGGCGGGAGGTAGCGGGTATCGGTCATGGCGAGCGGCGCGAACACGTGGGCAGAGTCGTACTGGGCCAGCCGTTCTCCGCTCACCCGTTCCACCAGCTTACCCAGCAGGATGAAGCCGAGATCGCTGTAGACATACCGTATGCCGGGCAGGGTGTCCGGCGACGTCGCAAACAGCTGCCGTTCGGCCTCCTCCGGCGTTGCCGCCTCCTTGTAGAGCGCGCGCCAGGCCGGCATGCCTGACGAATGCGAGAGCAGGTGACGGACCGTGATCCGCTCGGCGCCCGGTGCTGTCCAGGCCGGCAGGTAGCGCACCACGGGGGAATCGAGCGCCACGCGGCCGGAGCCCACCAGCTGAATCATGGCGCTGGTCGTGCCGATCACCTTGGTCAGCGAGGCCAAATCCCAGATCGTCGTGGCGGACGGGCGCGTGTCGTCGGCCACATCGAGTCGCCCAACGCCGTACTCCACAATGACGCCATCGGCCGTACCGACCGCCGCGTACGCTCCGGGGAATGCACTGTCCGCGATCGCGCGCGTCAGCACCGCCCGGACGCTGTCGCCAAGTCGCAGCGCTTGGTCACGTCCGATGCCCGGCACCGGCGGCAACTCCCGCGAGCCCACGGCGTGCTTCGCACAGCCGCTGAGTACGCTCACGCTGGCGGCCAAGGCGAACATGAATGTGGCGCGCCGCTTGAGAAAGACGCGATTCGGTGCGTTCGTGCAGTCAGCACCGCAGCCGGAGAGGCCGGACAGCAGCGCAGGACGGTAGGGATCCGGTCGGGTCATGTGTTCGCGGTAGGGCGGGATGCTGTGCGACCTGAGCGCAGCGGGATCTTCTGGAGGTTACGCGTGAAGGCGATCAAGACGCTGGTGCTGCTCTCTGTGGTCTGTGTCGGGACACTCGTGGCGGGATGTGCGCGCGGCGGTCGCCCTGACAGCGGCCCGATGACCGACGAGGGTGCCGATGGAATGCCGTTCGGGAACCGGAACCGCAAGGTCCGACCCGGTATTACGGTGCTGTTGGACGATAGCATCAAGCTGATCGCCGGCAAGCGTGTCGCCCTCGTGACCAATCAAACGGGCGTTGATGAGAAGGGACGGCGGTCCATCGATCTCTTGGCGACGGACCCGCGGGCTCAGCGCGCCGGCGTCAAATTGGTGCGCTTATTTGCGCCCGAGCACGGCGCCACCGGAACCGCCGACCGGCCAAACCTGAGCGACGAGAAGGACCAGAAGACCGGCCTGACCATCCACGCGCTCTATCAGAGTCGGACCATTGCCCCGCCCGACAGTCTGCTCACCGACGTCGATGTGCTGGTGGTCGACTTGCAGGACATCGGCACCCGCACCTGGACCTACGTCGGCGTCATGCTGTACTCGATGCAGGCGGGTGCCAAACGCGGGATCCCGGTGCTCGTGCTCGATCGACCGAACCCCATTACCGGCGCACGGGCGGAAGGGGCGCTGCTCGACTCGGCACTGGCCAATGCAGAGATGCCCGTAGCCGGCAACAAGACGAACGGCTTCGCGCTCTATCCGATGCCCCTCCGGCACGGTCTGACCATGGGGGAAATGGCGCGCTTGTTTCAGGCCCAGTTCAAGCTCGGCACACGGTTGACCGTCGTACCGATGCGGAACTGGCGCCGTGGCATGTGGTTCGACGAGACCGAATTGCCGTGGGTGCGCCCCTCGCCGAACATGCCGAACATCACTAGTGCGCTCCTCTACCCGGCGCTCGTGCCCTTCGAGTCGAGCAACGTCTCCGTCGGGCGCGGCACGGATGAACCGTTTCAGCGGTTCGGCGCCTCCTGGCTCCGCGCGGACTCCGTGACCCGGATGCTCGAAGACCTCTCGCTGACCGGCGTCAAGTTCAAGGCCGAGCGGTACACGCCGAACAAGCCGGGTGACGGCAAATTTGCCGGACAGACGATTCCGGGCATCCGGATCGAGGTGACCGATCGCGAGCGTGTCCAGCCCGCCCGCGTCGGTGCGGCGATCCTCTGGGCGCTCTCGCGGGTGCACAAAGACTCGCTTCGGCTGACGGCGGCGGGCTTCGATCAGCGGATGGGATCGGCCCGAGCCCGGGAGGCCTTGTTGGGCGGAGCTGACCCGGACGCGGTGATGGATCGCCAGTTACCGGCAGTTATTGCGTTCGAAAAGGACGCCAGACGCTTTTATCTCTACCGTTGATGCAAGGGGAGTTCTAGCTTTCCACGGCTAGATACTTTCCGTTACTTCAGCGCGATCGAGATGCAATCACTGTGGAGCGCAATCCAGCGCGGATACCTGCGAGTCATCGCCCCTGTGGCCGACTGGCTGGTCGCGCGGCGCGTGCGCCCCAATACGATCACCACCATCGGCACGATCTGCACGTGCACGGCGGGTGTGATCTTCGCGTCCGGGCACATCAGTGCCGGTGGATGGTTCTTGGGCCTCACCGCACTCTTTGACGTGCTCGACGGTAACGTCGCCCGCCGCACGGGGCAGAGCACCGTTTTCGGAGCCTTCTACGACTCCACGCTGGATCGCGTAGCCGACGGCTTCCTCCTAGGAGGTTTGCTGATCTTCTACGCGACGCACCCGGTGCACGCCAGCCAGCCCATGGTCATGGTTACGCTGGCGGCACTGATCGCCACCTTCCTTACGTCGTATACGCGCGCCAGGGCCGAAGGGCTCGGACTCGATGCGAAGGTGGGCATGCTGCAGCGCGCGGAGCGCATCACGCTGCTCTCTGCTCCACAGGCCTTCTTCGGCCTGGCGCTCAACGGATGGATTCTCGCCGGTATCGTCAGTCTCCTGGCGGTCACGGCGTGGATCACCGTGTTTCAGCGCATCAACTTCGTGTATCGCACGACCACTTCCCCTGGAGAATAAACGCAGTGTCCGACTCGAATCTCGGTAAGGCCACGTCACCAGCCCCGGCAACGGGGAAGCTCGCCATTTTCACGCCGGGTCTCGGCGCCGTGGCCACCACGTTTATCGCCGGTGTCGAGCGCGTGCGCCGCGGTCTCTCGGTGCCGATCGGTTCGCTCTCGCAGATGGCGACTATCCGCCTCGGCAAGCGCACCGATGGACGTAGCCCGCTGATCAAGGACTTCGTCTCCCTCGCGAAGCTCGACGATATCGTCTTTGGCGCTTGGGATCCGATTCCCGATACGGCCTACGAGTCTGCGGTGAATGCCGGCGTGCTCGAGAAGGCGGACATCGAGCCGATCGCCGAGTTCCTCAAGGGCATCAAGCCCATGCCGGCCGTGTTCGAAAGCCGTTACGTCACGCGCATTACGCGCGCGACCAACGTCAAGACCGGCAAGAACAAGCGCGACCTCGCCGAGCAGATCCGCGCCGACATCCGCAACGTCATGCAGACAAACGGCGCGACGCGCGGCGTGATGGTGTGGACCGGCTCGACCGAGACCTACATCACGGCGGGCCCGCAGCACCAGACCATCGAAGCGTTCGAGAAGGCGATGGAAGAGAACGACGATTCGATCGCGCCCAGCATGCTGTACGCCTATGCCGCCATCATGGAAGGCATCCCGTACTGCAATGGTGCCCCGAATCTCTCCGCCGACTTCCCCGCGTTGCTCGACCTCGCCATTGCCAAGGGCGTGCCCGTCTCCGGTAAGGACTTCAAGACCGGTCAGACGTGGATGAAGACGGTCATCGCGCCGGGCCTCAAGGCGCGTATGCTCGGCCTCGAAGGCTGGTACTCCACCAACATTCTCGGCAATCGCGACGGCGAAGTGCTTGACGATCCCGCGTCGTTCAAGACGAAGGAAGCGTCGAAGCTCTCCGTGTTGCACACGATCCTGCAGCCCGAAGTGTACCCGGAGCTGTACAAGGATTTCTCGCACGTCGTGCGCATCAACTACTATCCGCCGCGCGGCGACAACAAGGAAGGCTGGGACAACATCGACATCAAGGGTTGGCTCGGCTACCCGATGCAGATCAAGGTCAACTTCCTGTGCCGCGATTCCATCCTGGCCGCACCGATGGTGCTCGACCTCGCGCTGTTCTCGGACTTCGCGATGCGTGCTGGCATGAAGGGCATTCAGGAATGGTTAAGCTTCTATTACAAAGCGCCGCAGACGGCTCCGGGTCTCCAGCCGGAACACGATCTTTTCATCCAGCAGACGAAGTTGAAGAACACGCTGCGTCACCTCATGGGTGAAGAGCAGATCACGCACCTCGGGCTGGAATACTATCAATGATCGCAGAGCGCGCGCGTCGTCTCCGTCGCGTGGTGGCACTCGCCGCAGCTGGCCTCGTCATGGCCGGCTGCGGAGGCGGGGGCAGTCCACCACCCACGAATGAACTCCGTTTCAAAACGGAGGACTTTGTCATTCGGGTGTCACCCGAGACCAAGCCGACGCGTGCGCTCGAACCGATCTATTGGCGCGTGATGGTCCACGATGTGAAGAGCGGCCTCCCCATCCAGGGCGGCGAAGGGCGCATCTTCGGCACCAACCGCGACCGCAAGACCGTCTCCAACGGCCTCGCGGCCACCGAGGAGTTGGGGACGTATCGCAGCAACCTGATGTTCGTCACGGCCGGCATGTGGGCGATGGCGATTCAGTTCCGCCTCGATTCCACGAAGGTGCTGCAGAAGACGCCCGACTGGACGCAGGATATCATGGCCGCCGAGGAGCCGGGTGATTTCTCCCCGCCTGCCTCATCGCGCCCGCCCGAACCACCACCGCGCGCAAAGGACAGCACGCGCAAGGAACCCTGAGTATGCGGCACTTTCATCGGACCTCGCTGACACCCGATACGGTGCTGGCGTCGGCCGATCGCTTCTTCGCAGCGCTCGGACTTTCCCGTGGTACCGTCGACGCCCGCTCGCGCAGCTTCAGCGGGTCGCTGGGCACCCTCACACTGTCCGTGAAAATGGAAGGCGGGCACTACACGTTCGTTGAAGTGCACACGGATCAGGTCGGTGAGAGCCGACTCGACAAGAACGTGAAGCGGTTCTTCAACGCCGTGCATCGCACGGCCGACCCTCGACACACGATCGAGGCCGGATACTGATGGCCAAGGCGCGCACCGGCCGTGCTTCTCCGGCCGTCGAAGCGCGTCCCAGCGACGCGCTTTCGCGTGAGCGCAAGCTCGAACTGTACTACTGGATGAAGCTCACGCGGCAGCTCGAAGAGCGCCTCGTCAATCTGTATCGGCAAACCAAGGTGGTCGGCGGACTCTTTCGTTCGCTGGGGCAGGAAGCCGACGCCGTCGGCAGCTGCTTCGCCCTCGAGCAGCGCGACGTGATGTCGCCGCTCATTCGCAATCTGGGCGCCATGCTCGTCAAAGGCGCCACGCCGGTCGAAGTGCTGAAGCAGTACATGGCGAAGGCCGACTCGCCCACGCGCGGTCGCGAGCTCAATATCCACTTCGGCGACATCGGCGCCGCTGGCGTCACCCGCGGCTTCCTCGGACAGATCTCGCCGCTCGGCGACATGGTCCCGGTCATGACCGGCGTGACGATGTCGTTCAAGATGCGCGGCGAAGATCGCGTGGGTCTCGTGTATGTCGGCGATGGCGCCACCAGCACCGGCGCGTTTCACGAGGGCATCAACTTCGCCGCCGTGCAGAAGTGTCCCCTGGTGGTCATCGTCGAGAACAACGGCTACGCGTACTCCACGCCGACGCACAAGCAGTCGGCCGCGAAGTTCTTCGTCGACAAGGCGATCGGCTACGGCGTGCTGGGACTACAGGCCGACGGCAACGACGTACTGGCCACCTACGACGTGACCAAGACCGCCGTCGATCACGCGCGTGCGGGGCACGGCGTGGCGCTCGTCGAGTTGATCACGTATCGCCGCAAGGGACACGCGGAGCACGACAACCAGTCGTACGTGCCCGCGGGCGAGATCGAGAAGTGGGCTGAAGAGAACGATCCGATCGACCGGTACGTGCAGGTGCTGCGCTCTGAACTCGGCGCCACCGACAGCGAACTCGCGGCCATCGATGCCCGGATTCTGCGCGAGATCGATGAGGCCACGGATCTCGCCGAACTGTCGGGTACGCCCGATGCGCGCGAGGCGCTGTTGGGGGTGTACGCGGAGCCGCCCGCCGAGCAACCGTTGTGGTTCCGTCGCGATGCCGAGGCCGAGGCCTACGGTCAGGAGCGTCCCGAAAGCTGGGGCACCTGGAATGCCGACGGAGCGAAATCCTGATGAGTGAGATCACGTATCTCGAAGCGATTCGCGAAGCGCTGTTCGAGGAGATGGATCGCGACCGCAATGTCTTCTGTATGGGCGAAGACATCGGCGCCTTCGGCGGCGCGTTCAAAGTCACCGAAGGGTTGCTGGCGAAGTTCGGTGAACAGCGCGTCATCGACTCGCCGATCAGCGAGATCGCGCTTGTCGGTGCGGCCGCTGGCGCGGCGCACATGGGGTTGCGGCCGGTGGTCGAAATGCAATTCATCGACTTCATCGCCAATGCCTACGACATGCTCACCAACTACGTCGCGACCGCACGCTATCGCGCGTTCTTGCCATGTCCGATGGTGGTGCGCGGTCCGAGCGGTGGCTACGTGCGCGGCGGTCCGTTCCACTCGCAGAACCCGGAAGCCGGCTTTCTGCACACGCCGGGGCTCAAGATCGTGTATCCGTCCACCGCGGCGGACGCCAAGGGCCTGATGAAGGCCGCCATCCGCGACGACGATTGCGTGCTGTTCTTCGAGCACAAGTATCTCTATCGTCGCGTGAAGGACGTGATGCCGGATGGCGATCATGTGGTGCCGATCGGCAAGGCACGCGTGGCGCGTGAAGGCAGCGACGTGTCGATCGTGACCTACGCGTCGACCGTGTGGAAGGCCCTCGAGGCTGCCGATCTGCTGGCGGCCGAAGGCATTTCCGTGGAGGTCATCGACCTGCGCTCCCTCGCGCCAATGGACGATGAAGCAATCTTTCGCACCGTGAAGAAGACCAATCGTCTCCTGATCGTGCATGAAGACACGCGCACGGGAGGGATGGCTGGCGAGATTACCGCGCGCGTGAACGAAACCTGCTTCGAGTGGCTCGACGCTCCCGTGTTGCGCGTAACGGCGGCGGATATCCCGCTTCCGTACGCTCCGGCCCTCGAAGATTACGTGTTGCCGCAAACCGCCGATATCGTTCGAGCGGTCCGGCGCCTGACTGCGTATTGATGACGACGACTTCAGCTGGTGATGCACAGACGCCCCTCCCCGAAGACCGTGTCGGTCGGAATATCGGGGTGGGATGTTTTACGTTCTTTATCGGTGGCGTGAGCGGCGCGATGGTCGGCGTCGGCATCGGGAAGTTGCTGGGCTTTTTTGCGCGCTGTACCCCGATGGCGGGGCTGCCGGCGTGTGAATGGTGGGTGTATGCAGGTTACGGTGGTGCCTTCGGCGCGATAACGCTGCCGATTCTCGCCTTGTGGCGTTTGCGTCGCGCGGACCGCGCGGCCGACGCTGCTTCTTCAGATCGAGGATGATCGAGTGGCTCGTGTAGATGTCATCATGCCGCAGATGGGTGAGTCCATCGCGGAAGGAACCGTGTCGCGGTGGCTCAAGAAGGTCGGCGACAACGTCAAGCGTGACGAACCGCTCTTCGAGATCTCCACCGACAAAGTCGATGCCGAGATTCCCTCGCCGTCGGCCGGTGTCCTGATGGAGATCCTCGTCGGTGAAGGGCAGACGGTGGCGATTCAGACCGTCGTCGCGCGCCTCGAGACCGACGCCGCCGCTGCGGCCCTCCCGGCCGCCGCGCCGAGCGCCCCTGCTGCCTCAGCACCTGCCGCGGCTCCCGCTGCAGCGCCCGCTGCGGCCTCCGTCGTTGCGCCGTCCGCGCCGGTTGCGGCCTCGGCCGCTCCGGCTGCCTCGGCGGCACCCGCCGGTTCCTTCGAAGAACGCGTGCGGACCAAGTCGTCGCCGCTCGTGCGCAAGATGGCCGCCGAACATGGTGTGGAGATCGCGGGCATGAGCGGCAGCGGCATCGCCGGTCGCGTCACGCGGAAGGATCTCGACGCGTTTCTCGCGGCGAAGCCTGCCGTGACCGCGGCGCCTGCGCCTGGGGCGTCCATGCACGTGCCCGCTGGTGTGGAACACCGCGGACCGCTGCCCACGCCGTGGCCCGGTGATGTCGTCGAGCCGATGTCGAAGATCCGGAAGCTCACCTCGGATCACATGGCGCTCGCGATCAAGGTGGCCACGCACGTCACGTCGTTCTTCGAAATCGACCTCACGCGTGTGGCGCGCATTCGCGCCGGCATGCGCAAGGAGTTCGAAGCGCAGACGGGTCAGAAGCTCACGTACCTGCCGTTCATCCTGCAGGCGGTGTGCACGCAGCTCAAGCGCCACCCCACGCTCAATGCGGCGGTCGCCGGCAACGACGTCATTCTCCGCAAGCAGATCAACCTCGGCATCGCCGTGGCGCTCGATCCGACCGGCCTCATCGTTCCCGTGCTCAAGCACGCTGACGAACTCTCGCTCACCGGCCTCACGCGCGGTACCAACGACCTCGCGGCGCGTGCCCGGAGCAAGAAGCTCAGTCCGACCGACGTCCAGGATTCGACGTTCACGATCACGAACCCCGGCGTCTTCGGCTCGCTCTTCGGCACCCCGATCATTCCCGTGGGTACAACCGCTATCCTTGGCCTTGGCGCCATCGAGAAGCGCGCCAAGGTGATTACCGGTCCGGATGGCGAAGACACGCTCGCGATTCGTACCTGTGCATATTTCTCGTTGTCGTTCGATCATCGCGTGATCGACGGCGCCGATGCAGATCGGTTCATGGCCGATCTCAAGAAGACGCTGGAGTCGGTTCCCGAAGCCGGGTTCTGATTCCGATATGGCACGCGTGCTGGCCATGCAGGAGCGCGTTGTCGCGCAGGCGGAGCGGGAAGCCTACATGGCTGCCCTCGCCATCCGCCGGGCGCGCGCCGCTGCCGTACCGGCACATTTTTGGGTCTTTGAACACGCCACTGAATCCGGTCGTTTCGTCGAGTTCACGGAGGCCGCGAGCGATGACGCCATCGCCGCGGCCCATGAACCCGGCCAGACGCCGGGGCTTTGGCGCGAAGTACAGGGAGGCTGATATGCCCGCGCGACGCATCACGGTTGATGGACGCGAATGGCAGGTATACCCCTCCGGATTCCTCACGCAGTACGTCGGTGATGAGTTCGGATTGATCTTTGTGGCTGGTACGGGAGACGACCGCGATGTGCGCGTCACTCGCTATTCGCCAGTGGGAACGCGCGCGCGGGAGCAATCGCTTGCCGAGCTCGAGAACGCGCAGCTGGTCGACCTCTTCCGCACGTCGCAGCCGGGCGCGCGCTCTCCAGAGGCAGGCTACCGCACGTGACCGGCACGCCGGGCACATCGGGCCCGGAGACGATTTCGGGACGCGGCGAGTCCGCGCAATTCGTCGATCTGCAAGTGCACTCTACCGCGTCGGACGGCGCGCTCTCGCCGGAAAAAGTCGTCGAGGCGGCGCGCGATGCGAAGTTGTATGCCATCGCCCTCACCGATCACGACACCGTCGACGGGCTACCGGAGGCAATCGCCGCCGGCGCCGAGTTCGGGGTGCGCATCATCGCTGGCGTCGAGCTGAGCTCGCATTTCGACGACGACGAATTGCACCTGCTCGGGTTGCACCTGTCCAATCAGGACGCGATGCGGTCCGCACTGCTCGAGCTGCAGGCCGGTCGCGTCGAACGCGCGGTGAAGATCGTCGAAGTGCTCAATCGGCACAGTATTCCGGTCACGATGGACGCGGTGCTCGCGGAAGCCGACAAGGGTGCCGTTGGTCGTCCGCACATCGCCCGTGCCATGGTCGCCGGCGGATGGGTGCGCGATTTCCGCGAAGCCTTCGATCGCTGGATCGGCTTCGGCCGTCCAGCGTACATGGCGAAAGATCGCTTCGATGTCGCCGACGCCATTGCGCTGGTGCATCAGGCCGGCGGACTCTCGGTGTGGGCACATCCGGGGGACTCGGCAACACCCACGCGTATTCAGCGGCTCGCCGACATGGGACTCGATTCCGTCGAGGTGTTGCACCCGAGTCATCCGCCCTCGCTGTCGCAGCGTCTGTTCGACCACACCGAGAAGGCGGGGCTGTTGCCCAGCGGTGGGTCCGATTGGCACGGCACGCACGATGGACCGCGCCGACTCGGTGGACAGTTGGTGCCGAAGATCTGGCTCGACTGGCAGGAAGCTCGTGTTGCGGAGCGCGCCGCTGAACGCGCTGCAGGATCCACTGCGGCCGGGACAGCCTGATGGCGAATCGCGTCGCGCTCGTCACCGGCGGCGCGCGGCGCGTGGGCGCCGAGATCGTGCGCAGCTTCGCGGCGCGCGGGTACGATGTGCTGTTGCACCACGGCAACTCACCCGACGCTGCCAGGGCTCTCGCCGCCGATCTGCAGAATGCGCACGGCGTGCGCATCGAGATCGTACAGGAAGATCTCGCCGATGTGCACGCACCGCCGCGCATCATCGATGCCGCCATGCGTGCCTTTGGTGTGCTCGATGTCGTCGTGAGCTCGGCATCGGTCATGATGATGCATCCCTTCGATTCGGTGACGCCTCAGGAATGGGAGCAGACGTCGGCGATCAACCTGCGAGCGCCCTTCTTTCTCATACAGGCGGCCGCCCGGGTCATGCGTGACGGCGGCGCGATCGTACAACTGTCCGATCATCTCGCGTTCGAAACCATCTTCCCGCACCTGATCCCACACCAGGTCACGAAGGCCGCACTCACGCAGCTCGTGCGCACGACCGCCTCGGCGCTCGCACCTCGCCTGCGCGTGAACGCCGTCGCGCCTGGCCTCGTTCTGCCGCCCGACGATCTCTCCGACGAGACCATCGAACGATTCTTGCGAGATGTGCCGCTCGGTCGAAGCGGCAGCCCGCTCGACGTCGCTCAGGCGATCCACTTCCTGGTTGACGCGCCGTATGTCACGGGCATCGTGCTCCCGGTTGATGGTGGCCGCCATCTGCGCCGCTGAGTCGCTGTGACATCCACCGAGGAACCCACGGCGCCGCTGACCTACGGACGCATCGTGATCATGGGCGGTGGGTGTTATGGCAGTTGGTATGCGCAGCAGCTCACGCGGGCCGTGCAGCGTGGAGCCCTGCAGGCAGGCGAAGTCGTGGTGGTCGATCGGGACCCCGAATGCCGGGTGGTCGCCTTGCAGCGGACTGGTGACTATGACGGGTTGCCGCTCTCCATCGTGTCCAGCGACTGGGATTCGTATGTCGAGGCGTGGCTGGGGCAGGGACCGGAAGCGCTGGCCAACGACATGATGGTGCCCTCGCCGCTCATGCCCCACGTCTGTCTCGACTGGTTGCTCGGGCGCGCGCGTGCGCGCTGGCCCGAGCGGAGCATTCGGGTCAGGGCCCTCGAGCAGACGCCCCCTACACCCTGGGAACGGGCGTCGCCCGACGGGCGACACTACGTGAGCTTCGCGACATGGATGTGCCCGGTGAATTGCATTGAGCCGGCGCGCTGTCCCCACACGCGTGGTGTCCGGGACTGGAGCATGCCGCCCATGATGCAGCAATACGTCGAGGCCAACCCCTCGCTCCGCGGTCCCGTTATCTTTCACTGTATTCACCGCACGTACGGCGTCGGCATGATCGACGCCGCTGCGATCGCGGACGCTGATCGGCAACTCGCCGCATGGGGCGCCTCCGGTCCCTGTGCTGTGCTCGTCGGAACGGTCTCGCACTGTCACGGCGCACTGGGTGTGTTGGCGATCGATTGAGTTCTCTTTCTCTTCTCGACGACATGTCCGACTCACGTCCCGAAAACATCGTCATCATCGGCTCCGGTCCTGCTGCGTGGACGGCCGCGATCTATGCGGCGCGCGCGAACCTGAATCCGATCGTCTTCGAAGGCGAGCCGGTCGGCACCGAGCTCCCGGGTGGTCAGCTCATGCTCACCACCGACATCGAGAACTTCCCCGGTTTTCCCGAGGCCATCAGCGGTCCGGATCTCATGGATCGCATGCGGGCGCAGGCCGTGCATCACGGCGCGCGCGTGGTATCCGAGCTGGTGAAGCAGGTACACCTGTCATCGAAGCCGTTCGGGATTGTCCCGAATTACTCGGCGCCGATCACGGCGCACACAGTGGTCGTCGCAACGGGTGCAGCGGCAAAATGGATCGGCCTCGACAACGAATTGCGACTCGCCACCTCGGGCGGCGGCGTCTCCGCCTGCGCAGTGTGCGACGGCGCCATGCCGTTCTATCGGCACAAGCGTCTCGCCGTCGTCGGTGGCGGTGACCTCTTGGGGGTTGACGATATACTGTATGGATGGACGCAGAGTGATGGAGAAATCGGAGGTATCCGAAAAGCCCCTCCGAAAGCCGTAATTCGTCCCCGACGCCGGACGACGCGGGCTACTGGGCGGCGGCCGGTGACTGCCCTGCGTGGCGGGTCGCTCCCCACACTCGCGGTCTCCGCTTCCCTCCGCTCACGCACTGTCGCTCACTCCTGATCCGCGCTCCCATGTCAAACCAGATCCACACTGACCTTGTCATCATTGGCGGCGGCCCCGCGGGGCTTACCGCCGGCTTGTACGGCGCGCGGGCTCTCCTGTCGACCGTCGTGCTTGAGCGCGGCGAATGCGGTGGCGAGTTGCTGAACACTGAGTATCTCGAGAACGTCATCGGCTGGCCGAAGATTTTCGGGAGGGATCTCGCGCAGAAGTTCAAAGAGCACGCGGCGCTGGCCGGTGCAGAAATTAAGGAGTTCACTCCAACACAGTACGTGCGGAAGCGCGCGGACGGGATGTTCGAGACAAAGTTGGAGTACACCGACGAGGTGTACGTCTCACCGACCGTCATTGTCACGGCGGGCGGAACACCAGTGAAGCTCGGCGTTCCAGGTGAGATCGAGTACGCAGGCCGCGGCGTCTCCTACTGTGCGGTGTGCGACGCGAACTTCTTCAAGAACGTTCACGTCGTGGTAGCGGGCGGCGGAGACGCTGCGGTCGAAGAGGCTGGGTTTTTGACTGGCTATGCCTCCAAGGTCACGCTTATCCATCGGCGCGACGAGCTGCGCGCCAGCAAGGTCCTCCAGAAGCGCCTGTTCGAGAACCCGAAGGTCGAAGTGGTGTTCAACACCGTCGCCGAGGAGGTCCTCGGAGATACCAAGGGCAACATGGTCGGACTGCGCGTGCGCGACGTCGTGACGGGGGAGCCCCGAGTGATCGATGCTGAAGGGCTCTTCGTGTTCATCGGCTTCAAGCCGAACACCGGAATTATCGACGGGCACTTCGAGCACGATGCGCAGGGCTACGTGGTCACCGACACGCATATGATGTCCAGCATACCGGGACTCTTCGTCGCGGGGGATATGCGGGCGCAGCTCACTCGACAGGTGACGACTGCCGCAGGCGACGGGACGACTGCCGCCATCGCTGCGGAGAAGTACATCAAGGCGCTATCGGACGCGAAGACGCACGGCGCCACGAACGCCGAAGCTGAGGCCGAGGCCGTCGAAGTTTCGCATATCGAACCGGGCGGCTACGCGCGCTGACCGCTCGATTGTGATTCGGAGAAGTCGGCCGGACCTCCCTCGAGGAGGCGACGCAGCGTTCAGCCGACGCCAAGCGAGTCATTCTGGCGGCTAATAGCGTGTGAGGTTCAGAGCGACCGAACCGCCCTGATGGTCGTGACGTGCCCTCGGTATGGCCATGTTTGCCCTCAGGAGCCTCCTAGAAGCCCGAACGCCCTGCTGAACGACTCTCGGGTCGGTCGACAGGGCGTTCAGGTCGTATAGGCGATTCTGTGGCCATTCTTGAGGTTCTCGGCGGGCCGCGCGGCGGCCCGTGCGCTCCGCGCTCACCCGCCCGCTGCGCGGTCGGGCGGTTCTCTATTCGTGGGGAGCGGCGGCTGGTTGCGGCGCGCGCCGGACGGAGACAGAGGGGATGCCGGCAAGACATCACGACTACTCACGCGTACTGCATCCATGTTCGGCGAGGATCAACAGAGCCCAGCGGCGTAGGGAAGCGTTCTCCCGCTCGCCGAGGAGAGTGAATAGCGCCGGTGTGCGCACGCTCGGAGCCGAATTCAGAATCTCTTGAGCGATCACAGCGCGCTTCCGCCTCCAGGTAGCCACGCGGCGCTGGCTGGTGTTCATACCGACCACGGCGCATGCAAAGCCAAGCTGTGTTGCCAGCAGGAGGCCGTGCTGCCATGGCTCGAGCGGGAAGTTGCATGCCGGGCCGATCTGCTGCCGCCGTCGTCGGCGGGTGGCTGGTGCGAGGCTGTCTGCGAGTGCATCAGGCGTTCTCTGCTCGATAGGACGCCCGTGCTCATAGGAACTGCGATTGGGTGTAGTCATCCCCCACCATGGGGACGTCCGAGAATCTCAACAAGCACTCATTCGGCCCCGGCGTTTCATATTCGGCCGTCGAAACGGCAGATGATCCTCATCCCTCGAGCGACCGCGACCAACGGTGCACGTGTGCGTGCCGCGCGCGCTCGGCGACGGAAGCGCATGTGTTGTGAGACGGAGGTCGCGCCAACGGGCTTGCCGCAACGACGGGTATCCCTTCTCAGCGCTCTCCGGAGGTGACGACTTTCCGAAGGGCGCTCATGAAGCCCGGGCCGGCAAGGTCGAATCCCGGGCCGCGCAATGCACCGGTCTCCTCCACGACCGAGACGCCGTCGAGTTCGTGGAGGTTGCGCACAAACTCGGCGACCGCCCGCCGCTCGATGTCGGTGAAGCCTCCACCAAGCGTTGCCGCCGCTGGGAGGTTCGTCGGCTCCGCCGTGAGGTTCGTCGGGGGAAGTCGGCGGAGCGCCTCACGCAGGGCCGTGACCTGACCCTGCAGACTCGCTTTGTCGGCGAGAAGCAGCCGCACCTCCGTCTGCGTGGCTATGTCGGGGATGCCCGCGAGAAGCCGCACGCTTTCGTTAGTGCTCGCGCCGTCCGGGGCTCGACCATGCTCTCGAGCAAACGCGGTGATCAGGTCGCGGTAGATCCGTCCTTCCGGATTCCGGATCGACTGCTCGGCGGGGCCAGCGAGCTTTAGGTACTGAATCTCTCGTGCCACCGAGGCCACAGTGATCTCGGCGCCGCGACGCTTCGCGAGAGACTCAAGGGCTGCCCATACGTTGTTGAGGCTGCGCTGTGTACGCGGGCTCTTCGCGGCAGCCGAGGAGGCGTCGAGCAGGGCACGCGACTCCCCGACTGGGGCGGCGAGATTCGTGGCGGTGAGGGCGACCGACGTTGGGGCACTGACGACCGCCGTGGATACACGCTTACGAGGCATCGGACGGGTGCGGAGGGTTAGAGCTCTCTCGTCGACCGAGGCCAACAAGACGAAGTGACGGGGACGACGGAGCCCGCACGGCCTGCTCGAAGACGGCTCGGTCGCCGACGATGACGACCTGCTCCTGGGCGCGGCTCACCGCTGTGAGCAGCAGCGTGCGGTCAAGAAGACGACTGCTCACGATTGGCACTACAACGCGCTTGAACTGAGAGCCCTGCGCCTTATGCGTTGTCACGGCATATGCGAGGTCGAGTTTGTCCAGGTGATGTCCCGGCACTTCTTTCTCGCCGGAATCAAAGCGGATTCGGAGTCCACCATCGTCGGTGTTGCCGATGACTTCACCCATTTCGCCATTCATCACGGCCAGGTCGTAGTCGTTCTCGGTGGCGATGACTGGGTCGCCCTCGAAGAAGCGGCCGTTGAGCTGGGTGCGTCCTGGGGCGCGGAGCCGTTGCAGCGTACGGTTGATCTCCGTCACGCCACCGTCCCCGTTCTTCACCGAGCCTACGACCTGCGCACCACCCGCATCGACCATCGACGCGAGTACATCCAAAACCGCTTGCGTCATGTGCTCCGCTTTGCTGGCGAGAAACGTCACGCCTGCGGCGGTCGACGGAGCAAAGTTCTGCATCGCTGGCACGACGCCATTGCGAATCGCTTCACACACTGCGGGAATCCCGCTTGCGGCCGTCTGCCGCTGCGGTAGCGTGAGCGTTGTCCGCGGAACGGCGCTATCCACCGCCAAGACGTGAAAAACGAGCCCAAAGCCGATGGGCGGGAGTTGCCCCGGATCGCCGACCAAGAGGAGTCGAACACCCAAGGGGATGCGGGCGAGCAAGCGGTAGAGAATGCCGAGGTCTACCATCGAACTCTCATCGATGACCAGCAGAGGCTCGTCGTCGAGGGTAAGCGCTCCGGTCTCCATGCGTGCCAGAAGGGAAGCAATAGTGGACGCCGGGCGGCCCGTCGCCTCTGCCATGCGTTGCGCGGCGCGCCCCGAGAGCGCGGCTTGGTGCACCGTGCGATGAGAACGAGCGCAGATGGCATGCACGGCACGCAGCACGGTCGTTTTCCCAACGCCCGGGCCGCCGAGGAGCGCGCTCACTGGCTCGGTGGTCGCCATCCACACCGCACTCCGCTGCTCCTGTGTGAGTGGGTACCCTCGCGCGGCATCAAACTGATCGAGAGCGGTGTGCACCTCGTCGGGTGTCAGAGGGTATTCGATCCTTCGCTGCGCGGGCACGAAGCGGCCAGCTGCCATGTCCACAATGCGCTTAGCCACGAATCGCTCCATCGCCCACGCCCCGGGGAGTTGAAAGCCGTCGGCATGCCGCACCACGGCGCCGCGCTCCACCGCAAGTACAAGTGCGCGATCCGCCGCTTTGCGCGGGAGGCCTAGGCGGTGCGCGACCGCGTCCCGCAGCGAGTCGACGTCGTGCCAGGTGTCGCCTGCTGCGAGACGGTGGGCACATGACGCTTCCACGGCTCCGACGAGACGGCGCTCGTCATCGTCCTGTATTCCGAGCTGGCGAGCCGCGGCTTCGGTGGAACGCCACGACGCGAACGCCAGCATGCGATACGGGTCGTTCTCAAGATGCCAGACCACGCGGCCCCTCTTCGCGGCGGCATCCTCGTGCCCCTGCGGCACGGGCATGCTCGAGTAGATCGCGATGACGCGCGAGGCGAGTCGCAACGGAAAACCATACTGCGATAGCCATCGGTAGCCACGCGCTTGTTCGCCGATCTGGCGCCATCCCGCGACCGCCACTTCGGCGAGTTTTTCATCGAGCACGCTGCTCAGCGCGGTTGCATCGCCGTGGTCCAGAAGGTCGAAGATGCGCGCGCCGAATGCATCCCACAGCTCTTGGGCACGCGCGAATCCGATGCCTGGGAAGTCGCGCGTGTTGTGTGCGATAGCGTGAACAAAAAGCGCGCCCGTCGGCTGCACCAGCACGGCGGTGGTGAGTCCGATCTGCGGACCATGAATGGCGTGGGTCTGCCAGGTCCCCTCCACCGACCACGTCTCGCCTGCAATCGGAGCGCGCATCACGGAGCGCAGAGCGACGCAGCGAAATGTCAGTCCGGCCTCTGTGCGAGCACGGAACACGATGACGCCCCCGCTGTGCAGCAGATCTGTCGCCACGAGGGTGTATGTCGCGGTCGTTCCCTCGGGAGGGGTGTGGGTATGTAGCGCCTTCTCTCCCGGCGGATGTTGCCACCGTTGACTGGTTTTCATCGGGGCAGCATCCCTGTCTCGATCACATTGCGCTGAAGGTGTTCCAAGCGACGGAGTCGAACCCGCAGGTCGAGCGCTTCGGCCTTCGAGATGGCGAGCTGCTCCTCGAGGTCCTTGATCCGCTGCTTGGCCCACGCCGGTACGACGTCAGTTCCAGGTGCGGCATGTTCTTGCTTGGGCACACCGAAACCCTTCGCGGAGACCGCCGCCGCGACAAGCGCCTTGATCTCGGGGCGCGTGTTGTACACCTGACGGTCTACACCAGCACCGGCACAGAGGGCGGAGATATTCGCCTCTCGCTGGCCGCGAACAATTCGGAACGGGACCGCGTCGACCGAGGCAAGGTAGTGCTGCATCCGGGTCAGGTTGGCTGCCGCCTTCTCGGCGTTTGACTGCCGCTTCTCGCTGTCGCTCATGACGGGTCAGGAGGTGAGAGGGGGGAGAGCCCGTACTTCGCGCCGCTCAGTGATTGTCACCATGGGCAAGGCCGAGAGTCTGGCGGCTTGCTTGGCCATGCGTTCGATCTCGGCGAGCACGCCAGAGTCTTCAAGCGGCTGTCGACCTGCAACAACGTCTGCGGCCCCCTGTGCTCCGAGCTTGAGACGAAGGAACTCTGCGACCGCATTCCCCGCGTCAAGCAGTTGCTGGTCGGTTAAGCCCCAGAACGGTGGGCTCCCTCCGTTCCGTCCGATCATCGCGTTGAACAGCATGGCGCGACGAAGCGCAAACGGGCGCGGGTCCACACTCGGGTGCAGGCGGTATGTCTCGCAAATGTTGGTGAACAGCTCGTACTCGGTGCACTCGGTGAGGGCCAACTTGAGGTCTGTGGCCTCGCCATTGAGCACCAGGTCCTTTGACGGGCTCTCTCCCGATTTGCGTCGTTCTTCCATGATCTGCTCGACGCGGCGAATGAGGCGCAGGCGCGATGTCCAGAGCGTATTGAGGTGCTCGACCCGCGAAACGGCCTGCTGTACGGCTTCGTCGGCGCGCAGCATCTCGCGCTTTACCAGCGGGTCATTCAGCGTGTCGCCGGCGCTCGCTTCGGCGGCGAGGCGGCCACGATGCGCTTCAGCCTGTTCTTGGGCGTGGATCGCTTCGCGCAACAGTCCGCTCGTCTCGTTAAACCGCGCGGCTAGACCAGGAAGCCACGCGGGGCCGGTAAGGAAGAAGCGGCAGTTGGGGCAAGTCCGCGCTCCGCCAGGCACTGGGCCGTGCACCGGAACGGCGCTTCCGCCTCGGTATGCACGCGTCGCCATCACGAGCTCCGGCCCACCGACATCGCACATGGTGCCGCCGTTCGGGCAGATGCCTTCATCGAGCGTCGCGTACATCGCCGACTGCGTCGACTTCGCTTGTTCGACCGCGACAGGGTCGTTCCATGCGGTGAACTCTTTGGCAACCTCGGGTGGCACGCTCGAGAGCCACGCGGAATAGTCGCGCGTCTCGCCGTCCCGAATTCGCTCCGTGGCCTCATTGAGCGCTGAGACGATCTCGCCGTTCGAGCGACGGACGTAGTAGAGTGTCATCAGCACGGTGGCGTGACCCGCAACAAACTCTGCCAACACGTGCAGTGGGACGCCGGCGCGCTGCAGGTTAGTAAGCCCCGATACCCGAAGAGTATGCGGGTCCCAACGAACTACCTCGGGATATCCAAACTGCTCGTGGCGCCGCTCGACGAGCACGATTTTGGAGCCGTCGTCGTTCCGCTCCCCGTTCTCCCAAAGTCGGCGCTCCAGCTCATCGAGGAGCAGTCGCCAGAATAGAGCGAGGCGCCCCCTCGTGATGGGTTCCGCCGTGGAGGCGCTGTTCGAGCGAAGGCAGGGGTCGCGGAAGAGGAAGAAGTGCTTCGTCAGACGCGCGGCCGTCTCGGACGCGACCTGAAGGTTGTCGTCGCTCAACTGCGCACGAGAGAGTGAGCCCGGCACCGCATGATGTTTCTCCTGCCAGTCGCGTAGTCGCGTGAACAGGTCGACGATCTCGTTGTTGTATCCACCCCAGGGGATTTGATACCCGGTGTCCGTGAAGCCGCTCGCGCGGTCCGCCGTCTTGTTCGTGGTGATGTACAGACCCTCGAAGAAGGCGCCGCGTTCCTCGTCCCAGATGCGGCGTACGAATCCTTGCGGTTCTCGTGCTATCCGAGCAGCAGGCGCATGCGGCCCGTCGTTGCGCACCCACCCGCCACGCTCTGGCCGATACACCTCGGGATCGCCCTCGCCCGAATCAAGGAGACGCACCTGCAGTTCCCGGATTGGCAGCATCAGGCGGAGCAACATGAAATAGCAGCGCACCGGATTCCAAACGCGCTCGAAGCGACCGGTCTGTGGGTTCAGCCAGTCGAAGTAGTCGGCGGACACTGTGCGCGGCCAGTAGTACGGAGCTGGCGCGGACTGCGGATCGTTGATGTCGGAGGGCCCCGGTTCCTCAAGGATCTCACGCAGCATGCGGAGATACCGGTACGGAATGGGCTCCCGAAGCGTCACCCCGTTGCGGCGCGGCTCCGAAACGACGTCGTGGCCTGCCACCATGTTACGATAGCCTGGTAGCACGCCCAATCCGTTCGACGCCTTCTCCTCGAGGAGCCAATCAAAGAATGCCTTGGCGCCACGTAGATGGCGCGCGAGCGCGGTCTGGGTTCCCTCCTTCTGCTCGCCAAGCCACTTGGGGTACGGCTTGGTCAAAGCCGTATCAACCCGACAGGCCTGCACCGGATCAGATGGCACGTCCTGTTGCTGAATCACCCATTCGAGAATTTGATTCACCTGATTTACCGTCTCTTTGATGGAGACGCGGTTAACCAGCGTCGCGACATGTTGTGTGGCAACATCAACCCACGTGCGCAGTCGTTCGCCACCCTCCTGCAACGCCCATTCAAAGCGGGGGGATGATCGCTTGGCGAGGTTGCGAGCTGGCGCAACCGCCGCTTTGTGGGACATCGGGATCTTGCTCAAGATCGGCGTCTCGGCATCGTGCCACTTGCGTTGGAAAGACGCGAATCGCGAGAGCCGACTGTTCGCGTACTTGCGCGTGTTTTCGGCCGGCGAGGTCGGGTCGGCGTTGGCAAACAGCAGCGGTGCCAGCCGTGCGAAGTATGGCGTGTCGAGATCGCCGGGAACCTGCACGCCGGCCGTGGTCAGGTAGCAGCGCGCTGCGAACGACGCGCCTTCCTTCGTGGCGTCAGCGCAAAACTTTAAGAATGCCGAGGCTGGGCCGTAAAACCGCTCATCCTGATTCGCGAAGCAGTCCATGGGAAGACGCCCGCCGAGTCCCTCGAACCACGCAAAGGTGCCGGGGTATACGAGCAGCCCATGTCGCCAGCACAACGTGAGTGCCTCGCCAATACGACTTGGAACGCCCGTCTTCTTCTTGCCGCTGGTCTGATACGCAAATGTCCAGGCGAGCAATTCTTCCACCCGGAGGTGATAGTCGGCTGGCGTTGCGCGAGCGAGCGACTGGATGCACTCCCGCACGCCGTCGCGGTAGCCGGTGATCTTTGCGTACGCGCCGTCGGGTGGGACAAGGGTCCGTCCCATCGGCTTTTCAACGCCGCGACGCTTGCGCACTCGAGCGCCCGACGCCTCCATTGCGGCCCGCTCAGCGCGCTCTGCGACGCGTCGCTCGGCTCGCCACTCTGTGTGCCACACGCGAGCAGCTTCCAGATGCGCTTCGACGGTCCTACCAAGATCTTGCCTCATCGCGGCAACGGCGGCCTCGTTCGGATTGGCAGGCACCCAGAAGCGTACCGGATCCACGTTCACGCCGAAGGTGTGGCCGGTGATCGTGGACGTGTGGTCGCAGATCTCGTGGGTTAGATGCTTGAATGACATGGTCAGAGGACAGGCGGAAGAGCAGCAGACAGGTGGGCCGGCACAAGCGTCGCGAGTGGGTCTTCGTCTTGGCGCATCGTCCGATAGCCCTCAGCGAGAGCATTCTGGACGTCTTCGACGTTGGCGCGGGTGTAGACCTCCTGTGATTCCTGCGAGGCGTGATGCAGCATCGCCTGGATCACCAATGGATCGAACTTCTGCGCTCGCAGGTCGCGTGCGTATCGGTGTCGAAAGCCGTGCGGAGACGTGCCGAGTTCCTTGGATGTTTCGAGACCGATCCGGCGATTTGCTGCCTCGAGACTTTCTGCATAGGACTCGCGGCTCAGCGGGGTTCCGCGCGACGCGCCTCGCAACGATACGAAGAGGTAGGGATGCTCAAGGTTTCGAGGCATCACGTGCGCGATGTACATGCGGAACAGCTGCATGAACAACACGCCGGCGCTGGCGGGCCACCAGTATACTGGCGCGGACCAGTGCGGCGCCCCCATCTCAAGGCGCAGATTCTTCCAGCCGGCAGCCTGCGATCCCGTCATCTGGCTGCGCGGAATGCGACCCCAGCGCTCTCGGAGATACACAGCGCGCGACACCGTCTCCGACGCACCTGTCAGTGCGTTGAAGCGCTGAATGCCGCCAATGACGGGGTGAACCAGCTGTACCAGCGCACCGCCGGGGATATGTGGGTGGCGCGTGATGTCGGACGCGAAGATGTTGAACGGCTCGCTGACGCGGAGACCGCCGTGTCGCTGGAGCAGCGCGATCATCATATCGCGAATATTGTACTGTTCCCAGAACTCGCCCTTGGTGCGGCGACGAAAGCCGATGCCGAGTAGCTCCTGAAATTTTTCCGCAGGGTACGCGGGAGTTCGGCGCGCCACGTGCGGTACGTCGGGCCCTGCGACGGCACGTGACCGTTCTGCGACCTGACGAGCTTTCTGCTTCGCGTTCCCGAGGTGCTGAAAGAGCGACTTGCTGAACCGACGGTCCGCTGCACGCACGAGCGCGAGGCGACGTTGGAACGACGGCTCGACGTGTGGGTTGAGCAGTACGTCGCCCCCGGCCTCCGCCACGCAAAAGTCGCTGAAGGCCGTCAGGTCGCGGATGTATTCCCGCACTGCACCCCATGACGTGGGCCGCCAGAACAGCCCCGTCGGGTCGGTGCCGTCCGCTGCAATGGTTCCGGCCATCAGGGCATTGAGGAACGCGCTCAGATAGTTACGTTCTTCACTCGGTGCGGGCGGTGCCGCGACGTAGTAGTCGTACAGCAGCCCGACCGCACGCGCGACCTTCATCTGCCACGCGGAGCTCTTGTTGTGATTGGCGCCGCACTCGAACCATTCCACCAACGGACGGAGCACCTCGCCGCCGCTGGTGATGACAACCCGCATACCCCCGGGCCGACGTGGCGTGGGGATCGTAGCGGTGGCGTGGTGTCGCGGGGTCGCGCCAGGCGAGGACATGGCGCCTCTCGGAAAGGGCGGGGAATAGGAGATTCGGACGCCCCCAATAGTAGCGGTCTTTTCAGCCGGGGGCAAACGGCTGCGGCCGGCTGTCCCTCTGCGGTGTGGGTACATTTCGGAGATTCCGTACACCCCCATTACGGAGACACGGCCATGGAAGAGGCCATGTATCTCACCAAGTTCGCCAGCGAAGTGGTCGTGATTCATCGTCGCGACAGTTTCCGCGCGTCGAAGGTCATGGCCAATCGCGTGCTCGATCATCCCAAGGTGCGCGTGATCTGGAACTCGCAGGTCACCGACGTGCTGGGCGATGAATTCATCACGGGCCTGCAACTCACCGATACCGTTACGGGCGCCGTCAGCGATATCGAAGTCGGCGGTCTGTTCGTTGCCATCGGGCACACGCCGAATACGAAATTCTTGCAGGGACAGCTCGACACCACCGAGCACGGCTACATCAAGGTCTCGTCGTGGCGCACGGAAACGAACGTGCCCGGCGTGTTCGCCGCGGGCGATGTCATCGATGACTACTACCGCCAGGCCATCACCTCGGCCGGAACCGGATGCATGGCGGCGCTCGAAGCCGAGCGTTGGCTTGCACATCATGGCATCGGCGAGTCCCCCGTACTGGAAACGGCGGAAGCGCCGGTGCCCGTTACGCCGGAATCCACGTTCCCGTGAGCACGTTGACGCTGCAGCAACTCACCGTCGGTCCGCTGCAGGAGAACTGCTGGTTGATCGCGGATCCCGTGAGTGGAAAGGCGGTGCTCGTCGATCCAGGCGACGAGGCTGACCACCTGTTGGCCGCGGTCGACGCCAGCGGCTGTACGCTCGATGCGATCTGGCTCACGCATGCGCACTTCGATCACGTTGGCGGTGTCGCTGGGATCATCGCCCAGCGCCCCGTGCCGATCTGGGTCCATCCCGCGGATGCGTTCTTCTACGCCAACGCGGCGAGTAACGCCGCACGGTGGGGCGTCGTGATCGACAATCCGCCGCCGGCCGACCACGACCTTGCCGAAGGCGACCGCGTGCAACTCGGCGCGTTCCAATTCGACGTTTGGCATCTGCCGGGGCACGCGCCGGGACATGTCGCGTTTATCGGTCACGGGCTCTGCTTTTCCGGCGACGTGCTTTTTGCCGGCTCTATTGGCCGGACCGATCTGCCGTTGTGCGACCCCACGGCCATGCATCAGTCACTGATGAGAATGGCGACACTTGGCGTCGAGACTCGGGTATTTCCCGGTCACGGTGTTGCTACTACGATCGGCCGCGAGTTGGCGTCCAATCCCTTCCTGCGCGGTGCCGCCCGGCCACTCGGCGCCTGAACGTCGCTTTCTTTTTCCGGTTCTCGCATGTCGCTGTCTTTGTCTCACCGATTCAGTCCACTCGTCGCGGCGCTCATGAGTGTCGCCGTGTTGACGGCCTGTTCGAGCATCACCGAGAACGCCACGTCGCTGACCAACTACGGTGCGGTCACGATCACGGGGAAGAACGCCCCCGCTGGTCGGGCCACGGCGACGATCAACGCGGTGTTCTTTCAGGGGCTCTCCGCGACCGCGCCCAACAGCGCGCTGCAACAAGGTGATCAGTGCGCCTATGCGCTCATCGACAGCACGACGGGCGCTGCCACCGGTTCGCTAAAGGTGGGCGAAAGCCTCGCCCTCACGTTTGCGGGCACGAGCGTCACGTTGCCATTCTCGACCGGCTTCGCGCGTTACGAGCCGGCAGCCGGCACCGCGCTCACCTATGCCGCTGGTGACGCCGCCACGCTGAACGTGCCGGGCGTCGCCGGTACGTTCCCGGCGGCCGCCATCACCGTGAAGCTGGCGGAACCGATCGTTCCCGGACCCCTCGTCATTCCGGCCGCGGGTTCGCCTCTCGATGTCACCTGGAACGCGACCAACGATCCCTCGGCCGCCATTATCCTGTCGGTGCGATACGGTGCGACGGCCAACGCGACGATTCAGAACGAGCAGATCTACTGTGCGCTCAAGGACGACGGCGCGTTTCAGGTGCCGGCGACCGGTCTTGGAGCGTTTCTCGCATCACCCAGCGCACTGCGCTCCGCGACCCTGATTCGCTGGCGTACGCAGGAAGCGCGACCCGACTCCTCGAGCTTGCTGCATATCGTTTCGACCGTCGACACGATCGTTCGATTCCCCTGATCGCTTTGCTGCGGTGAACCCGGTGGCCACTCGCGTCGAGAAGGACCCGCTTGGTGAATTGGCCGTGCCCGCTGAGGCGCTGTACGGCGTGCAGACCGTGCGGGCCGCGATGAATTTTCCGATCAGCGGACTGCACCCGCTCGAACCCTTCGTGACCGCGCAGGTCTGGATCAAGAAGGCCGCCGCGATGACGCATCGCGACACCGGTCGGCTCGACGCCCGTCGGGCCGACGCCATCATCGCGGCCGCCGATGAAGTGCTCGCGGGGCAGCACCGCGACCAGTTCATCGTGGATCCGTATCAGGCCGGTGCCGGCACGTCGCACAACATGAACGTGAACGAGGTGCTCGCCAATCGCGCCAATGAGTTGCTCGGCGGCGCACGCGGCACGTACACGCCGGTGCATCCGAACGACCATGTGAACATGGCGCAAAGCACCAACGACACGATCCCCACCAACATCCGGTTGGCCGTGTTGCGACAGCTGCCGGCGCTGTTGGAGTCGCTCGATGCGTTGCAGGCAGCGTTGGCGAACAAGGGGGTCGAGTTCGATGGGATCGTGAAGGCCGGGCGCACGCACTTGCAGGACGCCATGCCCATTCGGCTCGGTCAGGAGTTCACCGCCTACGCCGGAACGCTCGCACGCTGTCGCAAGCGGGTCGTTGAAGCCGCTGATTACCTCAACGACCTCGGCATCGGCGGTTCCGCGGTGGGTACCGGCGTGACCGTCGAGCCGGAGTATCCGGCGCTGATGAACACGCACCTGCGGGCGCTCAGCGGCATCAACAGCCTCCGCATCGGAGCCGACCGAATTCAACTCATGCAGAGCATGGGTGATGCGGCCGCCTTCTCGGCATCGCTGCGCGGGCTCGCCTTGGACCTCTCGAAGATCGCGAGCGACCTGCGGCTCATGGTGTCGGGCCCGCGCACGGGGCTCGACGAGATCGCGCTGCCAGCCGTGCAACCCGGCTCCTCCATCATGCCTGGCAAGATCAACCCATCGATCCCCGAGATGGTGAATCAGGTGTGCTTTCAGGTCATCGGCTGCGACACCACCGTGGCGATCGCCGCCGAGCACGGACAGCTCGAGCTCAACGTCATGATGCCGGTCATCGCGCACAACGTGCTGCTCTCCATGCAGATTCTCACGAACGCGATTGGCGTGTTCAGTTCGCGCTGCGTCGAAGGCATCGTCGCCCATGCCGCGATGTGCGAGTACTGGGTCGAACGGTCGGCCGCGCTCGCTACCGCCCTGATGCCGCAGATCGGTTACGCGGCCGCCGCCGACATTTCGAAGCGCTCGGTCAAGGAGGGCACCCTGATCCGCGAGTTGGTCGCCCGAGAGGGAATCCTGCCGCCGGACGAGCTCGACGCCGTGCTCGATCTCCGGAAGATGACCGAGATCGGGGTACCTTCAGGCAAGCACGGGTCCGTCGCCGCCGGTTGACAGGGGCGCGCCCGCAGCGCCGGCGGCTTTTCCGCCGGAGAACTTGTCCACGCGACCCGGGACCCGTAGACTCGACTTATGCGCATTACGACGTGGGCGGAATACGGACTCATTTGTGCCTTGCATCTCGCGCGTCGCGCGGGAACGGGCCCGGTGACGGGACGCGACGTGGCAGCTCGTGAGAAATTACCGGGTGACTACGTCGAGCAGATCCTCCTGCGGATGCGTCGGGCCGGAATCGTCAACAGCACCCGCGGAGCCCGGGGCGGGTACTCGCTGGCCCGGACGCCCGACGCGATCTCCGTCCGCGATGTGATTCAGGCATCCGAGCTCACCACGTTCGACCTCCACTGTGTCAGTCATCCCGTCGACGCCGACCGCTGCGCCGCGGCTGAGAATTGCAGCATCCGCCCCGTTTGGCTGCTCCTGCAGCAGCGCATCGACGAGGTGCTCGAAGGCGTGAAACTCAGCGATCTCCTGACCGACGAAGCCTCGGTCCGGGACCGCGTGGGCTTGCCGCCCTACGAGGCGCTACCGGACATTCCGGGCGCGTTGCCGATTCTGCAGGGCTGACGGCTCCCATGGGGCTTTGGGCGGAGTGGCGCGCACAGCGCGAACGGAGCCGGCGGGCATCCACGTATCTCGGCCAGTTGCTGCGTGCCCCGGAGCACGCCGATATCGCGTGGCTCGTTTCCCAGGGTGTCCCGGAGGCGGTCGCCGTGCGGGAACTCACGTTCGCCAAACGGGCCATCGGACTGGTTGTCGCTGAGCGCGATGCCCTCGACGACCGGACGGCCTCCGACGTGGCCCACCAGCTGGCTCCGGTGATCAGCCGGGAGGCTCGGGCTACCGTCGACCTTGGTCGTGAGTGGGGCGAGCGCTGGCGGGCCTATACCGCCGCCTTGGCGGTGCGCGGCAACGTGGAGTCGCCGGCCACACGGCTAGGTCGGGTGCTGTTGGGCGGAGCGGGCATTCATGAGCCGTCCGCGGAGCAACTGACCCGTGCCACCCAGTTCGTGAATGAAACCCGCAGCGCCGCCAACGTCGCGCTCCGCGATGTGTTCGGTGTCGCGTCGCTCCCCGATGACATCAGGCCGTCCGCGCTCCGGGGCTGACCTCCGATCCGTATGCCGCCGCCGGTGTGAACCGTACAAACGCGAAAAAGGGGAAAGATGGCTGATGCCACCTTTCCCCTTTATTCGTCTAATCATCGAGTGCCGAAGGCCGGACTCGAACCGGCACGTCCTTGCGGACACTGCGCCCTGAACGCAGCGCGTCTACCAATTCCACCACTCCGGCAGATCCTGAAGTCGGGCACGAGAACAGCATTTCGTACACGATTCCAGCAGGGCCGTAAAGAATAGATCGAAGATGCCCCCGAAGTCAACGCCATCGCGCACTCTTCGTGCGTGTTGGGGTATTACGTTTCCTTCCAGTATGGCAAACACGGACACTGACGAACCCACTGAACTGATCGCGCGCAACAAGCGCGCGCGGCACGACTACGAAATCCTGGACACCTGGGAGTGCGGAGTCGTGCTGACTGGCACGGAGGTCAAGGCGCTCCGCGAGGGGCGGGCAAACCTGACCGATGCCTTCGGGGTGATCAAGGACAACGAGGTGTTCCTGCTCAACCTGCACATCGGATCGTACGGGCAGGGGAACGTGTTCAATCACGAACCCACGCGCACGCGCAAGCTGCTGATGCACCGCCGCGAAATCCGTCGCCTGATCGGCGCCGTCGAGCGGCAGGGGCTCACACTTGTACCGCTCGATCTGTACTTCAAGAGCGGTCGCGTGAAGGCGCGGCTCGCGCTCGTGCGAGGTAAGCAGCAGCATGACAAGCGCGAGGACCTCAAGAAGCGCGACGCCGAACGCGAGATCGCGCGTGCGCTCAACAAGCGTTGAGCACCTGAGCGGATGATGCTGCTCGGCGCACTCGCGCTCACACTGCAGCTGTCGGCGGTCGCGCCGTCACTGCCGCCCTTGCCGCCGCTGGTCGTGCGCGCGGGTGACCGGCTCCAGTCCGTGCCCACGCTACGGCATCCGGATGGTGGCATTGCCGTTCGCGCCGACGCGCTGGCCGAAGCACTCGGTGGACAGGTGGTCACGCAATCCACGGGAAGCGGGCGCTTTCGTCTCGAAGTCGGCACCACCGGGATGGATCTCGAAGCCGGGAATGCACTCGTCGTGGTGGCCGGTGATACGATCCCCCTGCGCGCGGGCGTTTTCCGGCG
>CAWJMR010000006.1:0-259249 GCA_963843965.1 uncultured Gemmatimonadaceae bacterium
TTTCAACCAAGCTTCTGTAACTTCTCTATGTGCTTCTGTACGAGAGGTGAAAAAGAAAATAACATGACCTTCATCATACCATTTATTCAACGTTTCTAAAGCATCTGGATATACTTTTGCCGTAGCCATTCTTTCCGGTTCTTCATTCGGAATGTCATCGCAAATGGTTCCGTCAATATCAATTAGGTAATTTTTTATTCCTTCAGGTAATATTGGACTTAAATGTTCTCCATTTACGGTTAATTCTTGTAATTTCCCTTCAATTTCTTCTTTTTTCATTTTTAGGTTGTTCTTATAATTTATAGAAAGTAAAATAATTATCGTTTCTCCAGTTAACTCTATCTTGTTGGTTGTATTGCCATGGCGCACCGTTATTTTCAATGTTTGTCATTACGGCGTTTAATTCCATTGGTGCGGCACTTTGTTCCATTACTAAATAACGTCTCATATCCATAATAATAGATAATGGACTGATATTAATTGGACATTCTTCCACACATGCATTACAAGATGTACAGGCCCAAAGTTCTTCTGGAGTAATATAATCGTTTAATAATGATTTATTGTCTCAAACGAACAACATTGTGATGCGGCACGGCGGCGAGCGCTGTGGTTCCCGCGCTAAGGTTTCACGCCATACGCGGGCCTTGACGCTGTCAGCAACGCGTCAGACGGCGAACGTCGTGTAACTCTCGGCGAGCTTCTCGCGATTGCCCTGGTCGCCGTAGAGGTCCAGCATCCACGCGGCGAGTACAGCGCGGCGAATGGCGTCGGACGCCGCCCGCTGTCGGCGTGGCAGTTCAGCCATCGTGTCCTCCAGCGCGATCGCGATGTCCTTGCTGAGGATGCTCGGCTGATAGACCATGCCGAGCTGCCCTTCCTTGATGAGCGTGTCGACTTCGGCGCTGCACATCGCCAGCAACCGCAGCAATTCGCCCGATTCGCGTGGAAGCGCCTGGCCGAACGCCACGGCGTCGTTGCGCGACATGGTCGGACGGCAATCGGCCATCGCCTGGCGAACCTCCTGGGATCGGCGGACGCGGGCGAGGCCGCCGGCGGTTCCGCGCTCGGCGCCGGTGGCGGTGTCGACGGCGGTGGTGGCGGCGCGGCGGGCGGCGGCACGGGGGTGACGGTGCGCGCGGACGCCGCGGCCCGCGCGGGGGGCGCGTCGGCGTCTTCACGGCCTTGGTGTTGACGGACGAGCTCGGGTGTCACGTATGCCGTGCGCTGGCCCAGGGTGAAGCCTTCCGCCACAAGGTCCCCTTCGGCCTGCGCAACGAGGGGGGTGATGATCTCGGTGAGACGCTCGATCGATGCGTCGGTTCCTGCACACAGAACCGTCAGCGAGTAGTCCTTCGTGACGTCCGCGACGAGTGTGCCGACGCGAGCACACCGGCGTAGCGCGGGCACGATGACGGTCGTCATGTCGAGGGTGTCGGCGATCTCGCACGCGTGCATGCCACCGGCACCGCCGAATGCGAGCAACGCGAACTCGCGCGGGTCGTGTCCGCGCTCCACCGAGACCACGCGGATCGCACGCTCCATGTTGGCGTTGGCCACTCGCACCATGCCCTCGGCGAGGGCGTCTCCGGCGACACCCAGCGTCGGCGCCGATCGCGCGGCCGCGCGCCGTGCCCGCGTCGAGTCGAGCGCCATCCGGCCGCCCGGAAACGTACTCGGGGTCCAGTCGGCCGAGTAGCAGGTTCGCGTCGGTCACGGTCAATTCGGTGCCCGCGCCGTAGCACACCGGGCCAGGCTCGGCGCCCGCGCTCCGCGGCCCCACGCGTAGCGCACCGCCGGTGTCCACGTCGGCCATCGACTCCGCCGGCGCCCACCGTGTGAATGTCGATGATGGGCAGATGGTCGTATCGGCATCGCCACTCTTGAGCGTCGCCAACGCCTTGTCGAAGGCGACTTGCCTCGGATCAATGGGGCCTGGACTGGAATAGCCTGTATGCATAGAACTGATGATGTTACCTCGGCTTTCTTGGGGCCGCGGTTGCAAAACAATTCAGCGTCAATCGGCCGGTCGCAAAATCTGTCGAAAGCTTTTCCGGATGTTTGATCTGCGCGCTATGCGGCACATCACCCGAATAAAATATCCAGCGATTAAATCGTGCCGGCACAACGGCAATACGCTCGGCGATCTCGTTCGACTCGGTAATGTAGGAGGGTGGCTGGTTGTAAGTGGGGAAATGCTTCTTCAGAAAGGCCAGCGCCTCGGCCGGATTCTGCTGTTCCAATGCCGTTGCCTGCTCCATTAACGGGCGGTCCCTCCAGCGGTAAAAGCCGGTACCGCCCAGCGTCTCGTCCGCATACAGATAGAGTATCCCGGCATAGGTTGCACGACCGGGTCCGGCCAGCGGATCGGAATGGCACAGGCGCTGCAGGTTGGAAAGTTCGTGCGCTTTCAGCGTCGTCATGGAAAGCATGCTGACCAGCTGCAGTCCATCGCGGAAGAATGCAAGGTGCCGCGCCATCCGCCGCTTCACATAGCTCGCGAGCGCCGCGTTAAACGATTCGGGCAGCGCCATGTTGAGCCCGGGGTAGCTCTGTTCCGGCATCGAGAAGAGATCGGCACTGGACTTTGCGTACTCGACGATCTCACCGGGATTGCTGAGAAAGTCATCGACGATGACGCAAACTTCCCCGCCATCCATCGAAAGTAGCTCGATGGTGGCATTTTGATTGAACCGCAGTTCAGGCGCCGACATCGGATCTCAGTCCTGAGGCTTTGATTGCGGCGACAATCAGGTCCGGATCGCCAGTGGTCTGCACATTGGCACCGGAAACACCCGGAACGTCTTTAAGCGACTGCAGAGCCTCGGCCGCAATCTTGATGCCCTCCGACTCCGGGTCCTTTGCCTGCTTAAGTCGCGCGACAATTGCTGACGGAATCACAGAGCCGGCGGTCGCGCGCCGTAGCTCGCGCGCTGCTTTGACGGACTGGAATACCGATACGCTTGCGAGTACCTGGAATCGCCAAGTCAGGCGCGCGTCGACCAGGCGCGCTACATAACTTCGTACGGTGTCGACGTTCATGCACATCTGAAGTTGAATGAACTGAGCGCCGGCGTCAGCTTTAGCCAGCAATTTCTCAGGCTGCCAGTCCCTCTTCGGTTTGAACGCTGTTGCGACTGCGCCGATGAAAAACTCCACAGTGATCGCCGGGTTCGGGTAGGCCATGACCTCCCCGTCACGGATTGCCGCCGCTGTGCGGATGAGGTCGATTGCCGTCAGGTCGTGAACTTGCGATGAGGGTGGTGAGTGATCCTCGGCAAAATTACTGCCGCGCGAAATCAGGAGATTGGTGATACCGAAGGATCGTGCGGACAGTATCTCGCTCTGGATGGCGACGCGATTACGATCGCGGCAGTTTAGGCGCGACTATCGTTTCGATGTTGTGTGGCAACAAGTGCGCCGCTGCCGCGACCGGCGTGATGTGTGGCCGGGCATTGAGGTGATCCGGAATCTGGACGGCATCCGAAACAGCCGCCAGGGCGAGTGCCTGTTCGACCAGCTGCGAAGGGTGCTGTGTAGGCGAGAGTGAAAGTTCAGCGGTGATTGCGAACTCACTCGATCGCAGCGTGTCCTTGAATACCTTCATTAGGGAGGACTTTACTTCGCTCCACCGACGGTCCTGGATGGGCCAGCGGTCCGGGCGGGACGTAGTCGAAAATGAACGTGATGCGGTCGTCGCTGCCCTTGTTCATCACGCTGTGCTGTTTCTGATTGTTGATCTCGTAAACTTCGCCGACCTTGAACTGATAGGGGCGTCCGTCGATCATGAACCGGACTCGCGGATTGCTGGTAATCGGAACATGGATGCGGTGACCGCAGTGAAACGACGGATGTTTGTCGTGATGCGGGTCGATGCGCCCCCCGGCCAGCAATTTGGCCGCCATTGCCCGTATGATCGTTCCGCCTTTCGGGTAATGCTTGTCGATGATCTCGTGCATCAATGGCACGGCAACGTCTGCCAAACGGTCCCAGCCCGGCTCTTTGCGCACTTCACTGTTGGGCCATTTCGAGCCGTCAGTAAAAACAAGCACGATGGATTGCGTTTGCTTGTGTACTTCGTAGCTGTCCTGTCGGTATTGATCCTCATGCCAGGCGGCTTCGTCCTGTTGCAGAATGGCCTCACGGAGCGCCGTTGAATCAAAACTGCCAAGTTCGCGAAGGGGAATGCCAATGTCCATAGCAAGAAGTCTTATTCATGTAACTGTATGGTCGCAAACTGTACCATAGCGCCATGACTGGACAAGCCTCCGAAAATACCGTCGCTGCAACCTGGACGAAACCATTTGCACCCCCTCAAAACTTACCGGCCTCCGCCGACGTCGTGATTATTGGCGGCGGCATTGTCGGCGTGTCCACGGCGTGGTTTCTCGCCCGGCAGGGAGTCAGCGTTGTGCTGTGCGAGAAAGGCCATATTGCCGGCGAGCAGTCGGGCCGAAACTGGGGTTGGGTGCGAATTCAGGGACGGGACAGCCGCGAAATCCCCATGATGCTGGAGAGCCAGCGAATCTGGGGCACGCTGGCGGAAACGATCGGCGAGGACGTCGGCTTCGTACGTGGTGGTTGCTATTTCACGGCGCACACAAGCAAGGAAATGCAGTCTTTCGAAGCCTGGATGGCTATCGCCCGCGAATACAACATCGCGACCCGCCTGCTTGATGCCGCTGAACTAAAGCAACAGATACATGGCGCCGCGGTCGATTGGGCTGGTGCGATGTTTACGGGAACCGACGGTCGAGCCGAACCGCACAAAGCCACACCGGCGATTGCCCGTGCCGCAGAACGCAGTGGTGCGACGGTCCTGACCCGCTGCGCAGTGCGCGGCATCGAAACCAGTGCTGGCGCGGTTTCCGCTGTTGTAACCGAACACGGCAGTATCCGGACTTCGACCGTGTTGTGCGCCGCTGGTGCCTGGACGTCGATGTTCTGCCGCTCTCTCAATATCGATGTTCCGCAGCTTCGGGTTCGCGGCACTGTCTGCCGGACCGCGCCCTGTGAAAATGTGCTGGACGGCAACGTATTCGATGAACGGCTCGGGATTCGCCGCCGCGAGGACGGCGGCTACACCGTCGCGCACGGATCGGTATTGGAGCACCCGGTAACACCCGCGTCGTTTCGCTACTTTTTCAAATTTCTGCCCGCGTTGATGCAGGAACTCAAGATTGTGAAAGTGACCTTTGGCCGCGAGTTCGTCGATGGATGGACCACGCCCAAAGCCTGGCCGCTGGATCAACCTTCGCCGTTCGAAGTGACTCGCGTGCTGAATCCGGACCCGAGTGCCTCTGTGCTGAAGGGTATTCGCAAGAATCTGGACGCCATGTTCCCGCAACTTGCCAGCACGCCGATCATTGAAAGCTGGGCCGGTATGATCGAATCGTCTCCGGACGTCGTTCCTATAATCGATTCGATGGATAAGCTGCCTGGCTTTCATATCGCGACTGGATTTAGCGGCCACGGGTTCGGCATTGGCCCTGGCGCCGGCAAAGCCATCGCCGGCATGCTCAGCGGCAATGATTCGGGTATCGACATATCCTCCATGCGTCTTGCACGATTTTTTGACGGCAGTCCCATTCGTCCACAGAGCTCAATATGAATGAACTGAAAGGCTATCCCGAGAGCTACTACACCGCGACCGCGGTTGGTGTTCGTCATTACCCGGTACTCGATGACCATCGCCAGGCGGACGTCTGTGTCATCGGCGGCGGTTACACGGGACTATCGGCTGCGCTCAATCTTGCAGAACGCGGGCTGGATGTTGTGCTGCTGGAGGCGGAGCGCATTGGCTTCGGCGCGTCGGGTCGTTGCGGCGGCCTGGTTGGCAGCGGGCAGCGCATGGAGGTACTCGACGCCGAAAAGGCTTTCGGCATGGAACGTTCCCGAGAGCTTTGGGACTACGCGGAGCTCGCTAAACAGGAAATCCGCGACCGCGTCGAAAAGCACGCGATCGCCTGTGACTTGCAGCGCGGGCAAATGGTCGGCGTACACAAGAAGGGCTACCTGGGTTGGGCGAGAGAAACCGCCGATGTACTGGCGGAACGCTACGCTTACCCGTTCTGCGCCGCGCTGAACGCAGAGGAGTCCAGGGAGCGGGTCGCCACGGACAGTTTTCTCGAGGGCATGTTCGATTCCGAAGCATTTGCACTGCACCCTCTCAATTTCACATTGGGACTCGCGCGTGCGGCGACCGAAGCGGGTGTGCGCATTTACGAAGGCTCGCGCGTACTTGCTTATTCCCGTTCAGACCCGACGAAAGTCGAAACCGCGCAAGGCTCCATAAGCGCATCGTTCGTGGTGCTTGGCTGTAACGGGTACCTCGGCAAGCTGGAACCGCGTGTCGCTGGCAAGATCATGCCGATCAACAATTTTATGGTCGCGACGGAGCCACTCGGCGAGGCGCGGGCCAGGGAACTGATTAATGGTCGTTTCGGCGTGCACGACACTCGATTTGTCGTGAACTATTTTCGCTTGTCAGACGATCATCGATTGTTGTTTGGTGGCGGTGAGAATTACCGGGCAGGTTTCCCGCGCGACATCAAGAATTTCGTGCGACCCAATATGTTGAAATTGTTTCCGCAGTTAAAGGACGTCGCTATTGACTATGGCTGGGGTGGCACCCTGTCGGTCACCGTGAATCGATTGCCACACCTCGGCCGTCTCGCGCCGAATGTATTTTTCGGGCAGGGCTACTCAGGACACGGCATATCGACTGCCATATTTGCGGGCAAGGTCATAGCGGAAGCGATTACCGGCACAGCTGACAAATTCGATGTGTTTGCCAGGTTGCCGACGTACACGTTCCCGGGCGGCACACTATTGCGCTACCCGGGCATGGTGCTCGGCATGATGTTTTATTCCATTAAGGATCGCATCTGAGATGGTCGGGGTAGCCGTAGTCACAGGTGGTGGTCATGGCATCGGTCGCGCACTTTGCCGCCGTCTCGCACGAGAGGGTGCAAAGGTCGTTGTGGTGGATATCGAGGGAGACGCCGCGACGACCGTAGCGACGGAAATCGGCGGTATTGCGCGACAACTGGATGTCAGCGACGAAGCGGCACTGCAAGGCCTGGTTGATGAGATCGAAAGTCAGGTCGGCCCGATTGAAATGTTCATTTCAAATGCCGGGGTCGGTTATGGCGACGGACCGAGCGGTGCGATCTCGGCCGAAGGCGGCATGAACCCCATCGATGATCGCTGGAGTATCAGCTGGAACGTCAATGTCATGGCACAGGTTTACGCTGCGCGGGCCGTGATTCCCGCGATGCTCGAGCGCGGCGGCGGTTACATCATCAATATTGCTTCAGCAGCCGGACTGTTGAGCCAGATAGGTGATGCGGCTTATTCGGCGACGAAACACGCTTCAGTCGGTTTCACCGAGTCGCTCGCCATTAATTACGGTGATGAGGGCATTAAAGTCTCGGTCGTTTGTCCGCAAGCGGTCGCGACACGGATGATCGGGATGGCCGACGACTCGAACGCGACGGCAGGTGGATTCAACGGCAATGAAGTTGACGGCATCCTCAAAGCTGAAGAGGTTGCGGATATTATTGTCGACCAGGCGCTGGAAGGCCGCTTCATGATCCTGACTCACCCGCAGGTGACGACCTACATACAACGCAAGACCGGTGATTACGACCGTTGGATCGCCGGCATGCGGAAATTCAGGCGCTCGCTTGCCAAATAATCAGTGACCGTTGCCCTGAGCGGCAATAGCCCAGCACTGGCCCGGCACTGGCCGCAATAACCTGATGGTGTTCGCGTACCGCCTGTTCCGAGATGGGCATGCCGGATACCGGAACGTGATGAAAGGCGAGACCTGCCTTGATGCATTCCCTGGAAATTTCGTCTGCCGTGGGCTGCCCGGGTTCTTCACCGTCCGGTCGATTGCAAATAATCGCAACAAATCCCAGCTCCGCACAGTACGCCACTTCGTCGGCGCTGATTTGAGGTGAAACGGCGTAGTTGTCGGTAATTCTCGATATGTTCATAGTTGTGTCCGATTCATACGGCGTTAAGAGGGATCTTCAGGTATCGAATGCCGTTGTCTTCTTCGTCAGGCAAGGCTCCGGCCCGGACGTTGACCTGAATGGATGGCAGCAATAATTTCGGCATACCGAGTTGCTTGTCACGACCCTCGCGCAGTGCGATGAATGCCGCTTCAGTTACGGTCTTGTTGATGTGTATGTTGTTGTCGCGCTGCTCGGTTACGTTGGTTTCCCAGGCATAGTCATCCCTGCCGGGTGCTTTGTAGTCGTGACACATGAACAAGCGCGTGTCGCCGGGCAGCGCGAGTATCTTCTGGATCGACGCGTACAACTGGGCAGCACTGCCGCCCGGAAAGTCCGTTCGTGCAGTACCAAAGTCCGGCATGAAGAGCGTGTCACCGACAAATGCGGCGTCGCCAATCACGTAGGTGATACAAGCCGGTGTATGCCCCGGAGTGGCGATGACCCGGGCATCGATGTTGCCGATCCTGAAGGTCTCACCGTCGGCAAACAGGTGGTCAAACTGGCTGCCGTCGGCCACCAGGTTCGGAATATTGAAAATATCCTTGAAAGTGCTTTGCACCGACACCACCTGGGCGCCTATCGCCGTCTTACCGGCGACACGCTCCTTAACGACAGGGGCGGAACTGAGGTGGTCGGCATGGACGTGCGTTTCAAGTATCCAGTCGATGGTGAGTTTCGCGTCTCGAATGTAAGAGACCAACCGGTCCGCCGAGTTCCGGGATGTGCGGCCGGAGTGAGGCTCGTAATCCAGCACCGGGTCGATCACGGCGGCCTGGCCTGTCGCCGGATCGCTGACAACGTAGCTGACCGTAAATGTGGCTTCGTCAAAAAACGCTTTTACTTCCGCTTGAGCCTTCATGTCTTTCTCGTGTGAAATGCCTGTATATTCTAAAGCTTAAACCCCGTCAGTAAAATCCGCAGCCCGGACCAGGAAGAGTTTTTCGTCGAATGGCCAAGAATATACGACAGAATATCGGCAGCCTCAGTGTAGATCCGCTATTTCACGCTTTTGTGGAAGATGAGCTGCTGCCCGAAATCGGATTCGACGCCGCGACTTTCTGGCAAGGCGTCGAGTCGATCATCACCGATCTGACACCGGTTAATCGGAAGCTGTTGAAGGTTCGTGATGATTTGCAGGTCAAGATCGACAAGTGGCACAAGGCGAGGCGGGGAAAAGCCTGGTCGAGCACCGAATACACTGATTTTTTGACCAAAATCGCATACCTCCGGAAGCAAGATGGCTTCCCGCAGATCGAAACAGAAAACGTCGATGCAGAGATCGCGGACATCGCGGGGCCGCAGCTCGTCGTGCCGGTCAGCAATGCGCGCTTCGCAATTAACGCGGCGAATGCCCGTTGGGGCAGCCTGTATGACGCGCTCTACGGTAGCGATGTGATTTCAGAGGACGATGGCCGGGAGCGCGGCGCTGTTTATAACCCGGTTCGCGGCGCGGCTGTCATCCGTTATGCCACGGAGTTTCTTGATCGCACCCTGCCGCTGGACACCATCAGCCATGGTGACGTCAATGCCTACGGCCTGGACCACGCCGCGGACGGGGTTCGATTCGTTGCCTCGGGCGCGAGCGGCGAGGCACATGCGCTGCAGGATCCGGAGTTGTTTGTCGGTTATGCCCAGCGTGAGCAGGGCTGCGGATACCTGTTTCGGCAGCACGGCCTGCACGTCGAAATCCTGGTTGATCCTGCGCATGCGACAGGCAAAGACGCTACCGGCAATGTCGCGGACGTCATACTGGAATCCGCGGTGACCACGATTCAGGACTGCGAGGATTCTGTTGCTGCTGTGGATGCGCAAGACAAGGTCGGTGTGTACCGCAACTGGCTCGGCCTGATGCGGGGCGATCTCGAAGCGACCTTTAGCAAGGATGGCGAGGCAATGTCGCGCACCCTGGAGAAAGACCGAAAATACACGGCTCCGGATGGCTGCGAACTTGTGCTGTCCGGGCGTAGCCTTTTGCTGGTTCGCAATGTTGGGCATCTGATGACCAGCGATGCCATTCTCGATGCCGATGGGCAGGAAGTCTTTGAGGGCATCATGGACGCCATATTTACCACCGCCGCCGCACTGACAGATCGAGCACGTGATGAACTGCAGCCCAACAGCCGCAGCGGCAGCATCTACATCGTTAAGCCCAAAATGCACGGGCCCGATGAAGTGGCATTCACTGACAGGCTATTCGGCAGGGTGGAGCAGTTGTTCGAGCTTCAGGCCGACACGCTCAAGGTCGGGATCATGGACGAGGAGCGTCGCACAACCGTCAATCTTCCGGCGTGCATCGGCGCAGCAAAAAAACGCATAGTCTTCATCAATACAGGCTTTCTCGATCGCACGGGCGACGAGATTCATACCAGCATGCAGGCCGGAGCCGTGTTGCCGAAAGAGCTGATCAAGCAGCAAGCCTGGATCAGCGCCTATGAGAACTGGAATGTTGATGTTGGCATCCGTTGTGGCTTGCCGGGCCGCGCCCAAATCGGCAAGGGGATGTGGCCCAAGCCCGACGAAATGAAACAAATGATGGACACTAAGCAGAGTCACCCCGAGGCCGGTGCAAATTGTGCGTGGGTACCATCACCGACGGCGGCGACCCTGCACGCCATGCACTATCACGCCGTTGATGTGCGGGCTGTCCAGGCGAAGCTGGCGAAGCGGAAGCTTGCTTGCATGGATGACATCCTGACTCCGCCCCTCGGAGACGCATCGCAATTGTCAGCCAATGAAATTCAAAGAGAGCTGGACAACAACGCGCAGGGCATACTCGGCTACGTTGTGCGATGGATAGATGCGGGTGTTGGCTGCTCCAAGGTGCCGGATATTTCCGATGTTGGCTTGATGGAGGATCGTGCCACCCTGCGGATCTCCAGCCAGCATATTGCGAACTGGTTGTTGCACAACGTGACGACGAAAGAGCAAGTTATTGAAACTTTCAGGCGTATGGCCGAAATCGTAGACAAACAAAACGAAGCGGATACGTTCTATCAGCGCATGAGTGACGACTTCGAAAAGAGCATTGCATTCAAAGCCGCGTGCGCGCTGGTGTTTGAAGGCTGCGAACAACCGAATGGATATACCGAGCCCCTGCTGCATCAGTATCGTCGCCGGAAGAAAGCGGAGCTTGCCAGTCAAGCACTGACGTGAGCTCGTTCAGACCTGCGTTGCTGTTGATGTGCTTGCTGCCGTTCAGTGTCATGGCGGACGAGGGTTTGATCATCGCCGTGGCCAGCAATTTTCGTGCGGCGGCCGAGGAGATTGCGGCCGAGTTCGCGAGTACGACCCGGATTCCCGTTCGTATCAGCAGCGGTTCTACAGGGATGTTGTACGCTCAAATCGTAAACGGTGCGCCCTACGATATTTTTCTGGCAGCCGATGCCAGGCGCCCTCAATTGTTGGAGAATGATGCCTTGGCCGTGGGTGGGTCACGGCTGACTTATGCAACAGGATCGCTGGTGTTGTGGTCCGCTGATCCCTCGCTGAAAGGCCTGGGCTGCATCGAAGCGCTCAGGTCGGGAGCGTATCGCCGCATCGCAATCGCGAATCCGTTAACGGCACCGTATGGCCAGGCCGCAGAAGAGTTCCTGGCAGCATTCGGTGTGCTCGATGAGGCCGCGCAGCGAATGGTATACGGAGAAAACATTGCACAAACGCTGCAGTTCGTTGCGAGCGGCAATGCAACACTCGGGTTAATCGCGGCATCGCAGGTCGCTGAAGGGCTGCCGGAACCTGGTAGCTGCTCATGGAATGTGCCTGTTACCTCGCACTCAGTCATCGACCAACAGGCCGTGATGTTGCAACGATCGAAGAGCCCCGCCGCCGCACAGCGGTTTATGGAATTCCTGAGATCGCCTGCGGTTGCTGTCATTCTCAAACGTCGCGGTTACGGTGTTCCGGAATGATGGACTTTGCGCCGCTCTGGCTGTCTGCAAAGCTCGCGTTGGTAACAACGATGATCCTGTTAATACTGGGCGCGCCACTGTCGTGGTGGCTGTCGCAAAACAGGTCGCGCTGGCAGCCTGTCGTGCAGGCCATTGTTGCCATGCCGATAGTTTTGCCGCCGACCGTTCTCGGCTTTTACCTGCTTATCATTCTTGGACCCCAGGGCGCTATTGGTAGCTGGTGGGTACAAATCAGCGGCGAGACGCTGACGTTTTCATTTGCAGGGCTCGTGATCGCATCGTGTGTCTATAGCCTGCCGTTCGCCGTTCAGCCCATGCAGAACGCCTTCGAATCACTGTCAAAGTCGCACCTGGAAGCGGCACGTACGCTCGGCGCGTCGAAGCTGGATGCATTTTTTTCGGTCGTCGTACCGCTCTCCGTGCGCGGTTTCATCAGTGCGGCCGTGCTTAGTTTCGCCCATACGCTCGGCGAATTCGGTGTCGTGCTTATGGTGGGCGGCAATATTCCGGGCGAAACACGGGTGGTCTCCATCGCCATCTACGATCAGGTCGAGACGCTTAATTACGCGGCGGCACACCGACTGTCACTCGTGCTGATCGCTTTTGCGTTCGTCACACTGTTTGGCATGTTTCTCATCAATCGCCGCTGGCAATCGCGATGAAAAATATTCATTTAAAACATGCGATCCAGAAGGGCGACTTTCGTCTCGACGTAGATACCCACATTCCGGCTACGGGTATCACCGGTGTGTTCGGCGAATCCGGATCCGGTAAAACGACCTTACTGCGATGCATTGCGGGCCTTGAAGTTTCAACCGCATCAGCATTGCCCGTGCACGAGCGCCGCATTGGTTATGTATTTCAGGAGCCGCAGCTGTTTCCACACCTCTCGGTCCGCAGGAATATTGAATTTGGCATGCGTCGAAATCCGGATGCGAATGTTTCAATCGAGGAGATTGCGAGGCGACTCGAAGTCGAAGGCCTGCTGAATCGTTCAACGCAAGGTCTGTCGGGAGGTGAGGCGCAACGAGTCGCCATCGCCCGTGTGCTCTGCCAGTCACCGCGACTCATCCTCATGGATGAGCCACTGTCCGCGCTGGACGAGCGCCGTCGAAGCGAGGTGCTGCCGTTTCTTGATCGGCTGCACGCCGAGTCCGCCGTGCCCATCATTTATGTAAGCCACAATATCGATGAGATCTGCCGGCTCAGTGATCACCTGCTCGTGCTGGATGCTGGAAAAATTGCTGCAGAAGGCAGCCTTCGCGACACGCTGACGCGAATTGACCTGCCGCAGTTGGGTGGTCGAAATGCCGGCGCAGTCATTGATGTTGTTCAGACTCGCTATGACGACGAATTCGATCTGACCCTGTTCGGTTTCTCGGGAGGCGAGATCTGGGTGCCCGGCTGCCATGATGCATCGACCGGACGATTGAGAATCAGCGCAAGCGATATCAGCCTCTGCAAGTCGCGGGCGGACTCCAGCTCGATCCTGAACATTCTTCCGGCTGTCATTGTCGAGATAGCAACGGAATCCGCGGCGACGGAGCTGATCCGGCTGCGACTGGGTGAGGATGTGCTCGTCGCGCGAATTACGCGGCGTTCGGTGCGGCAGCTGGAACTGCGGCTCGGTGATACGGTCTATGCGCAAATAAAGTCGGTTACGGTAAGGCGGGGCGATGTCGGAGAACGATAAAGTCGTTGGCGTCATCGGTGGCATGGGTCCCGATGCGACTGTTGATTTCATGGCGCGAGTGCTGGCGGCAACGCCCGCGGACAAAGACCAGGATCATGTACGCATGGTCGTTGAGCACAATCCGCACATTCCCAGCCGCCAGTTGGCAATGCGCGGGGAGGGGCAAGATCCGGGCCCGGTTATCGCGGCGATGGCAGCGCGTCTCGAGTCCGCGGGAGCGGATTTTATAGTGATGCCGTGCAATCTCGCACATGCCTGGCAAGGTGACATCGTGTCGGCGATCAGCATTCCCTTCGTCAGCATTATCGATGTAACGGTGAGTTCCGCGATGAGTCGCAGCGGCAAGGACAGTGCGATCGGATTGATGACGACGCCGGGCTGCTTCAGCGCCGGCTTGTACCAACAGGCTCTGGCTGATGTTGGCCGACCCGTGATTACACAGACGCCGGACGAACTGCAAGTGACCATGTCCTTTGTTGAAAAAATTAAGGCCGGTGAGCGTTCGCAGGCCGTTGCTGATGGATTACGTGGTGTTGCTGATACCCTGATCGGCCGCGGCGCGAAAGTGCTGATTGCTGCGTGCACGGAGTTACCACTGGTGTTAAATGAATCGATGTTCGATGTTGCGTTCATATCATCAACGGATGTACTTGCCAGGAAGACGGTCGCGTTGGCACTTGGCCGCGAAAAATTCTGAAGACATTAAGGAACAGATCATGAACTTGTCCGGTTTCGCCCGTGTATCGCTCGCGCACTTGCCCACTCCGCTCGAACATTTGCCACGCCTGAGTAAACATCTCGGCGGACCGGATATTTTCGTGAAGCGGGACGACTGTACGGGCTTAGCCACCGGCGGTAACAAGACGCGCAAGCTTGAGTTCTCCATGGGAGAGGCGCAGCAACAGGGCGCGGATACGATCATCACTGTCGGCGCCATACAGTCGAATCATGTGCGGCAGACGGCCGCTGCCGCCTGCAAACTGGGGATGGCCTGCGAGGTCATGCTTGAGCATCGCGTTCGAAAGCCGAGTGCGACCTATACCAACTCGGGGAACATTTTTCTCGACCGGATTTTCGGTGCCAATCTTCGCGAATACCCGGCAGGGACGGATTTCAACGGCCGCGATGGAGGAGGTCGCCGCCGAAGTTCGCAGCAAAGGCGGTCAGCCTTACTACATACCGGGCGGGGCCTCCAATCCGGTCGGTGCCCTGGGTTATGTGGGTTGTGGCATCGAAATGCTCGACCAGTTCAAGCAGCAGAAACTCAGCATCGATCACGTTGTGTCCGCAACCGGGAGTGCGGGCACGCACGCGGGCCTGGTCGTCGGCTTACGTGGCAGCGGCAGCAATTTGCCGATACTGGGCATCGGCGTAAACGCACCGCAGGATGTTCAGGAGGAACGTGTTTACAAACTGGCGATCGAAACGGCGGAGCTTGTTGGTGAGCCCGGTTGCGTCGTTCGGGATGATATTGTCGCGGACTGTAATTACATCGGTCCGGGTTATGGCGAGCCAACTGCTGCGATGAATGAGGCCGTATTGATGCTTGCGCGATTCGAAGGCCTGCTATTTGATCCGGTTTACAGCGGCAAAGCACTGGCCGGAATGATCGACTACATTCGCCAGGGCCGTTTTACGGCCGGGCAAAAAATTGTGTTCCTGCACACGGGTGGTTCGGCCGGTTTGTTTGCGTACTCCGATACCTTGGTGGTGTAGCAGACCATGACGGTTTACGTTGCTCTATTGCGCGGAATCAACGTCGGCGGCAACAATATTTTGCCGATGAAGGAGTTTCGCGATCTGCTTGCGAGCCTCGGGTGCGACGATGTGGCCACTTACATTCAAAGCGGCAATGCGGTATTCAAAAGCTCAAGAACCGCACCAACGCTTGCGAAATCGATAGCAGAGAGTATCGAATCCAATTATGGCTTCCGACCATCAGTTTTGGTCCTGACGGCTAAAGACTTTGATGCCATCGCGGCCGCCAACCCCTATTCTGTGCCTGCGGACGAAGCTAACCAGGTGCATATTTTGTTTCTGCAGAAGGTCGCACTCAAAGCGAACACTGCGAGATTGAAAGAGATCGCGACTGCCAGCGAAAAATTCGTGCTGACCGACCAGGCTTTCTATTTGCATGCGCCGGACGGGATCGGGCGCTCCAGGCTGGCGGCCGGAGTGGAGAAATGCCTTGGCGTTCCGGCAACCGGGCGGAACATCAGAACCGTAGGCAAGATCAGGGACCTTCTGGCTGCGAGAGGGAGTTAGTTGGTGAAAACCATGAGCCTGAAAACCTTGCTGCAGAGGAAGTTTCTTGGAATTACCTGCGTCCTGCCAATCCTGGCCCTGCTGCCGGCCTGTGGCGGATCGGGGTCGTCCGGTGACGCGTCGGGGCCGCCGGCTTCGCCAACGAACTATGTCTATAGTCGGCCCGCCGACATTGGCGATGGATGGACGACGGCGAGCGCAACTGACCTTGGTGTCAACGTTGCGCTGCTGGAGCAGATGATAAAAGCGATCCCTGCGCGCTTCGACATCGTCGACTCTGTTGCCATTGCTTACCAGGGAAAATTGATTCTGGACGTAACGGTCAGGACCCGGCTGAGCGATTTCGATAGCTGGGTTAATAACACCGACCTCGATATGCACATGTTGTTCTCGGCCTCGAAAAGCGTCGCCTCGCTCGCAATTGGCATTGCGATCGATCAGGGTATTTTCAGCGGGGTTGATGCGCCCTATCTGGATCAATTCGATTATTCGAACTATGCGAACTGGGACGAGCGCAAGAACGATATCCTGCTGCATGACGTGTTGACGATGCGCATGGGTCTCGCGTGGAACGAATGGGATCCGCCTTACACGTCGCCCGACAATCAAATGCTGCGTTTCTACGTTAGCGAGAACGACTACAGCAAATCATTGCTGGACCTGCCGATGGCCAACGAACCGGGAACCGCGTTTTCCTATAGCACGCCTGCAACGGTGTCGCTGGGCCAGGCAATAGAGAACAGAGGTCCGCTGGCATTCATCGATTTCAGCTTCGCCAATGTGCTGACGCCGCTGAATATTTCCAAGGTTGAAGTCCTGCGCACGCCGACCGGGCTTCCGGATCTGGGCCGGGGATTGTTTCTCGTTACACGGGACTTTCTGAAATTTGGTCAGTTATACGCAGACGGCGGCGTCTGGAACGGCACGCGTATCGTCAGCGAGTCCTGGATTGACGCGTCGCTGGTGCCTTACACCGGTTTTACCTGGGCCGATCCGAGCCGATACGACTGGCAGATCAGCGGCTACGGTTACCAGTGGTGGCTAGGCTATTTCGACTACAACGGCCAGCGCATTAATGCGTACGCTGCGCGCGGACATGGCGAGCAGAATCTGATCGTGATGCCGGAAATCGGCCTGGTCGTGGCCGTTTTCTCGCACGCCTTTGGCGCCGAAAGTAACAAGGTAAATCAGGTGTTTGAGATGATTGCCGACTTCATAATTCCGGCCCTGCCAAGCCCCTAAAGTAGCTATTTTGGCGCATCATTAGCACTTAATCAGTACTCCGTCAGGCATCTGTGATGCAATCTCTGCATTCTGGCATCCATGCCCCAGGGCCTGATAACCGGAAGGGAGAACGTGCTTATGTCCTCGAAATACAGATCGCTCAGCGGCATAGCGCTGATGTTGCTCATTATTCCCATTTTTGCGGGACTGCTGGCCTGCATGCCGGTGCCGATCGGTGATCCGGAGCGCAGCAAAATCGATCCAGAGATGACCGGGATTTGGGTGATAGTGAACGAGGAAGGGCGCTCCAATATCGTATTCTATGTTGTCGAGCCCTACGACAAGCGTACCTGGCTAATCATGGGCATCGAAGTCGAGAGTAGCGATGATGTCAATCTCGAAGATTACGATTTATCGACCTATGCGGGTTACGAAAAGCTGGTGGCTGACAATAAAGAGTCATCAGGAAATTTTTATTCCGAAAATCTGATTCTATATAAGGCTTGGCTTGCAAAGCTCGGTGGCGAGCGATTTTGGACATGGGAGCCGAAAGGCAAGGTTGATGCACTAAACGAGGATCCGGAAGTCTGGATGGTGTACCAGGTTAGAAAAGAAGGTGAAAATACCTTGGTTCTTCGTATGGTCGACCCGGATGCGGATCCTTTCGAGGATATCGAAGTGACCCGGCGAGCTTTCGAGCGCGTAATCAAGAAACACGCGAACGATCCAGCAATTTATGTTGACGACGAAGACGGGCGGGCTAAATTGATCCGCGCTGAGGGAGACGTTCTAAGCTTCCTGGAAAACATAGCCGACGACGTGATTGAGGACTGATGAATGTACTCGCACTTCGATTCCGATAACTGGGTAACGCCTTTCGGCCTGATTTTTGTTGCCGCCACGCTGGTCGTCTGGGCCCTGTCACGCCGCAATGCATCAGCGAGCAATATCGACGCCTCGCACGTCGACCTGCTGTTTCCGATCGCCATGATCGTCGGAATAGCCGGTGGCACCGTCGTTGCCATATTCATGCCGATGGACCATAGACTCGCCGGTGAAATGATGAACCACGGCATTCGCATTCGCCTGTTCGGCATGCTGGCAACGGCCGCGATCGCGGTATTTGTCTACAGCCGGGTGGGCAAACTGTCGTTCAGGCATTTGCTCGACGTTTTTGCGCTGCCGACCCTGGTCGGATTGATGATTCACCGCGTTGGCTGCTATTTCGCAGGCTGTTGCTGGGGCGATCTGGCTTCACACCGCCCGGGCGGCGATTTCGCAACCCAGGTAAGCACGGTTCCATGGCTCAACGGCCTGACGAGCGGCGTGCAGTACCCGCCCGGCAGTCTGCCTTTCGAACAGCACGTCGCGATGGGACTGATTGAACCGGATGCCCTCGCTTCACTGCCCGTGGTTCCGGTGCAACTGTACGAGGTTGCCCTGCTGTTTGTGATTGTACTGCTGCTGTGGCGTTTCCCGTGGCGCGAGTATCCGCAAGGTACGATCGCGGTTGTCGTTACCTGCAGCTACGCAATCATGCGGTTTTTCGTCGAATACATGCGTGCCGATGGCCACATTTTTATGGGCAACCTGACGATAACGCAGCTGCAGTGCCTGGTGCTCCTGTGCTCCGCCATGTTGCTGCCGCGCATGTTAAATCGACCTGAAAGCAAGCTGGCCAGCTGACAACAAGATTTTCAGGCGCAAAGCGTCGTATCATTGGGGCATGCACCCGATGATCTCGATTACCGGCCTGACGAAAACCTACGCAGAGGGATTCCAGGCCCTCAAGAACGTGAGCCTCGAAATCCGGCGCGGCGAAATTTTTGCGCTGCTCGGACCGAATGGTGCCGGCAAGACGACGCTCATTAATGCGGTCTGCGGCATCGTAACGCCGACCGCGGGCGAAATTCTCGTCAACGGGCACGACATCAATACCGATTATCGTGTCACGCGCGGGATGATCGGCCTGGTACCACAGGAGCTGACGTCCGAGTCTTTCGAGACCGTGTGGAATACCTGCCGCTTCAGTCGAGGATTGTTTGGCAAGGCGCCGAGTTCCGAACACCTTGAAACCATTCTGAAGTCGCTTTCATTGTGGGACAGGAAGGACACGATCAGCATGCAGTTGTCGGGCGGCATGAAGCGGCGTGTGCTGATCGCCAAAGCGCTGGCTCATGAACCGGAGGTGTTGTTTCTGGACGAACCGACGGCGGGCGTTGATGTTGAGCTCCGGCAGGACATGTGGAATGTCGTCGCGGCCCTGCGCGATAAAGGCGTTACGGTAATACTGACGACGCATTACATCGAAGAAGCGGAGAAACTGGCGGACCGGGTCGGCGTCATCAATCACGGTGAAATTATCCTCGTCGAGGACAAGGACAAGTTGATGCGCGAGCTGGGCAAGAAGCAACTTGTCCTGCAACTGCAGGCGCCACTTGACGACATTCCGGCGCGTTTCGCTGATTATCACCTGGAGCTCAGTGAGGATCACCAGGACCTGACCTATACCTATGACACCAAGCGCGAAAGCACCGGGATCACAGCGTTGCTGAATGAGCTGCGTGCAGCCGATATTCACTTCAGCGATTTACAGACCTCGCAAAGCTCGCTGGAAGATATTTTTGTCGATCTCGTGAAAAAGAAATCATGAATATTCACGCTGTAAAAGCCATCTACCATTACGAAATGGCACGCATGTTCCGCACTGTTGTGCAAAGCGTTATCGCACCGGTGCTCTCGACTTCTTTGTACTTTGTCATTTTCGGCTCGGCTATCGGCTCGCGCATCACAGAAATCGATGGCATCAGTTACGGCGCGTTTATCGTGCCGGGCCTGATCATGTTATCGATAATGACCGAAAGTATTTCCAACTCTTCGTTCGCGATCTACTTTCCGAAGTTCACGGGCACCATATTCGAAGTGTTGTCGGCGCCGGTGTCTTATATCGAAGTCCTGCTCGGTTACGTCGGAGCCGCCGCCACCAAATCCGTGATCATCGGTGCCATCATTCTGGCTGACGGCGAGTTTTTTCGTGGATATCGAAATTGCGCACCCGTTCGTGATGATCTGGTTCCTGTTGCTCACCTGTGTGTCGTTCTGCCTGTTTGGTTTCATTCTCGGCATTTGGGCGACGGGTTGGGAAAAGCTGACGATCGTTCCGGTATTGGTCATCATGCCGCTGACATTCCTCGGTGGAACGTTCTATTCCATCAGCATGCTGCCGCCCGTGTGGCAAACGATCAGTTTGTTCAACCCTGTCGTGTACCTGATCAGTGGTTTTCGCTGGAGCTTTTATGAAAACGCGGACGTCAGCGTCGGGCTCAGCCTGGGTACGACCATCGGCTTTCTGATCATTTGCCTGCTTATCGTGCGCTGGATTTTCAAGACCGGCTATCGCCTGAGAAGCTGAGAACGTGCGAAGAATAGTACTCATGCTTGCCCTTATCGTCGCGGGCGAACTGGTGTTCGCACTGCCATTCAATTTTCCCAGGTTCTTCAGACCATCGATGCTTGAGGCATTCGGATTCTCAAACACGCAACTCGGCGATCTGTTTGCGGTTTACGGCATTACGGCGATGATCGCCTATTTTCCGGGCGGCGCGCTTGCCGATCACTTCTCCGCGCGCACCTTAATGGCTGGATCGTTGTTCGCAACCGCCGCCGGCGGTCTGTATATGGCGACTATTCCGAGCGCGGCGCAAATGGCGCTGCTGTACGGATACTGGGGATTCACGACGATCTTCCTGTTTTGGGGCGCGTTGATCCGTGCGACCCGTGAATGGGGTGGTGACAGTTCGCAGGGAATCGCGTTCGGCATCCTTGATGGTGGGCGCGGTCTGGTTGCGGCATCGGCGGCCACCATTGCTGTTGCACTGCTGGCGATTTACATGCCCGCTAATGCGGATCTTGCGACGCCCGCTGAACGTGAGAGCGGGCTGCAGTCGGTCATCCGGTTTTATACCTTGATAACGTTTCTTGCCGGAGTGCTCGCCTGGTTTGCGATACCCGTAGTCAAAGTCGAGCGCAAAGTCCGCTTCAATCCACTGAAGGGAATGGGGACAGTATTGCAACGTCCGATCGTGTGGGCACAGGCGATCATCATTCTGTGTGCCTATTGTGGCTACAAAGGTCTGGACAACTACTCGTTGTACGCGGTGCAGGTTCTGGGCATGGACGAAGTAGAAGGCGCGAGGCTTGCATCCTACGGCGTTTGGATTCGTCCGGTTGCCGCCGTGATGACCGGCCTGATTGCCGATCGATTCGGCGCCTTGAGATCCATTGGTGTCACCTTTGTGATTCTTGCAGTCTCTTTCGGCAGCTGGTCAATGGTTGCGCCGGATTCACAGGGCATTGCCATCATCTACGTGAATTTCTTTGTTACGCATCTCGCCGTGTTTGCGTTGCGCGGTATCTACTTTGCATTGTTGGAAGATGTGCGTACTCCGATGTACCTGACGGGCGCATCGGTCGGCATGGCGTCATTCATTGGTTTTACGCCGGACGCGTTTTTTGGGCCAATTTCGGGCCGTATACTCGATGCGAATCCGGGCCTGGTTGGTCACCAGAATGTTTTCGTCTTCCTTGCTGCGGTTGCAGCCGTCGGATTCTTCGCGGTCCTGTGGATCGTCTGGTTGCGGCGGCACGGCCCCCAGGCGCTGTGGCCTGAAGCTCAGTTCGCGAGGTCGAGCCCGATGATCAAGGGGTCGTGATCTGAGGCGCGGTAGGGACTGTTTGGATCGAATAGACCCGCATCCCTGCCATGCTCGAGGTTGTAGTCGAGCAGATCCGGCTCATCAGCGTTGATGTGCCATTCAATGACGCTGCGCACCTGACTGACGAGGCTCGGTGTCGCGAGCGCATGGTCGAGCGCGCCGGTCTGGCCGTCGAACACGTAGGAATACGAATCGGCAATGCGGTCAGAAAGGTTGCTCAATCCAGCGCCCGTGAAGGTCGTGATCGGGTCTTCCCTGCGGTAGGCATTCATGTCGCCGATAACCAGGAAGTCGGCGTCACCACTGGCGGTCGGGTCGGTATTGATCCAGTCGGCAATAGCCGCAGCCGCATCAGTGCGCGCCCTGTTGCAGTTCCCCTGGCCGTCCCCGGTGTTCGGGTCGCCGCTGGCATCGCAGGACGAACCCTTGGACTTCAGGTGATTGACCACGACGGTAACGCGTGCGCCCGTCGCGATGACCTCAAAAGTCTGTGCGAGAGCGGGTCGATTCAGATTGTCCCGAAAGCGCGCATCGACGCTGGCGTTCAACAGTGCGAACGGACCCGTCGCTCGCACGCTGGAACTGTCGTAGACGAAGCCTGTCTTGATGGCGTCAGTATGAATTACACCGGTGTTGACGTAGGCATAGCTGCGAGAGCCGACATGACTATTGAGTGCATTGACGATCGTCTCGATGGACTCCGTCGCATTATTCTCCAGTTCGATCAGGCCAATGATATCGGCGTCCATCGCGGCAATGGCAGTCACGGTTTTCGCAAGTTGGCGCGATAGTTCGGCGGCGCTGTTGGCACCGCGGCAGGACGAATTGCCCCGTGGCCCGCAAACCGGCTGGCCGGTATCGACGTTGGAGAAGAAATTCAGGACGTTGAAGCTGGCGATGCGTAGCGATCCCGCTAGTTCCGGCATGCCCGGTCTTGGGTTGTCATCGTCAAATCGCAGCTCTGCGACAGGCTCCAGGCGCCAGCCTTCCGTACCGCCGCCTCCGCTGCCTCTCGAGTACCGCAGGTTGCCCGTAGCGCCCGTGATCGAATCACCGGTGCGTATCGAATAGCCGGCCGCAACGCCGGCTTTGAGGTAGCGAATGGTTGCCGGGTTCGACGATCGCATGCCGTCATCCAGGATGACCGACCGTGCTGCCAGCGCGTCGCGATGCGCCGCATAGGCAGCGGCATCCGGTGGATTACTGTTGGTGAATTGATAGGGCCGGTCACCCTCGGAAAGATCGACTTCGCCGTATTGTTCAAGAAAACGCAGGCTCGACACGGAGAGCTTTTGATGGAATCGCACAAGCATTCCTTCGTACGCTTCGAGATCAGCAATGGCCTCGCCGTCGCTGTCGGTCGTAAGGCGGCTCGCCGGCAGGCTCACATCGGTTGCAAGGATTTTGCCGGCACCGGTTACGCTGATCGACGTTAGCTTGATTTGTGTTTCACCGAAATATTCGGCAACCATGCCCCTGACTTCGACGCGGTCACCAACCTTGACATCGACCGCGGGGTTGTTGCCGTCAAAAATAAACACGCCTTCGGAAGTGTTCGAGTCCGCGTCCGGTGTTTCCTGCTGAACGTAGAACCCGCCGAGGTTTCGAGTGACGTCGGCGTCGTTGTCCTGAAAGTCACCACTCACGATTGCCGAGATCGTCACGCTCTGACCGTCGAGCGGGCTGGATGCAGCCGATCCTTGTATGACGGAAATCGGTGTTACGCCTGCGGGCACAGGCGTTGCCGTAGTGGCGTATTCGCCGCCGCAGGCAGCGAGCGCGAGGACGCTAATTGAAACGAGGGCATCTTTCATCAAACGATTCTATGGTTCTCGTATCTAGCGAATATCTTTTTTCCCTCGCTCTTCTGAATAATGCGGTCTATGAGCTCTTGGAAGTTATCGGTAAACCAATGTCTGCGTGTCTCCCACCATGTCTGAGGCCCAGCAAGAATCATCAGGTCCTGAATGGTGCGCTCGATCCCTCTCCAAACGATCGGCTCAAGCGTCTTGTCCTGAAGGTAGAAATACAGACCCTCGCTGTTTCTAAAAAATCGCCCAATTAACGCGCCATATCGAATCTTGGAGATCGCGTCCAGACTATCGAAGTTGTTGTTTCCCTTCAGCCAAATATCCGCCAGTTCAGAGCTGTCGTGAAGCGATGTCATTAGCGCACCCCACTCAGCTGTCAGCATATTTGCGGTTCGAAGGCCGTCTTGCCTGCTTTGCCTCCTAATCTCAACCGCCAGGTAAATCAATGAAGCGAGTACACCAATCCCGCCGACAATTTCCGCGATCAATGCGAGCTGCTCTAATGTCATGCGTTGCCTTTAATAATCAAGATGCAGGGTGAGCGTCTGCAAAGGGTCAGTGGCGGAAATTATAACTCGAATCACGTGGCTAGCGGCTATCGGGGGCATACCGGCCCTTCGTTACTCTGCCTGGCTAACTTCGCCAATCGGCCAGGAGCGGTCGGTCAGGAAAGCTTTTTTTTCAGCGCCAAACGAGTCGGGTATCACTGCTTTAGGAATACGGCCACAATAACGATCGACACAGCTAAAGAGGTTGTCTCGACTGCCTCAATACTCGTGATGCCCCGAAAGCCGTCATTCACGAGTGGAAACGCATGATTAGGACAGGCACTTTCTGGCATTAGTTTACTACTGCGGCTAACATGTGCCGTTCCTTTGGCAATCTTCCGGAGCCCCCAATGCCCAAGAAAATCGTCGTGTTTGCGGTGCTTTTGATCGCGCTTGGCGTCGGCGCTTTCCTGATATCTTCCAGCCGTACCGCCCTGCTCCCCGCCTACGTGGGCGGCGCATTGGTGATCGTCGGCGTTCCTGGCGATGGGACTCGCTGGTTTTCGCAAGTATATGCTTCCGGTGGCCGGGCTCGTCGCACTGCTCGGCGCTCTGGCCCCGGCGGCGGCGCTCGCCATCCGCGCAGCCGCCATGAGCCCGCTCGCTCTGACGGTCAACGTCTGCATGCTGGCTTTGAGCGCGACGCTTTTCGTCCTGATCGTCCGCGAGTTCGTGGCTGCGCGGCGCGCCTAGCGGACGGGCCGCGGCCGCTGTGTCGGCCGGCGCGGAATGCGTCAAAAGGGAGACCAAGTGAGATTCTCCAGCAGGGCATCAGCGACTGCTTCCGACGAAGCGGGGTTCTGACTGGTGATGATCTGGCCGTCCACGTGCGGACAAAGCCCGCTCAGGGGCAGTAGCCGCCAGTTTACCTTTAGTCTATTCGAGTGTCGGTTGTACGAGGTACAGCGCTCGTTCCTGCATCTTCCTGACCACCGTCGCCTATCTCGATGTTGCGGGTTGCTACCAGGGAATACCGGTCATCGAGAAGCGCCTCGCTTTAAATGAATGCTCGTCGTACACGACAAAAGTGTCGGGAAAGTGGCGCCAAACGATACTCCCTTTTTTGATTGGCTCACGAGCAAATACACCCAGTCCCTTATCCCCGGTCTTTTCAACGCTGTACAGAAAGCGAAAACCGGTTTCTCTATCGGACATATGCAGAATCCTGAATATTGTAAGAATCAGATAGGCATTGCGCGAGAGCGGCTGCAATGGGTTGCGGTTTCAACCGGTCGTTAAGAGTTCGCGCCGGCCCACAGATATACGATGAAGGACAGCCCGCTGGCGATGCTTCGAATCCAATGTCGTGGCGCCCACGCTTTAAGCAATACTTCTGTCTGTGATTCGGACCGTTGTGCGCTTGCATCCAGTAACTGATCATTGATCGGCTTGAGGGAAACGATTGTGAAAGGAACGACGAAGAAAAGCAGCGCGGCTCCAACTGCGCAAAGAGGGTCACGCGACACATACCACTGAGCGATACCTGCAAGAGTGCCCCTTACCGCCAGTGCGACCTGCAATCGAGACGCCAGAGCATACATAGGAGGAAAAAGCTCACTCGCAAACTGAATGCCCGTCTTCCTGCGTTTCGTCCTTACGCCACAAGGATGGCAATCGGTGAATCCCGAAAGACAGGGGAGAGATGATCAGGCAGATCAGTATCGTGAGGATGGGCAATCCGATCACAAACCAAAAACCAAAGAATGCTCCAAACTCGAGCGTCAAGTCTATTTCTGCTGTCGTTCCCCCTGTGATCAAGAGCAAGATACCGACCACTAATCCCAGCGCAAGGGATGAAGAGAGTCCGACTCCGACGAGTTGCTTTATGTAGTTGCTAAAGGTGATTGGAGTTCTCCAGTGGATTTCTAGAAACTGGGGCGGACGGCGACAATCATCATCCGCTGTCGTCCGCCAGGTGTAAGCCGTCAAGGGAAAAAAGATGTCGAGATCGGCCTTCTCATCATTCTGCAGTACGAGCGGCAGTGATGTTTGCCGAAATCTTATCTGCTCGTCAACTTTGCCGTTATTGACGCCGCGCATGACACCGCCAATCGCAACGGCGACCAGCCTTCAAGTATAGTTGCCTCATTAGAAGTCATTCAATGATGCCTTAAACGCGGGGGATCAGGCGCGGCGAGCCAGACCACCTCTCCGCGGGTCCCGGCCGTCACAGCGCACGCATCATCGCCTGAGCCAGAGGCCTTCGACGACGTCGCCTTCGAGCTCGAGCTGGAGGAAGCGCCGCCGCCCGCGGGAGAAGCTCGACATCGACATCGACCTGGGCGAGCTCATCGACACCACGCCAGAGCCTGATCGCGCCGCGGTCGAGCCAGCGGCTCCGGCGGCCCCAGCGCTCGCTGTGGACGCACTTCCGGCACGTCGTCGGTGAACTCGCCGCGCGCCGTCACCGGCTGCAGGAAGGCGAGCCCATGCCGCTGACCAGCGGCATAGTCGTCGGCACCGAACGCCGGTGCCATGTGCACGACGCCGCTGCCGTCTTCCGCACTCACGAAATCTTCCATCACGATGACTTCGTGACGGCCCTCTTCAGGATACGGCACCCAGTCCAGCGGACGGCGATAGCGCTTGCCGGACAGCTCGGCGCCGGTCATCTGTCCGGTCACTTCCCAGCGATCGGCCCAGTCGGCCCCGAGCACACCCGGCACACGCGCTTCAGCAAGGATGATCGTCCACTCGGCGCCCGTCTTCTTGCGCAGCTCGACATACGTCAGCGTGGGATTCACGGCGAGCGCGGTGTTCGATACCAGCGTCCACGGCGTGGTCGTCCACACCAGAATGCGACGGCGCTGCGCGGGGGCGTTGCCCTGCTCGTCGAGCAGATCGAGCGCCACGTACACACTCGGATCGTCCACGTCGTCGTATCCCTGCGCGACTTCGTGGCTGGACAACGCGGTGCCGCAGCGCGCGCAGTACGGCAGGATCTTGTGCCCGCGCACCAGCAGCGACTTCTCGTGCAGCGTGCGCAACGCCCACCACACCGACTCCACGAAGTTGTGCGAGTACGTGACGTACGGGTCGTTGTAGTCGAGCCAATACGCGGTGCGCTGCGACAGCTTTTCCCAGTCGCCGCGGTACTTGAACACGCTCTCGCGGCAGCGACGGTTGAACTCCGCCACGCCGGTCTGCTCGATCAGTTGCTTGCCGCCAAGCTTCGCGATCTCCGACGGATCGACGCCCTGCCGCGCGGCTTCCTCACGCTGCAGCTCCTTCTCGACTTCGATTTCCACCGGCAGGCCGTGCGTATCCCAGCCGGCCTTCCGCGGCACGAAGTACCCCTGCATCGCGCGATGACGGCAGAAGAGGTCCTTGATCGTGCGCGAGAACACGTGGTGAATGCCCGGGCGTCCATTGGCCGTCGGCGGGCCTTCGTAGAACACGAACGGCTTGGCGCCGGCGCGCGCCGCCTGCGCCTGTTCGAACAGCTGCTCGGCCTCCCAGCGCACGAGCAGTTCCTGCTCGAAGGCGTCAGCGCCCGAGTCGGGGAGAAGCGGATACGTAGCGGTGTCCTGCGGTGCGGTCATGAGAGCGGGTAATTCGGAGCGTTCAGTCAGGCGGAGAAACGGCGGAGGCGCAGCGTTACAATCGCGCGATCACGCCCTTCACGACGGCAGCAAGCTTGGGTTCGGCGGAACGGGCCACGCCCACGATCTGAGCCAGACTGGCCGGCTCGAGCGCATCAGGCAGACACTTGTCGGTGATGATGGAGAGGCCCAGCACGCGCATACCGCCGTGCAGCGCCACGATCACTTCCGGCACAGTGCTCATGCCCACCACGTCCGCCCCGATGCCGCGCAGGAACCGGTACTCCGAGCGCGTTTCCAGATTGGGCCCCTGCACGGCCACGTACACGCCTTCGCGCAACGTGATGCCGTTCTGCGACGCCACCTCGCGCGCGAGCGCGCGCAACGCGGGATCGTACGGCTCCGACATGTCGGGAAAGCGCGCGCCCAACGTGTCATCGTTCGGACCGATGAGCGGATTGTCGCCGAGGAGATTGATGTGATCGGCAATCACCATCAAATCGCCCGCCGCCCACAACGGATGCATGCCACCGCAAGCGTTGCTCACGATCAGCGTGTCCGCGCCCAGCGCCCGCAGCACGCGCACCGGGAACGTGACCTGCTGCAGCGAATAGCCCTCGTAGCGGTGAAAACGGCCCTGCATCGCCACCACGGTCTTGCCACCCAACGTGCCGCAGAGCAGGCGACCCTTGTGCGATTCGACGGTGGAGAGCGGAAAGTTCGGCAGGTCCTTGTACTCGATCGTCTGCTCGACATCGATCTCGTTGGCCAGTCCACCAAGACCGGTGCCGAGGATGATCGCGACGTCGATCGGGCGCGGGAAGCGCGCACGCACGGCCTGCGCGCAGGCCTCGATGCGCTCGCGGGCGTGCAGCCCGAGCGCCGGGTGCGACAGGCCGACAGCCGTGTGCTCCTGCGTGTACTGCAGCGACGGCCGTGAATTCTGTGAGGCGCTCATGAGTCCTCCTCGACGACATCGAGCCACGACGGCGTGGGGGCCGCGGGGCGTGGGGGCAACTCGCGGATCTCCTGCACCACCGACGGCTCGGCGCGGACCGCCGACATCGTGCGGGGCGTGGTGAAGTCGGGGATCGGCTCGGATTCCGCCGCGTTCAACTCGGTGAGCTGACGCTCGAGATGATGGCGCAGCTGCGCGAGGTAGCTGCGACGCGTGCGCCAGAGCGCCTGCACCTCTTCTTCGGCACGACGCAATTCATCGCGCACGCCCTGCAGCAGCTTGTCGGCTTCGGCCTGCGCTTCCCGCAGAATGAGCTGCGCCTCGCGCTCGGCCTGCTCCTTGATTTCGCCGCGCAATTGCTGCGCACTGACGAGCGCTTCGTTGAGCGCCTTGTCGCGATCGCGAAACGACTTCAGCTGCTCGTGAAAGTTGCGCGCCTTCTGATCGAGCTCCTGATTGGCGCGCGACAGGCGCTCCAGTTCCTCGGCGACCTGCTCGCGGAACTGGTCCACACGCGCGCGGTCATAGCCACGCAGTGCGTTGCCGAAATCGAAGCGCCGCGCATCGAGCGCGGTGAGATGGAAGCCTTGGTAGCCGTCGTCCGCCATGCGAATTCCCGGATGAATCAGGTCCGACTGCCGAACAGCACTGTGCCCAGCCGTACGTGCGTTGCGCCTTCTTCGACGGCGACTTCGTAGTCGCCCGACATCCCCATGCTCAGCCACTCGGCGCCAAACCCAGCCGCCTGCAACTGTGTCCGCGCATCCCGCGCGCCGCGAAAGACGGCGCGCAACACCGATTCCTCGGCATCGAACGGCGCCATCGTCATGACTCCACGGACCCGCAGATTGCTGCATGCGTGGAGGCGCTCAGCGACGGTCGGCAGGTCATTCGGCGCGAACCCACTCTTGGTGGACTCACCGCTCACGTTGACCTGCACCAGCACTTCGAGCACCCGCTGCGCCTCGCCAGCCGCCTCGTCGAGCGCCACGGCGAGCCGTTCGCTATCAAGACTGTGGACGAGATCGAACTTGGCGGCGTTCTTCGCCTTGTTGCGCTGAAGGTGACCAATCAGATGCCAACGGACCGGCACCGTCACCTGCGCCATCTTTGATTCGGCTTCCTGCACTTTGTTTTCGCCCACATCGTGGACGCCCGCGTTCCAGGCGGCCATGACGGCGTCCGGGCCGTGCGTTTTCGTGACCGCGATCAGGGTGACGTCCTGTCCGTGTCCTCCCCGTTCGCGTGCCGCGGCAATGCGCTCACGAACCTCCGCCACCATCGTTGCGACATGGTCCGAAATTGGCATAGCACATAAGGTTAGGGAGCATTGCACGACGACACAAGTAACGGGTCGTCGATACGCTGCACTTGCGTACAGCGCAGCAACGCCTGCATCTGTGCCACGGCCGGATCGGCGCCAACCGGGACCGGCGCCAAGACCGAACGAGGCACCTGCTCCCTCGCCCGCGCCAGGGCGGCCAGATCGAGTGTGATCGCGCCCGGCGCGGTGGTGGAAGACGGCGCAAACACCAATCCTTGAAGCGCCCAGCCCTGTGTCCGATCCACGCGGTCGCGATCACGGCGCGACAGCAGCGCACTGACGCGCACGTCGCGCCCGTCTTCGGTGGCGTGGATCATGACCGATCGCAGCGTGGCCTCGAGCCCCGGCCACGCGCGTACCGCCTCGGGCGGCAACAACCGCCGCGCGGCGAGGCCTTCCCGATACCAGGCCGCGCCCAGCAGGGGCACAGTGACGACGGTCACGTCCGGCCGATAATCCTCTACCTGCTGCAGATACCAGAGCGGGAAGGTGTCGTTGTCACCGCCGGCCAAGAGCACACCGCGCTGCGGCACGGCGTCGAGCAGCAGTCGCGCGTACGTGCGCGGCATCGACGCGATCGGTTCGCGGGTGCGATCCATCACCGTGCGATTGGCTACCATCGGCACCGCGCCGATCAGCAACGGCAACGCCGCGATGGGTGCCGGCAGACGTTTCGCGATGGTGGCCGAGATCGCGGCAAGACCGGCCCCCGCCAACAGTCCCCAGCTCCAGAAACCGAGCACGAAGAAGTAGTCGCGCTCACGTGCCTCGTGCACCGCGCCGGGCGGAATGAAACTGCCGCCGAACGTGGGACCCGCGCGCATGTTGAGCCAGAAGGCCACGCCAGCGGTGCCACAGAGCAGCAGCACGGCCATAGCCCGACCCACCCTCGCCTCGTGACGCCAGACCGCGCGCAAACCGAGCGCCGCCAGCCACACGAACGAGAGCGTGAGCATGGTCCGGGGCACCGACGGTGTCGGAAACGGATGCACGCCGAACGCGACCTGCCAGTCAGCCCATTCGAACACGTTCCCCAACTGCAGCCAGAGCGGCGCCATGCGCGGCAGCAGCCCCGCCACTTCGTACTGCTCCCGGCGCAGCACGGCCACGAGCGCGCGCAGGGAATCGGGGTGACCCGACGCCAGTTCGGGCCCCGCCGCATACAGGAGCGGCAGCACCGCGACCGCCGACACGCCGAGCACGCCGAGCGCGCCCCAGCCGACCACGTCGACTAAGCGGACCCTCGGACCGGCCCAGGCGAACACAATCGCTGCGGGCAGGGCCACCAACACGCTCAGATGTAACGGGATCGCGAGGGCGGCGATGAACACCACGAGGGCGCGTGCGCGTTGGCGCGCCTGGTCGGATACGCCCGGACGGCCGGCGAATTCGCCGGCGGCCAGTATCGCCGCCGAGAAGAGCAGCGAGACCGCATACACCTCGGTCTCGGTGGCATTGCTCCACACGGTCGTCATCGTCCCGGCGACCACGGCACCCACCACGGCCCCGCGAGAGCCGATCCATCGCTGCAGCATCGAGGCGCCCACACCGCCCACCACGGCACTTGCCAGCACCGAGAGCATGGTGACCGCGCGGGCCGGCCCGGTATTGGCGAACGCGTTCGAGACCACGTGTGCGATGAGCACCCAGAGCGGCGTTCCCGGAGGGTGCGGAATGCCCAGCGTGCGCGCGGCAGTCACCAACTCGGTGGCATCCCAGAACGTGAGATCGGGCGCCGCCGTGGCGAGATAGGCCGAGAAGAGCACCACCATCGCCAGCACCGGCGCGATGACTGTGCGGGGCATCTGAAAACGCGCCCGCGGCGTCGTGGGCGGCGCCGTCATCCGGTGCTCTTCATGCCGTTGCCTTCACGGCACGACCAGCCAGCAGATCACGAACCTGCACCGGCGTCAGGCGCACCTGTAAGGCGCCGTTGCGCGCCACCGACACGACCGCGGTTTCCTCGGACACCACGATCACGATGGCATCGGTCTCTTCGGCGAGCCCCAAGGCCGCACGATGTCGTGTGCCAAGCGAGCGATGCCCGACCGCGCCCTGCGACAACGGCAGGATACAGCCGGCGCCCACGATCGTGTCGCCGCGAATGATCACGGCGCCATCGTGCAGCGGTGAGTAGGGCGTGAAAATCGTGGTGAGCAGATCGGCCGACACTTTCGCCTGCAGCGACGACCCGCTGTCGATGAAATCCGAGAGCGGCACATCACGTTCGATCGCGATGATCGCGCCTACCCCCGAGCGCGAAAGCCGGTCGACGGCATCGGCGATTTCGTCTTCCACCGGTCCCTGTTCGACGCGCTTGAACAGACGCGTGACCGGAGTCTGTCCGATGTGCGCCAGCGCGGCGCGCAGTTCAGGCTGAAAGATGATCAGCAGCGCGAACACCCCATACGTGAACACGAGCCCGAGCACGTAGGTGATCATGGTGAGTTGCAGCAACGACGCGATCGCGTATGCCGCCACCAGCACCGCGACACCGCCGAGAATCTGGAGCGCGCGCGTGCCGTGAATGAGCAGCAGGATGCGATAGAACACCAGCGCGACGACCCCGATTTCGAGGCCGTCGCGCCATGTGAACTGCGTCGTGAACTGCATCGCCTGCACGTTGGCGAGGTCCGTCACGCCAGACCCACGCCACGGTGATGTGGAGCCTTACGCAGGAGCGATTTCCGGACCGCCCAGCAACGGCGGCGTGATCGGACGGGCAACCGGCACGGCCGGCGTGGCCAGCGGCTGCGTCGTCATCGGCATGTCGGGCGGCAGGCGCGGCGGCAGTTCCTTGCCGGCTTTGAGCAGCAGGATGTCGTCACGCGTGAGCGTCTCGCGCTCGAGCAACTGCGTGGCCACGACGTCGAGCAGCGCCCGATGCTCGGTGAGCACGGCGACGGCCCGGGCATGCGCCTCGAACGCCACGCGCTTCACTTCGGAATCGACCAACTGCGCTGTCTGCTCGGACACTTCACGGCGCGACTGGATATCGCGACCGAGGAAGAGCTCCTGCTCCACGTCGCCGACCAGGATCGGTCCGATGGTGTCGGAGAGTCCCCACTGAGTGACGTAGCGACGGGCGATGCTGGTGGCCTGCTGAATGTCGCTGGCCGCTCCAGTGGTCACGCGGTTGTGGCCGAACACGATCTCTTCGGCCGCCCGTCCGCCGTACGCCATGACCAGCTTCGCTTCGAGCTGCTCGCGGGTGACCGACACGCGGTCATCCTCGGGGAGCGTGAAGGCGATACCGAGCGCGCGACCGCGCGGCACGATGGTGACCTTGTGCAACGGATCGTTGCCGTAGACCATCATCGCGCACACCGCATGTCCGGCTTCGTGGAAGGCCGTGAGACGGCGCTCGTCGTCCTTCATGACCAGCGACTTCCGTTCGGCACCCAGCATGACGCGATCCTTCGCTTCCTCGAGATCGCTCATGAAGATCTTGTCGTGTCCCTTTCGGGCCGCGAGCAGCGCGCCTTCGTTCACGAGATTGGCGAGGTCGGCGCCAGCCATACCGGGCGTCCCACGCGCCAGCGAATGCACGCTCACGTCGTCGGCCTGCGGCTTGTTTCGCAGGTGGACCTTGAGAATGCCTTCACGGCCGCGGAGATCCGGCGCGTCGACCACGATCTGGCGGTCGAAACGACCCGGACGCAGCAGCGCGGGATCGAGCACGTCGGGGCGATTCGTGGCCGCGATCAGGATCACGCCATCGTTCGACTCGAAGCCGTCCATTTCCACGAGCAGCTGATTGAGCGTCTGTTCGCGTTCGTCGTGACCGCCACCCATGCCCGAGCCGCGATGACGGCCGACGGCATCGATTTCGTCGATGAAGATGATGCAGGGCGCATGCGCCTTGCCCTGCTCGAACAGATCGCGCACGCGGGAGGCACCGACACCCACGAACATCTCCACGAAGTCGGAACCCGACATCGAGAAGAACGGGCGTCCGGCTTCACCCGCTACAGCCTTCGCGAGCAGCGTCTTACCGGTGCCCGGCGGACCGACGAGGAGCGCACCCTTCGGCAGACGACCGCCGAGCTTGGTGAACTTCTGCGGGTCCTTCAGGAACTCGATAATTTCCTGCAGTTCGACCTTGGCTTCATCGGCGCCGGCCACATCGGCAAAGGTGATCTTCGGCGTGTCGCCGCTGAGCAGCTTCGCCTTGCTCTTGCCAAACGAGAACGCCTTGTTGCCGCCGGCCTGCATCTGACGGAACAGGAAGATCCAGAAGCCGATGAGCAGGACGTACGGCAGCATGGTGATGAGCAGGCTGCCGAAGTTGGCACGAGGCTCGGTGGCGGAGGTCCGCACGCCACGTGAGTAGAGCAGCTTCTGCTCTTCAGCGGCCGACCCCTGCACCAGGCGCACGACGAACTTCCGCGCTTCGCGGTTGTTCACGCGCACCGGCTGATTGAACTGGCCAGCCAGGACGTTATCGGTCTGGAACGTGGCCGCTTTGACGTTGCCGACCTCGAGCTGCTGCCGGTACGCCGTATAGTCGATCTCCGGCGCCTGCGTTTCGCGACCGTTTCCGTACGTCAGGAACGCGATCGGAATCAGGATCACGAGGATCCAGAACGACAGCGTTTTCGAGAAGCGTCCCCAGTTGAACGGCTTCTTCGGCGAGGGCGTCATGTTTGGTGCCATAGGTTGACCGCCTTACTGCAGGCTGGCGACATACGGGAGGTGCCGAAAATTCTCGGCATGGTCTAGCCCGTAGCCAACCAGAAATTCGTGCGGCGCATCGAACCCGATGAACCGCGTGGGATGATGAAGCTCTGTCGCGATGTGCTTGTGCAGCAGCGCGCAGATTTCCAGCGACCGCGGCTTCCGGTCACCCAATAGCTCGATGAGGCGATTGAGCGTGCGGCCGGAGTCCACGATGTCTTCGACTAACAGAATGTGTTTCCCCTCCAATTCCGTTTCCGGATCGTAGAGGAGACGCACCACACCGCTCGATTCCATCGCATCGCCGTACGACGACGCCACGAGGAAATCGACCTGCAACGGCCGGGCGATGTGACGCACCAGATCGCTGAGGAAGATAAAACTGCCCTTGAGCAGTCCGAGCACGAGCAGATCGCCGTCGGGATACGCCGCCGTGATGTCCGCGCCCAGTTCCTGCACGCGCGCTTCGATGGTGTCGGCGTCGTACACGATACGCCGGACGGCACGACCGTCGAGACGGGGATCTTCTGCGATGGGTTGGCTCTGCTCAGTCAAACTCGGGCTCACACCGGTACCAGATCAACTCCGGCCGACCGGGCCGAGACGGTGCCGCGAGACCACGGCAAACCCCAGGCACCCACACCGGCTCGTTGTCCACGAGCACGACCGGCCATGACGGCCGATCCAGCGCAGGTACATGTGCTTCTGAAAAGTACCGCGTCACGCGCCTCCCTGCTGGGGCACCAGTAGTTCGGATGCGATCTCCTGCGGTCCAGACGCGCAGCGCGACCTGTTCGCCACGGGGAAGCCCCATGGTCCACAGGTCCTGCTCACCAACACTGCCCGATGACGGCGCCGTGTGCAGCCGTCGCCACCGGAACCGTCCGAACCGAGGTGGCAACGCCTCCGGAGCACCTGACCACGCCCGTGTTCCGTCGGATCTCCGCGTCGGCGACGCGCGCCGCACTTCGAACCGATCACCCGGCGCTTCTCCCGTGGCGGCTCGGCGTCGCAACACGACCGCTCCACCGGACACGAGAATACGCGAGCCACATCGCCCTGCCGTGGTAAACTTCACGAGCTCGCGAGTTCCTTTGGCGTCGAGCGTCACACCGGCGCGGGCGCAGATCGCCGGCCACAGCACCGCTCGCCCCTCGCGCGTCGTCGACTCCAGTGCCGCCGCCGGGCACGACACGCGCTCGCTCGATGTCGCGACCACGACGCCGATCGCATCGACATGCCGCTCCACATCGCGTCGCCAGGTGGCCGCCGAATCGGCGATCGCGAGGATCTGATCAGAGAACCCGGGCGTTGCCGCCTCGAGCGCGGGCAGCAGCTCGTGGCGTACGCGACCGCGCAGGAAAGCGCGCGAGACGTTCATCGGATCCTCGAGATAGGCCACCTTCTCCAGCACCGCCCATCGCGCCAGCTCGTCCCGCGACACGCCGAGCCACGGACGCACCACATTCGAGGGTGCCGCCAGCGCGGCCATCCCGCGGGCACCGGCTCCACGCAGCAAACGCATGACAACGGTCTCGAGCTGGTCGTCGCGCGTATGCGCGGTGGCCACACGTGCCTTGAAGGCGCGGGCGATCCGGCCGAGAAAGTCCCAGCGCGCCGCGCGCCAGGCCGCTTCACTGTGCCCGGGCGTGCGCGAACGCTCGCGCACCACCGTGAGCCCAAGGCGACGCGATTCCGCCGCCACCAGCGACGCCGCATCGGTGGCATAGCTACCGGTGCCGTGATCGAAGGTGGCCACCGCGGCAATTCGGTCGGGCGCCCACCGCGCCATGGCCTGCAGCAGCACCATGGAATCGCGCCCTCCGGACACGGCCAGCACCAACGGTCCGACGACGGGCGCCATCGCCACCTCGAGCGACGCCTGCAGCAGCGCGTCAGGCGGGAAGTTCGTCAGTTCGGACATGTTGGACTGATCGCCTGCGGGGGGCGACGCGTCAACCACCCCCTACCTTCCGGCGGCCGAGTTGCTTACTCTTTTCTGCACTTGGCGGACGCACGCAGCTGTGCGCCCGTCATCAATCGACTCCGGAGACAGACAGTGGAATCACACGGAACGCTGGGAACCATCTGGGCCTCGTTGGGGATGACCGCCTATTACATGGCGCTCATCTGGATCAACATCCTGCTCGGACTCTTCCTGTCTCCGCTGTTCATGATCCCGATGACGTGGCTGCAGGATAGAAAGAAGGCCTAAGTCTGGCTTTCGGATAAGGAAGGGGCGCTCACCGTGACGGTGAGCGCCCCTTTCATTTTTTCTGCGAACGGCAAACTCCCTAGTGAGCAGGGGGGAGGGAATCAGGGGGGAGGAAGGAGCAACTACGCGCCGTTCACCTCCTTCCCCCCCTCCTGATACCCTCCCCCCTGCTCACTAGGGCGTTGCCGTTCTCAGCGCCCGTTTACGCACTCCTTACCACCGCCCCCCTCATCTCACTCGCCGACAGCACCACCGCATCACCCAGCGCGGTGCGCCGCCCCGTCAGGTCGCTGAGATCTGACCCGTGGTACGCTTCCTCGCCGTGTTCGGCCAGATCAATGCCCTGCACTTCGGCGTCCACGCGGATACGCAGTGGCATGACGAGCTTGAGCGCGGACAGGATGCCGAAACTGGCGGTGCCGGCGAAGAGGATCGTGGCCACGACGGCGAGCACCTGAATGCCGACCAGCGTGGGGTTCCCGCGCAGGAGTCCGTCGGCGCCGATCGGGTTCACGTCCTTCGACGCGAACACACCGGTGAGGACGGCACCCATGATGCCGGCCACGCCGTGACAGGCGAACACGTCGAGCGTGTCGTCGAGCGCGGTCTTGGCGCGGTAATGCAGCACGAAGAACGACACCGGGGCCGCGAGGAATCCAATCGCGAGCGCCGACATGGGCGTCACGAAGCCCGCCGCGGGCGTGATCGCCACCAACCCGACCACCGCACCAGTGGCGGCACCGACGGCCGTGGCGCGGCCGCCCTTGTACAACTCGAGCAGACTCCACGTGAGCAAACTGGCCGCGGCCGCGGCGTGCGTCGTGACCAGCGCGTTCGCCGCGATACCATCGGCCGCGAGCGCCGAGCCGGCATTGAAGCCGAACCAGCCGAACCAGAGCATACCGGCGCCAAGAAGCGCGAACGGCACGTTGTGCGGGACCGTGGGAATGCGCTTGAAGTCGCGACGCGGTCCGAGGACCTTCGCCAGCACGAGTGCGGTGATGCCCGCGCTGATGTGCACCACGGTGCCACCGGCGAAGTCGAGCGCACCCAGGGTGCGCAGCCAGCCGCCGTCGCCCCAGACCCAGTGCGCCAACGGATCGTAGACCAACGTCGTCCAGATGAGGCCGAATGTGAGATACGCCACAAACCGCATCCGGTCGATGATCGCGCCGGAGAAGAGCGCGACCGTGATCCCCGCGAACATGGCTTGGAAGGCGGCGAACAGGAGATGCGGAAGCGCGGCCGCATACGTGGGATTCGGTGCCGCCGTGACCCCCTGGAAGCCAAAGAAGCTGAGGCCCCCGATCCAGTTCGAGCCGGGACCGAACGCCAAACTGTAGCCGAAGAGCACCCACTGCACGGTCACGATGGCCAAGGCGCCGAGGCTCATGAGCATCGTGTTGAGCGCGCTCTTGCTGCGAACAAGACCGCCGTAGAAGAAGGCCAGCCCGGGCACCATGAACAGCACGAGGGCCGTCGAGATCAGCACCCACGCCGTATCACCCGACGAGATCGCTGGTGCCTGCATCAGTAGTCCTCCTTGTTGGGCACGCGCATCTCGAGCTGCGTTTGACGCATGATCTCGTCGGCATTCACGGCGGTGAGGGCGTAATTGTCGCGCTCACCGGTGCGGATGCGCACCGTGCGGTCGAGCGGCAGCACGAAGATCTTGCCGTCGCCCACGTCACCGGTACGCGCCCCTTCACAGATCGCATCGATCGTGCGCTCGACGAACTCCTCCGAACAGGCCATCTCGATCCGGACCTTTTCGTGGAACTCGAGTACCACGGATTCTCCGCGATACTGTTGGACGACGTCGCGCTCCCCACCGTGCCCGCTGACGCGGGACAGCGTCATGCCGGTCACGCCGACTTGAAAGAGCGCGCGTTTCACATCCGCCAGCTTCTCCGGGCGGATGATGGCGACGATAAGCTTCATGTTGTTTGGGGCGAAGGGCGGCCGGTCGCAGTACGATCCCCGAGATCAATAGCGTGCAGCGGGGGAGCGTTTCCGGCCTCGCCCTATTGTACGCACATTCATTCCAGCTCGCTGGCCTTCGCCGCATTCCCGACCCCTTCCTGAAACTGAGACCCGCTATGCCGTCACTCGGCACGATCGCCATCCTCGTCGGCCCGGACTACGAAGACCTCGAGGTCTGGTATCCCAAGCTCCGCCTCGAAGAAGCGGGCTATCACACGCCGCTGATCGGCAACGGCGAGGCGATGTATCACGGGAAATGGGGATATCCGGCCACGATGGACGGTCAGGTGGCGGATCTCGATCCGACAACCCTCCGCGGCGTCGTGGCGCCCGGTGGATGGGCCCCGGACAAGCTGCGGCGCGATCCGGCGGTGCTCTCGCTCGTGCGGCGGGTATTCGAACAGGGTGGCGTCGTGGGCACGATCTGCCACGGTCCGTGGATTCTCATTTCGGCCGGCATCGTGCGCGGCAAGCGTATGACGTCGTCATTGGGCATTCGCGACGATCTCACGAACGCCGGCGCCCTCTGGGTCGACGAGCCGGCCGTGGTCGATGGCACTATTGTCAGCGCCCGCGTGCCGAAGGACCTTCCGGACTTCACGCGGGCGATGCTGCGCGTCCTCGGCGAAACGCGCTAGGCGGAGCTGACGGTCGACGAGGTGAGCGTCGGCGCGCGTCCGTTGCCGTTGCCGTTCCCCACGCCGCTGCCGTGCCCCTTGCCGTTGCCGATCGCCCCGGATTCGCGGCGCGCGAGCAGCGTCACCAACTCGGCTTTGGGCTCGAGGATGTCAGCGAGTGTCTTCTGATCGAGCACCGCGAGAAACGCGCTCAGCGCCTCGTCCAGCGTACCGGCCAGCCGACATGCGGAAGAAATCGGACACGTGTTGTGCTCGGGATCGAAACACTCCACGAGCGCAAGGTTCTCCTCGGTCTGGCGGACCAGTGCGCCGAGTGCGATATCGCCGGCCGGCTTGCCCAACCGCACGCCGCCGTGCCGTCCGCGCACCGTTTCGACGTAGCCGAATTCGGACAGCCTGTGGACGATTTTCACGAGATGCTCGTACGACATGTTCATGCGTTCCGCAATCTCGTTCACGGTGATGCAGCGCTCGGGTTCGAGACCCAGCAGCAGCAGGCAGCGCAACGCATTGTCGGTGAATCGTGTGAGTCGCATGCCGTGAATCTGGCCGAACCGAGGGACGAGACTGTCAGGGTTTCCCTTCAAAGCAGAGGGTCTTCTCTGACTTTTTAATAGCATATCGAATCCGAGATTGATCTCCAGCGACACGTCGGCCACCGCAGGCCGCGCGCCGCACCCATCTCTCCCAATCTCGGGGTTCCATTATGTCTCTCTCTCGCCGCACGGGTTGGTTCGTGGCGACTGCGACCGTCGCCGCTACGATGGTGTACGGCTTTGCGTGTGCGCCCGCCAATCGCCCCGCAGGCGCCGTCGGCAACGCCGATGCCGCCAGCAAGGTGTATGTCGCGCCCGGCCAGCACGATGAGTTCTACGCGTTCATGTCCGGTGGCTTCAACGGACAGATCGGCGTGTACGGGCTGCCCTCCGGTCGTCTCCTCAAAATCATCCCGGTCTTCTCGCAGTTCCCCGAAAACGGCTGGGGATACTCGGAAGAGACGAAGCCGATGCTGGAAACGACCTTCGGCAATATCCCGTGGGATGATCTCCACCACACGGCGCTCTCGCAGACGAATGGCGAAGATGACGGCCGCTGGATCTTCGTCAATGCGAACAACACGCCGCGCGTCGCACGCGTCGACCTGAATACGTTCGAAGCGTCGGAGATTCTGCAGATCCCGAACTCGGGCGGCAATCACGGGTCGCCGTTCATCACCTCGAATAGCGAGTACGTGATCGCCTCCACGCGATTCTCCGTACCGATTCCGCAAGCCGACGTACCGATCACCGACTACAAGAAGGCGTTCAAGGGCACGATCAGCTTCATCACGGCGAACGAACCCGGCAAGATGGATGTCGCGTTCCAGCTGCTGGTACCGGGCTACGACTACGATCTGGCGCGTGCCGGCAAGGGCCCGTCGAAGGATTGGGTGTTCCTCACGTCGTACAACTCGGAACAGGCTTACGAGAAGCTCGAGATCAACGCGTCGAAGGCCGACAAGGACTTCATCGCCGCGATCAATTGGAAGAGTCTCGAGGCCTGTGCGAAGAACGGCAAGGCCGAGAACTGGCCGGTCGATTACGCGCATAACGTGATGGACGAGTTCTCCCGCGTGGCCCGCTCGGAGCTCAAGAAGAGCGTGAAGATGCTCACGCCGCAGTCGTGCCCGAACTCGATCTTCTTCCTGCCCACGCCGAAGTCGCCGCATGGCGCCGACGTCGACCCGTCGGGCGAGTACATCGTGGCCGGTGGCAAGCTCGCCACCGTGATCCCGGTGCACTCCTTCACGAAGCTGCAGCAGGCAATCAAGGACAAGGCGTTCGAGACCGAGATCAGCGGCATCCCCGTGCTCAAGTACGAAGCGATCCTCGCCGGTGAAGTGAAGGATCCGGGCCTCGGCCCCCTGCACACGGAGTTCGATGGCAAGGGCTACGCGTACACCTCGGTCTTCATCTCGTCGGAGATCGTGAAGTGGAAGCTCGGCACCTGGGAAGTCGTGGACCGCACGCCGACGTACTACTCGGTGGGTCACCTCATGATTCCCGGAGGCGCGACGACCAAGCCGTCGGGCAAGTATGCAGTCGCGATGAACAAGATCACGAAGGACCGCTATCTGCCCACCGGTCCCGAGCTCACGCAGTCCGCGCAGCTGTACGACATCTCGGGCGAGAAGATGAAGCTCATTCTCGACTTCCCGACGACGGGTGAGCCGCACTACGCCAACGCGATTCTCGCGAGCAAGATCGAGAAGCAGCAGAAGAAGTACTACTCGCTGGCCGAGAACCGTCATCCGCAGGTCGCGAAGGCGGAACGTGACGCCGGCGTGGAGCGGAAGGGCAAAGTGGTGCATGTGCGCATGACGGCCATCCGCTCGCACTTCGCGCCGGACAATATCGAAGGTGTGCAGGTCGGCGACACGGTGCTCTTCCACATCACGAACCTCGAGCAGGACTGGGACATTCCCCACGGCTTTGCGATTCAGGGCGCGATCAACTCCGAGCTGCTCATCATGCCGGGCGAGACGCGCACGCTGAAGTGGATCCCGAAGTCGATCGGCGTCTTCCCGATGTACTGCACCGATTTCTGCTCGGCGCTCCACCAGGAAATGCAGGGTTACGTCCGCGTGTCGCCGGTGGGATCGAGCGTGCCGCTCACGGCGAATACGCTGAAGGCCAAGGGCCAGGTGGCACGCGCGGCGCAGCGCGGGATCTCGCTGCCGACGCCTCCGGGATCCAGCACGGGTGCGGTTGACGCCCACGCTGGTCACACCACGGGCACGCCGAGACCCCGCTGATGTCTGCCTCCCTGCGCGCCCGGTTCATGGTGGCGGCTGCGGCCGTCGCTCTGGCCGGCGCGCTCTTCTTCCCCCTGTGGCGCGTGTCGCTCACCGCGCCGCAGTACCCCGAGGGCTTGGGGATGCACATCTGGGCACACACGGTGTCCGGGGTGGAGCCCAACGACCTACAGAACATCAACGGTTTGAACCACTACATCGGCATGAAGACGATCGTTCCGGAGAGCATTCCGGAGCTGAAGTTCATGCCGCCGGGGATCGTCGCGATGAGCGTGGCCGGGCTGCTGGTTGCCGCCATGGGACGCCGTCGCTGGATCCTCGTCTGGGGCGGCGCGCTGCTGCTCTCGGCCATCGTCGGCCTCGTCGACTTCTGGCGATGGGAGTACGACTACGGTCATAACCTCGACCTCGAACACGCGCCGATCAAAGTGCCCGGCATGTCGTATCAGCCGCCGCTCATTGGCAGCAAGAAACTGCTCAACTTCACGGCCACCTCGCTGCCGGCCACGGGCGGACTCCTCGCCATCGCCAGCGTGATCCTCGCCGTCGGCGCGCCCCTGGTGGCGCGCCGCGACGGATCGCGGACCGCCACGCGCCACACCGCACGGAGCGGCGCATGAGCCGGTCACTCACCTCCCTCGCAGCGCTGCTGCTGGCCCTCTCGGCCAGTGCCTGCGGCTCCGGACCACGTCCACTCGTGGCGGGCGAAGACTCCTGCCGGTACTGTCGTATGACGATCGACGATCCGCGCTTCGGCGCGATGGTGATGACGGCCCGCGGGCGCCTCGAGACGTTCGACTCCATTGAATGTCTGGCGGGCTATGTGTCGTCGCTCCCTGCCACGTCGGCGCCGCGCGCGATCTGGGTGGCCGACGTTGAGAATCCGTCCCGCTGGCTCGATGTGACGCACGCACGCTTTCTGTACGGCGGCGCACTGCACTCCCCTATGGGACGCCGGCTCGCCGCCCTCGACTCGGCGGCCGACGTGGACGCGGTGCGGCAGCGTCTGGGCGGTGAACTGCTGTCGTGGTCGCAGGTGCTGCAGCTCGTCGCGAGTCAGTCCGTGCCGATCGCCGCTCCTGCTCCGTCACCGCGCACCGTACAATGATCCCCGCACTCGCGCTCCTGGCGATGGTGGCGGCGTCGCTTCCGGATACGGTGTTCGTGTCGCCCTCCGGCGCGACGACGGCACCGGCATCCGGCCCGACGGTGCGCACGGTCACCGAAGCGATCCGCATCGTCTCGCGCAACGGCGTCGTCCGCGTGCGCGCCGGCGTGTACATCGAGCCGACGCTCATTATCCGACAGCCGCTCACGCTGGAGGGCGAACGTGGCGCGATCCTCGATGGGGGCGGCGTGCGCGAGATCCTCGTGGTCGGCGCCGACTCGGTCACCGTGCGCGGGATGACATTTCGCAACACCGGCACCAGCCAGGCCACCGACCGCGCCGCCTTGCGCGTGGTGGAAGCAGCCGGCTGCCTGATCGAAAGCAACACGTTCACGAACACCCTCTTCGGCATCTATCTGCAGCGGGCCAGCGCGTGTCTGGTTCGTCGAAACACCCTCGACGGTATGGCCGGCTCTCAGACGGTGACCGGCAATGGCCTGCACCTCTGGTCGAGCCGCGATATCGTGCTCGAAGACAATGTGATCCGCGGTCACCGCGATGGGATCTACTTCGAGTTCGTGACCAACAGCCGTGTGCGGCGCAACCTGAGCACCGGCAGCCATCGCTACGGCCTGCACTTCATGTTCTCCGATTCGTGCCGCTACGAAGACAACACGTTCCGCGCCAACGAATCGGGCGTCGCCGTGATGTACTCGAAGCGCGTGCACATCACCGGCAACACCTTCGAACGCAACCGCGGCAGCGCGGCATACGGCCTGCTGCTGAAGGAAATCACCGACAGCGAAGTGCGCGCCAACCGGTTCATCGAGAACTCGATCGCCTTGCACCTCGAAGGTGCGAGTCGCAACGCCGTGATCGACAACGACTTCGTGCGCAACGGCTGGGCCGTGCGCGTGCTGGCGGACGCTCAGGACAATGTGCTGCGCGGCAACGCGTTCTCGGGGAACGTGTTCGACGTCGGCACCAACAGCCGGCGCAACTACAGCACGTTCACCGGCAATTGGTGGGATCGGTACGCCGGCTACGACCTCGATCATGACGGACGCGGTGATGTCACGCACGCGCCGGTCCGCCTGTTCGCGTTGCTGGTCGAGCAGTCACCGGCGGCGCTCATACTCACCAGAAGCTTGCTGGTCGATCTGCTGGACATCGCGGAGCGCGTCGTTCCGGCGCTCACGCCGGAAACGTTGCGCGACGCCGCGCCGCTCATGCACGCTCCCCGGAAACTGCCATGACCACGGCGCTCTCGACTCACCCTTCCCGCGAGGTTCGTACGACGTCAACGCCGATCATCCCGTTGCACCGTCCGGCGGCATCGCTCGTCGAGATCCGGAATCTCGTAAAGAGCTTCGGGCGTCGACGCGTGCTCGACGGCGTGACGCTCGACATCGCCCGGGGCGCCGTCACCGCCATCATCGGCCCCAACGGCGCCGGCAAGACGACGCTGAACAAAGTGTTGCTCGGCCTCGTGCACGCCGACTCCGGCAGCATGTTGTTCGATGGTGTCGATATCGCGGGACAGATCGCGCACCGTGCGCGCATCGGATACATGCCGCAGGCCGCACGCTTCCCGGAGAGCTACACCGGGCGCGATGTGCTCGACTTGCTGCGTGACCTGCGCGGCGAAACGACACCGCGCGATCTCTCGCTCATCACACACCTCGGCGTCGAAGCCTTCCTCGCGCAACCGGTGCGTACGCTCTCCGGCGGACAGCGGCAGCGGCTAAACGCCGTGGCCGCCTTTCTCTTCTCGCCCGACTTGCTGCTGCTCGATGAGCCCACGGCGGGCCTCGATCCGATTGCCAGCGGCATTCTGAAGGAGAAGATCCGTGCCGTTCGCGACGACGGCCGGGCGGTGATCATCACGTCGCACATCCTGAGTGAGCTGCAGGAGATCAGTGACACGGTGGTCTTCCTGCATGAAGGTCGCGTGCGCTGGGCGGGCCCGCTCACGGCGCTGCTGCACACCACGCGGGCGGATTCCCTCGAGCGCGCGATTGCGCACTTGATGCAGATCGAGCACACGCACACGGGAGCCAACGCATGACGAGCGCACAGCGGTCACCCATCGCCACCGTGCTACGGCACGAAGGGCGTGCCGTGCTCAAGAACCGCGGCGTCCTGCTGTTCGGCGGCGGCATCCTGTTGCTCACCGAATGTATGCTGCGGCTCACCGGCAGTGGTCCGCGCGCGTTGTCGTCGCTGCTGGGCCTCGTGCTGCTGGTGGTGCCGCTGGTCACGATGCTCTTCGGCGTGATCACCTGGCACGCCTCGCGTGAATTCAACGAACTGCTGCTCGCGCAGCCGGTGCGTCGCTCGGCGCTGTTCGCCGGTCTGTATCTCGGTCTCGTGCTTCCGCTGGCCGCCGCGTTCGCGCTGGGCCTGCTGCTTCCCTTCGCGTTGCACCGTGCCCTGGGCAGCGATGCCCTGCCGTTGCTGGCGGCGACACTGGCCGGCGGTATCGCGCTCACGTTCGTGTTCGGCGGTCTCGCGCTGCTGATCGGCGTCGCCATCGAAGACCGTCTGCGCGGCGTCGGCACCGCGATCGCGCTGTGGATGCTGCTCACGATCGGCTACGACGGGCTCATGCTGCTGGTCGCGACCACGTTCACCGATTACCCGCTGGAGAAGCCGATGCTGGCCCTCACCCTCGCCAACCCGGTCGATCTGGCCCGCACGATGATCGTGATGCAAAGCGACGCCGCGGCCCTCATGGGCTACACCGGGGCCCTCATGCATCGCTTCCTCGGCAGCGTGCTGGGGTCGCTCGCCGCGATCTCCGGCTTGCTCCTCTGGATTCTCACCCCTGCCTTCGCAGGACGGCGCGCCTTCGAGCGGCGCGATTTCTGACCGTAGTCCACATCACGGCCTTTTCACTTCCGCCTTACACACTTCTCCGGTACTTCCTGATGTCTACTCGTAATGTTGTAACCCGCTTCGCGTTCACGACCGCTGCCCTGCTTCTCGTAGCCTGCGGCGGCGAAAAGGCTCCCGCCACCGACACGACGGGTGGAGGCGCGCCCAGTCCGTCCGCCGCCCCATCGAACGTGCCGAAGCCGACGGGCACGGTGATCACGATCGAAATGATCACCGACGAATCGGGCAATTACTTCAAGCCGAAGGAAATCGAAGCCAAGCCGGGCGACGTGCTGAAGTTCGTGCTGGTCGCGGGCGTGCATAACGTGCACTTCCTCGCCGACTCGAACCCCGGCGTGCCGAACCTGCCGCCGGTGTCCACGTTCGCGCAGCTGCCCGGTCAGGAGATCCTCGTGCCGGTGAACTTCGAAGCGGGCAAGAGCTACTACTTCCAGTGCGACCCGCACGCGCTGCTCGGCATGGTCGGCAAGCTCAAGGTCGAGAACGAGTAGTCCGTCAACGGAACGGCGAACGGCAAAAGCAACAGCGGGAACACGGAGCTGTTGCTTTTGCCGATACCCTCGCGCGTCAGTTCGCGCCGTCGGTCACGAGCGTATCGTACTGTCGTCCACGCCAACGCGTCGGCGTGCGGGCCGTGCTCAACGTGAGGCGCCAGGCCGCGGCAATATCCGACAGCCATGACAGCCAGAAGGGCCAGCCGCGTTCGGCGTAGCTGTTGCGTAGCGCAACCAGCATCATCAGCCGCACCAGCAGCGCCGAGGCGTTCACGAGCACGAGCGCCTCGAGCAACATGGTCTGCGGATTGTCGGCCGCGGGCCACCCCATTGATCCGAGCACGGCAGCGAGCACGAGCAGCATCGGGAGCGGCAAGGCCTGAGCACTCCACACCAGCGCCACGTCGATCCAGCGACGCCAGGTTGGTGTGGCGTCCTTCAAGTCGAAACTGCGTCCCCACTCGCGCCACATCTCGGCCAGCGACACATACGCGCTGACCTGGATGATCTTGGAGCCGTCGAGAAAGCCCACGCGCGCGCCGTGTGACGCGAGGTGCCGCGCCAACGTGACGTCATCGCAGAACGACGCGCGGGCGGGCGCGTAGCCGCCGTGCTGCTCCAGCAACGCGCGGCGGGCCACGAAGCACTGGCCATTGGCAAGCACGCGATCGGGAGGGGGCTGTGTCGCACCAGCCGCGCCGCAACGATACACCAGTGTGACCAGCATCGCCGGTTGCACGAACCGTTCTGCCGAGGTCTGGTCGCAGAACTGCGGGGAAAACGACGCCACATCGTAGCCGTCCTGTTCAACGGCATCGACCACGGCACCGACCAATCCGGGCGCGGGCACGGTGTCGGCATCGATGCCGAGTACCCACTCGCCCTTGGCGTGACGGAGTCCCGTCTCGAGGGCCCAGACCTTGCCCACCCAACCAGCCGGGAGCGGATCGTCGGTGACCAGGCGAATGCGTGGATCACGCGCCGACGCCGCGTCGACCAGCTCGCGCGTGCCGTCGGTGGAGCGACTGTCCACCACCAGCACTTCGAGCATCGGGGACGTTTGCGCCGTGAGACCCGCCAGACACGGACCGATGCGCTTCGCTTCGTTGAGCGTGGCCACGATCACCGTCACCGTGGTATCGGTGCGCGGCGTGAGCCGCGGCGCGATCGGTGGACGTCGCGTGCGCCCCGGCATGAGGCGCGCGAGCAGCAACAGCAGCAGCGGCACCTGCACGGTGAGCAGCGTGAGCCCAACGCCGCGCGCGACGTCGATCAACGAGATGGCCGCGGTCATATGACGGGCTCGCCGGAGATGCGCGTCCGGACGGCAGGCGACACAACGGGCTCGGTCAGCGCGAGCTGAGCAACCGCCTTCGCCATGTCACCAAAAATGAACAGGTGTGCCGGATACATCGCGTACCAGTAAAGAAGCCCGAAGAGACCGCGGGGTGCGAAGAGCGCCGTCTGGATCAGCCGTGTGCCCTCGCCTTCGGGCACGGCCGAAAATTGGAGCCACGCCTGCCCGGGCACACGCATTTCCGCGCGCAGCCGTAACAGACGTGGACGCTCGACCATCTCCACCCGCCAGAAGTCGACCGCCTCTCCAAGATACAACCACGCGGGGTCGCGCCGCCCCCGTCGCAGTCCGGGTCCGCCCACCAACCGGTCCAGAAAGCCCCGGATCTTCCAGAGCCAGTTCCAGGCGAGCCACCCCTGATCGCCCCCCAATCGGCAAAAGGCGCGAAACACCTGATCGGGGCTGGCGTCCACATAGATCGTGCGCGTCTCCTCGAGCACCCCTTCGCGGTCGCGCAGTTCGTACGACGTACCGCCACCCAGAGCGTCGCTCCATCGCGACTCCACGGCGTGGGCGGTCAGGCGCGACAGCGCGCGCTGCACCGCCGTGCGGTAGGGCATCGGGCGTACGTCGGGAAACAGCTCGCGGGCCTTGGTGGTGTCGGCCAGCACCGGATGCGCGATGCCCTCCACCAACGGCGTCGCCAGTCGCGACGGGATCGGCGTGACCTTGTCGATCCACAGAGCGGCCAGCCGCGGCGACATCACCGGCACAGCGATAATGGTGCGACGAAGGCCGCGCACCGCGGCGTAGCCCTGCAGCATGTCGCGGAACGAGAGCACGTCGGCCCCGCCGATCTCCACGATGCCCGCCGGCCCATGCTCGCGCGCACGCGTCAGGTACGAGAGCACGTCGCGCACGGCGATCGGCTGCACCTGATTCGTAATCCACTTCGGCGCGATCATGAACGGCAGGCGCTCGGCGAGATAGCGCACCATTTCGAACGACGCCGACCCAGAGCCCACGATGGGTCCCGCCCGAAACTCGGTGGTCGGCAACCCGCCCCGCAGGATGGCGCCGGTCTCGCCGCGGCTCTGCAGGTGCTCGCTGGCATCGTGCGCATCCGGCACGAGCCCCCCGAGGTAGATGCAGTGCTTCAGGGCACGCCCCGCCTGCACGAAGTTGCGGGCGGCCACGCGGTCGCGTTCGGCGAAGTCAGTGGCGTGCGTCATGCTGTGCACGAGGTAGTACGCCTGATCGACGCCGTCGAGTGCCCGCGCGAGCGAGCTCGGATCGAACAGGTCGCCGGTCACCACCTCCACGTCGTGCTCCCACCACCGCCCGTGAATGCGGCGCGGGTCACGGACCAGCAGCCGCACGGGGATGCCCCGCTCCACCAGACGGGAGGTGAGGCGGCCGCCGATGTAGCCTGTGGCACCGGTGACGAGCACGGTCATGCGGAGGGGGTCGGAGGCCGTGAGACGGTGGCGGGTTCGGTGATCGGCACGTACGCTACCTAACGCTACGCCTCTTCCCTCTCCGCCGTTCCCTCCTGCATGCCTCGCGCCAATCCATCCCCGGGACGCCTCCTGCTGCGAAACTGGGAGCGTCTCTCCGGTCTTCCGTTCGGCAAGCGCATGTTCAGCTGGGCCGTAGGACGCACGGCGCCGTACACCGGTTCGGTGGGCGGTGTCTACACCGACGTGCGTCCCGGCTACGCGCGGGTAGAGCTGCGCGACCGGAAGGCCGTACGCAATCACCTGGCCTCGGTGCACGCGGTCGCGCTGGTAAATCTGGCCGAGATGACCAGCGGCGTGGCGCTCATGACGGCCTTGCCGCCCGGTGTGCGCGGCATCGTGACGGGCCTCGAGATCGAATACCTGAAGAAGGCGCGCGGTACGCTGGTCTGTACGACGACGGCGCACGCGCCGACCGAGGTGCGCGAGCCGATCACGCACGATGTGCAGGCCGACATTGCGAACGCCGCCGGTGAGGTCGTGGCCCGATGCATCGTGCATTGGCGACTCTCACCTCCTGATCCTTCCCGCGAGTCGACCCGATGACGGACGTCGCTGCACCTCTGGTCGGTGCCCCCGCGTTCGACACGCCGCTCACGCGTCACGCGCATATCCGCGTGCCGCTGATCTGCGGGCCCATGTATCCCTGCAGCAATCCGGAACTGGTTGCCGCCGTGAGTGCGGCCGGTGCCCTCGGCATCGTGCAGCCGATTTCGCTCACGTATGTGCACGGCTACGACTTCCGCGAAGGTCTGCGCACGATCAATCGTCTGAGCGGCGGCGCGCCGATCGGATTCAATGCACTCATCGAAGCGTCGTCGAAAACGTATCACAACCGCATGATGAAGTGGGTCGACATCGCGCTCGAAGAAGGCGTGCGCTTCTTTCTCACGTCACTCGGCAATCCGAAGTGGGTGTGCGATCGCGTGCATGCGGTGGGCGGCGTGGTGTACCACGATATCACCGAGTTGAAGTGGGCCGAGAAGGGACGCGACGGCGGAGTCGACGGCCTCGTGGCGGTGAATCGGGAGGCCGGCGGTCACACGGGGTCACGCGATCCGCGTGCCCTGCTCGACGAAGTCAGCGCGCTCGGATTACCCGTGGTCGCCGCGGGCGGTGTCGGCGCGCCGGCGCAGTTCAAGGCGCTCATCGACATGGGTTACGCCGGCGTGCAGTTGGGTACGCGCTTCATCGCCACGCCAGAGTGCAACTCCGACGACGCCTACAAGTACGCGATCGTGGAGGCGAACTCCCGCGACATCGTGCTCACCGAACGGCTCACCGGTGTGCCGGTGTCGGTGATCCGTACGCCGTACGTAGAGAAGCTCGGCACCAAGGTGGGACCGATTTCCCGCTGGTTGTTCAAGGGACGCAAGACGAAGCACTGGATCCGCACATTCTACGCCCTGCGCTCGCTCCGGCAGCTCAAGCGTTCGAGTGTGGACGGTGCCACGCAGGACTATTGGCAGGCCGGACGCAGCGTCGATGCCATTCATGAGATCAAACCCGCAGGAGATATTGTGCGCGAGTTCGCGAGTGCGTTGACGGGTGCCGCGGTGAAAGCGGTCGTGTTGCTGGCGCTGCTGCTGGGGGCACCGCGTGATGCGGCGGCGCAGACGCCGAACCAGCAGCTCACCACCAAGGGACTGCAGGCGCCGGTCACGCTGGCGCGTGACTCGGCCGGCATCGTGCACATCGAGGCCACCAACGAACACGACCTGTTCTTCGCGCAGGGCTACAGCGCCGCCCGCGACCGTCTGTTTCAGCTCGAGCTGTGGCGTCGGCAGGCCACCGGCACGATGGCTGAGGTGCTGGGCCCTCGCTGGGTCTCGCGGGATCGCGCGTCGCGCCTGTTGAAGTATCGCGGGTCGATGGCGACGGAGCTGGCCCACTACCATCCGCGCGGTGCGACCATCATCGGCGCCTTCGTTGACGGCGTGAACGCGTATGTGGATCAGGTGCGCGCCAATCCCGCGCTCATGCCGCAAGAACTCACATGGCTCGGCATCACACCGCAACACTGGACACCGGCGGTGGTGATCTCGCGGCACAACGCGTTGGCGTCGAATGCGGCCGATGAACCGACCACCGCGCGCGCCGTGCGCGAGATCGGCGAGGCGGCCGTGGCGCGACGCCGGCGCTATGAACTCGCACCGGTGCGACTTGCGCTCGACTCGCTCGTTGCCCGCGCGCTCGACGCGGCGCCCGGCGCGAGCATGTTGGCCGACTACAACGACTTCAAGCAGGTCCCGAACTTTCGCACGGCGGAGTTGCCGGAAGCACTGCGTCGTGTGGCGCCGCCGGTCGACACGGCGACGCCGGGTTTCGATCGCTGGGAAAGCAACAACTGGGTGATCGCCGGATCGCGCACGGCCAGCGGCAAGCCGATTGTGGCCAACGATCCGCATCGCACGATCGCGGCGCCCTCGCTGCGCTACATGGTGCATCTGAAGGCGCCGGGTTGGGATGTGATCGGCGGCGGCGAGCCGGCCATTCCGGGCGTGGCCATCGGGCACAACGAACACGGTGCATGGGGCCTTACCATCTTCGGCATCGACGCCGAGGATCTGTACACGTACGAGCTCGACGCCAACGACCCGCGCGCGTATCGCTATCGCGGTGCCAGTGAGCGCATGCGCCAGATCATCGATACGATTCGCGTGAAGGGGGCGGCGCCGGTGGTGGTGACGCTGCAGTACACGCGACATGGGCCCGTCCTCGTGTCGGACGCGAAGAAGCGGGTGGCGGTCGCACTGCGCGCGGCATGGCTCGAGCCCGGCGGTGCCCCGTACCTGGCCAGCTTGCGTCTCGATCAGGCGCGCACGTGGACCGAGGCGCGCACCGCGCTGTCATTCGCGCGCATGCCGGCACTGAACTGGATCTGGGCCGACACCAGCGGTGCGATCGGCTGGCAAAGCGCAGGCATCGCACCGATCCGCAAGAACTGGGATGGCCTCGTGCCGGTACCGGGCGACGGGCGATACGAGTGGAGCGGCTTCCTGCCGATCGCGGAGCTCCCGCACGAAACGTCGCCCGCACGCGGATACGTCGGCACGGCCAACGCGCTGAACGTCGACGCGTCCTACGCCAACATGAACGCCCTGGCGCGCACATGGGCGGAGCCGTTCCGTCGCGACCGCCTGCAGGAAGTGCTCGACACCACGCGGAAGGCCACGCTGCCGCAGATGATGGCGCTGCAGCATGACGAAACGCCGCTCGCCTCGCGGGCACTGGTCCCGCTGATCAAGCAGATCGCGCTCACGAGCCCCGCCTCGATCGCGGCCCGCGATACCCTGCTGCGCTGGGACGGTGTGCTGTCGGCCAACTCCCGAGGTGCGGCGATCTACGCAGCGTGGGAGCGCAAGCTGCTCACACACACGGCCGATATCGTGTTGCCGTTGGCGGCGCGTCCGCTGCTGCGCACGGTGTCCTTGTCACAGACCATCGGCTGGCTCACCAATCCCGACTCGCTGCTGGGCGAGAACCCGACCGTGGCGCGCGATTTCATCCTGTTCCGCTCGTTCAACGAAGCCGTGTCGGACCTCTCGCGTCGCTTCGGCAAGGACATTGCAGCCTGGCGCTACGGCGATGCAAAGATGCATCACGTGCGCATTGCGCATCCGCTCGACGTCGTCATCGCTGACTCGATACGCTCGCGCCTGTCACCCGGACCACTCGCCCGGGGTGGCTATGCCAACACGCTCAACGCGACCGGCAACACCGACAACCAAACCGCCGGCGCCAGCTTTCGCGTGGTAATGGATCTCGCGAACTGGGACGCTGCCATGGTGACGAACACGCCCGGACAAAGTGGTGATCCACGCAGTCCGTACTACAGCAATCTCTTCGGTCCGTGGGTACGGGGTGAATATTCCCCGCTACCGTACTCGCCGGCGGCGGTCCGCGCGCGGACGGCGGAGACCGTCGTACTGCGGCCGTAACTGCAACACGTGAGTTAGGGGTTGTGAGTAAAAGTTCGGTGTTTCGAGTTGTTCACCCACGACTCCAAACTTTTACCCACAACTCAAAACTCACAGAAATCCGTTCAATCCCCAAGATCCCCCACCACCCAAGGAGCCTCCCGATGCTCGCCCTACGCCTGCCCCTCACCCTCGCCACCGCCTTCCTCGCGACGACCACCCCGGCCAGTCCCACGCCGCAACAGGATATGTCGTTCTTCATCACCAGCGTGGGTTCCGGCAACGGCGCCGCATTGGGTGGACTCGAGGGTGCCGACAAGCACTGCGCCACGCTCGCGGAAGCCGCCGGTGTGCGCGGCAAGACGTGGCATGCCTACCTGAGTCAGCAGGCCCTCGACGGCAAGTCGGCGGTGAATGCACGCGACCGCATCGGCAAGGGACCGTGGAAGAACGCCAAGGGCGTGGTCGTGGCCACCAGCGTCGATGATCTGCACAGCGACAACAACAAGTTGTCGAAGGACAACAGCATCACCGAAAAGGGCATGGTGGTAAACGGCCGTGGCGACACGCCGAATACGCACGACGTTATGACGGGGTCCACGCTTGACGGCCGCGTGTCGACCGACGCCGGTGACAGCACCTGTAAGAACTGGACGAGCAGCGGCGAAGGCGCAGCGCTGGTCGGTCATCACGATCGTCAGGGCGGCGGCGTGAACCCGACGTCGTGGAATTTCGCCCACCCGTCGCGCGGATGCAGTCAGGACAATCTGAAAGCATCCGGCGGGGCTGGTCTCTTCTACTGCTTTGCCGTCTAGTTTGCGGCCGTGCCGGGCTTCACGCCCTGCAGCCAGAACGCGAACCACTGCCGGATCCGCCCCAGGCGGTCCACCAGCAGCCACGGTTCACCGGTGCGCGACAAGTCGTGGTTGGAGCGCGGATAGCGCACCATCTCCACCGGCACGCCCTGCTTCTTCAGCGACATGAACCAGATCTCCGCACTCCCCATGGGGGTGCGGTGATCTTCTTCGCTCTGCACCAGCAGCATCGGCGTCTTCACCTTCTGCACATAGCGGATCGGTGACAGCGTGTCATACAGTGCCTGATTGTCCCACGGCTTGCCGTAGAATTCGAACTCGGTGAGGCCCTGCGCGTCGCTGCTGCCGTACCAGTACGTCCAATCGGTGATCGTGCGGTCGGTCTCGATTGCTTTGAAGCGATCGGTCTTCGTGGCCAACCACGTTGTCATGAAGCCACCGTACGAGCCGCCCGTCGCGCCCATCTTCGTGCTGTCCACGTCAGGACGCGCCGCGACGATGTCGACCGACTTCATGAGGTCCTCGTAGTCCTCCATGCCCCAGCGGCCGCGCGTGCTGTACGTGAAGTCGGCCCCGTAGCCACTCGAGCCGCGCGGGTTCGTGAACAGCACGAACATGCCCTGCGCCGCGAGGTTCTGGAATTCGTCGAACCAGCCTTCGCCGTACGACGAGTGCGGTCCGCCGTGGATGTAGATCACCATCGGATACTTCTTGCCCGCCGTGTAGCCGTACGGCTTCATCAGCCAGCCTTCGATCTCCATGTTGCCGACGCTCTTGTACGTGAACCGCTCGGCATCACTCCACACGACGTCCTTGTTCACGTCGTCGTTGAAGCGTGTGAGCTGCCGCTCGCCCGCGCCATCGGCCGTGGCCACGAACAACTCGGTCGGCTTCGTCATCGACGTCGACGTGTACGCCATCACTTTGCCGGCCGCGTCGTAGCTCGCGCCACGCAACTGGCGACGACCACCCACCAGTTCCTTCGGCGCCGACTTGCCGGTCAGATCGGCGCGCAGGATCGCCGTGCGTCCGCCGATATCGGCGGCGAACTGCAGGTTACCGTTGGCGAGCCAGAACAACGAGCCCGGCTCGAACTGCCAGTCGCCGAGGAGATTGCGCGGCGTGCCGCCAGCGACGTCCACGACATAGATGCGCGCCGACTTCATACGCGACGGACGGCCCACAAACGCGATCTGCTTGCTGTCGGGCGACCAGGTGATGTCCGACTCGGCCCCCATCCACTCACTCACCTTGCGCGGCGTGCCGCCGGTGCTGGCCACCACGTAGAGATCCGTGTCGTTACGATCGGCCTCGTCGCGGACCTTGTTGTACGGGAGCTTGGCGAGCGAGTCACGCTCGAGATCCACCACCGAATCCGGGCGCAGTCGCGCATCGGCGATGAAAGCGACCCACTTGCCGTCAGGCGAGACTTCGGGCGAGCGATGTGAGTACATCGTGGTCGTGAGCTGCTGCTTGGCGGTGTCGCCAACCGTCTGACGCCAGAGCTGCGCGGGACGCCAGCTGCGCGGCTCGGCGCGACCGGGCACAAAACCCACACCGTTCACCTTGTACGACATGTCCGTCACATGACGGCCATCGAAGCGCGACGGCTCAGCCGGACGCGTGATCGCGTCGATCGTCGGCTTGGCCATGGGCTGCATGCGGGCGAACGGATTCGGGGCGTTCCGCGCCGTCGTATCGCGACGGGCGGGTTCCGTGAACACCGCGAACGATCCGTCCAGGGGCATGGAACCGTTCGGATACGTACCAATCTGGATCGCCTCGCCGCTGGGTTGGTCGAGACGAATCGCCCAAGTGCTACCCTGCCCGCCCGCGCGCGGCGACGTGAAGAACAGGTACTTCCCGTCGGGAGACCAGCGCGGGTTACTGCTTTCCGTGCTCGGCGACGTCCACCGCTGAGGCTCGCCGCCGGCGGTGTTCACCACCCAGATCTCGTTGTGCCGCTTGTTCTCGGCTTCGACCGCCTTCGTGACGGTCATGGCGACGCGCTTACCGTCGGGCGAGACGGCCGGCGAGCTCACGTTCACGACGCGGTACCAGTCGGCCAGCATCATCGCGCGTGGGCCCTTGGGAAGCTTGGTCGCGGCCTGCGCGGCCGGCGCCTGCTGCGCCACGATCATGGTCGGGGCAGCGAGTAAAGCGGCAGCCATCGTCGCCGCGAAGCGGGACAAGTGGTTGCGAGAGGTCAGTCTGACCATAGCGGTGCTCGAGGTGGGAAACCGGAGGAATCCAGAGCGGGACTCTGTCTGCGAAAAGTACCGATCTGTGATAGAAGGCGCATTGGACGCTTGCCACGGAGCAGTCTGAGCCCTAGCATGGTGCCTGCGCGGAGGAGCGACCGCGCAAAACAACCGCGCTTCCCCGGTCTCCAAGCGGCCTGGGAAGCACCCGTAGGATCTCGGTGGCAGTCTGCCCGAAGTCCCACCCTATTTCGAGGAGGTGATCATTTGTCTAGTCATAGTTCCTTTGCCGGTTCGTCCTGGGCAACCGATCTCCTGATCGACGCCCGGTAACGGGTATTACCGGTTCGGGATCGTTTCGAACCGGCAAGGAGTCAGAAGGGCCGCAACGGATCACTCCGAAGCGGCCCTTCTTCTTTATTTCCCCGTGCGCGTCACAGTGTTCAGCTTGGCGTCCGCTGCCCGCACCAGCGCATACGCGAAGTCCACGGTGCCGCGATAGAACGCGGGGTCGACCTTGTCGGCGTCGTCACCCGACTGGTGATAGTCGTCGTGATCCTCGACCCCCAGGTACAGGAACGGGATCCCCTTGTTGTGAAACGCCGAATGATCCGACGAGCCGGTCCAGTCGTCTCCCGGCTTGAGGTTCTTCGTGTCGTGTCCGAATCGGATGGTCACCGCCGCCTTGCTCGCGGCTTGGTCGGCGATCGGCTTGAGCAGCGGATTATGCGACGTGCCCGACACCCAGAGCGCCTTGCCGTCCTGCCGCGCGACCATGTCGAGATTGATGTTCATCGCGATGCGATCGAGCGCGACCGGAGGGGAGTTCACGAAGGCCTTCGACCCCACCATCCCCGACTCTTCGGCGTCGAAGAACGCCAGAATCACGTCGTGCTCGGGCGGCTCGCGCAGCAATCGCTCGGCAATCGTGAGCAGGGCGACGCAGCCACTGGCATCGTCATCGGCCCCGTTGAATACCACGCCGTTGCGCACACCCAAGTGATCGTAGTGCGCACTGAGCACCAGCACGGGCCCGCTGGAGCTCTTGCCGGGAATGCGCGCCACGACGTTCGCCCCAGCCGTATCGCTGCCTGCCCGCGCGCGCAGCGTGACCGGCATCTCGTAGCTCCCGCCAAACGGCTTCGCCCCCATCGCGGTCAGCTCACGTATGAGGTACGCGCGGGCGCGCGCCGAGCCCGGTGTGCCGGCGCGACGGCCTTCCATGCTGTCGGCGGCCAACGCGCCGAGGCGCTGCATGATGCGCGCCGTAGTGGCGTCTGCCGCCGTGGTGCTTTGGGCCTGCATCGACGACACGCCGCAGACGATCGCCATCGCGGCCGCGCGCAGGTGCTTGTTGACGTATACGGTCATTGAAACCACACCCCTGACTGTCCGGTTAGTCGCGCCTTGACCACGAAGGCGGTTGCCGTCGCGGTCACATCGAGAATCTGCAGGTCGCGCACGCTGCTGCCCATCACCACGCCGGGCGCCATCGGTCCGTTCAGCTTGCGCATCAACTCAGCGCGCACCGAATCCAGCTGCGCGCCGAGCGCGACGCGTCCGCCGTTGGTGGCGCGGCGCACGGCCCGGCCCACCAGCGGTGCCCCAAGCGTAGCTTTTACCCGCGAGAGCTTGCCACGGCTCTCGAGCGACCAGTCGAGATCGTCGAGGCGGATCTCGCGCGCCGTCGCGTCCCACCGCAACCGCGACGTGAGCGACAATCGTCCGCGCAGCGAACCCGACACCGTGAGATCGATGCGCACACTGTCGCGCATCCCGCGCACATGCATACTGTCGACGCGCACGCTCCCGCTTGAGGTTTCCTGCGACAGCAGGAGCGCAGCGCGACGTTCGAGTTCCGCGAACGGCAGCTCCACACTCACCGGCACCGTGTACTCCAACGGCGCCGAGCCGAGGGCGAGCACCGGCAGCGGCTTCCGTCGCACCACTGGCTTGCCGCCGGCGATCACGCGTGGACGCGCGTACAGCACCATGGTCGTGATGATGCTCGGTCCGTTGCCGGCGAACGGCGTGACCTGCACCGTTTGCGGATCGAGCACGAGCCACAGCGAATTCGTGGAGTCGAGCGCCGTGGGCTCGAGAAAGCTCTGCCAGAGTGAATCGGCCAATGGCTTGAAATCGCCGACGGTGGGAATCGTGGTGTCCGCCTCGGCCGCGAACACCGCCAATTGCTTGTCGATGACGCCCTGCAAGGTCTTGGTGGCATCGACCCCGAGTGCGGTCACGGTGCACGGGTCCACCAGCGCGGCCACCAGTTTCGTGTCGCGCGCCCCGATCTTCCAATCGCGTCGCCAGTAGAGCGTCGTACTCATCGACGTGGTGGCGCGCCGCATGGCTTCCGGCGCGTAGCCGCAGCTGGCCACGCGGGCACTGCCGCCGATAGTGCCGAGTCGCGCGCGATACGCCAGCTTCGTGTCGATGAAGAGCTGCGGCCCCTCAGCCCGCACGCGCAGCGGTTCGCGCCGATACACATACTGGTGGCACACCAGGCCGATGGCGGCACAGCGGGATGCGCTCAGCGAGTCACTGACCGGGAACAGCGAATCGAGTGATGGCGTGAGGGTGCGGAGCACGTACGTGACGCGCACCGGGACGACCGCCATTTCCGCCACACCGGCGGGTGCGGCCGACAATACCGGCGTGGGAGACACCGGTGACGGCACCGGTGCCACTTCGCGCGCGCTACCCGCGCACGCGGCGAGCCCCGCGCACGCCATCGCGCCCCCCACGACGATTCGCCACCCACCGGCCATCAGGCGCCCTCACAGTCAGAACCGGCTGCCCGCATCGGGAGTGATGCGGGTCAGACACTCCTGAAGGCTAGCGCCACGGACCGTCTACGCGGCAGTCATGCGGCCGTCATGCGGCCGTCATGCGACGTGACGGGCGACGCGTGTGCCCCGGTGCATGCGCGGAGGCCGGCCGCCCACGGTGCTGCGTCGATGACAACGAGAACTCGCCGACCAACGCCGTCATGGTCGTGGCCTGACTGGCCAGCTCCTCGGCCGAGCTCGCCGATTCCTCGGCGCTGGCCGCCACCTGCTGCGTGACGCCGTTCATCAGCTCGACCGACTTGCCGATCGCCGTGATGCCTTCGCGCTGCTGCTGGCTCGCCGACTCGACTTCGACCATCACGGCGCCCACCCGCGCGACCTGACGGTCGATTTCACGCAGCTGCAGCAACACGGCATCGTTCAGCGTGACGCCTTCATTCGCCGTGACCACCGACTGCTCGATGAGCGCGGACGTCTGACGCGCCGCCTCGGCGCTGCGCAGCGCCAGACTGCGGACTTCCTCCGCCACGACGGCAAAGCCACGGCCGGCATCGCCGGCCCGCGCCGCTTCCACGGCCGCGTTGAGCGCCAACAGATTCGTCTGAAATGCGATCTCGTCGATCGTTTTCACGATACGCGCGGTGGAGTCACTCGACTGCTTGATGCGAGCGATCGCATTCGACAAGCGTCCCATCTCCTCCACTCCGCGACTCGACGTCACCTGTGCTTCGCTGGTCAGCGCGCTCGCCTCAGCGGCATGCTCCACGTTGCGGCGCGTCACCGATGCGACTTCCTGCAAGCTGGACGCGACCTCTTCGAGTGACGCCGCCTGCTCGGACGAACTGCGGGCCAGATCCTGACTGCCATCGGCAATCTGCATCGACGCGCTGTTCACCTGATCCGCCGACGCGGCCACTTCCGTGAGCGTCTGATCGAGCGCGCCGGCTGCCGTGTTGATCGCCGTGGCGAGTGCGGCGTGATCGCCGCGCCACGCCGACGACATGCGCGCGGAGAGATCGCGATCGGCGAGTCGTTCGAGGGTCGTGCGGGCCTCGGCCACCGGTGCCAGCAAATTGTCGAGCATCGCGTTCAGACCACCCGTGAGCTCACGGAACGTACCCTTGAATCGCGCACTCTGCGCCCGCTCCTGCAGTCGTCCGTCCAACGCGGCGGCAGTGAGCTTCGACGTTTCCAGTTCGAGCGCCTGCAACGTAGACTGCACCTGGGTCATCGCGGCGCCGAGGCCATCGCGCTCGCCGCGCACGGCGATCGATACGCCCACATCGCCGTCGGCCAGTCGCTGGGCCACGGACGCCAGCTCGGCGTCGGCGGTTGCCATGCGCTGCATGGCGTGCGCCAGCACGGCGACTTCATCGCGTGATGCATCACGATCGAACGCCACATCGCAATCCCCTTCGGCCAACTGATTGGCAATACCCGTCAGCTGGGCCAACGGCACCGTGATACTGCGATAAATCTTCCAGGCCACCAACGACCCGAACACCAACGCCACCACGCACAGCGACAGGATGAGCACGATGCCACTCGCCGCCTTCGCATCAGCGGCCTTGGCCGCCTGTTCGAGCGATTTGTCCTGTGTGTCGATCAGCGCATTGATCGACGCGACATAGCGATCGAGCGTCGGCAGGACGGTCGTGGACAGCAGCGCTTCGGCGGCCGCCACGTCCCCGGTTTTCCGCACGGCCGCAGCGGTGTCGAACGCCGCCGCATGCACCTTGCGCAACGACTTGATCTCGGCAATCTGGCGCATCATGGTCGAGTCCCCACGCAGCGAGTCGCCGGCAAGCGCGTCGAGTGTTGCATACGCCGCATTGATACCTTCGCGCGACGACGCCACACCCGCGGACGACTGTTCGACGAGTTCGGGCGACGTGGCGGCGAACAGCGCCAGCTTGAAGCGCGCGGTCTGATTCACCGCGTCGATCAGCGTATTCGCGGCTTTCGCTTTGTGGGCCACTTCCTGCGTGGCCAGTTCCACCGTGGCGCGCAGTGAGCGCACGCGCACGGTCGCGATGGTTCCCACCAGCACGAGGAGGGCGAGCAGCAGGCCGAAGCCGGCGAGAAGTCGGGTGCGTACAGTCCAACGGCGCATGAATTCCGTCTATGAAAAGTGAGCGAGATGTGCTCAGAAGGTGAACGTCGTACCGACGAAGCCCCACCGCTCCGTGCGCGCACTGCCCGGCGTGTCCTTCAGGAAGCGACCGGGCAAGACCACGGCGCCGCCGGCGATCACCTGCCAGTGCAGCGACGCCTTCCACGTGCCGGTGAGATCGATCTCATCGGCGGCGTGACGCGCGAGCGAACCCGTTGCCGCGCGGAAGATCGTGTTCTGCTTCGTGTAGATGCCGTCGTCGGTGCGCAGGCGATCGAAGCGATAGAGCGCGCCGCGCAGACGCACCGGCGCGACGGGATCCCAGGTGGCGATGGCGTGGATCTCACGCACGTTCGAGCGGCCGATCACGTCGGCGTAGCCGCCGTGGGCGTGCGCCGCGGGGTAGAGTACGGCGAACGCTTCCTGGCGGTTGGCGGTCGCGCGTCGTTCGCCGCTGGCTTCTTCCACACCGAGCGCGAGCGACGGCGCGCCGTGCTGCTGCTTCCACTGCACCTGCGCTTCCGTGATCCAGAACCAACCGGACAATTCGCGGTCGCCCGCGTGGCCACGCTGCAGCGCGCCTTCGAATTCCAGCGATGCACTGCGCGGGGCCGACTTCGCGGTGCCGCGCTGCCATAGCAGACGGCTTCCCGTGGTCAGACGGCGGGTGAGCGACGTCGTGGCCCCCGTGCCTATGGCGCTGCCGGAGCGAAGCGTCTGCTCGTACCAATACGCCTGCCAGGTGGCAGGCAATCCAGCGAAGATCGGCTTCGCGCCGGCGGCGCTGCCAAACGAAAGCGTCCGGAATCGCGCGGTGCTGTCAGCGCGGTTCGGCGCCGACTGACGCACCAGCATGGGGCGCGCGTCGACGGCCTCCAGTGCAAAGCGGCCGTGCGTGAGCTGCAGTCGAGCGCCCTGCGAACCGCGTCGGGTGTTGGCCCAATCGGGCACGCCGAAGAGGCGCTCGCGATTCAGTGCAATCTCCTGTCGGCCAACGCGCAGGAACGACGACGCATAGCCCACGTCGACATAGAGATTCTGGACGTCGAACCGATCGGCATCCGTCGGGCGCGCACCGCCGGGCAGATTGCGCCCGTAGCTCTGCGCGTCACGACCTTCGAGCAGCACGCGTCCGAAGGCGCCGGTGCGGCGACCGATCACGAGGTCGGCGTTGAGCGCCACCCGCGATTGCGTGTGATCGTCATTCAGCGCGCCCACATTGAAGGCGCGAAAGGACTCTTCACGCCAGCGCGCCTGCCCGCCGAGAGACAGCGTGAGCGGCCAGCGCGGCGCGAGCGGAATGTTCTTGAGCGCATCGCCCCAGCGCTTCGTCGACTTGGCCGGTGATGGCGCGGGGGTCGTCGTCGACGACGAGGGGGTAACGCCGTTGCCGGAGGTCAGTGGTATACCAGTTGTCGGCGCTTGATGAGACTGTGCCAGCGCCGGCACTGCCACGACCAACAACAGCAACCACGACCACCGGATCTGTGCGGAGAATCGCAGCATGAGTCCGGATCAGAGTCGTTGAGTGGGCGCAGCTCGCGCCCTACATACCAGTATCGGCCGGCGCGCGCCCGCGCTGAAGCGCGGCGTGGAAGATGGGTGGGGTTCGGCGCACGTGCCGTGTTAGATGCATATCCTCCAACACCTTACCCGACCATGACCGTCGCTCGTCTCCCCCTCGGCTTGTCCCTCGCGCTGGCGATCTCGCTCCAGGCGCTTGCTCCGGTATCGCTCGCCGCGCAAATGGGCGGTGGGATGGGTGGCATGGGTGGCGCCCCCGGTGGCCGTGGCGGCGGCATGGGCGGCCGCGGCGGCCCCGGCATGGGTGGCGGCAGCATGAAGTCACCGGCGGCGATGGCGCGGGAGCGGCTCGAGCAGGCCGACCCACTCAACTTCCTGCTCGAGCACAAGAAGCCGCTGGAGCTCACCAAGCCGCAGCAGGAGTCCTTCAAGGCGCTGCGGAAAGAGATGCAGCGCATGCAGTCGCCGCTGTTCAAGGATCTCGACAAGCTGTTCGGCGAGATGCCGCGACGGGGTGGGATGCCGGGGGGTGGGATGCCGGGGGGTGGGCGAGGCGCCGGCACGACGCCGTCTGGCGCTCCGTCAGACGGCGCTCCGTCAGACACGGTGCGCGCCGTCGTCGGCAAGCTCTCCGATATTCAGGATAGCTATCGCGACCGGGCCCGCGAGCAGCTCACCGAGACGCAGCGCACGCGGGCCGATTCGTTGCAGCAGATCCTGCTGGCGAAGGAGCGCGAAAAATTCGAGAGGGAACGCGAGCAGCGACGGGAACGACGCTAACCGCGCCCTACTTCACGCGCCGTAGCTTCATCTCGAAGATGGGGTACCACGTGGCGCCCTCATCGCGCGAGACGGCGCCCGTTTCGACCCACCGTCCCTCCTGGTCGAACGTCATCACGTAGCGAATCAGCCCCGCGCGCGGATCGCGCATGGACCACTGGTAGCCGTCAGCGCTCAGTGTGAATTCGGGGTCGGTCCAATTGCCGCCCTGCATGGTGAAGGTGCGCATACGCGGCGTGACGTGATCGTGATCGAGATAGATCACGGCGAACGCGTCGAAGGTCATCTGTTCGCGGCCGTCAGGCATGTTCTCGAAACCACGCCCGCGCACAGCGAATGCCGTCGCACCCGCCACCGCCTCCACCCGCTCCGTCTGACGCAGGACGTGCCGCGCGCCCGGCCCCATGACGGCCGTGGCTTCTCCTTCCCACTCGCCTACCAGTTTGGCGAAGAGCGCGAGAGGCGCCGGTGGCGCGGGTGGCGTGTGGGGTTGGGACATGGCGAGCGTGGGCGTGAGCAGCAGGGCGAGCGCGAGCAAACGATGCATCATGGACGAGGTCTCCGGATAAGGTGAAGCGTGCAAGCTGCGCGGAGTCCTCGGCCGCGTCTTGATCAAATCCGCCATCGAACGCGGTCCGCTGCATTCATCCGGACAGGGTGCGATTCACCTGATCATGCTCGGTGAGGCCGATCCGCTGGCCGAGCTGTTCGGGTCGCAGTCCGGTCAGTGCTTTGACATCGTGAATCAGATGCGGCTGATCGGCGTATCCCGCCGCCGCCGCGATGCGTCCCCACCGTTCCTCGCCATCGACCGCGTACCATGCCGCCGCCAGCAGTCGACGGATACGAGCGAACTGCTTCGGTGTCAGCGCAGTCCCCGCGCGGAATCGTCGTAGCAGGGTGCGTTCGGAGGCGCCCACCAGCCGCGCGACGTTCGCGATCGGACACTCACCGTTTGATTCGACCAATGCGTTCACCGCATCGTGCACGATTGCATCGGGCGCGAGAAAGGTGGGCTGTTGCTGCGACCAATAGCCATCGAGGACGTGCGTCACATCGTCGAAACGGTCGATGCCGATGAGGCGCGCCGAGAACGCCTGTTGCAGCTCCACGCCCCTGGAGCCACCGATATGCACGGCCGGGTAGGTCGCGTTGAGCAGCGTACCCGGCGACAGGTGTAACACCTCGGCGGTCGCTCCGGGGCGTAACCGTACACCGACGAACCGCGCGCCGGGCGACACCGGCACCATGTTCGGGTCGAGCCAGGGGCCTGTGTACAGCAGCGTGCCGGCATGCGGACCACTGGTGGGTACCAGCAGCGACGTGCACCCGTCGGGCGGCACGTGGTGCACCGGCGGCGCCCCTTCGCGCGCGGTGAACTCCCAGTAACAGGCGATCCACGGGGCGAGCGAGGGGTGCGGTAGCCGTTCGGCGTAACGGAAGGGGGTCGACGAACTCACGCTCACAGGACGACGCTCATGATACGCTGCAGTCGCCAAAGCTTCTTCACAGGCGGCACGGGGAGCGGAGTGGCATTCGGGAAGTGTAGCGCGATCGCGACTAACGCCGCTTCCGCCCCACCGAAATCGAGAGCGAGTACGTGTTGTCGTAGTCGGTGATGAGCCCCGCGCCCATGCCGAAAGCGCGATTGTACGCCGGTCGCACCGTGAGCACGTCGCCAAACCGCAGGCCGATGCCGACGCCGAGTTCACCGAAGGTGCGGTTGTTGGGTGGCAACTTCGTGTCTGGACCAAAGTGGAGCAGTCCGAGCGGACCACCGCTGCGGTTGGCGACGCCGAGTTGCAGCGACGGCACGAGGGCGAAAGCACCCGCGACAGGAATCGCCCGGCCGATTGCCGCACCAAGCGAGGCGGTGGTGAACGCGTTCAACCCCACGCGAGCAGACTGCCAGGTCACCTGCGCGCGAGGGCAGACGGAGAATCCAGCCGGAAGCGCCTTCGCGTAGCCAAGCTCCCCGCGCACGACGGCCCCGGGCGCGGTACGGTCCTCCCGCGCAAGGTAGGACCCAGTGACGTTCCCGAATACGCGTTCGCCGGCGAGCGAATACTGCCCCGACAGCTGTCGCAATTCACCCGATGCGCCGGCAGCTCCTGAGACACTCTGCGAAACGAGGCGCTGATCGGCGAGCCCCAAACACGTCTGTGCGGCGGCCACACGTGGCATCGCGATAACGGCCACGGTCACAAGCGGAAGCACGCCAATACGAAGCGAATACGTGAACACGATACGACTCCTTCCATTACAAGGTGGCCCTTCGTTGGTCTCGACAGGATTGGTCGAGGAGTGCCGCACGGCAGTACCGCCGGCCGCGGCGCGAAGTTCCACGCCGGCTCCATGACACTCCCGCTGGCGAGTCTCCGGCCGACGTGCTTCTTTCGGGGGCCCGATCCATCCCCTCCAGCCCCCCCTGCATGAAAGAAGGCACCCGCGTACTCGCTGCCCTGGTTCTGGCCATCCTGCTTGGCGCAGTCATCGCCTCGACCGGGAACGCCGGTGCGCTGCAGGCGGCCGACGCGCTCGTTCCGGTCGGCGTGCTGTGGGTGACGGCGATCCGCATGACGGTCATCCCGCTGTTGGTCGCCCTGATCGTGACCGGCGTGGCGTCGGCGTCCGACGTGCGCGACATCGGGCGCATGGGCGCGAGTGCACTCGGCGTGTTTCTGACGCTGTTGATCGGTGCGGCCGCGCTGGTGATTCCCACGGTGCCGTTGCTCTTCTCCTTCATGCCCACCGGGGCGCGTCCGGCCCTGCCCCCCGGCGCCGCCGAGGCGGCGACCGATGTGGCACGTAGTGGACAGACGCCCACGTTCGCCTCGTGGTTGACCTCGCTGCTGCCGTCCAACCCGATCAGCGCGGCGGCCGACGGCGCAATGGTACCGTTCATTCTGTTCGTGTTGCTGTTCGCGATCGCCGTCGCCCGCAGTTCGACCGAAACGCGAACCACCCTCGTCGCCTTTTTTCGCGCACTCGGCGAAGCGATGATGACGCTGGTCCGCGGCGTGATCTGGCTGGCCCCCATCGGCGTGTTTGCGATGGTGTTGCCGATTACCGCGCACGCAGGCGCGTCGATGGCCGGTGCAATCGGGTTTTACATCGCGGCCTACGCGCTCGTGACGCTGCTCGTGATCGCGCTGCTCTATCCCGTTGTGGCCATCGTCGGCGGCATTCCCATGGGGCGCTTTGCGAAGGCCGCGCTTCCGGCACAGTTGATCGCCTTCAGCTCGAGTTCCTCACTCGCCGCCCTCCCAGCCCTCGTGGAAGCCGCTGAAGACGCGCTCGCGCTCCCCAAGAACGTGACCGGATTCATGCTCCCGCTGGGCGCCGCGATGTTCAAGTTGGCGGCGCCGACCACGTGGACCGCCGGCGCGATGTTCATCGCCTGGTTCTACAACGTGCCGATACACGCGCCCGAACTGTTCACGATCGCGCTGGCGTCGGTCTTCCTCGGGTTCGCGTCTCCCGGGATTCCGCGCGGCGGATTCATCATGCTCACCCCGCTGTTGCTGGCCGTCGGACTGCCCGTCGAGGGCGTGGGTATTCTGATCGCCGTCGACGCCATCCCCGACACGATCGCGACGGTGTTGAATGTGACGGGCAATCTGGTCGCCACGGTGCTCGTGGCGCGTCGATCGCGGCGGTGGCTCGTGGCGGAGTCAGCGACCCGTGCGTAATCGGCGCGCCGATCGCGTTTAGCGAGCGCGGACGGCTACAAATGACCCGGAGGCGGTGGGTGCCCCGCCGAGCACCGACTGCTCAATCCATGTACCGGTCATCGAATCACGCACCACGCGCCCGACGTGGCGCCGTGTTGCGCCGGCGAGACTGACTTCGAAGTCCACGGTGGTGGAGTCGATCGTCCGCCCGGCCAACGGGCCGGCGGTGCGACGTTGACCGCCGCGTCCGTCGGTCTCGATCACATCGAGTGAGCCGGCGATGGTGGCTCCCGCCTGACTGGCCACACTCAGGGTGCCGGTGAGCTCACCGTCGGCAGGTGCAAGCTGGCGGCCAGTGAAACGCCAGGCGCCCACAATTGGAACGCCGGGTCGTCCCGGTTCTGTGCTGGCTGCGCATCCGCCGAGGCCGATGGTCGTCAGTGGCCACATCACAAATACGACCGGACGAATCAGGCGCGCCACGGCGCGTGGGAGGCGGCAATTGGCAACGATGCTCACAGTGGTCGGACGATTCGAAGTGCCAGAACGGAACGCCGAACCGTGGTACGGCAATGCCAACCGTGCGCTATGTCGCATCTACGCAACGCGTTGCGCGCTCGCCACAGCTGAACGCAAGCTCATGAATTGTTGATAACATTGCCAAACTCGTCAACAGGAAGATCCGTTCATGATTTCAGAACATGATCGGAATCAACGATTTACATGACTTATCCACATCGGATTTTCACGACTTATCCCACCGCTTAGGGATGAGTTGGCAAGCAATATGCCCCGTCTGCCATGCGCCAACCCCCTTTCGGCCATTCCGTGGACGCGGCGCAACAATGTAGAGCTCGCTACACCGCGACCCGTGAATGCAGCTCAGCCTCTCACCTTCAGGAGTTCCTCGACATGAAGAAGTTCGCAGCGTTACTCGTCTCCTCGGCGGCGCTCACCATCCTCTCTGTTTCGTCGGCTCAGGCGCAGACCTCGACGTGCCCGGATGGCGTCGGCAACCTCGCCGCTCCCGCGACCGCCTGCACGCACACGCACACGCTGTCGACGACGGTCAACGACATCCTGCTGCTCACGGTGACCTCGTCCACGCCGAACGCCACTGCGTTGGGCAATCCGACCAGCGTGAACTATGCCCCACAGGCCACGATCGGCACGGCCACGCCGCTTCCCGCCTTGACGTCACCGAACGTGAAGGTGGTGGCGAATAAGGCGTTCCAGGTCTCCATCGCCGCCGCGACCGCGAATTTCACCGGCACCGGCGCCGCGAATAAGCCCGCCGGCGATGTGGAATGGGCGCAGTCCAACGCCCCCGCCGCGTTCCTCGCGCTCAGCACCACCGGCGCCCCCGTGATGAGCGGCACCGGCACTCCCGACACGAACCGCAATCTCACGTTCCAGTCGCGCTGGGCGTTCGAACGCGACGTGCCGGGCACGTACTCGCTCGTCGTGACGCTCACGCTCGCCGCGAACTAAATCGCCGGTCCGATCGGGTGGGAGCGTCGAGCGCCCCTCGCGGCGCTCCCCCCCGTACGGAAAGGGCTCACTGTTGCTGTCGTCTCTTCGCCACCTCTTCGCCATGACGCTCGCTCTCGCCAATACCACACGCCGCACCGCTGACCGGTCGCCTGTACTTCGCCGTGCGCTCGTCGCCATCGGCCTGTTCGGCGTTGCGCCAAACGCACACGCGCAGCTCGCCGTCGATCGCTCGGAGCTGTTCATTCGCCCGGCGGTGCGCACCGAGCGGGTTGGGTTGATCACGGTGACCAATACCAGCGGCCAGCCAATGCAGGCGCAGGTGAAGCTCGAAGACTGGAAGCGTTCCGCTGAGGGCGCGAATCAATGGTTCCCGGCGGGCACGGTACCAGGCAGCTGTGGTGCTCGACTCACCGTATTTCCGCTCGCCCTGAGTCTCGAGGCCGGCGCCACGCAGTCCATCCGCCTGTCCCTCGCCGACTCGGTGACCAGCCTTCCGCAGGAATGCTGGAGTGCGGTCATGGTGGAAGCCGCCCAGGTGGCGACGCAGCGCAACGGCATGAACTATGTCGTGCGCACGGCAGTGAAAGTGTACGTCGAACCGGCTGGCACACAGACCGCCGGTGAGATTACCGATATGAATGTGCTGCCCGGCCCCGACGGTGAGCAGCTCGAAGTGTGGTTCCGCAATTCCGGCACGCGTCACTACGTGGCCAAAGGCGCGGTGGAGTTTCGCCGCGCCGACAACAGCGTGGCCGCCAAGATCGCGTTACCCGATTACTACGTACTCCCCGGCGCGGCGCAGCGCGTGATGATTCCCATGCCGAAACTCGGCGTCGGCGAATACGCCGCGATCGCCATGGTCGATTTCGGCGGCGAGGACATTGCCGCCATGCAGATGGATCACGTGGTGCGTGCTGCAGCGAAGGGCGGTCGCTGAACATGCGCCCGCGTCGGAGTGTCTGGCTCATGTGCGTGCTGATGGTGGCCGTGCTGTTTGGCGGTCGCACCGCGCAGGGGCAGTCTTTCACACTGACGCCGTCGAGCACGAGCGCGAACATCATTCCGTCTCCAACCAGCGCGGTGTACGCCGCAGGCACATCGGCGTCAACGCCGAGTTGGACCATTGTGGGGACGTGTCCGAACAACACCGGTGGAGGCTCGATCTGCAGAGTCTTCGTGGCTAGCTCAAGCGGAACTCTCGCCACCGCCCGTGTGACTGTGGCGCCAGCGACTGGCACTGGCTGCACCGGCGCTGGCGGCACCTATACGCTGCAAAGTACTCCGACAGAGATCTTCAACATTTTGCGTGGAAGTGGGACGAATAGCTGCACAACGACGTTGACGTTCGCGGTGAGCGGCCTCTCCCTCAGTACGTATCAGTCGTCAGGCGTGGTCGCCACGAGCACGTTCAGCAGAGCCGTCCAGTTCTCACTGACCTGCACGAAGTCGAACGGAGGATCCTGCCTGTGAGGCGCTCTCCTAGCTTCGGCGGGGTCTTTCGAGGCGCCTGCGCCGGCCTCGCGCTCGTCGCTTCAACCAGCGCCGCGCAGAGCATGCCTCAAGCGGCCACAGGCACCCCGCGCCAATCCGCCGGTGCCTTCGACGACGCCGCTACGCGCCGCATCTCGCCGACGCTTACGCGGGACGACGTGCGCCCGTCCAAGGCCGATATCGTTTCGCCGCTGCTCGTCGTGCGCAGTGCGCCGCGCGCCTTTCAGGTTGTACGTATCCCCGTGCCCAGCGAAGTCGGCATCGGTCGACTCACGCGGTATACCGTCTATCCGACGGGCGTTGCCCCCATCCTCGGCAAGCTGGATGGCACCATCGCTGCCGGCGCCTCGTCGCGCACGGTGCTCGTGACCGTCGGTGTGCCGGCGGATGCCCGCGCTGGTCTCGCCACCGTGGGAAGCGTGTACTTCACGGCGATCGGTGCGCCGTCGGTCGAGGTGCCGATTGCGATCGATGTGACGCCCACACGCCGTATCGAGCTGTCCGTCAACGAAACCGTACGCGGCGTTCAGCCAGGCAACCGATTCGCGCTGTCGTATCAGCTCCTGAATCTTGGCAACGCCATCGACACCGTAGCGGTTCGCTTCACGTTGCCCGATGGGTGGCGCGTGGAGAACGGCGATGGATCCACCGCGCTGGGTCCCGGGGGCGTTGCCACCCGTACGGCGCAGGTTCGCGTGCCGGCGGATGCCGGACTCGGCACACAGTCACTGCAGCTGATCGCATTCTCCCACGGCGCGCCCATCGCCAGCACCACGGCGCTGATCGAGATCGTGAGCGCGAGTGGACGGCGCAACAGCACCGCCAACGGTCCGTCGCTACAGGTGGCGGTCATCGGCGCGCGCGGGCCGTGGGACGGCATGCAGACCGGCGTGTCGTATGTACTTGATGGGCCCGTGTCCGACCTCGTTCGCGTCGCGGCACGTGTGATGACCGGTCCATCGCCCACGTCCGCCGGTGGCATGGCGCTGGCGAGAAACGGCGTCATGGCCATGCCCCCGGCGATTACGCTTTTCTCGCCATCATGGCGCGCATCGATCGGTCCGGTCGGTTCGTCGCTGGGCGATCTGACCGGAACGGCAATCGGCGGTCAGGGCGCGTCGTTCGACGTGACGCGATCCACTTGGTCGGTCTCCGGACTCGCTGCACGCCCCATGCAATGGGGTACCGGCCTCGGCAAAAGCGTCGGCACCGACGCAAAGTACGTGCAACTCGGACGGCGCAGCGGTCCGTTACGCGTCACCACCACCGTCAGTTCGTTGCGCGAGTCGCTCGGGCCACTCGGTCAGCCACGGAGCCTCGATGCGCTGAGTGCAGGACTGCAATTCGGCGCGGACATGCATCGCACCGTGACATCCGAGCTCGCCTATCGGCGCTACGAAGGCGGGTCCGGCCTCGGCGCGAGCGCAGCGATCGCGCTGCGCAGCAACCGCGGCTCCTTCGAGATGCGTGGAACACACGCTGCGGGTGGCAGTCGAGCCTTCGCTCGCGGCACCAACGAATTCACGGCGTCGGCCAACCGAGAGATCCGGTCGTGGCTCGGCGTCAATGCATCGACATGGCGGGTCGACGATGCGAACGGCAGCACACGCAATCTGGAATCATCGGGATGGGCTCTCGGCACAACTGCTCGTCTCGGCCGGCTGGCCACGCTCGACCTTGGCGGACGTGGATTCGGATACCAAAGCGCGTCGTCCGCGGGTCGCTTTGGCAGTACTGACCGCACCGCCTTCGGAACGCTGAATGCGCGCGCCGGCGTCTTCATGGGGTCGCTCGACGGTGTGCTGGGCGCCCGCTCACGCACCGCGTCGGGCCTGACGGCCGACGCGATCGTCGATCGGGGACAGATCGCCCGGCTGGCGGCCAACGTGGGTGCTTCGGGCCACTCCGGCACCTTTACGCTGACTGGTGCCGTTTCCGACAATGGCGTGTCGGCAGGAGCTCCAGCGCGCCAGATAGAGCTTCGCGCGCAACTCGATCAGCTACCGCTGGTGTCCGTGCGTGGCGTTCGCCTCATGGCGGGTGGATCAGCTGCGCGCATGACGTCCTTCGTGACTCCGGGCGCATGGATTTCCACCATGCGTGCCACGATTACCGCGCAACTGCCGCTTGGGATCGCGCTGCAGTTCGAATCCGAACGCAACCCGCTGTTCTTCGCTGGGAGTGCCTCAGCCCAAGATCCCAACCGCTGGGTGCACATCACCCGCTTGCAGCGCGCCATCGCGATGCCGCGCCTTGGGCGAGGCGCACGCGCCGAGGGCGTGGTGTTCAGCGATGTGAACGGCAACGGCCGTCGCGACCGCGATGAGACACCGGTGAGCGGCATCGTGCTTCGGCGTGGTGCAGCAACCGAGGTGACCGGTAAGGATGGCCGGTATCGCTTCGCAGGCGCCTCCGCGGAAGCAGTGTCGATCGACGCGCGGTCATTGCCCATGGGCTGGATCACCGCGACGGAATCCCGACTGGGTGGTGGCGACGTGCCGTTGCTTGCGTTGGCCGCAGTGGATGTTCGCATGCTCGTGGCTCCCGACGATTCATCACGTGTATCCCGTGACGACCTCTCCAGAACCGTGGTGACCGCGCGTGATTCTGCTGGGCGAACGTGGGTCGCACGGTCGGTGACGTCCGATCTTGCGCGCTTCGACGCGCTGCCGCCGGGTCGCTACACGGTGGGCGCGGACTTCACGCAGGCGCAGGAGCCGCTGCGGATTGCCGGAGCACAGCCGGACTTTTTCGTCGGTGAGCACGCCGTCCCTGCAGTCCGTCTCACCGTGCAGCCGCGACCGCTGCGCTTCCCGATCGCGCGCAAGGCTGCGGCAGATTCCGTGCGCGGCGGCGGCCCAGTGTCGCCATCTCCTTCGACTCCCAGGAACCAACACTGATGCGGAGCCGGTATCTTGTCGCCGTGATGATTGGCACCAGCGCGTTGATCGCGCGTCCCGCGCGGGCGCAGTGCTCGGCCAGCGCCGTCACGGTGAGCAACACCACGAGCACCTCACTGTCACTGTGCATGCATGTGAAAGACGTGCTGCTGCTCGCGATCGATGCCACCAGCTCGTCGCTTGGCACTCCAAAGACGGTGAACTACGGACCACTCGCCACATACACGACAAGCGCCACGCCGTTAGCGGCGCTCGCCAGCCGCACGATCACAATTACCGCCAATCGTGCGTATGACTTGTCGATCTCGGCTCCACAGGCCACGTTCGGCCCCAGCGGCGTCAACAAGCCGATCGGTGACATTCAGTGGCGAGTCGGCGCCGGCGCTTTCCTGCCAATGAGCACCACCGCCACTTCGCTCGGCGTTTCCGGAACTGCAGGGACGGCCGCGCGTACGCTCTCGTTCCAATCACGGTGGGCCTTTGAACGCGACGTCCCGGGATCGTACAGCACGACGATCGTGCTCACGCTTTCGGCCCGATAGGAGCGCACGCATGATTCGGTCACTTCGGCAACGACTCCGCAACGCCGGTGCGCAGGCGGCATTGGCAGCGGCCGCACTGGCCACTCTGGCGCTGGGTTCCGCCGCGCAGGCCCAAGTGAGTCCACCGCGCACGAATACGCTGTCCACGACCGTTGGCGGCGTCTTCTCTGTCACCCCACTCGTGCCGGCGTTGGTGCAGAGTTCGCAGTCCGGCAATCTGTGCTCGCCAGGCGCGTGTTACACCGGCTCCCTTACCGCGCGCGGCAACCAACGCTGGCAGCTGCAGGTCAAGTTGGTGAGCGTTCCCGGCACGTTCACCGTCGCGTATGTGCAAACCACCGTGCCGGCAACGGCGCAGGCGGTGAACTCCGGGCAACAGACCTGGCTCAACGCGACCACCTGGCTCACCGTGGCCTCGAGCGCGCTGCCCAGCGCGGGCACGCCGATCGGCGTGATGTTCAACGCGCGCAAGGGTAGTGGCAAGACGGGCGTTCAGCCCTCCGGCGCCCAACTGGCCGCGACCATCATGTACCGCGTGATCGCGTTCCCGTAGAAGTCGGACCGCTGGTGCAATGAGGCGTCAGGCAGCAATCTTTCACGTTCCTGCCCTGCCCCACCACCCCACCGTCCGCGTGAGGCTCCCGAATACGCGTCCGCCGGCGAGCGAATACTTCCCCGACAGCTGCGCAATTCAGGCAATGCGACGCGGCGTTTGCGACACGTGCAGACTCCGTGCATTGGCACGGTGGCACTTCGCTGGACTCGACCGGATTTGCCGAGACCCGTGAGCCGAGACCCGTGACCCACCTACCAATGGGCGCATGGGAAGGCTTCAGGCGTGCGCGTCGTCCGCGTTCCCCGTGTGGCCGAGTCCCATCCCCCCGCCGCCGCCGCCGCCGCCGCCTCCTCCCCCCTCACCGCCGCCCCCGCGCTGGCCGCTGGCGCGCTCTTCGCCGCCGATGCCGCCCTTGCCCTTGCCGCCTCCCGCGCCCCCGCCACTCGGGCGCGTCGGCCCCTGCTTGGGAATCGTTAACCCGGCTGGCACTGGTTCCAGATCGAGCACGGTGCGGATGAAGTCGCGCAGCGAGACCACCAGCGCGTCGGTGCGTACCGGACGGCCAGCGGCAAGGTCGGCAGCGGCCGCCGCCGCCAGACGCACCTGCTCCTCGTTGCCGAGCAGGATCACGTCAGACAACGCAGCTTCCACGGCGTCGCGAACGCGACGCGCGCGATCGGAGGACGTCGACTCGTCGCCGCCTCGCGCTGCCCCCACCGCACGGCCCTCCTCGCCTTCCGTCGCCGCGATCGGAGGCGACGGAAGGCGCAGCTTCAGCAGATCGCGCAAGTGCGTCGGATCGACCGCAAGATCACCGGTGAACGACCCTCCAAGCGCTTTGTACGCGGCGATCAGCGTGCGCAATCGTTCGTTGATTTGACGGTTCTCGCGCTGCCGGCGTTGCTGCACTGATTCCATGATGAGCAGGCGAAGGCCCACCATGAGCAACGTGGCGACAATCAAACCGAAGAGCGTCGAGATCACGCCCTGCCAGGAGCTGAAATCCAGACCGCGCATGACGCTCTTGAATGAGGGGAGTGCGTGTGGCCGATCGCCGCGCGCGGATCGGGCCATTGGCTCGACCACCAGCCGCCTCTTTCACCGGCGAGCAGGGTGAAGTTCCATCGACTTCGGCGTCTGCACCGTTGTGGTACGAGCTGGCGCTCGGCTGTTGGCGCCATCTCCGGGCGTGACTGGTGGAACACCGCGTTCCCCCGCAATCTTTCACGCTCCTGCCCTGCCCCACCACCCCACCGTCCGCCATGACCCGTCGTCTCCTGTCCCTTGCCGCCCTCGTCATGTTCACGGGCTGCGCCGCGTCCGTGCCGCCTTCGGCGGCGACCGCGCCGGCAACGGCGGCCGCGAACACGCTCACTGACGCTGAGAAGAAGGCGGGGTGGAAGCTGCTGTTCGACGGCACGTCACTCGCCGCATGGCGTGGCTACCAGCAGGCAGACCTGCCGCCAGAATGGATGGCGGTGAACGGCACGATGACCAAGGTGAAGACCACCAACGACATCGTCACCCGCGAGCAATACGGCGACTTCGAACTGACGCTCGACTGGAAGCTCCCGCTGCGCGGCAACTCCGGCATCTTCTATCGCGCCACCGAGAAGGAAACCAAGGTGTACTGGAGCGCGCCGGAGTATCAGCTGGCCGAAGATTCGCTCACGCCGGACAGCCGCAACATCATGACATCGGTGGCCGCCGTGTACGGCTTCTATCCGTCGAAGCGCGGCGTCGTGCATCGCGCCGGTGAGTGGAACACCACGCGCATCGTCGCCAAGGGGCCGCACGTCGAGCATTGGCTCAACGGCCAGCTCATTGCGCAGTACGAAATGTGGTCATCCGAGTGGCTCCTCAAACTGCACGGCGACCCCAACGACCCCACCAAGAAGCCGCTCAAGTTTGCCCCGTACGCCGACTGGGGCTTGGCCCGAAAGGGCTTCCTCGCCATTCAGGGCGATCACAACGGCGAGCTGTCCATGCGGAACATCAAGATCCGCGAATTGAAATAGGAATTGCTGCATGTCGCGACCGCACGCACTGGCGCCGCTGCTCGGGCTGGTCCTGACGGGTGGCGCGAGTTCGCGGATGGGACGCGACAAAGCGACGATCGCGTACCACGGCGCACCGCAGTGGCAACTGGTCGCTGATATGCTGCGGGCGTGCGGCGCCGACCCGTATTGGTCGTGCACGGCGCAGCAGGCGGACCACTGGATGCTCGGCGATCGCGCGATATGCGACGTCGTTCCCGGACATGGTCCGGCCAGCGGCTTGCATGCCGCGTTCTCGCGCGAAGCGCATGTCGCCTGGCTCGTCGTCGGCTGCGACTATCCGTGGCTCGAAGCGCAGGACCTGCAGCGCCTCGTGGATGCGCGCGCCGACGACGTCGAAGCCATCAGCTATCTGAATCCGGAGACGCACGAGATCGAACCGATGATCGCGCTGTGGGAGCCTGCTGCGCAGCAGCGATTCCTGCAGGCGTTCGATCGCGGCGAAGACAGTGCGCGCCACCTGCTGCGCACGTGTGCACTCCGCCTGCTCGATCCGCGCACGAGGCAAGCCCTCGAGAATCGAAACGCTGACGAACGCTGACGAACGCTGACGCGCGTGCCTACGCCGTGGATTCGATCGGGAAATACAGCTCGAACCGTGTACCCTGTCCGAGCGTCGACTCGCAGTGAATCAGTCCGGCATGCTGTTGCACGACGCGCGACACCACGGCAAGGCCGAGCCCCGTCCCGATGCTCTTGGTCGAGAACAGGGGATCGTAGATGTTCGGCAGGACGTCGGCAGGAATGCCCGCGCCGTTGTCGCTCACCGAGACACAGGCAAAGCGACCGGTCCGCGCCCACGGCTGTGCGCGCACAAAGTCCTCGTTCAGTTCGCGCTCGTGCACGCCGATGGTGATCACACCGGCGTCGCCCACCGCCTCGCGTGCGTTGATCAGCAAGTTGGCCAAGGCCTGTTCGATCTGGACCGGATCCCCCGTCACCGGAGGCGCGCCGCCGGGCTCACGCGTCAGGGTCACAGTGGCTGGCATCGACGAGCGTACGAGACGCACGGTACCGGCCACGCGCGCCTGCAAATCCACGAGTTCTCGATTCGGTGATTGCGCCCGTCCCAGAGACAGCAACTGTTGCACGACATCGCTGGCGCGTTGCGTGGCGTGTATCGCCGCCTCGACGAGACCATGGTCGCTGTTGGCGGCCGACATCTCCAGTAATCCGAGATTGGCCTGCGCGACGGTGAGGTAGTTGTTGAGATCGTGCGCCACGCCGGCGGCCAACACACCCATCAATTCCACGCGCTGCAGTGATTCGAGATACCGTTCCAAGCGCTGACGCCGTTCCGCATCCTGTCGCTGGGCATCGAGTAACGACATCCGCGTGATGGCGCCGGCGAGCTGCGTCGCGAGAATCACGAGCGCTTCCACTTCGTCGTCGCTTGGTGCCAGCGCGCCCTCGTCGCCGAAGGTACCGACGCCCAACGCGCCGATCACGACGGGGCCGAGCACCATCGGCACGTTCAGGATGGTGCGATTGCCAAGCGCGGCGACCATGACCTTGTTGGTGCGCGGATCATCAGCGGCCTCGAGCACCAGCACCGGCGCTTTGCCCTCGATGAGTTCGTGCAGCATCGCGTCCCCGGCGATCGCAACCTTCGGGCATTTCTCGAGCACCAGTTCCTGCATGCTGCCTTCGACCTGCACCACGCGGAAATGCGCCGGATCCGCCGGCTCGACCAACGCCAGCCAGGCGGTGCGGTATCGCGTTTCGCTTCTGACCGCGTTCCACGTCAGCGCAACCAACTCGCTCAGCGTGGTGGCGCGCTGCAGCGTGCTCGCATGACGCAACACAGCATTGAGATTGATGGCCACGCGTGCACCGCTCGGTTCGAGGATCGCTGCCGTGCAATCGACATCACCGGACTCGTCAGGTCAAGAGAACTTCATGTTGCCGACGCGCGGTCATTTCTTGGAGAGCTGCCGGTCGATGATGCCCCGCACGTGGGTGGGATCGCCGGTCAATTCGCCGAGCTCCCAGAGGCCGAAGAGATCCAATGGCTCACCCCGGCTAGACGCAGCCTCCAGATGCTCGGCCACGAAGAGCGTTTCGGCGAGCGGATGACGGTCGCCGGGACGATCACGGCGATGGTGCGTACCGATCGCATCGGCGGCATCGATGCCGAGCCCCCAGCGGTGCGCGGCAATGGCACCCAGTGGCTCGTGGAGCTCACCGATGAGCACATCGAGCCATCCCTCCGGCAAGGCAACCGCGCGTCGATTGTTGGTGCGCAACGTCGAGATCTGATCGAAAATGATGAGCAGGCCGACATCGTGCAGCAACGCGATCGCGAACGCCTCCTCTCCATCGGCGGCGAAGGCTGGTGCGATGGCGCGCGCCATCGGCCCGGTGTTGACCATGCGCTGCCACGCCGTGGCGAGCATGGCGTCGTACGGAGCACCTGGCTTGCTCAGCAGACCATCCACCGAGGCGGCCACGACCACCGCCCGCGTGCCCGCGAGACCGATCCGATCGATCGCCGCGTCTACCGCGAGAATGGGTGAGAGACCGGCGCTGTTCGACGTGCTGTTGGCCTGACGGAGGAGCCCCTGCACCAACGACGGGTCCTTGCTGAGTCGATCGACCAGCTGCCGGCGCGGAAAGTTCTCTTGCTCACACAGCGCCATCGCATCTCGGGCGGCGGCTGGAAGCTGACGGATGATTTCGACCGGCGGCGCCGAGAGCAGCGAGAGGAGCGCGGCCACATCGGGCCATGTTGCGCCGTCCCCCGACTGCGCCCAATCCGCACGGAGTCGGGCCAACACGTGTTCCACGCGATCCGACCAATACGAGTCATCCCTGGCAAGCCAGACGAGACCACCGCCTCGCGATTCCTCCACCGCAGACTCATATGCCCGGAGAATCTCTTCCGGCCGTCTCGGAGCACGGGCGGCTTTCGTCGGGCTGGACTTGGCTGCGGTCGAGCCGAAGAGTCGGGAAAAGAACGATGACATGCGCAGAGCCGAGGTGAAGCGACGAGCAGGTGGTTGCTCTCGATTTTCCGAGTATCGACGTTGCGCACGCGAAACTACAGCGCCACATCGCAGGTTTTTACTCGTAGGGCGCGGTCCGAATCGTGTGTTCTGCTTTACGCGCTGCTGCTCCGGAAATGTCTCCGGGCACGCGAGCAGTCAACGTTGCCCACTCTAACGCGCAGACCACGTCGTGATTCGCCCATTTGTGTTGCCGTTTCCACGGCTCATCCTCGCTCTCGCTGCGGTCGGCACGTGCGTCGGCGCCTCTGCCTGCGTCGGTGGCGAATCCGCGACCGAGGTGGAGCAACTCGTACCGGCCGTTGCCGTCATCGCCGGAGTCGATTCGCAGACCGCGCTGGTCGCGACAGCGCTCCCCGTGATGATCGGTGTCAAAGTGACGGACCAAAAGGCGGCGGCCGTCGCCGGCTACGGCGTCGGGTGGTCCGTGACGACCGGTGCCGGGACCCTGAGCGCAAGCGTATCAACCACCGACAGTACGGGCATCGCGTACACCTCGTGGACACTTGGGACCGTGGCCGGCGCGCAGACGATCACGGCGACGCTCGCCACCGGCACGTCCATCGTGGTGACCGCGATCGCGCAGCCCCTCGGCCTCAGCTCGCTGGCGCTGGTGTCGGATCCCTTTGTTTCGGTGACCGCCGGCGGCACCACCACGCCGCTGCAGGTTCGTGCGCTCGATCGCTACGGCAACAGTGTGGCCGGACTGGCGCATACCTGGAGCACGAGCGGCGGCACGCTGTCCGGTGGCACCACCGTAACCGCCGCGAATGGCGCCGCCTCAGCGATACTGATCACCGAACCGACACCGCGCGACTACACGGTGACGGCGCGCTTTGCCGGCGGCTACGAAGCCACGTTCGTGGTGCGCGGCAACTGAGTCACTCGCGTCAGTGCGTTCGGCGCAGAAATCCGAAGGTGGCCGCATTTGCCAAAGCGGCCACGAGAATCAGCCATCGTGTCGGCGACGGACCGCCGACGATCAGCAGCCCGAGTGCGACCACCAAGAGGATCAGGCTCAGCATGAACAAGACCTGTTCACGCTGCTTCGTGCGCTTGGACTTACTCACACAAACTCCGGGCTCCGAGACGCCGCGACACGCGCTCTCGTCGACGAGCGTGTCGCGAATGGACCGCACTGGAACATAGCCCGCCAGCGCCGCGCGGATAGACGCCCGATTGCCCGGACGCGCGCGGCTACTCACGCTTCGCGAACTGCAGCACCACGTGCCGCCGGTCGTCCACCGCCGTGATGAGCAGCGCCGCGGTCCAACGTTCCGGTCCTTCGCTGAACAGGAAGCGCTGCACCGCAACGCGTTCCGCGACGGCAGGCTTGCCGTCGGCCACCCACCCGCCGGCCACCAGTTGCGGGGTGTAGTGGAGTAACACGGAGTCGGCACTCAGCGTCGTGACGAGTGACGAGCGCATCGTGCCCTCACTACCACCCCAACTGCTTCCGCCGTCCAGGCCGACGGTCCCGCGCGGTGGCGTCAGCGCGGGTACCGTGACCGGGAAACGCCCTCGCTCACGCTCGGCAACTTTGGGCGCGCAATACTGCCGACCGGCGTCACCGTCGATCAAGGCGATCGAGACAACACGCGGGCTATCGGTTGAGTCCACGAGGCCGAACGAGGCCAGCACCCCTGCTTTGCAGTACGGGGTGATGGCCGTGGTCGGCTCATTGGTCACGAAGCCGCCTCGACGTTGAGCGCCCGGTGGAGGCTGTTGCAGATAGCCCGCGCCGGTGAGCAACGTACCGATCGTCTCGCGGGGCACGGTGGTCCCGCTCAACGCGAACACCGCCACGCGCATGCGAAACATCTGCGCGTTCCCGACCACGCCGCCCCCGAGAATCTTCGCGCCCGACGGAACGAGTGCAGCCGGCCAATCCGTTGGCGTCTGCCCGTTGAAAAAGCGTGGCCGGCCGATCATCGTCGCGTCGAGCGTCATGGCTTGCGCGACCGCCGTGGGAATGGTTTCCGGCTGCCGCTGCGCGTGAGCGCGGCTATTCATCGTCGCGATGGCGAGCACGATTCCGCTGTACGGTATCGCGCGACGCGCGCGAAGCGCGTTGTTCATCAATTGGCCCTCCGCGGGCGCATGGTCAGCGTAAGGGTGAGCGCACGGTCGGTACCGACGGCCATAAGCACGCCATCCCAAATGGCACCAGACTCGCCCTTCGCCTCGAAGTACTGCGCGGCCACGCGTGCACTCACCGCCGGCGGAGCGGCGATCCATTGCGCCGCCACCAGCTGTGCTGTGTAGTGCGCCAGGATGACCGACGGAACGAGCGCCGCTCCTGTCACCTGCGCCTCCGACGACACGCTCGCACTGCTGCTGCCGCCTTGCGAACTCGCCACGCGCGTGCCAGCCAGCGGCACGAGCTCAGGGAGCGTCAGCGAACCCGGGTCGGGCCGTTCACTCGTCATCCCCGAGCACGACGCGCCATTGCGCAGTCGACTGTAGGTGACGCGCGTCAGGTCACGATTCGTTCGCACCAGCGGCTCGGCCTGCACCATCGCACTGTCCTTGCAGAACAGCGATGACGATCCTGACCCGGCGCTGAAGCCGGCGCCTTTACGTGCCGGAGGACGGGTGTATCCGGCGCCGGCGAACACGTCCTCGAAGACCGCCGCCAAGCGACGCGTGGAATCGGCGAAAATGGCGACCACCTCAGTGCCCGTGGCCATGCCACCGACGATGCGCACCGTCCCCGATGGCACGAGCGCCGACGGGAAACCCGACGGGAGCTCGCCAACGGCATAGGCCGGTGAGGCCCGCATGGCATTGAAGCGACCGTCGAGGAGTGCCGTCACCAACGCTGCCGGCAACGCGGGTGCGGGTGACGATGGCGTCTGACGCGCGCTGGCGCAGGCGCCGCTACTTGCGGCGAGCAGGCAGACCCACGAAAGGGCACGGCGATTCGTCAATTGAAGGACGTCTCTTGAGGGCATACTCACCATTGGTGTGAAAGCAATTCGTCCCGCGAACATGGACTCGTTCGCGTCTACGAAATAAGCAGAACACACACACAAGCGCTAGGAATGATGCCGTCGGGCTTCGCGCTCGAGCACCGCAACCGTGCGTTCGTACAACTGCGCGGCGCTTGCTGCGCTTCGTCCCACACACAGCGTCCCAACCTTTCCGCAGTCCTGCAGCGCACCGATGAGATGAAACATCACTCCCTCCTGCGTGGCCGCATCGAAATGCAAATCGTGATTCACCGCGATGTCGATCAGCTCATCGGGCATCAACCCCACAAACGATGGTTGCGTGAGATTGTCGGTGGCGTGGTAGTAGCACGGCGTACCGTTCTTCGCGTAGTACACACTGGTGGCGGTATCGTAGGCGCCGTCGGTGAGAAACTCGAGCATCAGAAACGGATGCGTGGTGCCGCCCTTCCGCAGGTTGATCTCGATGGCCGTGGTGTGCCACTGCCCGGCACGCTCAACGGTCATGAAGTCGACGGCGAAGCGAGACAGCACGCCCTCCTGCGCCAGCACATGCGCAACACGCGAGCCGTATTCATGCAGGTCCGCCGTGTACTCGGCGTGTGCCGGAAACGTGCACCCCAGATACACTTGGCCGGAGTTCCCGCCGAGGAGTTGATCGTGCGTGGCGATCACGCTCGCGTGCCCGAGCGGATCGATGCGGCATTGCACGGAGGGGGATCGTTTCGCACTTCCCGACACGAAGCGCTCCACGATACCGTGCATGGCCGCGAACTTCTGGGCGAACGACTCCCAGCTCTCGTGCTCGGCAACGCAGGTGACATGCGACGGCAGCGCGCGCTGAATCCAATGCACAAGCGCATCGGCGCTCTCGGCGCGCACGGTCGACTGCGGCACGCCATCAAATGAGAACACCGCATTTCCTTCACCGGAGAACCCCTCGTCCAGCTTGATCATCGCTCGCCGGAGCGATGCATCCCGACGTTTGAGATCGGCGAGCGCGTGCGCGATATCGTGCGCGTCGCGCAAGCCCTCATGTCCATCCGGCAACGGCACACCGGCGCGCCGGAATGTGGCGCGGCTCCCGCTCTTGGAGCCCAGGTGAGCAAGCGCGGGATCACACCCGTATATCGGGATTCCCAACTGCACCGCCAGCGTGCGCTCTTGCGCAGTCACGTTGAAGCAGGTCATATGCGCCGACATCGGATCGGGGATTGCCGCCCGAATGCGATCTACCAACGAGGCGCGCGCGAGAATCTTTGCCGTCAGCGTGTCCGCCGAGTAGTCGTGGCACGAGAGCAGCGTGAGCCGCGGTCGCGCGTGTCCGGGCGGTACGCCCGGCAACAAGTGCAAGTAGTAGTCGACGATCGACGGCGAGAGCGGCTCGCTCGTCACATACACCACGTTGGCGCGCGGGAGGCGCAACAGCATGAGCAGGCACAGCAAGCGTTCCTCGTAGTGTACGGCCCCTTCGAGCTTTCGCAGTTCATCCCGATCGAGCGACAAGCTCGGAATGACGACGATCGTTTGCGGCGCGTGGCGATCACGGAATACCCGCGTGAACAGTTGCGGCAATCGTTGCTGCAGCTCCGCAAAGCGCTGCCGTTCGTCCGCCGACCCCGGTGCCGGCGCGCCAGTCGCGTGAACCGGTGCGCCGAGTGAGGTCTCAGTCAATGGACCGGAGTACGACGGCTGGATGCGCGAGTGCATGATGCTGCCTCGTCGGAGAGTCGACGCGATGTCGGCGTGGAGCCTTGGCACAAATCATGACACGCGCAGGTGCGAGCGGCAAGATGCGGTCGACACGCTTCGAACGCCGTAAAGGCGCCTGCTACTCACTGGATTTCCTGACGGCAAGCCAATCCGTTGAGCGGCGATGAACAGCGCTGACGCGAGCGGTGGCGTGGACGCCCGCAGTTGAGACCGACTCGGCCGTCCGTCTCAGGGCGCAGGTCCGCCACGTCAACCGCTGCGGTGCTCCAGGCAGCGCGCTACCGTCTCAGCGAACACGTCAAGCGAAAACGGCTTTTCGAGCCGATCCCGAAACCCGAGCGCCGCCAAATCCTCTCGTTCGGCCGGCTCGAAATGCCCGGTCGCGAACAGCATCGGGAGCGCGGGATGACGGGCATGAATGCGGCGGGCCGTTTCAATGCCATTCAGTCGCGGCATATTGCCATCGACGATCACAAGGTCGATACCCGGATCGTCCACGTCGAGCCGCTCGATCGCGGCGACGCCGTCGACGGCTGTTTCCACGTCGTACCCAAGACGTTCGAGCAACCGTTTCGCCACGTTGCGCACGAGCAGTTCGTCGTCCACCACCAATACCCGAAAGCGCGTACGCGCCATCGCGGGCTGGGGCCGCGGTACCAGAGGGCTCACCACGTCCGTGACGCACGGGAGGTACATCGTCACCGTGGTCCCCTCGCCCTCCGCCGACGAAATCGTGATGGCACCACGATGATCTTTCACCGTGCCATAGACCATGGCGAGCCCAAGTCCCGTGCCCTTGTCGGGTGCCTTGGTGGTGAAGAACGGCTCGAACACATGCTCCAGTACCGCCTCGCTCATCCCCTCCCCGGTGTCCGACACCGAGATCAAAACGATCGGGGCGTCGCCCGGCAGCGCGTGCTGCGTGCGAAATGCCTCGTCGAGCGGCGCGAGATGCGTTCGGATACGCAGCGCTCCGCCATCGGGCATCGCGTCGCGTGCGTTGACCGCAAGGTTGAGCAGCGCATTCGACAGCAGCGACCGGTCGCCGCGAATGGTCGGCGCGTCCTGCGCAGTCAGCTCGATCTCAACGCGGCGGTCGAACGTCCGCCTGGCCAAGTCGGCCGTCTCGCGCACCATGGTGTCGAGATCGAACAGTTCATCCCGTCGGGTATTGCGGCGCGCGAGCGCCAGAAGGCTCCGCGACAGGTCCGCTCCTTTGAGTGCCGCCCGCTTGATGCTGGTGGCATCATCCCGCACGGCAGGCGCGAGCGACGGATTCTCCTCCAGCAGTTCGGCGTATCCGATGATGCCAGCCAGCAAGTTGTTGAAATCATGCGCGACGCCTCCTGCCAGCTGACCGACGGCTTCGAGCTTGGTGGACTGCGTCACCTCACGTTCCAGTCGGCGCTGATCCGTGATGTCGTTCACGACCGCAAGCACGTGTCGCGGCGCGCCGTCCGCATCACGGACGAGGGTGGCCGTTACCTGCGTGATGCGGACCGCTCCGTCGCGGCGGAGATATCGGCGCTCCACACGGCCGACACTTGCGTCGCCATCTACGACGCGCGGCCAGGTTGACGTGCGCGCGTCATCGTCCTCCGGAGGCGAGAACTCTTCATACGACCGACCGATGATCGCGGACGGCTCAAGGCCGAACAAGTGACCGATCGCGCGATTCACCCGGAGAAAGGTGCCATCGAGCCCCACTTCGGCCAGGCCGACGGCGGCCTTTTCGAACGCCTCCCGATAGCGTAATTCACTGGCTTCGAGCGCGCTCTGCACGGCGGCCCGTTCGCCTTCGGCCCGCTGCGTGCGCAACACTTGCGTGGTCCGATTGAAGTGCGCACCGAGTCGTCCCAGTTCGTCGTCGTAGGCAATGGGCAGCTCCACGTCGAGATCACCCGCTTCCACACGATGCAGCGCCGTATCGAACGTGGAAAGCGGCTGCATGAGTCGACGCTGAAGTAGCCGCCACAGGATTGGGCCGGCGAGCACGCAGACCAAGATCCACCCCAGGAGAAGCCTCGTCGCGAAGCGTGTTTCACGCTCGAGTTCACGCTCCTGGCGGGCCAGGTCGGAAAGCGCTACCTGCGTGACCGCGTTGAGACGTGCCTTGAATGGCGCGTCGAGCGAGTCGGCGCGACTCATGAGACGGTCGGCGAGCGGCAGATCGCCCGACTCGAGCGCACCGATCGACCCCAGCATCGACGCCGTCACACGCAGCATTGCGGCATCCGCACGTTCGAGCCCCATTCCAAATTCCAATGAGGTGCCGAGGTCCACGCCACTCGGCGCAGATCGGCTTGCCGCGCGCGCGATGGTCTCAAGTCGGGCGCGGCGGACGTCGATCGAATCGGCGGGAAGACGCGTCACCTTGGCAACGCGGAGCAGTCGCCAGATATCGCTCATGGTCGAGTCGAGCTGGGCTGCGAGCGTACTGCGCGCGGAATAGTCATCGCGCGCCGCCGCGCCCCGTCGCGCCAATCGTTCGGTGCTGGGCACCACGCGGAATGCGAGAGCGACGGCGGCGAACACGATACATCCGAACGCCACCCCGGCGATGGCAATGATGGTGGCGCGTATGCTCAGCGCCCGGCGCGGTTTCGTTTGCGCCGTCCGCGTTGACGATGAAGCAGGCGTCGTCATCGACCGGGAGAGGGATCGCGCAGCGACTTCATTCGCAACACTGACGTACGCGGTCGGAGAAAGTCGATTGGTCCGCTGATGCCCTGAAACGCAGGGTGTCCGGGGGTCCCGAGTTGCCGCAACCACGCCGTCACCTCGTCACGAGTGCTCGCCCCATCGCGCACGGCGGCCGCGACGAGCTGAAAACCATCGTACTCGAGCGCGTGACTGGGCTCCGGATCGCGGCCGAGAATCGATCTGGAGTGCGCGACAAACGCTCGAGTCACCGAATCCGAACCCGCTTCCCAGAACAGGAGCGCGTGCACGTTCGTGCGTTCCGCCCGACTCAATGGCCAGTCTGGATGGATCACGAAACTGTCAGTCGTCAGGATGATCGTGGACGGCGCCTCACGTGCAATCGCGCGAACGGCACACCACGCGTCCTGCTGCGGGAGCGCCACGACGACGGCGTCCGGATTTGCCCGTTGCAGGAAGGCCGTCACAATCGCCTCCATCGCCAAGGCGTCGATTTCACATTCACGGCCAGAGAGCGCCGCGGTACCTACGAGCGAGTCCCCCCGCGCTCGCAGCCGCGCGTGCACGCCGTCGTGAATTCCGTCTCCATATGGATCGGCCACGTAGAGAATACCTAACCGGCGCGCGTGGAGACGGACCGTCGCTTCGTCAACCAAGAACGCGCCGATCAGATCATCGGGGGGGGCTAACATAAACACATTCCCGCTGACCTCCCGGAGGGCGCGCGCTGTCGCGGTGGGCACGATCAGTGGCATGCCCGCCTCGCGATACAGCGGCTCGACCATGAGCGTCGGACGGCTGCCGGCGTGTCCGACCACGGCGACAATGGTGGTATCGGCGATGAACGCGCGCGCCTGCGCATCATCTCCAATTCCCAGATCATTCGTGCTGACAGTCCAAGGCGCCACCTCGACGCGCGGTATCACCTCCCGGCTCAGCAGCGAGCGCGCTACGACATCAAAGGAGTTCGAATTCGGCGCGCGCGGCACCGCGTCGCCCACGCGAAGCACGTTCGGGCGCTCGGCACCGCACGCGAGAACGGCAAACAAAACGCCGCCAAGGGCAGCGCGTCGGCACGACAGCATGAGCGACCACACCTCGTTGAGGCAACAGTGAACGGACCGTGTCGGAAATGTGCAGACGTGCAGTGGCTTTGGCTACGTACACGCCGACATGCCAACGGACCACTCGCGAGGCCCGAGCGCTAGCCTTTCCGATGACCGAGATCGCGCGGGCGGTCGGCGAGCATGGCCACGAGCCGCCTGTATCAATCAGGGCGGCCCACTCAACGGCCTGCGTGACCGGCGAGGAGGTCACAGCGTCGGCGGAGGCGGCCGCACCTATGGCGAAGACCACGATGGCACCCGTCACCCGCTAGGCGAGGTCTCCTAGGCGAGTGAACCGAAGCGATCTCCATCATCCGTCAGCGCGAGCAGTTGCTCCACGAACTCCCGTTGATCGCGCCGCGACTCGTCGGCGGCGTGCAGCGTCAGCCAATGCTGAAAGAGCGCCCGGCTGTCATCCGCGCCTACCCGACCGACGATGTCCGGAGCCGTGGACCCAGGGCTTTCGGGTGGACGCACACGACCGGTGCCGGCATCCGCCGGCGCCGGCAATGCGTAAATGATCTGGACGACTCCGGCCTGCATCGCTGCGCCGGTGCACATGACGCACGGCTCGAGCGTAGAGACCATGATCACGCGGACTCCGGGCGCGATACCCCGCCCAGCGGCCGCGAACGCATTCATCTCGGCGTGCGCCGTCACGATGCCGCTGCTCATCATCGTATTGTGTGCTTCGGCAATCATGGTTCCGTCATCGCGATACAGCACGCACCCGATTGGTGCTTCACCGCGATCAATGGCCAATCGGGCCTGTGCCAGCGCCCGCTGCATCCACGCGAGCTGCCTCCGTTCCTGCTCGGCGAGCAGCGAGACGCTATCGCGCATCGTGTCGCTGCTGAGCTGAACGGGGGACAACGGACCTCGTCGCGCTATCGAGCCATTTCATCAGATAGGGTGCAGTGCGACTGTTCGCATTCAGACGCAGCGATTCGGGAGGACCGGACGCGACGATCTGTCCACCGGCGTCACCGGCGCCCGGGCCCATGTCGATCACCCAGTCGCTCGATGCCACGACCCGCATGTCGTGCTCAACGACCACCACGGTGTTGCCTTGGTCGACGAGCCGTTGCAACTGTGCGAGGAGCCGATCCGCGTCAAAGGGGTGCAATCCCGTCGTCGGCTCATCGAGGACGTACAGCGTATCGCGGCGAGGGGAACGCTGCAGCTCTGAGGCAAGCTTGATCCGCTGCGCCTCACCTCCGGAGAGTTCGGTGGCTGGTTGGCCCAGCCGGAGATAGTCCAAGCCAATCGCCTGAAGCAGCGACAAGGTACGCATGATGTTTGCTTCGTGTTCGAAAAACTGAACTGCGTCGGCGACGGTAAGCGCGAGGACCTCAGCGATGCTCTTCCCGTTCCAGGTCACCAACAGCGTCGCCGGATTGTACCGTGTACCATGACACGTCGGACAGGGCGCGTAGACCGTTGACAGAAATATCAGCTCCACATGCACCGACCCCTCACCTTCACACGTCGCGCACCGTCCGGCTTTCATGTTGAAAGAAAACCGACCGGCAGTGTACCGCTTCGCACGCGCCGCACGCGTCCCCGCGAACAAGTGGCGTACGTGGTCGAACAGTCCAGTGTACGTGGCGAGGTTCGAGCGTGGCGTCCGGCCGATGGGACGCTGATCGACGGTCACGAGCCGACGAACGCCGTCTCCTCCGGCAGCAATACGACCGCGCGACGGCGTGTGCATCCTCGGTACATCGGGAACGTCCGACTCCCCATCGGGCGCAGCATGACCGAGATGCTCGGCCACCACGTCGACCAGCGCCTGACTCACGAGACTCGACTTGCCGGAGCCGGAAATACCCGTCACCATCGTCAGCGCGCCAAGCGGAATGCGTACGGTGAGTCGGCGGAGCGTATTGCACGTTACGTCGCGCAGCTCCAGCCAACGTGTCGGTGCGCGCCGGCGATGAGCCGCTGCGTCACCGTTGCCGAAGAGATAGGGCGCGGTCCGAGAGGCCGCGATGTGCTGCAGGCCCTCCGGTGGTCCGCTATAGAGGATGCGACCACCGCCTGTTCCGCCATCGGGACCGACATCGATCAGCCAGTCGGCGCGCTCTATCATGTCAAGATCATGCTCGACCACACACACGGAGTTCCCCGCCGCTTTAAGGTCATCAAGCGCGGCGAAGAGCGCCTGACTATCGGCGGGGTGCAATCCTGCCGTCGGTTCGTCGAGCACATATACGACGCCGAACAGATTGGATCGGATTTGTGTGGCAAGACGTAATCGCTGAAGCTCGCCGGCCGACAGCGTCGTCGTGGAACGCTCCAGTGTCAGATACCCAAGCCCAAGCGACTGAAGTGTCGCGATGCGTGCGAGGATATCATCCACGATGTGTTCGGCCGCGATACGCCGTTCGACGGACGCCTCGACGTCATGACCCGCCAACGGGCGAGCCGCCGGGGCGAGCACCGCCACCAGTTGATCGAACGAGAGTTGTGACAGGCTGCCGATGTCCTTACCGGCAAACGTGACCGACAGCGCGCTCCTCTTGAGGCGACGCCCTCGGCACAACGGGCAGCGGACGCCCGACAAAAACTGGGACACACGCTGCTTCATGAGCGCACTCTGCGTCGTCGCGAAGGCTTTCAACACATACTTCCGGACACCGATAAACGTGCCCATATAGCTGGGTTCCAGCTTTCGCTTGCGTGCGGCGAGTACTTCGTCTCTCGAGAAGCCTGCAAAGACGGGAACGGTCGGTTGATCGTCGGTATACAGTATCCACTGCCGCGTGCGCTTGGGCAGCTCGCGCCAGGGCGTGTCGATCGAATGCCCCAGTGTTGTCAGAATATCACGGAGATTCTGTCCCTGCCACGCGGTCGGCCACGCTGCCACCGCCCGCTCGCGTATAGTGCGTGACGTGTCCGGCACCATGCGTTCTTCCGTCACGTCATAGACCGTTCCGAGGCCATGACACCGCGAACACGCCCCCTGCGGCGTATTCGGCGAAAAGTCTTCGGCGTGCAGACGCGGCTGTCGCGCTGGATAGTGACCCGCACGCGAATACAGCAGCCGAAGCAAGTTCGAGATCGTCGTGACACTGCCGACACTCGACCGGACACTCGGCGTGCCGCGTTGCTGCCGCAGGGCTACGGCCGGCGGTAGGCCATCGATCGCATCAACATCGGGCACACCAATCTGATCGAACAAGCGGCGCGCGTACGGCGCCACGGAATCGAGAAAGCGTCGCTGCGCCTCCGCGAATACCGTACCGAAGGCGAGTGACGACTTCCCCGAGCCGGATACGCCCGAGAACACCACGAGCGCATCTCGCGGAATGTCGACGTCCACATTCCGCAAATTGTGCTCGCGCGCGCCACGAACCCGGATCATGTCGTGTGGCGAGCTCGACGCTGCCGGCTGAATTCGTTTCGTCTGTTGCACGTGACGTCGCACAGGCGGCAGGATACATGCCGTGACGCTGCACGCTCGAACTCGGTCCACAACTTGCTCTCTTTCGTGACGAGCATTCCGATCCGGCCTGTCCGGCTTCGCGATTCGATCACGTGAGCGACGAGGGAACTTCATGACCGGTGCGGAGGCGATCAGCGCGACGACTGCGCTTGCCGAGTTGCGCCGCGAGGGCGATATGCTCGTGGTTGCGCTCGGCGGCGAATGGTCCCTGGAAACGGTCGTGCCTCGCTTCCCGGATCTTGTCGCGCGCTCGACGGCAGCAGCCGGAACTGTGCGCTCCGTCTCATTCGATGCCGCTGAGCTCGGCGAATGGGATAGCAGCTTGCTGATCTTCTTGATGCAAGTGGAGTCCTTCTGCGAGGAGCACGCCCTCGCACTCGATTCAGCGCCACTTCCGGCCCAGGTCCCGCGGCTACTCGCACTTGCGCATGCGGTCCCCGAGCGCGTCCAGACGAAAGTACCGGATCCCGGCTCATTGGTGACGCGGATCGGAGAAACGGCACTGGCCATCTGGGGCGACCTGCTCAGCGCCATCCGCTTCACCGGAGAGATCGCGATCGCCGTGGCTGGACTTCCCACACGCCGCGTACACATGCGCTGGCGCGAGTTCTGGGTGGTGGTGCAGACGAACAGCTCCGGTGCACTGCCGATCGTCACGCTGATCGCGCTGCTCGTCGGCGTGATCATTGCGTTTCTCGGCGTGGTGGTGCTCAAGCGGTTCGGTGCTGGCTACTACGTCTCCTATCTGGTTGGCTTTGGGATGCTGCGTGAAATGGCGGCACTCATGACGGGAATCATCATCGCCGGTCGTACCGGCGCAGCGTTCGCAGCTGAGCTGGGCAGCATGAAGATCACCGAGGAGATCGACGCGTATGTCACCTTCGGCATATCGCCAATCGAACACCTGGTGCTGCCGCGCTTCCTTGGCCTCTTCGTCATGATGCCCCTGCTGACGATCTACGCCGACGCCGTAGGCATCGCGGGTGGTATGCTCGTGTCCGCGACCTTGCTCGACCTCTCCTTCAAGCAATTCCTGAGTGGGCTCCTGTCTGCCGTGACGCTCTCCGATGCGCTCTTCGGCGTGTTCAAGGGAACGATCTACGGCCTGATCGTCGCGGTCGCCGGCTGCATGAAGGGACTACAGGGCGGTTCGGACGCGAGCGCCGTCGGGCGCGCCGCGACGTCGGCGGTCGTGCTCGGCATTACCCTGATCATCCTGGCGAACGCGGTGGTCGACTGGCTTGCCGCGCTGCTCGACATATGACAGCCCCGGCGATCGAAGTGCGCGACCTGACGATGAAATACGGGGACCGCGTCATCATGAGCGACCTCACGTTCTCCGTGGCACGGGGAGAAGTGTTCGTGCTGATGGGCGGCAGCGGCAGCGGCAAAAGCACCCTGCTCAAGCACCTCATCGGACTCAAGGAACCAGCGAAGGGCTCGATTCTCTTTGAAGGCGAGACGTTCGACCTCACGGACGAGGACGCGCGAAAGCGTGTGCTCCGACGATTCGGCGTCCTGTATCAGAACGGTGCGCTCTGGAGTGGTCTGACGCTGGCCGAGAACATCGCCCTTCCGCTCGACGAGTTCACCGGGCTCGACAAGCAGACGATCGCAGAAGTGGTGTCGCTCAAGTTGGCGTTGGTCGGGCTTCGTGGCTTTGAAGACTACTATCCCGCGGCGATCAGCGGTGGCATGCGCAAGCGCGCGGCACTCGCGCGCGCGATCGCACTCGATCCGGCGGTGCTCTTCTTCGACGAGCCGTCGTCAGGGCTCGACCCGATCAGCGCCAGCCGCCTGGACGACCTCATCCTCGAGCTGAAAGCCAGCTTCGGCACCACCATTGTCGTGGTGACTCACGACCTCAACAGCATCTTCCGCATCGCCGACCGCGCGCTCTTCCTCGACATCGAGCAGAAGACCATGACAGCGCTCGGTCCGCCCGCGGAACTCCGCGACAATCCGCCCAGTGCGGAAGTGCACCGATTTCTCACCCGCAGCAGCGACGGCCTTCCATGAGTCAACGCGCCAACCCCACGGCCATCGGCCTCTTTCTACTCGGCGCGCTCGTGCTCGCCATCATCGGAACGGTCGTACTTGCATCCGCGACGTGGTTTCAGGATCGCACGACCTTCATCAGCTTCTTCTCCGAGTCGGTCAATGGTCTGGAGAACGGCGCTCCCGTGAAGTTTCAGGGCGTTCCCGTGGGCAGTGTCACCGGCATCAACATTCAGATCGACCAGCGCGACGATTCCTTTCAAGTGCCGGTGGAGTTCGAGATCGATGTTCCTCGATTGACGACGCCGCGCGGCACGTATGTGAACCTCGCGGACACGTTGGTCCTTAAGGAGCAGATCAAGAAAGGGCTTCGCGCGCAGCTGCAGATGGAGAGTTTTGTCACCGGCGTGCTGTATCTCGAGCTCAGCTATCGTCAGGACTCGACACCGCCGCAGCTCGAGCCGCGCGCCACCGAATGGCCCGAAATTCCCACCACGCCGTCGCTGATGGCCGCGATCGGCGGTGGTGCCGGGAGCCTGCTCGCCGAGATGATGAAGATTCTCAATCGCGTGAACGGGATGCTGGGAGATGTGAATATGCGCGAGATCAACGCCGCCGTCGTGCAATCGGCGAAGGCCGTGCAGGAGCTCGTGAGCACGCCCGAGCTTCGGGCGGCATTGCGACAGATGCCAGAAGCCACGGCGCAATTGAACCGCACGTTGGCTGAGGCGGAGAAGCTGGCGACTCGGGCTACCGTAGCGATCGACCCGATGCAAACGCAAATCACCGGCGCGTCCACTGAGGCGATCGCAACGCTGCAGGCACTGCGCAAGACGCTCGACGACACACACGGCCTGCTGTCGGCGGACACCGGCCCAGGCTACGCGCTGACCGGCGCGCTCACGAGTCTGCGCGATGCCGCGGACGCACTCCGCGTCTTGATCAGATCGCTCGAGCAGAATCCCGACATGATGATCCGCGGCAAGAAGCCGCCTGAGAGACAACCATGAGCATTCGAATCCCCCTGACGCGCGCGTTGGTACTCGCCGTCGTGCTGCTGCAAGCCGCCTGCTTCAAGCTCTCCCGCGAATCCCCGCCGGTGCAGCAATTCGTGCTGAGCAGCGCGGTGCCGATCGCCGGTAGCGCGCCGACTGCTCGCGCCGCAGCCACGGCCGGAGTCTCGATGACCGGACAGACGCTCGGCCTGCGCCGGCTGGACGTGGCACCGTATCTCGCCGTGCCCGGCATCGTCGTTCGTCGTGGTTTGAACGAGGTGGTGGTGTCCGAGTTTCATCGTTGGGGCGAGCACCTCGAAGACGGCATCAATCGCGTCGTCGCGGAGAATCTGACCAGCGTCCCCCCCATACAAGCGGTCGACGTGGCGCCGTGGCGAATCGGCGCGCGTCATACCTTTGTCGTGCAACTGCACGTCTCACGCTTCGAAGGCGTCGCCGACTCAGCAGCGACGCAAGGCCGGGTTCATATGATGGCGAATTGGGACATCATCAGCCCCCGCACCGGCGTCGTGCTCGTGCGGGGCACCAGCGACGATCGCGGTGGCGTGTGGCGCGTCGGCGACTACGCGGGACTGGTGGTCGGACTCGATGCGGCGCTTCAGCGTCTGGCGAACGACATCCGCACCTGCGTGTCAGGCTTCCGCAATGATTCGACACCGCCAGCGAGTGCATGCCGCTGAGCACGGTGCGTCGAGTACGCAACGGCTCACTCGTTGCCGGCGATCTTGCGTAGCGCAGCTGTTTCAGAACCCGAACCACATCACTGGCGAAGCACGCCCAACAGCGACACATCCCCGTCGAACAACACCGCGCGTGGCTTTGCCGTTAGCGCGAGCGGCACCGTAATCGTCGACGTGCGCTGCGCCGGTAGCGTCACCCGCACGCGCTTGACGATTCCGCTTGCGGTCGTGACATCGACGGCGAGCGAGAGCCGGTACGGCGCCACCCGCGCCCCCTGTCGCGCCGTCACGCTCAGCCGACGTTCTTTCGCATTCCACGACCAGGATGCGTCGACCTCGGCGTACCCGGGACGACGCATCCACTGGTCGAAGAACCAGTCGAGCTTGCGCGCCGAGGCACGTTCGAATGCCGACTGCAAATCGGCGGTGAGCGCGTTGCCGTGTCGATTCGCCGCGTAGTACGCACGGATCCCGCGAAAGAAGGCCGAGTCACCGATTTCGCCTCGCAGCATATGCAGCGTGAAGCCGGCCTTCTCGTACACGTTCGTATTGAGCACCCGCGTGAGATCGTCGAGCGTCGTGTCGATCACGGCCTTCTCGACGGTGATCGGCGACTTGAGTATCTTCGCCCGAATGTCGCGCATTTCGGACAGGAAGGCGCTGTCGCCGTGCGCTTGCTCCGTCCACAGCGCCGCGAAGTAGGTGGCGAAGCCCTCCGAGAGCCACACATGCGGCCATTCACGCGTCGTGACCGCATCTCCGAACCACTGATGCGCCGTCTCATGCGCGATCAGTGACTCGCTGAGTGCTCCCGGCGTGAACAACCGTTGGTCGTAGAAGATGGCGCCGGCATTCTCCATGCCGCCGAAGCGCGTGGACGACGCCACATGCGCCAGCTTCTCGTACGGGAACGGCCCCACGAGCGTCGAGAAGAACGCCACGATGTCTCCGGCCCGCGCGAAATTCCCGGGCATCGCGGCGCGACGGTCCGGGCTCGTCCACACGGATTGGCGCACGCAACCCGCCCGCTCGGCGAGGTTGCATGCGGTGTCACCCAACTCGAGCACGGCAAACGGCGAGACGCCGATCACCATGAGCCCGGTGTAGATGGGCCGCGCGGTCCGCCAATGCGTGCGCACCACGCGCGCGGCGGCGGCACCGGGCTCAGGCGTCTCCTCCACCAGCTCGCCGTTGGCGATCACGCGATGCGAGGACGGCGCGCGCACAATCCAATCCACGAGCGCCTTGTCCGACGGATGATCGACCGTCGCCAGCCACTGCCGCGCGCGGTCGGGAAAGTTGTCGCCGAACGCGGTCCATCCCAACAGCGTGTCGCGACGCACGATCAGTCCGTCGGTCGGCAGACCGCGGTAGTACACCGCCACCCGAACGGTGTCGTTGCTGCCACGTGGCAACGCCACGCGCACGCTGTCACCGGGGCGCGTGAACGCCACCCGCGTGCCGTTGACGTACGTGGAATCCACGTGCATCGCGGCAGTCAGATCGAGCGAGAGCGACGTGGCCTCGCGGCGCGCGGCAGTCGTCGTGGCGACAAACCCGATCGTATCGGGCCATGCGCGCGCTGGGAAGTCGACGCGGAATTCGTAGTGCACCACATCGAGTCCGGCGCGGCGCGCTCCCGTGCGACTCGGAGCGGCTTGCGCTTCGGCCCGGGAACCGAGCACCAGGAACGCCAACAGCGACGCGCTCCACAGCCTCCTCACCACGCTCGCTCCGCCCCGGTCCAATCGAGAAAGCTCCCGGTCTTCTCGCGCGGCAACCGCTCCATCTGACTCAGCAACCCGATGGCTGCTTCGTCGATCGGCACGCGAAACGCGGGGCCGTCGGGCGTGGTGGCGAAGTGCCCGGGGTTGCCCAACATGAGCACGATGCGCTCTTCACTCAGGTCGTGCGCCAGCGCGCGCATGTGCATGTGCAGCGCGGCACCGCTCGCGCAGGTGGCATAGTCCCCGCCCTGCGTCTTGCCGGTGAGTGAACCCAGCCAGCTACTCACCACCAAGACTCGCGCGCCGTCACGATTGGCCAGGAACGGCAGCAGCGTGCGCACCAAGAGCAGCGGCGCCACCGCATGCCGCCGGTAGTGCTCCGTGAGTCCCGTGCCCGACAGCGTCGACAGCGTTTCATCGCGCTCCGTATCAGCCAACTTCTCGTGCTGACCGGGCTCGGCCGGCGCGATGATCAATTGATCGAGCGAATCGGTGAGACTCTCCAGCACCGGCACCGCATCCGCCACCAACGACGGGTCGGCCGGATCGAGGGCGATCAGCTCCAACCCGCCGTATTCCGCCCGCAGGTCTGCCAGCACCGGCACGCGGGCCGGATTGCGCGCGGCCGCGTACACCTTGTCACCGCGAATGAGACACTGCCGCACGAGCTCCACGCCGAGAGGCCGCGCGGCACCGGTAATCAGCGTGCGACGTGGCGAGGCCATCGCATGCATCCCGGCGGGGGTCACGACGCACGCTCGCGCGTGCTTCGCAAGACCGCTTCCACTGCGCTCACCGTGGCATCGATTTCTATGGGGCGGTTGGCGCGCGGGTAGTCCTCGCGCTGATGCAATTCGACGAGCATACCGGGATCCTTGAGTACGTGTCCAGTGAGCACCGCCACCACGGTGTCTCCAGCGCCGATGATACCGTCGCGCACCAGCTGTCGCACCCCAGCGACACTGGCTGCGCTGGCCGGCTCGCAGCCGACACCGGCCGCGTCGATCGTGACCTTGGCGTCGATGATCTCGTCGTCCGTCGCCGAAATCACGAGGCCGTCAGTTTCACGGATGGCGCGCACCGCGCGATCCCACGACGCCGGATCGCCGATGCGAATCGCGGTCGCGATAGTCTCCGCCTGCACCGTGTATCGCGTGGCGAAGTCTTCGCGGAAGGCCCGCGCGAACGGCGCCGCACCGGCCGCCTGCACACTCACGATACGCGGGACTTTCGTGATCAGACCCAGCGCCTTCGCTTCGCGCAGCGCCTTTCCGAACGCAGCCGTGTTCCCCAGGTTGCCGGCCGGCAGCACGATGAAGTCGGGCGCGTTCCAGTCCGAGCTGCTGCAGCAGTTCGAACACGATGGTTTTCTGCCCTTCCACGCGCCACGGATTGATCGAGTTGAGCGAGATAGATGCCCAGCTCGCGCGAGGCCTGCTGCACAAGCCGCAAGCATTCGTCGAAGTCACCCTTCACCAACAGCGTGCGCGCGCCATACGACAACGTCTGCGCCAGCTTCCCCAGCGCGATCTTGCCGGCGGGCACGAACACCAGGCCGGGAATGCCGGCCTGCGCCGCATACGACGCCAACGCCGCCGACGTGTTGCCGGTGCTGGCACACGCCACGGCACTGGCCCCGATACGCACCGCTTGCGTCGTGCCGACCGTCATGCCGCGATCCTTGAACGAGCCGGTGGGATTGTGCCCTTCGTGCTTGATCAGCAATCCGTCGCAGCCCGTGTAGCGCGAGATCGCCGGGCGCGACAGCAGCGGCGTGTTGCCCTCGGGATGACTCACGATCGCGTCACCGGCACCGGGCATCACGATCGACTCGAACCGCCACACGCCCGACGCATGACCCATCGGCATCGCGCAGCAGTGCTGCGAGAAGCTGTGCTTGATGGCGTTGGCGGAAAGCGGCGCGTCGAATTCATCGACCGGCGCGCGATGAATGATCTCGAGCAGCCCACCGCAGCTCGGGCAATCGGGATCGGCATCGAGCGGTGAGAGCAGCTGCCCGCACGAGGCGCAACGCTGTACGCTGTGCTGGGCTCCCGACGGCAGGCCGGTCACGCCGGCCGGCAGGAACACCGCATCGGCCGGCAGCGGATGAGACATCGAGGTCGACAGCGGCGTGGTCATGACGGCGTGAGCTGGAGGATGTCGTTGAGCACGCCGGCGGCCGTGACCGCCGGCCCTGCGCCCGGGCCGGTGATGACCAGGGGATGCTCACGATACCGCATGGTGGTGAACACGATCTGATTGTCGGTGCCACGCAGTCCCGCCAGCGGATGCGTGAGCGGCACCGCACGCAGCCCCACCTCCACTTTCCGTGGCGATGCGTTCAACACGTAGCGCAACACGCGCCCCTGTTTGGTGGCTGTTGCAAAGCGCTCGGCCCACGCCGAATCCTGCGCCGGCAGCGACGCGAGAAACTTCGGTAGCGGCATCGCGCGGTACGCCGCCGGCACCAGCGATTCGACCGTCACGTCTTTCAAATCGCCGCCGAAGCCCATCATGCGCGCGAGGATGAGCGCCTTGCGTGCGACGTCCATGCCCGACAGATCGTCGCGCGGATCGGGTTCGGTGAAACCGCGCGACATCGCATCGCGCAGCGACTCGCTGAACGCGCGGCCCTTGCCGATCTCGGTGAGCAGGAAACCCAGCGTTCCCGACGTGCATCCCTCGATGCGCAGCACCTTGTCGCCCGTTTCCACGAGCTTGGCGTAGCTGTCCATCACGGGCAATCCGGCGCCTACCGTGGTTTCATGCAGCAGTCGCGAACCGTGCTTCGCGGCCAGCGCCCGCAGCGACTCCACCTCGACACGCGGCGCCGACAACGGTCGCTTGTTGGCCATCACGATGTCCATGTTGGCGAGAATCGCCGCGCGAATGGCCGGTAGCGTTTCGTGCGCCGTGACATCCACCAGCACCGGACGCGCCAGCGCGTGCGTGCCGATGTACGCCACCGCCTCCGCCGCCGTGCCCTTATGCCCACCGTGCATCATGGCCAGCGTGCCGCCCGACTCCTTGGCCTTCGCATAGCTCGCCAACTGTCGTGCCGTGAGTCCATCGGGTTCGAACACGAAACCGCTGCGATCGATGAGGCCCACGATGGTGGGTTTCACGCGCCGCCGCACCCGCGGCAGCATACGCAGCAGTTCACGCCCGATCAGTCCCACTCCCATCAGCACGACGTCAAGACGATCCTCCTCGCGCAGTCCGCCACCGCCGATCTTGTCGAGCTGGAATTCGTCATGCACCGCCTGCGCAGCGACTTCCGCATCGGGCTCGGCGATGACGACCGAGATATTCAGCTCACTCGAGCCCTGCGCGATCGCCACGATGTTCACGCCCGCGTTCGACAATGACGTGAACATGCGCGACGCGATGCCGGGCGAACCGGCCATGCCGAGTCCGACGACCGCCAGCGTGGCCATACCACGCTGCACGTCCATGCCCTCGAGTTCACGCCGCGCGAGTTCCAGCGCGAACGCCTTTTCGAGTGCCACGCGCGCCTCGGCGCCGCGCTCGGCCGGCACGCACAAGCAGATCGAGTGCTCCGACGACGCCTGCGAAATCAGCGTCACGGAAATGCCGGCCTGCTGGAGCGCGGCGAACGTGCGGGCGGCGATACCGGGAACGCCCAGCATGCCATTGCCCGTGACCGTGACCAGCGACTGGCTACGCACGATCGAGAGCGCTTTCACGGGATACCGCGTGAGCGTGTGCCGCACCGAGATCTCGGTGCCCAGGGCGGTGGGGTCGGCAAACGGTCGCACGAACACCGGCACGCGCACCCGGGCCAGCGGAATCAGCGCGCGCGGATGCAGGACTTTAGCGCCGTAGTAGGCCAGCTCTGCCGCTTCGCGCACGTTGAGCTGCGGCACGATGCGCGCCGTGGGCACCAGGCGCGGGTCGGTCGTCATCAGCCCCGGCACGTCTTTCCAGAGCGTGATCCGTGTAGCGCGCAGCGAACGTCCCAGCACCGTCGCCGTGAGATCACTGCCACCGCGCCCCAGCGTGACCAGTGCGCCGTCCGCTGTTCCCCCGACAAAACCGGGCACCACGGGAAGCACCCGCTTCTTGAGCAGCGGACGGAGCTGCGCCTTCACCTCACGATCGGTGGCCGGCAGATCGGGAAACGCCCCGCCGAACACGCCATCGGTGCGAATGAGCGTCGCCGCTTCCACGTATTCCGCCTTCGCACCGCGCGCCAACAGGCCAGCCACGACCAGTCGCGCCGACAGCTGCTCGCCCCGAACCAGCAGAAAGTCCTTGGTGCGCGGTGTCAGCTCGCGGAGGCTGGCCACACCATATCCCAGCGTGCGCAGCTCGTCGAAGGCCTCGTCCAGCTCGCGGAGGAGCCGGTCGCGTACTCGGGCGTTGCCGATGATGCCGGTGGCGACGGCCGCGTGCCGCTTTTGCAGTTTCGTGACCTGCTCATCGACCGCATCGATGTCCCCGGCACGCGCGACCTCAGCGATCGCCAGCAGTGCATCGGTGACGCCAGCCAGCGCCGACACCACGGTCACCACGCGCGTGGGACGTGGTTCGAGGATCAGGTCGATCGCGTGGCGAACCGCCGCCGCATCGGCCAAGGAGGCCCCGCCGAACTTGAAAACCTCGATCGCGGTGGAGCGCGAAGCGGAACGGGTGCGCAGTGGCGGCATGTAGCGGCTGGAAAATGAGACCAATCGGACGCCCCGGTCCTACTCTCGAGAGGCCATCGAGGGGCACATCCGCACACTACTTCGACCCGGTTCACCTGTCCACACCGGTGCGCATCCACCTACTTTTCAGGTGGCTTGTCCTGACGCGACCATTCCGGGTCGCGTTTACGTCCCGTGTTCCCGTGGATATGACCGCACCTGTCGAAGCGCCACCCGCCCCGCCTGTCCCCGAACCTGCCCCACTGCCGGGGCGGCTCGCCGGGCTTGCCCACCTCGCGCACAATCTGGCGTGGAGCTGGAATCGCGACGCGCGGATGATCTTCAAGGAGATCGACGAGAGCCTCTGGCATCGGCTGCGCCACAACCCGATCCGCCTGCTCCAGCTGGTCGATCCGGCCCGTCTCGTGCAGCTCTCCCAGGACGCCGTCTTTTGCGCGCGCTACGACCGCGCAATGCAGTGGCTGGCCTCGGAGCGCTCGGACGAACACACCTGGTACGCCCGAACCTTCCCGGAGCTGCGCGGTCAGCCGGTCGCGTACTTCTGCGCCGAGTTCGGCGTGCATAACTCCGTGCCGATCTACTCGGGCGGTCTCGGTGTGCTCGCTGGTGACCACCTGAAGACGGCGTCCGATCTCGGCATCCCGCTCGTAGCCGTCGGCATTCTCTACCGTCAGGGGTACTTCGATCAGCACATCCGCGTGGACGGCTGGCAGGAGGACTCCAACGATGCCATCGACTTCAATGCGGTGCCCATCGTGCCCTTGCCGGGCAAGGACGGAGAGAAGCATCTCGTCACGGTGAACACGTTCGGTCGCGACATCAACATCCGCGTCTGGAAGATGCAGGTGGGTCGCGTGCCGGTGTATCTGCTCGACTCGGATCTCCCGGAAAACCATCCCGACGACCGGCCGTTGCTCTCGAAGCTGTACTCGGGCGGCCCGGCCATGCGTCTCCGTCAAGAGTGGTTGTTGGGCGTTGGTGGCGTGCGTGCCCTTCGGGCGCTCGGCATTGCTCCTGCTGCCTGGCACGCCAACGAAGGCCACGCGGCGTTCATGATGGTCGAACGTGTGCGTGAACTGTGTCAGCAAGGCGTGTCGTACGCGGAAGCCGTGAAGCGAGTGCGCAATCGCAGCGTGTTCACCACGCACACGCCGGTGCCGGCCGGCCACGATCACTTCGGCGTGAACGAAGTGCGTCAGTGCGCCGATGGCTACTGGAACGACATGGGCATCGACGCCGAAACGTTCCTGCGCATCGGCTACATGCCGGAGTCGGGCACCGGCGTGTATCACATGACCGCGGCGTCGGTACGCCTGTCGCGCCGCGTGAACGCCGTGTCGCGTCGCCATGGCATCGTGACACGCGACATGAGCCGCTCGCTCTGGAACGGTCGCGAGGCCGAGAACATCCCGGTGGGTCATGTCACGAACGGCGTGCATCTCGCGACGTGGATGGCCAATCCCATCATGAAGCTGCTGGACGATCATCTCGGACCGGCGTGGGGGCACAGCAACGACCCCGCGCTGTGGGAGCAGGTGCTCACGCTCGATGACGAAGCGCTGTGGCATACGCACTCGCGGCTCAAGCACACGCTCATGCGTCTCGTGCGCGAAGAAGCGCGCAGTGCGTTTGCGCGGCGGCAGATCGAGGCCACGCAGCTGGTCGGCGCCGGCACCTTGCTCGACCCGAAGACGCTCACGATCGGCTTCGCGCGTCGGTTCGCGACGTACAAGCGCGCTGACCTGATCTTCCGCGATGTCGAGCGACTGCGGAAACTCGTCACGAATGTGCAGCGTCCGGTGCAGATCGTCTTCGCCGGCAAGGCGCATCCGGCCGACAATCCGGGCAAGCAGGTGCTGCAGAACGTGTATCACTTCACGCGCGATCCGCGCTTCGAGGGACGCGTGGCCTTCGTGGAAGACTACGGCATGCACTTGGCGCACCTGCTCGTGCAGGGCGTGGACCTGTGGATGAATCTGCCGCGCGTCCCGCTCGAAGCCTCGGGCACGAGCGGCATGAAGGCGGCACTGAATGGCGTGCCGCAGATCTCGACCATCGACGGCTGGTGGGAAGAAGGCTACGAAGGCAACAACGGCTGGGCGATCACGCCGGAAGAAGACGACGAAGCGGGCGTGAGCACGTCGAACCGTCTCTACGAGCTGCTCGAGCAGGAAGTCGTGCCGCGCTACTACGACGTGGACAAGAACGACTTGCCCCGTCGCTGGCTGGCCACGATGAAGCACTCCATCCGCGTTGCCGGTCAGCAGTTCACGGCGCGTCGCATGGTGGAGCAGTACGCCCGTGCCTACTATGCACCATCGATCCTGGGTGACTCCCTGCCCGACGATCCACCAATCGCGTAACGCTCAGATAATGACATCCCCAGCCATGCCCACGCCCAGTTTCGGGTCGCCCGTGATCCGGGCACCCGAGGGTGGGGCGCCGACGATCGTGCATCTCACGTCGGAGTACAGTCCTTTCGCCCGTACGGGTGGGCTGGCCGAGGCCGTGATGGGGTTGGCCAACTATCAGGTGAAGGGTGGCGCGAACGTGGTCGTGTTCGTGCCGCTCTATCGGTCGGTGCGCGACCACGCGCCCGACCTCGCCCCACTCGGCCGTCCGATTCAGGTCGAGCTGGGATTCCGCAGCGAGGAGGTGCGCTTCTTTCGTGAAGTGCAGCCGCCGGCCGGACCGAAAGTGGTGTTCGTCGACATCCCGTCGGCGTTCAGCCGCGCCGGGTTGTACGGCGAGGGGGGGCGCGATTACGCCGACAATGCCAGACGCTTTGCCCTTTTCTCGCGTGCCGTCCTCGACGGCATTCCGCGACTGATCGCCGGTCCCGTGCTGGTGCATGGGCACGACTGGCACACGTCGCTGGCGCTCATGTACATGCGCACGTACGGCGAACTCAAGGAACGCTTCGCCGACACGCCCACCGTCCTCTCGGTGCACAACGCCGGCTACCAAGGCCACTTTCCGGCCTCGATGCTGAACGACTGCGGGATTCCGCCCGAGGTGTACAACTTCCGGCATCTCGAGTGGTACGACCGCATCAACTTCCTGAAAGGCGGTCTGACCTTCGCCGACATGGTCGTGACCGTAAGCCCCACCCATGCGCAGGAGCTGCGTACGCCGGGCGGCGGCTTCGGTCTGCAGGAAGTGTTTCAGTGGCTTGGCCCGCGCTTCACGGGCATTACGAACGGCATCGATCAGTCGCTCTGGAATCCGGCCACCGACGATCAGATCACTGCGAATTACTCGCGCGCAGAGACGGCGAACAAGTCGAAGTGCAAGGCGGCGCTGCAGCGTTCGTTCGGCCTGCCGCAGCGCAAACGGATTCCGATGTTCGGACTGACGGGACGGATGGTCACGCAGAAGGGCCTCGACCTCATTTTGAATTCGCAGCTCATCTGGACCCTCGACGCGCAGTTCGTCTTTCTCGGCGCCGGTGAAGCCAAGTACGAGCGCGCGCTGTTGGCGCTCGCGAAGGCACGCCCGCAGCATGTGGGTGTTCAGCTCAACTTCACCGACCGGCTCGAGCATCGCCTCATGGCCGGCGCCGACATGTTCCTCATGCCGTCGCAGTACGAACCGTGCGGCCTCACGCAGATGCGTGCGCAGCGCTACGGATCGTTGCCGATCGGGCGCCGTGTCGGCGGCATCGCAGACACCGTGCAGGACGACATCACCGGCTTTCTCTTCGACGAATTTCAGCCGGCAGCGCTCGACCGCGCGATTTCCCGCGCCCTCGCGCGTTTCGCCGATCCGAGCGCCTTGGCGCCACGCATGAGCGCCGCGATGAAGCAGGATTTCGGATGGGAGCGCTCGGCCGAGCGATACGCGCAGGTGTATCAGCAGGCCATCGAGATCGTCACGCAGCGCCGCTGATGCATTCGATCGTCATCCATCATCACCTGTACCAGCCGCCCCGCGAAGACCCCTGGCTCGAGGTGGTCCCGACGGAACCGTCGGCCGCCCCCGACCACGATTGGAACACGCGCATCAATCGCGAGTGCTACGCGCGCCTCGCGGCCGCCGAGGCGCACCTGCGCGACCAGCGCGCCGCCGCGCGTGATCCAGACGCGCGCTCGGGCATCGCGCGCGTGGTGAATCTGTATGCGTGGTGTTCGTTCGACGTGGGTGCCACGCTCTGCGAATGGCTCGATGCCGAAGCGCCCGAGACGATGCGGGCGATGCAGGCGGGGGATGCGGCCAGTGTGCGCCGGTGGGGACACGGCAACGCGATCGCCGCACCGTATCATCACGTGATTCTTCCCCTCGCCTCGCCGCGCGAGCGGACGACCGAGATCCGCTGGGGCATCCGCGATTTCCGTCGACGCTTTCATCGCGAACCGGAGGGCATGTGGCTGCCCGAGTGCGCGGCCGATGAAGACACGCTCGATGCCGTGGCCAAGGAAGGGATTGCCTTCACCATTCTGGCCCCGTATCAGGTGCATGGGCACGACGGCAGCGGCATGCCCGTGCGTTGGCGCGGCGCGTCGGGTCGGACACTCACGATCGTGCCCTACGACGGATCACTGGCCGGTGACGTCGCCTTCGGCGGCCTGTTGCGTGATGCGCCGGCGCTCGCACAGCGGCTCACACCGTATCGCGACGCGGGCGATGCGCACGTCGATCGGTGCACCACGCTGGCCACCGACGGAGAGACGTTCGGGCATCATCACAAGAGTGGCGACTCCACACTCACCGAAGCGTTGTCGATGGTGGTGCAGCAGTCGAGTTCGCGCGTCACCAACAGCGCCTCGCTGGTCGCGATGCATCCGCCCTCCACCGACGTACGCCTGGTCTCGCCGAGTGCGTGGAGCTGTGCGCACGGTGTAGAGCGTTGGCGCAGCAACTGCGGCTGCCGCCTCGATGGCAGCAAGCCGCCGGCGCAGCAGTGGCGTGGGCCGCTGCGCGCGGCGATCGAGCGGCTCTCGCATCACGCGCATGAGGTGTTCGAACACGAAGGCCGCACGCTGTTCCGCGACGATCCGTGGGAGGTGCGCGATCGCTATGGCGATGTGGTCGCACAGGATGGCGCAGCACTCGAACAGTTCGCGCGGCGCGAACTGCCCGGGGAAGCGTCGGATCAGCAGGTGCAGCGCGCGCGCGAACTGCTCGAACTCGCGCGCGCGACGATGCGGACCTTCACGTCGTGCGCCTGGTTCTTCGACGAGGTCGATCGCATCGAAGTGCGACAGGTGCTCCGCTACGCGGCTCGCTCGATCGAACTGTCCGGCCACGCATCACGGCTGATGCCCGAGTTCGTGCAGTGGCTCGCCCCCGCGACGAGCGGCGCGCCGAACGCCGGCAGCGCCAGCGAACTGTTCGTGCGCGAAGCCATGCCGCACCGCGATGCGACGACGTGTGCCGCGGCGGGCGCGATTGCCTGTGCCTCCATGGGGATCGCAACACCGCGGATCGCCGTCTTCGATGTCACGGTGGCGCCGCATGACGCGGCACCGCACACACCAGCAGCGCACGAGGAAGCCCCTGGTGCTCCCTGGCGCGTGACCCTCGCGCATCGCCGAACCGGCGCCGTGCGCACATTCGTGGGGCACGTCCATGGAACGGGCCCCGGTCTCACGGTCGACCTCTCCGAAACCGAAGCCGACGTCGGCGATACACACGGCATCAACGTGCACGAGTTCCCGGAGGCGATTGCCCGGCAGCTGCTCCGTCCGATGGCGCTCTCCGACGAGGCGCTGTTCGACGAGGTCGGCCCCAGGCGCTGAGTCCGGCCGGACCCGGCGCCCCGTGGGAGCCGCCCCTTGCCGTTCCGACAGCGGGGAGGCATTTCCTACTATGCCTTGCTTGCGTCGCCTCGTCCGTTCGGTCGGCATATTCGTGGCCGCCGGTTGTATCGGAAGCACGCCCACCGTGCTGCACGCCCAGCTGATACGAGGGGCCGTGCTCGCCAGCGACGGCACCACGCCGGCGGCGGCCGTCATCGTGGTGCTCGAGAACAGCGCCGGACAGGTCGTCGCGCGAACACTCTCCGACACGCGCGGCGCCTTTCGATTCCAGTTGCCGGCACCGGGCGCTCGCTATCGGCTGCGCGCGTTGCGCGTGGGCTATGCACCGACGGACGGCCCGACCATCGGCCCCTTCGAGAGCGCCGGCTCCGACGTGCCGCCCTTGCAGTTCGCGCTGACCGGATCGGCCGTGGCGCTGCCTGCGGTGTCGGTTCGCGGACGCGACGACTGCCGCACCAGCAGTGCCGATGGGCAACTCGTGGCACGTGTGTGGGAGGAGGGGCGCAAGGCGCTGATGGCGTCGCAGTTGGCATCGTCCGACAGTCCGTTGAACGCCGAGTGGATCGAGTACGAACGCACGCTCGATAGCGCCGGCGTGCGCGTCCGCGAACAGTCGGTGCGGACCACACGCAGCGTCACGACGCGCGCCTTTCGCAGTGCCCCCGCTGAATCGCTCGCCACGCATGGCTACGTCGTGGATCGTGACGACGGCACGGTGTATCACGCCCCCGACGCCGACGTGATGCTCTCCGACGCGTTCACCAACGGGCATTGCTTCCGCCTCGAACCGCCCGCCGATTCCGCGCCGGAGCAGATCGGCGTCGCCTTTCGGCCAGTCAGTGACAGCGACCGCCGCCGGGACATCACGGGCGTGCTGTGGCTCGATCGCGCCAGCAGTGAACTGCGTCGCATCGAGTATCGGTACACCGGACTTCCCGCCGTCGTCGAACGCGCACGCCCGGGTGGCACGGTCGAGTTCCTCCGGCTCGGCGCGGGACAGTGGATGGTGCAGCGCTGGCATGTCCGTATGCCGATTCTGGCGCGCCGCGACAATCAAACGGCCGTCGGGCGACGGCGCGTGCTGATCACCACATCCGGGGTGGTCGTACGCGCGTTGCAGGTCACCGGTGGTGAGGTCCTGCGCGTCACGCAGGGCGAGCGCACACTGTTCCGAGGGGAAGGCGCGCAGCTCGCCGTGCAACTGCGCAACGCGACCGGGCCGTCGGTGCCGGGACATTCGATCAGTGGCGCGTTCGGTGTGCTCGCGGGCACGGACTACGCGCTACGCACGGACAGCATCGGCATCGGCCGCGTCGAGCCGATTTTGCCGGGACAGTACCGGTTGCAGGTGCGCACCGCCTTGATGGACTCCCTCGGTGTGCTCGCCCGCGAACATGAGGTCGATGTCGGCGTTGACGGTCGGCTGGTGCAGATGACACTTCCCAGCACCACCGATCTGCTGCGCGCGACCTGCAGCGCCGATGTCGTACGTCGCGAGCAGAGCTTGCTGCGCGGCACGGTGCGAGACGCTGCTGGTCGCGACGTGCCCGGCGCGACGGTGCGCCTGCGCGCGTTGCGCAACATCACGACCGCCGCTGATCGCGTGAGCTTCGGCGAGGAGCTCATCACCATCACCACCGACTCGCTGGGACAGTGGCGCGTCTGTGGAATCCCGCGCGATGTTCCGTTGCAGTTCCGCGTGACCGCGGCCGCCGGCTCCATCGATACACTGTTCCGCATCGCCGACACCGAGGCGATTGCCGCCGCCGATGTGCGGCTGAGCGCTCGGCGGGGATCACTCCTGCTGCGCACGTATAACGCCTCCGATCGGCCCCTTGGCGAGGTGCTCGCCGTGATCCGGACCATCTCCGGTCGCGAAATCGAGCTCCGCACGAATAGCCTCGGCGAAGCGACCGTGGGCGATCTCGAACTCGGCGCCGCCACCGTACATCTGCGACGCGTGGGCTATGTGGAGGGCACGATCGCCACGGAGTTCGGCGAGGGGTTGAACCGGCTGCAACTCTCGCTCGACCCCGCGGCACCGCCTGCGCTGGATACGTTCACCGTGCGCGCGAATCGCACCAACAATCGGTTCACCGACTTCGAAACGCGGCGCGCCTACGGACTGGCCACCGAGTCGATCACGCGCGAACAGATCGAGCAGCGCAATCCGGTGAGCCTCTGGCAGATGCTCACGCGCGTACCATCGGTGCTCGTGGTGGACAGCCTCGGATTCGTCTACGCGCGTTCGATGCGCAATCGCAACGAGGAGTGCTGGTTGCGCGTCGCGATCAACGGCGTCGTCCAAAGCGATGGGCGGCCGGACCTGCGCACGCTGCCCGCTCCCGGCGAGGTGTACGGCATCGAAGTGTTCGCCGGTGCAGCAACGATTCCCGCCACCATGGCTGCGCAAGGCGGCAACGAACTCGGGCCGCGCGCACGCACCGGATGCGGCCTGATATCGATCTGGACGCGATAGCGCCGTTCAGTCGGTCACGACTACTCGGTGGCGGCTACGGCGCCACGCTCCATCGCCACCGCAATCCCGCGTAGAACTGTCGCGCGAACGCGGGCGTCCACAAGTTCGGCTGCTGATCGAGCAGATTGTTCACGCCACCCGACACTTCGAGTTCGCGCGTCACGGCCAACCGGAGCTGCGCGTCGACCGACAGGAGCGCGCCCTGCACGCCAATCACGCCGCTCTCGGTCGAGAACGGCCCCGTGATCGGAGCACCGCTGGGAATGCCAACGAGTGGTGCATTCCCGGTATAGCGCACCGACGCGTCGGTGAAGAGCCCGCGTCGCACCATCCACTCGCGCGCCACGCGCAGGCGCGCCGTGTGCGACGCGCGCCGGCTGAGCGGCAACCCCGAGTTGAGATCGCGCGCGCGCAGGAAGTCGTACCCCAGCGTGACTTCCGTCGCGCCGGTATTGACGCGCGCATTCGTCTCCACGCCCTGAGTGCGGGCGCGTGCCACGTTCACATAGCGATAGGTCTGGAATCCCGCCGCGTTGTCGCCCTCATACCGCCAGTCCACCAATCCGGACACGTCGTTGCGATAGCCCTCCACATCGAACGAGAGCGACGGACTCGGCGCCCACGTGCCGCCGACGCTCGTGCTCCAGGAGGATTCCGGCAGCAGATCCGGATTTCCTTCGAGCGTGTAGCCGCCAGCGGGATTCGTGAACGTGTAGCGAATCTCCTTGAAGCCCGGTGCGCGGAATCCGCGCGCCACGTTGCTCCGCAGGCGCACGCTCGACGACGTCTGCCACGCCACACCGAAGGATGGATTGGTACTGCTGCCCCACAGCGTACTGCTGGTATGGCGCGCTCCGGCCGTCATCAAGACGTTGCCGAGCGTCCAGGAGTCGCGCGCGAACACTTCGGTCACCTGTTCGTCGGCGCTGTCGCCCGTCACCTTTTGCGGCGCCACGAGGGTGCGATGCGAGCGCTGCGCTCCCACGTCGATCGCATGAGCGCCGACGACATGCGTGTACGACAACAGATAGCGCCCCTGTCGCTCACGCTGCTCGAGTGAGTCGGCCGAGCCTTTGATCGGCAGCAGTCCGCGCGACTGCCGGTACTGGTACACGAAGCGCTGCTCGAAGGCACGCGCGCGGATGTTGCCGCCGAACAACGGCCCCCGCACCTCGGCGAAGCCCTGACCGCCGCGATTGTCGATGAAGCCATTGAACGCGGCATCCACCGGAAAGCGCTGACGTTCCTGCGAACCCTGCATGTCGAGCCGCAACGCCCACTTGTCGGTCAACGCATAGCGGAAGTCGGTGCGCACATCGTAGATGCGATTGAACGTCGAGCCAATCGCGTTGTAACCGGTCACGCGGTCGGACTGACGCCACCCGCCATTCACGCGGTAGCCGAATTTGCCGACCGTCTGACTCACGCCCACCGACGATTCCTGCCGTCCGAGTCCGCCTTCGCGCGCGAGCGCGTCGAGCGTCAGACGTTGGGTCGGGGCGGCCTGCACGATGTTGATGACGCCACCCAAGGCATCGCTGCCGAACTCCACACTCGACGGTCCCTTCGTGACCTCGATTCGCTCGGTCGCGATGGTGCTCAATCGGCCGATGTCCCGGCTCTCGATGAGCGCGCCGGCTACCGGCTCGCCATCCACCAGCACGAGCACCCGTGAGTCGTCGAATCCGCGAATCGAAATCGAGGTCTTCGACGGCGGCGCGGGAAGTTCCTGCAGCCCCGGCAACTGACGCAGCAGCTGATTGGCTGAAACGGCCGCCACCGCGTCGAGTTCCTCACGACCGATCACCGTCACGCTGCGCGGCGATTCGCTGGCGCGGATGACGCGCTGCCCCATCGTCGTCGTGAACACCGGTAGCACGGTGGCCAACGCCACGAGCCGCACGACCGGCGTGCTGCTCTGCACCACCGTACGCAGTTCGGCAAATCCGAGCGCCCGCACAATCAGCGAATCGCCAACCGACGCTGCCACGCGAAAGGTACCGCGTTCATCGGTGCGTACGCGCACACCGAGGCGCGGCACACGCACTTCTGCCGACAACACCGGCGCCCCGTCGGTCTTTCCCAACACCGTGCCCTGCACCGCCACCGCGTTCTGCGCGCGAGCCGGTCCGCCAGACACGACGGCCAGCATCAGCGCGCACAGGAGCGGGTGCATCACGATCGACGTCGGGGTGCGCCGTCCTTCGCTCATCGAATGCGGGCGTAGCGAATCGTCGGAAAGCCCGCGACACCGGTGTTGCTGTAGTAGTCGGTGAGCTGGAGCTTGTAGACGCGCGTGCCCGATTTCACCAGGTACGTGTTGAACGCGGCGTGGAGTCGATCGTTGCCCTGCAGGTTGTAGCGGAACGGCGCGCTCTTATCGAGCACGGAGTTCGGGATCGGCCCGACCAACGTCGACAGGAACGTCGCGAACTGCGGCGCATCACTGGCGATCGTCGCGTTGGCGAAAGCCGGGGACGTCGGTCCCGGATACGTGCCGGCGTTACACGCGACGTTCGGTACGAGCGAGAGCTGGTTCGCCGCGGGATTGAACTCGAGGTCCCAGTTGCAGCCGGCGCCGGTTACCACCGCGTTCGTGGCGAGACTGATCTGACGCACGCCGTTGGCCGGCGCGATCGCCAACGTCTGCACGGCGCCCAGGGTGCTGCCCGTCTGCAGGCGCGACTCGAGGTACAGCGTGTCCACCGCGAAGCTCTGCGTGAACTTGATACGCGTGGCGCGGAACACCGCGAACGTGCCATTGGCGAGACGAAGCTTCCAGTAGTTCGCCGGATTCGCCGTCGGAATGCCGCTCAGGTTCAGGTAGCCCTGCTTGTTCTCCGTCAGTCGATCGGTCTGGAACTGATCGTCGGCCGGGATTTGCGCGGCACGCACCGCGTCAAAATCCGTGAGCGTTGCGGCCGGCGTGAACGCCAGCACCTGCGCATCACTGGCAGTCTTGTTGTTGTCGAGCGCGAAGCCGAGCACGTTCTTGCTCGTCGCCCCGCCCACCGCCGGCGAGTTCAAACGCACTTCGTAGCGACGGAACGCCAGATCCCAGTCACCGGTGCGCGGCACCAGTGCGCCCGACGCAAAGCTGAAGTACACGAGGGTATCCGTGCTGCTCGCATTCAGCGGCCCGAACGACACCACTTGATTGATGGCAGGCTCCGGCGTGCCGGTACCCGGACCCGTAGCGTTCGACTCGCCTTCACACGCGCCGAGCACGGCGAGGGAGGCCACAGACAACAGCGACCGCATCATCATCGACTTCATATAGATAGAGAGCGCAGCAGAGATTCGATTGAGTCGGGCAGCACCGGCGGATATCGTCCGCTCGTGCGCGAGGCTGGACAGTACCTAGGCGCGCTGCGCTGCTGCATTCGTATTTCTAACGAGGTGAGCGTAGGGGAATCCCTGCGTTACTCTTGAGAGCATGAGCACACCGATTCATTCCGACCGCCCCGTCGTCGTCATTACGGGGGCGAGTGGCGGCATTGGGGCCGCCCTGGCGCGTCATGTCGCGCCCACGCACGCCTTGTCCCTTATCGCGCGCCGACCGGCTGAACTCCACGCGCTGGGCGACGAGCTGACCGCGGCGACTGGATCGCCAGTCCTAACCGTCACCGCCGATGTCACGAGTCGCGGCGAGGTCCAGCGCATCGTACGCGAAACGCTGGCGCACTTCGGTCGGATCGATGCCTGGGTGAACAACGTCGGTCAGGGCATCACCCGCATGCCGTCCGAACTCACCGACGACGACATCGACGACATGATGCGCATCAATGTGAAGTCGGCGCTGTACGGCATGCAGGAAGTGTTGCCGCACTTCAAGACCGCGGGCCGCGGACACGTGGTCAATGTCTCGTCCATGCTCGGGCGCGCGCCCTTCGCCCTGCAACGCTCGGCATACAGTGCGGCCAAGCATTTCCTGAATGCACTCACGGCGAACTTCCGCACCGAGGTGCAGGCCACGCACCCGGAGATTCAGTTCTCCCTGATTTCCCCGGGCGTCGTGCGCACGGAATTCGGACTCAATGCCCGCCATGGCGGCGTCGACTCTCGAGCGCTCCCTGAATCGCAGAGCGCCGACGAAGTGGCGGCCGTGATCGCCGCCGTGCTCCAGGACCGCCGACCGGACGTCTACACCCGGACCGGATCGGCGGCGCGCATCGCCGCTCTGTACACGTCGATCGGCGTCGACCCGTAACGGATCGTTACGGGACCGACTGCCCTCGCACCGCCGACAAGGGGGCGGTTGGTGTCGGCATCGAGCCGGGCACCGCCGCCTCACGGGAATTAGCCGACTCGAGCGGCGGACCGAGGAACGGCTCGCACACCCCTTCGGCCGTCTCGCGGATGAGCTGATCGACGACGGCCCGCAGATCGCCCGTTCGCGCGTACGTGGCGAGCTGACGCTGCGCACTCGACCCTTCGTCGAGAATGCGGAACGCGTACTCGACTTCCTTCCGGGTGCCGAGTTCGTCGAGCACATCGTCGAGGAACCACTCCACCAACTCGCGGATGAGCACCGGCGCCGGCGACTCTTCCTTCTTGCCGAAGTCGATCAGCTTGCCGCCCAGTCCCCAGCGGACCGCGCGCCACTTGTTCTCTTCAATGAGATCCTGGGCGTACACGCGGAACGTCATGTTGTCGCGACGCAGCTTCCACATCTTGGCGACGACGGCCTGCAGAATCGCGGCGATGCACACCGCTTCGTCGACTTTCGTGTTCACATCGCAAGCGCGGAACTCGAGCGTCGGGTAGATGTGGTGCGGCCGCACATCCCACCAGATCTTCGATCCGTCGGGGATGCTGCGCGTTTTGACGAGCGTGTCCACCAGATCGGCATAGTCGCCCCATCCATTCAGGATGCGCGGCACACCGGTGCGCGGAAAGTTCTTGAACACGATGCTGCGATAGGAGTGCAGTCCCGTGTTGCGCCCGAACCAGAAGGGCGACGATGTGGACAAACACAAAATGTGAGGGAGGATGTATCGCGCGGCATTCAGGCAGTCGATCCGGAACTCCGGATCTTCAATGCCCACATGCACATGCGTCCCGAAGATGAGCAGACGATGGGCCAGATCCTGCAGCTCCGCCTTCACGCCCAGGTATCGCTCCTTGGGCGTCATCTCCTGATTCATCCAATTGGAGAAGGGATGCGTGCCGGCCGAGGCGATCGTCAGCCCATGCTGACCGGCGGCCTTGATGACCAGCCCACGCAGCTTCACCAGCTCCGAGCGCAGTTCCGCAATCGAGGAGCACACCTTCGTACCGATCTCCACCTGACACTGGTGAAGCTCGGCTTTGACATCGGCCAACTGCGCGTCGTTGCTCGACACCAGGGCATCGAACCCCGGTGTGAGGTCACGCGTGACCGGGTCGATGATCTGGTACTCTTCCTCGATTCCGACCGTCAGGCTCGGAGCGCGCATTTAACCCCCCACGCCCACACGGGACGTGCTGTTCGCCGTGGACCAATCCATCGCGGCACGAATGAAGCCGCCGAAGAGATGTCGCGTATGTGGATCCGCCATCTCAAGAACTTCCGGGTGCCACTGCACCCCGATCAGAAACGCGTCGCCGTCGCCCTCGACCGCCTCGATCAATCCATCATCGGCGGTGGCCGAGGCCACGAGATGCTGGCCCAGCTGCTTGATGCCCTGATGATGCATACTGTTCACGGGCGCCCGTGTGGATTCCAGCAACCGTGACAACTTTGTGTCCGGCACGATGTCGACCGCGTGCGCGAGGTGGTCACGCTCGAAGCCCGCGGTCGGAAAAAAGTCGTGCTTGTTGAAAGACGGATTTTGTGATGCCAGGTCCTGCCAGAGCGAACCGCCCGAGGCCACGTTGATGACCTGGAGCCCGCGGCAGAGACCGAAGACCGGCTTGCCGTCCTCGATGGCCCAACGCACCAACTGGAGCTCCACACGGTCGCGCGCGGGGTCGAGATTGCCGCATTCCTGCCGGACGGCCTCGCCGTACTCGGCGGGATTGATGTCGACTCCACCCGGGATCAGGATGCCGTCGAGCCGCTCATAGATCTCGCGCAGCGTGAGGAGATCGTCGTCGAGGAGGGGGATCATCCAGGGCACGGCACCCACCATGGTGGCGGCCAGGAAATAGCGCTGATTCATCACCCACGACGAGGGCAATCCCGGTGGGATGCCATCGATCGAGTGCAGCGTTTGCGTGGTCAGCCCGATCACCGGGCGTTTCAAAGACGACATCAGCGTTGTTCGACGAGAAAAGTAGGGACGTTTGAGCCACCGCCGGCGGTGACGTTCAGCAGCGGATCGGTCGCGATACGCGTGAGACATCCAGACATCGTAATGCCGTCGGCGATAAAGGGCGCCGTATCGAGCATGCGTTCCCCAAGATGGAGCGCGCCGTCGGTCCAGGCCGGCCACAATTCGCTCGGGATCTCCACCCGCTCCTGCACGATATACGGCTCGGCAAGGGCCGTCGCGATGGCCGCTTCCCACTCGGCGTCGTTCACCGTCCAGCCCAGCACGATCCCCTTTCCACCGTACTCATCGTTGGGCTTGAGGACGAGCGTGGCGCGGTTGGCCGCCGTGAATTCCAGGAGATCGACGCGACTGGCGCCATACTGCGTATGTCGCGCCTGCACCACACGTGTCCATGGAACGTGCGCAGCGACGGCCGCATGTTCGTCCGCGGTGAGCAGCGCGGCCTGCCGTTCATCACTTAACACGGCAAGTGAGGCCTTCTTATGTAACATCTTACAGCGGAACGGGTTCACCATGCACACCGCACCTTCACGCACAGCTCGCACGACGGGCGAATCGAGCCCTTCGCGGGTGACCAGTTCGTCGATCAACACGCGCTTGTAGATCAGCGTGACGTGCTTGCCGGCGATCATCAACTTGCCGTTCGTGAACTCGGCGTCGCGCGGATCACCGATGAACGCATCGATGCCGAGCGCCCTGAACTCGCGCTCGAAGAGCACGAACTCGCTGTACGTGGGCACCTCCTTCCAATCCAGAATGCAGATCGTGGGTGCCTCGCGCACGCCGCGCCAACTGTAGTAGGCGTTGAGGAGCGAGTGCACGACCGACGGCGCGGCCGGCAGCGGCACCGCAATATGTGTCCGGCTGAACTCGTGCATGACGGGCAACGACAGGAAGGCGCGCGAGAGGGCGTCGTTGTACGCTGCCCCTGCCGGCGTCTCCGCGTTGTATTCCGTGAACTTGAGCCCACCCTCCCCTTCCGCGAAAAACGCATCGAGGCGGGAGGTCGGGCTGGCCACCTCGAAGCCGGGGTCGGCGTGGATGAGCTGCTCCTCCCAGGCCGTCAACCCGAACTGCTCCCGTAAGGCCGAATCTGCCATGGCGGCCACTCGGACCTTTTCGAAGGCCGAACCCACCAGGGCGCAGGCGCGCGCCAAATGCTTGTACTGGCCGAGACTGAGGAAGCGCGGACGCAGGACGCTGCACAGCGCGCGCTCTCCAAAGAAGAGCCCGTCATGCCGGAGCTGTCGTTCAAGGACTTCGGCGCTCGCGTGCGCGATCGCGCCGTCCTGCAACGCATCGTGGTACCGCGCAATCGCGGATGTGGACATAAACAGCCGGTAAGGTTTGTGATCAGCGAGCGAGCCAGTTTGTACAAACAACAGTAAGGGGTACGGAGTATGGGGTATGGGGTATGGGGTACGCCTACTCCCTACCCCGTACTCCCTACTCCTTACTTTTCCCCAATCGCCACGCCACTCGGCGTCGTCCGCGGCGCCGTCGCCAGCTTGATGGCGAGGTCCGCCATGTGCTCCACGACCCATTCGAAGTAGGTCGGTGTGAGCGAGTAGATGTCCATGTCGGGGGCCGGGTTCATGAAGTCGATGGCGTACGGGATGCCATCTTTCACGGCGAACTCGACGGTGTTCATGTCGTAGCCCAGGGCATTACACAGGGTGAGCGAGTCCTTGATGCATCGGGCCTCGAGCTCCTTGCCCAGATAGCCGGGGTCGGGGATGTAGCGGCGCTCGCCGGGGTCGTACGGCATCGGCAGCACTTCTTCGCGGCCCAGCGCCATACAGCGCACGTAGGCGTCCCACTTGATGAACTCCTGCACCACCATCGTGAGCAATCCACTGTTGTTGTAGTGGTGGATCAGCTCCTCCATGGAGTCGCAGATGTATACATCGCGCCAGCCGCCGCCGTGGGCGTCCTTGAGGACACACGGGAATCCGATGTATTCGGCCACGCCCTTCCAATCGAGCGGGTAGGCCAGGTTGCGTAGCGATTCGGTGTGCGAGATCCCGGGGATGTAGTCCTTGTTGGGCAGGACCATCGTCTTCGGGTGCGCCACCCCATTCTGAATGGCCACGGTGGCATCGTAGAACTTGTCGTCGGCGGACCACATAAAGGGATTGTTGACGACGGTGGTCCCCATCCGGGTCGCGTGCTTCAGGAAGGTCCGGTAGAACCCGACCTCATGCGAGATGCGGTCGATGATCAGCGAATACGGGACGTCCTGGCCCATTCGCGTGGCATCGAGCGTGATGTAATCCGCGGTGACACCGGACTGCCGGCGCGCCACTGCTTCCAGAAAAGCGGGAGGAAACGACCATTCCCGGCCGACCAGCAATCCGATCCGTGGTTCCATCGACACGTCTGTTCTCCTGATGAGGTGCGCGTGATCACGGGAGAATGCGCCCAAACGGGCGACTCCGCCATGGCCACGTGTGTTTCGTCCCCGGAACGACCGGGCTCGCCCTCGAAGCGCCCAAACCGGCCGGCGAGGTGTGTTAGCAAACAACAGAAAAGCACTTTTGTGACAACCGGTTATGTGGACAAAGTGCCCAACCACACCGCAAAACGGAGGGGCATCACGGAACCACTTATCCACAGGACGGCCGGGGCGATCTCCCCCCGCGATGCGGACTTACCGAGTTATCCACACACCTTTCAACGTATATCAACAACTAGATCAACAACTTAGCCTCATCCCATCGTATTGCGCGGGCGCTCGGATCGTCATAACATCACCGCCCGCCGATGATCCGACGCAAGTCGAAATACCGGTGCTCACGTTTCTGCCTTCCTCGGAAAACGCTCATGCACGTCGTCGCCTGCAACGCCCCGCTCGGCACCATCGATCCGGCTCCGCTCACATCTCTGCCTATCCACATTGGATTGGCGAGTGACCGGTTGACCGCGTTCTGGAGCAGCGACGACCAGTATCTGGTCTGCGTCGAGGGCGAAGCCGGGACGGCGTGGTATCGCATCGAGGCCGAAGCGTCGGCGCCGGCCACGGATGAGGCCACGCGCATCGCGATCGGGGCCATGATGGCCGACATCCTTCCCCTCGGGGCGGGGCGGATCGCCTTTCCCGTGGGCAGCAGCGGACGCCGCGTGTACCGCGTCTGGCGCGCCGCCAAAGGCGGTGCCAAAGGCGCGTCGAAGGCCGGACGGACTAGAATCCTGGGAGTTCTAGCTGGGCGGTCACGCCGCCTGCCAGCGTAACGCCGGCAGCTTGCAGCCACGCCAGCAATACGTCCTGTCCATGATCGCCAGCCATGGCGGAGCGCGCCGCGCTCAGGTGCAGCTTGAACTCGCCCGACACATCGGGCAGAGTGCGCCGCAGCACGGCCACCGTGAGCAGCTCGGTCGCGTCGGCCAGATGCCGGATCGCGAACTCGGTCATCCGGGCGCGCAGGGCGGCCGTATTCAGGACCGGCCCTTCGCCGGGCACCTCGTGGTCGGCCCGACGTTCACGGAACGCCGCCAGGCGACTGCGCGTGGCGGACAGCATCGGCAGGTCCTCGGCGGCGTTATCGGCGTGCGCTGCCACGGGGGCGCCCATCAGCCCCAGCCACGCCATCCAGAGGGTCCCGCGAGCGTACGCCTCCCACGGCTCATGCTCGAGCCGCAGGGCGGCCTGATGCACGGTCTCGGTGACCTGATTGCGCACCTCCCACCAGCGGAGGTAGGCGTCGGTCTGTCGCGACACGAGCGCCAGCGCCCCCAGCTTGAGCGCCCACTTGACCGCCGATTCCCCGTCGTCGGTGGGCGCGCGGAGCGCTGCCGAACAGCGGAAGGCGCGGGCCGCACCCAGGGCCAGCACGGCCTGCGCCAGATCGCGGCCGGCACTGGGAGCCGGCTGCAGCGCGGCGTCGAGCTGACTGAGCGCGGCCAATTCGTAGGCCGTGCCGAGCAGCGCCAGTCCATCGGCGATCGGTTCGCCGAGTCCGTCCCCGGGGCGAAGCGCCGCCGCGTCGGCCCGTTCCAGCAGCAGCGCTCGCCGCTCGGTCGGGATCGCAGCGACAGCCCAGTGATCGTCGAGGGTGGTTCTGGCCAGTTCCGCCAGATCCCTCGCCGCAAGATCACGTTCAGCTACCGGGGTGAGGACGTGCATCCAGCCTCCTCCAGGGGAGAGCTCGAACCGTACCCTGTCCGACACCCGACGTGGTGTGGGAACAGGCCTCAGACCTCTGATCGAAGCACACGCCGGCGACGACCGGGTGACCGATCGAGACCGTTCTGCTCCGCGCCGACGCTGTGTTAGGCGCCCGTTCGGCACTCCAGAAACACGCCGAACCACGAAGCAACTGCAGTAAGCAACGCCATAGCATGCGGTTATCCCGCCGGTACCGCATCGCCATCACTGTCGCATTTATGTAACAGGTCCGTTCCTGTCAAGAGCAAACTCGGGTGAAACCCGCGTAAACCACTGATAGACGGCACTTTCCGGAGATTTCGCGTGGGATTTGAGTCATCGCAGGTGGCGCGGCGCCGTTTGGCCGCACTAGCGTCGAGCAACGGGCGCGTGCAGGAAGCCCTGTCGGCGTCGGCGTTTCCCGGGTTCTGGGGCACGTCGTCCCACCAGGATGCGAGCCAGGATCGTGAGGTACCGCTGAGTGCAGGATCCACGCCGGGCTCGGCCCACGGTGGCGCCTTGGTGCGTCATCTGGACGACCTGGCCCAGGACATCGTGGCCATCCCGGGGGCGGGTGGTGCCCTTCTTGCGGCGTATGCGGCGCAGGCCCGCGCGCTCTCGATGGTCGTCGAAGCCGCCAAGCGGGCCGGTGGTTCACCCCTGCCCGCCTCCGTCCTCATGGCCGCTCAAGACGCCCTCTCGGCTCCTTCGCCCCTGCCGGGGCTGGTGATCGGTTGACCGCCCTCCCGCTGCGTGCGCTGCTCGCGGCCACGGTGCTGGTCGCCACCACCACCGCCCGCGAGCTCGTCGCGCAGTCGGGTGAAGGGGCGACCCTCTGGCGCGCCGGCCGTGCCCTCGCCTTGCGCGGTCAGGTGGATTCCGCGCTCCGCACCCTCGAGCAGGCGGGCTCCGCCGCTCGCACGTCGGGTGATCTCGCCACGGAACAGGCCACCCGTCGTGGACGCGCCGATCTCTGGATGATGCGCGGCTGTGCCGACAGCGCCACCCGCATCCTGCGCGAGGCGGTCACCGCCGCCCCACCGGGCGATCGGTCCAGCGCCGACGCATTGGTTCGTCTGCTCGCGTCCCGCAAAGCGGTCGCCGAGGCGCGCACGGTGCTGGTGAAGGCCTACAGCGACGTCCCCTCAGTGGGCAGCAACATCACTCGCGAGAGCGTGACCTTCTTGCAGGGCATGGCCACGGTGGAGCTCGCCGGCGGCCAGGAATCGGCGGCGATGGCCACCCTCAACTCCGCCCTCGCCATCGCCGTCCGCCTGCACGAAGGCGACGTGAAGGATCGCAGCGAGCACGCGGTCGGTGAGGTCACCGACGAGAACGCCTGGCTGATGTTCGATCTCGCGCAATTGCGTCGGACCGCCAAGAGTCCCGGAATCGTCTCCCCACGTGAACACGCCCGGATCATGGGGAGTTTGGTGAAGGCCTGGCCGACGCTCGACGTGCTGCCCGACGACGGCTTCCCGATCACCCGCTTCGCCGATCGACTCACGATGCGCGCCGCGCTCTGTGCCGCCGACGGCAGCGAATGCCCGGCCCCGATCGTTGCCAAGGGATGTCCGTAGGCATATCCCCAAGAAAAGAAAACGCAGAGGCGCAGAGAACGCAGAGGCGCAGAGAAGATCCTTTTTCTCTGCGCCTCTGCGTTCTCTGCACCTCTGCGTGATCGGTTCTGAACCCGCGCCGATCAGTTGATTCCCTTCACCTCGACCTTCTTCTCGGCCTTGGGATCCTCGAGCGTCTCCAGCACTTCACGCCACGAGAACTTCTTGCCGTTGCCGAGTACCCAGTAGTTCATCCACGCCATCTCGGCGGTGCTCTTCACCAGCCGGTTGCGCGCATCGGGAATGCCGTGCGAGGCACCCGGATACATGAACAGCTCCGTCGGCACGCCCACCCGCTTGAGGCCCATGTGCAGCTCCACGCTCTGCGGACTCGGCACGCGCGGGTCGCCTTCCACCACGTGGATCATCGTGGGCGTCTTCGCGTTCCGGATGTACTTGATCGGTGACTGCTTCCAGTAGGCGTCGAAGTCGTCGTACGGCAGCTTGTTGCCGAGGTAGTACTGGCGATTGCGCTGCACATCGGACTGCGCGTACATGGAAATCCAGTTCGACGTACCGGCGCCGCTCGAGATGCCCTTGAAGCGATCGGTGTGCGTGAGGATCCAGTTGCTCCAGTGACCACCGGCGCTCCAGCCCAGCACGCCCATCTTGGTCTCGTCGACCAGGCCCTGCGCGATGAGCGCATCGACGCCGGTCATGATGTCGTTGTAGCCCGGCTCGAAGTAGTTGCCCACGATGCCGTTCTTGTGCGCTTCGCCGTAATTCGTGGAGCCACGATAGTTCGGCATCAGCACCGCCCAGCCCTGCCCCGCATACACCTGCGCGCCGTAGCCGCCGTTGAACGACAGCTGATCGGCCGCAGCCGGTCCACCGTGAATGGCCACGATGAGCGGATACTTCTTGCCCGGCTGGTAGCCGACCGGCTTGAGCAGCACGCCGCCCACCTTCTTGCCGTCCTTCGACGTCCACGTCACTTCGGTCTCTTCACCGAGCGCGAGCTGCTCACGCACCCACGGGTTGGGATCGGTGAGTTGCGTCCACGCGTTGCGGGTGGCCAGCGCCGCGAGCGAGGGGACAGTGAACAGCGACGGCGTCGTGGTCGGATCCTGATACGACACCATCAGTCGCTTGGTGGCCTCGTCCTGCGTCACCGCGATCACCCCCTTCACGTCGGTCACGGCCTTCACCTTGCCCGACGCCACATCGAGTGCGAACAGCTGCTGCGTGGCCTTGAAGCCTTCGTTGAAATAGATGGTCTTGCCGTCGGCCGACCACCAATCGGCACTGACGTCGCCGTCGAGATCACCGATTTTGCGGAACGCCGCGCCCTTCGCATCGGTCGCGCGCACGTACACGCGACGGTTCTTCATGTTGTACGCCACCATATCGTCCGACGCCGAGAACGCGATCGTGCGCGAGTCGGGCGAGAACGAGAGCCCCGATTCGGCCGACTCCTCGTTCTTGGTGAGCCGCTCGATACTGCCGTCACGGGTGTCGAGCAGGAACTGGTCGGCGTAGATCCCCTGCTCGGTGATGTTGCGCTTGTAGCGGTCGTTCGGCACGGCGGTGAAGCCCACCCACTTGCTGTCGGGCGCAATCACGAAGGCCGTGACGGCCAGCGACGTGTCGCGGGTGACCCGCGTGGTCGGACGCGACGCCGAAGAGAGATCGACCATCCACAGCGAGTTGATCGACGTCTCGGCGTTTCGCACGGCCACCGTGAACTTCTTCTCCACCCGCGCCTTCTCGTCGGAGTCGACGGTGTCGGCGGTGATGAAGTAGATGCGACGAGAATCCGGTGCCAGCTCCCAGCTGCCCACACCGGTGGGATGCTTGGTGAGCTGCGTGGGGGTGAGCGAGTCCACCGGCGTACCGCGATCGAGCGACGACATCGCGAGTGCATACAGCTGCTCTTCGCTGGCCTTGCCGCTGCGGTACACCAACCACTGTCCATCTTTGCTGAAGGCAAACGTGCTCACGCCTTCCTTCGCATTGGTGATGCGTCGCGCTTCGCCGCCGTCGGCGCGCATGAGGAACAGCTGCTGCTTCGTGTCGCCGGCCGCGCCCTCACGATTCGACGAGAAGGCAAACCACCCGCCGGCGGGAGCCCATCGCGGGGACGATTCGTTCTTGCCGGTCGTAAAGGTCAGCTGTCGCGTGCTCTCCACGCCACGATCGGTGCGCACCACGTAGATGTCGCTCTGTGTGGTCGCCTCTTTCCAATCGGGCGTGGTGAGGGCGTACAGCATCTGGGTGCCATCGGGCGAGATGGCGGTGCCGGCCACCGAGCGGAGTCGCTGTGCGTCCACCCACGCCATGGGCCGTTTGGCCTGCGCCCAGAGGGGGGAGGCAGACATCACGAGCAGGGTTCCGCCCGCCGCCGCTCTGGCAACAGCCAGTCGGGCAGCAAGGGGAACGAGCGATCGGTCGGGCACGGGTCGCATGGGCAGCCTCGGTACGGATGGGGAACGCCAAGAGTCGGCTGATCTTGCACCCGGCGCCGTTCGCTGGCAACGTCCCCGGATGCGTTCATCATTCCTAATACGTCGCAGCGGAGCCACCGCTGCGCTCCTGTTGCTCAGCGTGATGCCGGCCGCTGCGCAAGGCGCGGCCAAGCAACGCGCCGCCACCCCAGGCGCTGGTCCGCAGCGTCCCGCGTACGACCCTGCCCTGTACAGCGATGGCACGAAGACGAACCCGGCCTTCAAATCGCTGCGCTGGCGAAACGTGGGCCCGTCCCGCGGCGGTCGCGCGACAGCGGTAACCGGCGATCCGACCAAGCCGCTGGTCTTCTATTTCGGCGCCGTGAATGGCGGCGTCTGGAAGACCACGAACGCCGGCCAGTCGTGGGAGAACATCACCGACGGCAAGACCGATCTCTCCTCTGTCGGCGCGATCACCGTGGCGCCCAGCGATCCCAATGTGATCTGGGTGGGGACGGGCGAAGGCAAGCCGCGTGAAGACCTGACCTACGGCACCGGGGTGTATCGCTCCACCGACGGCGGGCAGACGTGGACGCCGCGCGGGCTCGCCAACGCGCAGCAGATCACATCGCTGCGCGTGCACCCGTCGAATCCCGATGTCGCGTTCGTGACGTCGCTGGGCCACGCCTTCGGTCCGTCGCCCGATCGCGGCGTGTTCCGCACTACCGATGGCGGCGCCACGTGGAAGAAGGTGCTGTACCTGAACGACAGCACCGGTGCCGCCGACTTGTCGATCGACGTAAACAATCCGCGCATCGTGTACGCATCGATGTGGAAGTTCCAGCGCACGCCGTGGGGTATGGACGCGGGCGCCGGCCGCAGCGGCCTGTGGAAGAGCCTCGACGGCGGCGACACGTGGACGGAGCTCACCTTCAATCCCGGTATGCCGAAGGGGCTGATCGGCAAGATCGGCGTAGCCGTCTCGCCGGCGAATTCGCAGCGCGTGTACGCGAACATCGAAGCCCAGGACTCGCTCGGCGGTGTGTTCCGCTCGGACGACGCCGGCGCCACCTGGTCGCGCACCAGCGGTGATCAGAAGTTCGTGGTGCGGCCGTTCTACTACATGAGCATCACGGCGGATCCGGCGAACGAGAACACCGTGTACGTCATGAATCTCACCGTGCATCGGTCCATCGATGGCGGCCGCACCTTCACTCCGGTGCGCGTGCCGCATGGCGACACGCACATCATGTGGGTAGACCCGAAGGATCCGAACCGTCTCATCAACGGCAATGACGGTGGCGCCACGATCTCGATGGACGGTGGCCGCACGTGGAGCACGCAGGGCAATCAGCCCACTGCGCAGTTCTATCATGTGACCACCGACAATCAGCAGCCCTATCGCATCTACGGGGCGCAGCAGGACAACACGACCGTGTCGATCGCCAGCCGATCGGACAACGGTTTCATTGGCGAGCGCGACTGGTTTCCCGTGGCCGGTTGCGAGAATGCCTACATCGCGATCGACGCCAACAATCCGAACGTGACCTTCGGCGGCTGCTACATGGGGCAGCTCACGCGCCACGACAAGCTCACGAACACACGTCGCGACGTCTCGGTATGGCTGGGCAACTATGATGGCATTCCGGTCAAGGATGCGCCGCAGCGATTCCAGTGGACGTTCCCGATCCACTTCTCGCCACACGATCCCACCACGCTGTACACCACGTCGCAGTACGTCTGGCGCTCGAAGAATCAGGGCGCGTCGTGGGACAAGATCTCCGGCGACCTCACGCTGGCCGACACCAACACGATGGGACGCAGCGGCGGCCCGGTGAGCGGCGACATGACCGGCACTGAGTGGTATGCCACGATCTTCGCCTTCGCGGAATCGCCGGTGAAGGCCGGCGTGCTCTGGACCGGCAGCGACGACGGTCTCGTGCATGTGTCCACCGACAACGGCAGCACGTGGAAGAACGTGTCACCGAAAGCCTTCGGCAAGTTCACGCGGGTGTCGATCATCGAAGCCTCGCCGTTCGATGCCGGCACGGCGTATCTCGCGGCCAACCGCTACCAGCAGGACGACTTCACGCCGTACCTGTTCAAGACCACCGACTACGGTGCCACATGGACGCGCATCGACGCGGGGATTCCCGTAGGCGCGTACACGCGTGCGATCCGCAGCGATGTGAAGCGTAAGGGGCTGCTCTTCGCCGGCACGGAAACGGGGATCTTCACGTCGTTCAACGACGGCGCGAACTGGGAGCCGCTGCAGCTCAACCTGCCGCGCGTGAGCGTCCGCGACGTGCACGTGCACGACAACGATCTCATCGTCGCGACGCACGGCCGCGCGTTCTGGTCGATCGACGACATCTCGCCGTTGCGCGTGCTGGGTGACTCGATCACGAACAAGACCACGCATCTCTTTGCGCCGGCGCCGGCCATTCGCTGGGCGAGCGGTGGCGGACGTGGCGGCGGCGCCGGGGCGAATCCGTCGTTCGGTGTGACCGTGGACTACTGGCTCAAGTCCAAGCCGGCCGCGCCGATCACCATGCAGTTCCTCGAGTCAAACGGCACCGTGATCCGCACGTTCACGAGCGATGCGCCCGAGAAGAAGGACAGCACCGGCAACGCGCAGGCCGACTCGGCGGCGAACGCCGCCCGTGCCTTGCAGAACGTGATGCAGCTGGCCTACGCGCCGGCGGATTCCGTGGTGCACGCACGTACCGGCGCCAACCGCTTCGTGTGGGATCTCATGTACACCGGCCCGAAGCGCATTCCCGGCTCGATCAACGACGACGGCTCCTACGAGGGCGCGATGGCGGTGCCCGGTGACTACACGGTGCGCCTCATCGTGGGCAAGGACACGCTCTCACGCGGCTTCACCGTGCGCCCCGATCCGCGCGTGCAGCTCACGGCGGCCGAGTACAAGGCCCAGTTTGACGCCGCCACCGCCGTCGGTGCGCGTATCACCAGCATCACCGACGCCGTGGCGCGCATGCAGGATCTGCAGCAGCAACTCGATCAGCGCGCACGTCAAGCGAGCTCGCAGGCGTACGCGGATTCCGTGAAGACGATGGCTACCGCGCTCCGCAAGAAACTGGAAGTGGTGCGGGCCGAAGTGTACGAGGTGTACACGAAGGCCGATCAGGCCACGCTGAACTATCCGATCAAGCTGTACCAGATGTTCGTGACGCTGAACGGACAGGTGAACGAAGGCACGAATCCGCCCACCCGTCAGCACGGTGAGATCCTCACCGACCTCTCCACGAAGTTGAACGTGCAACTGAACACGCTGCAGAAGCTCGAGGACAATGATCTGCAGCAGTTCAATGCGCTGCTCACGCGACTCGGCGTGCCGAACGTGTTCGTCGCGCCGAAGAAGCCGATCGGCTAAGGACCGATATCTTCAGCCGCCCGAGCGGAGTCGCAGTTTCTGCGCCCGTTCGAGCGCCTGGAGGTAGCGTTTCTCGGCGTGCTTGTCACGACCCTTGTGCTTCACATCAACGCCGCCCATGACGGCGAGGCCGCTGATGCGGAGCACCGGCGCGTTCGGGTCTTCCGTGGCCTGCGCGCCTCGCACGGAGAAGCCGCCCATGACGGCCATGCCGGTCACTTCCACGCGCACGCCGGTCGGCACGAGGATGTCGACGCCGCCCCAGATGGTGAAGATCTCGATCTCGGTGATGCCAGCCCCGAGCTTCGCCTCTCGCAGGTCGAGCTGACCACCGCCCATCACGGCCACCACGCGCAAATGCCGTGGTACGATCCAGCTTCCACTGCGATCGAATCCACCCATGATGGCCAACGCCGCACCGCGCGCCGGCACCACCGGATCCGCCGCGACTCGCTTGACCGACGCCTCATCGGCCAGCGAGCGGTTCGTCTCCGCCGGATCCGCCAACAGCACTTCCAGTTCGCCGAGCGATCGCGCGCGGTAGACCGCCGCTAATCGTTCGTCGAGCTGTTCCATCGACAGTCGGTCGGTTGCGAATGCCGCCGACAACACTTGCACCACGTAGTCCCGCTGCACATCGGAGAGTGCAGCGGGTGCGTACGGAAGACCCGTCATCGCCACATCAGAGTGCGGGGCGCTTGGTGTGAATGTCCGTGGCCTTCTGGAACTGATGGGCCACGGAGAGAATCAGATCGTCGTTGTACAGGTTGCCGGTGATCACACCGCAGATCGGCTGCGCCTTGTACACGGGCGCCGGCGCTGCCGCGGCGGCATTCGCGCCACCGCCACCACCGCCGAATTGCGGCACGTCGAACTTGTACGGCAACACGGCGCACGGATGTCCCGTCTGCGCGTTGGGGCCGACATCCGCGTTGGGGCCGGCGATGAACAGGTCGAGATCCTTCATGAACTCGCCCCACTTCGCCACCAACAGCATGCGCCGACGCTGATTCTGCATGAACTCGAAACCGCGGGTGGCACGGCCACCCACGAATCGCGGATTCCAGTCGGCCGCTGCCATGGGATTGGTCGCGCCGGCTTCGATCCCCTTCGGCAACGCCGCCACGTTGTTGCCGAACGGCGCGTTGCCCGTGCGCGGCGCATCGTAGATCGTGTTGAGATCCAGCCCGATCTCTTTCGCCTTGCGCTGCACATAGAAGTCGAACGCGGCCGCGTACTCCACGTTCAATCCGCCACCCTGCATGCCGGCCACCGTGGGGCGTGCGCCGATCGTCTTCGGATTCATGCCCAGCTCGCGCAGCTTCTCGACGAGCTCCTTCGGCGCCGCCGGATCGACACCAATTCGCAGTGACGCCAGCTTGAGATTGCGATCGAACTGGAAGGGCATCGTCACCGTGCTGGCGTCCTTCTCATCGACGCCGTGCAGTACGCTGAACACCATCGCACAGTCCTCGGCGGTGCGGCACATCGGCCCCACGCGATCCTGCGACCACGACAAGACCATTCCGCCGTACCGGCTCACGCGACCGAACGTGGGGCGCAGCGCACTGATGCCGTTGCGAATGGCGGGCGACACGATCGAGCCCTGCGTTTCCGTGCCGATCGAGAACGCCACGCATCCGGCCGCCGTCGCTGAACCCGGACCGGTGGAGCTGCCACTCGATCCGATGTTCGTATTCCACGGATTGTTGGTGCGTCCACCGAACCACCAATCGTTCTGCGCGAACAATCCCGTGGCCAGCTTCGCCAGCAACACCGCGCCGGCATCACGCAGTCGCACCACGACTTCGGAATCGGTATCGGCAATCTGGTCCTTGAAATCGGCCGAGCCCCACGAGGTAGGCACGCCCTTCACCGCGAACAGATCCTTGATGCCATACGGCACGCCGTGCAGCGGTCCACGATACTTGCCAGCCGAGATCTCGGCGTCAGCCTTGTCGGCCTCTGCCCGCGCCTGCGACGCCATCAGCGTGACCACGAAGTTGAGCGTGGGGTTCAGCTTCTCGATGCGCGCGAGATAGATGTCGGTGATCTGACGCGACGTGATCTTGCGCGCCTTGATCAGCGCCGAGATGCGATGCGCGGGCAGGAACGCGAGATCGTCGGGATTGGTGGGCACGACGCCACTCCACTTCTCGACCGCATGCGGCGTGCGCGCAAACGCGCCGGCGCCCTTCTCGCGCACGACCTTCTCCATGAGCGCGCCGGTTCCACCCGGATACGGCATGAACTGCAGCGCCGGCGCTTCGCCGTTGCCAAGCGGCACCGGCGGCACTTGCGGCGGCTGCGCCGCCCCACTGGCCAGGCTGCCCATGCCACTGGCGCGCGCGAGGGCACCCTGTGCACCGGCCGCCTGCGCACCGAACGTGCTCGCGGCGGCGGCGACCAGCGAATAGAACATGAACTGCCGACGGTCGACACCCGTCGCCGATTCATCGTGATCGGCGGCGGCGAGTTCGGCTTCGGCCTGCTCCAGAAAATCCAGGGGGGTATCCACGCAGGGGCTCCAACAGAGAGAGACGACGGAACGGGACCTTCAAGGCTCGTCCCGAATATCTCTCCCCGTACGCGCGGTGGCGAGCTTCGTTGAGCTCGCGGGGCCCCTACGGATTCCCGTCGGGATTCTGGATGCGGAAGACGAACGGCTGTTCGACCAGCTGCGACACCGCGCGCCCGTGCAGGATCGCCGGCCGGTACTTCATCTTCAGCAAGGCCGTCCGTACCGCCGCCACGAACTCCGGTTCGGGCTTGTCGAGCACCACCAGCGACGCCGTATCCACGTGACCGATCGTATCCACGACGAAGCGTGCGTACACGACGCCCTGCACGCCAGCCTTGAGCAACGCCGGCGGATATTGCGGGCCTTCGGCCGAGGGATCGAGCGTGACGGTGGAATCGACTTCGATTTCGCTGTAGGCCTTCTCCGAATCGGTCGAGGCATCGGGCAGTTCGAGCTCTTCACCCGCGACGTCACCAAGACTGCCGCGTGGCACCGGGGTCTTGCCGTACTCCGATGTCTCGATCACCGGGATAGAGACGGAGTTCAGACCACCGAGTCCGATGAACTGAATCGACTCCTGCACCGGCGGCGGCGCCGACTGTCGCATCGGCGCCAGAAAACTCACCGCCTCGTCGACCAACGGCGTGGGAGCGATGCGGTTCATCGCCCGCGCACCGATGATGGCGACGGCAACGAGCGCGGCGTACGTGCTGATGCCGAGCAACTCGGCGCCCACGGCGTGCAGCGTGGTCCGGCGGGTCGACTCGATCAGCGTGAGACGAACTTTGTTTTGGGGCATGTCGCTACCCTGAGGGCGCGAGACGACGGCGGGAACAACGGGACCTCCTTGATCAATGCGGGGCGTGTCGCGGGTTGGCAAGGGGGTGGCCACTCGACGGCTGGGCTCGGCGGCCGAAATCCGCAGCCCCTCCCTTGCCTATTTGCACCAATTACAGTTACGTATTCAGGTATGAACAGCCGCCTCACTGTCGCCGCCCATGTGCTGGGCATCATCGCGTACGTCGAACGCGAGCAGCAGCGTGCCACCACCTCCGATGAACTGGCCTCGAGTGTCGGCACGAATCCGGTCGTGGTTCGTCGGGTGCTGTCCCAGCTCAAGCAGGCCGGGCTCGTCGACAGCCGCCGCGGGGTGGGCGGCGGGTCGATCCTGGCCCGCGACCCGCGCGAAATCACCATGCGCATGGTGTATGAGGCCGTCGAAGAGCGTGACTGCGAGCTGCTCGGCCGTCATGCCGGCTGCGTCGGTGAGGACTGTCAGGTTGCTCCAGTCATCGCCGAGTACCTCGAGGAACTGTATGCCGACGCCGAGGAGGCCTTGTTGCGCTCGTTGGCGACCGTAACGGTCGACTCCATGTCGCGCGCCGTGATGGACCGCGTGCAGCGCCGCGGCGCCCTGCACCGTCCGGCACTGCTACCCGCGTCGTAACCCGCTTTACCCCGTTTTCGCGCCATTTTCGACCATCCAGCAGACGACGATATGTCACCGCTTCGCGCTTCAATTCGTAACAGCTACAGGCACCTTCTACAACACGTGAGCCGACAGGCGTTCACGCGTCGGTGGCGGGTCGCGGCCATGCTGGGACTGCTGGCGGTCGTCGGCACTCCCGCGATGGCGCAGCGCCTGGCTACCCCTGCCGCCCCAATCGTGGCCGGAGCGACCTGCACTAACAGTGCGTGGCGCTTCGCCGACAACGTGGTACTGCACATCCCCGGCAGCAGCCGGTTCGCGGGCGATGTGTACGGCGTCGATAGCGTGCGCGCGCATCTCACGGCACTCGGCCAACTGGTGGCCCAGGACAGCGCCCCGGTGGAGTTGTACACTACCGCCGAAGGTCGACAGCTCGCGTTGTCGCGGGCGACCATTCAGGTGGGCGATTCCCGCCGCGTGCAGCAGACCGTCCGGCTCATTGCCATTCCGACCTTCGACGGAGATGGCAACGTCACGTCTCTCGACATGTTCATCGACGACCTCCCCGCCTTCGATCGACGCGCACCGCGCGACGACGGGACGCGCATCGCGTCGCTGGTGATGCAGCGAAATCTCGAACAGGTACGCGCGCTGTATGGACGTGGCGGGGCGGCGCGCTTCATCGCGGCCAACGCCCATCAGGTGGTCGTGCTGTTCAACACCTCGGACGTGGCCCACGGCGCGAGCGGCGCGGTGATGCGCTACCAGTTCGACGCGGCCGGACGCGTGAAGCAGGTCGAGCAGTTCTCGCCGAGCGGTCTCGTGTCGATGGCGCTGCGCAATACGGGGCGGTAGGCACGGGGCGGTAACCTCGGAGCGGGAGCCGATCAGCGGTAACCGCGGAGCGAGCGGGCGCGGCCGGGAACGACGGCGAGGCGCGTCCCCGTTGGCTTCCCACATGTGCCTCCTGCAACTCGTCTGGTATAAGCGCGACCTCCGGATCGCCGATCATGCGCCGCTCGCGGGCGCGTTGGCGGCGGGTCCCGTGGTGGGCGTGTACGTGCATGAGCCGGAGCAACAGCACGCCGCCGACCGCGACTTGCGACACGAGCGCGTACTGCGTGACGCACTCGACGAGCTCCATGCGGCGTGGCAGGAGCGAGGCGGTTGCCTCATCGAGCTGCACGGCGCGCTGCCAGAGGTGTTCGATGCGTTGCACCGGGTGCTCCCCTACTCGGCCATCTGGGCGCACGAGGAAACGTGGAACGCGCTGAGTTACGCGCGCGACCGGCGCGTGCGCGCGTGGGCAAGGCATGCGGGTGTCACGATGCATGAGCTGCCCAGCAATGGTGTCGTGCGTCGCCTCGCATCGCGCGACGGATGGGCCGAGACCTGGCAGCAGCGTATGCGATCGTGCCTCGTTCCGGCACCGGATCTGATCGGGTCACCGGAGGCGGCAACCACGAGCGCGGCGCTTGCAGCATTGCCGGAGCAGATGCGCACGACCACCGGTGCGATCGTGGCGCCCCCGTGGTCCGACTGGCAGCGAGGCGGAGAGGCGCGCGGACATGAGATGCTGCAGTCATTTCTGTCGGCGCGTGGACAGGACTATCGCCGCGCCATGTCGAGCCCCAATGCGGCGCCATCGGCGTGCAGCCGGATTTCCGTTGCGCTGGCCTTCGGCTCGCTCTCCGTACGTCAGGCGTATCAGGCGGCCCGACAGCGGGCCCGTGAACTGCGCGATGACGTCGCCGCTTGCCGCGATGGCGATGCGGCACAGTGGTCACAGAGCCTGGTGAGCTTCGCCTCGCGGCTGCACTGGCATTGCCACTTCATTCAAAAGCTCGAAGATGAACCGCGTCTCGAGACCACGCACTACGCGCCGATCTTCGACGGCTTGCGCACGGCGTTACCGGACATGGAGCGCCTGCGCGCGTGGCGCGATGGCCAGACGGGGTATCCGTTGGTGGATGCCTGCATGCGGTCACTGCGCGTGACCGGCTGGCTCACGTTCCGGATGCGGGCGATGGTGATGAGCTTCGCGAGCTATCATCTCTGGTTGGATTGGCGACATACCGGACCGGTGCTGGCGCGGTGGTTCACCGACTACGAACCCGGCATTCACTGGACTCAGTGTCAGATGCAATCGGGCACCACGGGCATCAACACGATTCGCATTTACAGTCCGTACAAGCAGGGCGAGGAGCACGACGCGGCGGGGGCATTCGTGCGGCGATGGGTGCCCGAGCTCTCGGCCTTGTCGGACGCCGATCTGATTCGCCCGGAGAACACACCGCTCATGATGCAGCAGATGACCGGCTACCTCATCGGGCGCGATTATCCGTGGCCGATCGTGCATCACGAAACCGCGTACGCCTTCGCGCGGGACCGCATGCACGCGATCAAGCTCGCGGCCCAGCGTTCGGGGAGTGCGCAGCGCGTGTACGATCGCCACGGCTCGCGGCGCACGCCGTTGAACGCGCGGACGCGATAGCGGACGCGATAGCGCGCGTGGTGACCGACTGGTTGACAGCACGCGCACGGGGCCACACTGTTCGCTATCTACTGGAAACTCCGTAGTCATTCACCGGGCCGGTTTGATGACCCTTTTCCGCTGCTGTCGGCGAGTCGCCCACGCGATGTGCCGCGCGACGCTACGCGCTTCCCGGATCGTTGCGGTGCTCGTGATGCCGGCGCTACTCGCGGCGCAAGGGACGGGCACGCTGTCGGTCACCGTCACCGCGACGCAAACGGGCGTGTCACTGCCGTACGCGGTGGTGGCCCTGCCCGACCGCGGTGTCGAGCGCTTTACCGACGCCGGCGGACGCGTCACCATCGTCGCCTTGCCCGCCGGCAGCTATGACCTCGCCGTGCGTCGCATCGGGTTCGCGCCGTATCGTGGCCGCGTCGTGATCGAGGCGGGCCTCGTGACCTCGGCTCCGATCACGCTGGCTCAGATTCCAGTGCAACTCACCGGGATGCTCGTGCGCCCGCGCGAGGCCTGCACGAAGCCCGGTATGCCGGATCGGGCGCGGGATCCCGCCGTGTACGATGTCGTGGAACTGTTGCGGGAGAACGCCGATCAGTTCCGTCTCCTCACGTCGCAGTATCCCTTCCGCTATGCCACACAGCGCGTGCTCGCGACCGTCGCCGACAGCGCCGTGTTCGTGCAGACCGTCGATACGCTCGTGGCGGAGAGCAAGTCACTCGGAGGCTACCGGCCAGGCCACGTCGTGCGTGAACAGCGAGCCCCCGGCGGACGGACCGAGACCACCATGTCGATTCCCGTACTGTCGGACATCGCGGCGCCGTCGTTCATCGCGAACCACTGTTTTCACTTCGGGGGCGTGGTGACTGAGGGCACCGAGACCTGGGTTCGGCTCGAGGTGCGCGCCGCCGACAAACTGCGCTCGCCCGATGTCCACGGCACGTTCTTCCTCGACAGTGCCACAGCACAGTTGCGGCGCATGGAACTCGAGATGAGCCGCCCCGACCGTTTGCCGCGCCGGCTGCAGGGCATCCGCACGGTGGCCGTGTCCACCACGTTCCGGGAAATCACGCCGGGCTTGTCGTTGGTGGATCGTGTGTGCGCCATCAACTGGCAGAAGCCGTTTCAGGGGCGCGGACGCAGTCATCCCGTGGAGCTGCAGCAGCTCACCGCCTACCGGTTCGACGCCGTCCCCCCCGACGCGCCGATGGCGAGTGCGTACAATTCACCGGCGTGGCGGCCTCGCACCCAACTCGCCCGCGACGTACTCTGGTGCGACGGCATGGGTACCAGCGGCTAACGCCGGGACGCGCGGGACGGAGCATTCGCTCTCCGCGGGGTAGAGAAGGAGATGCCGTAACGACCGTGGCTGGCGCCGCGTGCCCAGCCGACCACCGATTCGCCCAACACGACCCATGCAGAGTACTCCGCTCGCCGCGCTGCCATCCCGTCCGTTCGCGCGACTGCTCCCGCTGGCGCTGCCGTTCGTGCTTACGCTTGGCGCCTGCGCGCGCGCCAGCGTGACCACGGCGCCCGAACCGGCCATGCAGCCAGTGATGCAGGCCCCGATTCAGGTGGCTCCTCCTCCACCGGCGCCGGCGGCATCGGATACGGCACGGGCTGATTGGCAGCGACTCGACTTCGACACCGATCACGTCATGGGCGTGGGCTCTGAACGCGCGATTCGCGAGTTGCTGGCATCGCGTCAGCCACGTCGTCGCGTGGTGGTGGCGGTCGTGGACGGTGGCGTCGACACGGCGCACACCCGTCTCACCGGCTCGCTGTGGAAGAACCCGCGCGAGATCGCCGGCAACGGCAAGGACGACGACGGCAATGGCGTCGTCGATGACGTGTTCGGCTGGAATGCCCTCGCCACCGCCGACGGCACGCCGGTGCGCTACGACACCTTCGAGCTCACGCGCTTGTACGCCGCATGCCGCAGTCAGCCGGCCGGCGCGCTGACGCCCAAGCCGCCCACCGCAGCCTGCAGCGACCTGGCGTCGGCGTATCGCGACAAGGCGAAGGAAGTGAAGTCGACGCTGCTGCAGGTGGAGAATATCGACGAGATTCTGCGCGGCGTGGAACGCATGCTCGGCACGGCACTGAACGGCACACCCATTACGCGGGCGTCCGTCACGGCCTTGCGGCCGGCCTCTCCCGACGTGGAAGAAGCCAAGCGCATGTGGCTTCGGCTCGATGCCGATGGTCTCAATGCCGGCGAGATCGCGAACGCGCGCGAGGCGTACGACTCGCAGGCGAAGTACGCCCTCGACACGTTGTTCAATCCGCGTTCGGCGCAGCGTGTGGTGGGCACGCGCGACGTGATGGGGCCAGATGCCACCCACGGCACGCACGTGGCGGGCATCATCGGCGCGCTGCGTGGTGATGGCGCGGGCATGCAGGGGATCGCTCCGCACGTCGAGATCATGGCGGTACGCGCCGTACCCGATGGCGACGAACGCGACGCCGATGTGGCGCGGGCGATCCGCTACGCGGTCGACAACGGGGCGCAGATCGTGAACATGAGCTTCGGCAAGGGCTACTCTCCGGCCAAGGCATCGGTCGATTCCGCCGTGCGCTACGCCGAATCGAAGGGCGTGTTGCTGGTGCACGCGGCGGGCAACGAGGGCGAGAACAACGACGAGACGCCATCGTTTCCCACGCCGGTCCTGAGCGGCGGTGTGCGCGCGACGAACTGGATCGAAGTCGGTGCGTCGAGCTGGAAGCCGCTGGCGTCACTACCGGCCGAATTCTCGAACTATGGCCGCGAGCAGGTCGACCTGTTCGCGCCGGGCGTCGACATCCTCTCAACCGTACCGGGCGGTGGCCTCAAGCGCGAGAGCGGCACCAGCATGGCGGCGCCGGTCGTGTCGGGGGTGGCCGCGTTGCTCATGGCGTACTTCCCCGAACTGTCAGCGATGCAGGTGAGGGACATCCTGCTGGAGTCGGTCCGCAAGCTGCCCGATCTCGAGGTCCGGCGACCGGGTGATGGCGCGAAGGTGAAGTTCACCACCCTGTCGCGCACCGGCGGCGTGATCGATGCCTACGCCGCCGTGAAGCTGGCCCTGCAGCGCGTGGCGCCGCGGCCGTAACGCATTACGCGGCCGATCGGAATCCGATCGGCCGCGTGTGCATCAGCAGCTCTTGCACTTGTGATTGTTCTTCGCGCCCATCTTCTCGAGCAGCTCGATGGTGTCGAGGAACGGCGGAATGCGCTGCACCGCACCGTTCGCCATGTCCACCGTGGTCTGACCGGTACGCGCCACGGCCATCACATCGGCGCCTTTGCTCACGAGATACTTGATCAACTCGTTGTCGCCGCGCGCGGCGGCATGATGCAACGGCGTGTAGCCCTTGAAGTCGCGGGCGTTCACATCGGCCTTGAGCTCTTCCACCAGGAACTTCACCGTGGGCACCCAGCTGTCGGGTGCATGTCGATGTGCGTTGGCGGCGAAGCCCTCACCGTAACCGGCACCGCTGGCGGCATGAATGGCCAGCACGCCGGGGCCGTTGTCGGGTACCGGCGGCAGACCTGACGGATCCTTGCCCGCCGCGACATCGGCATCGAGTTCTTCCGAGCCCGGCAAGCGACCGGCCGGCTTGATCGTGGCCACGTTCGGATCGGCGCCGTACTTCAGCAACAGCTTCATCGCGTCGAGATCGGTGCCGTACGCCGCGCGCCAGAATGGCGTGGCGCCCGCGGTGCTGACACTGAGCTGATCGAAGTTGTACGACATGTACCACAGGTGCTTCGTGAGCCGCACGTTTACGTCGGCACCCGCCTTGATCAGCGCTTCCATCAGTTCGAGATACGTGACGTTCGACTGATACTGCGCCACCGGTTGCGGGTAGGCCGCCTTGGGCGCCCACACCACGTTGATCACCGCGTACAACGGCGTGGCGTTGGCGGTGCTCGCGAGCTTCGGATCGGCTCCACGATCGAGCAACGTCTTGGCTAGATCGAACCGACCGTTGATCGTCGCCATCAGCAGCGGCGTCGTGCTGTCACCGGCGCTGGCGTGGTTGATCTTCGCGCCCGCCATCAGCAGCGCATTGACCGCCGCCGTCTGGCCGTCACGCACCGCCAGGAGCAGAGCGGTGTTGCCACCCTTGCTGCCCACCAGATCGCCGTACGACGGACCACGCTGCCGGCGATCTCCCGCCGTGGGCGTGATGCGCGTATCGGAATTGCCGCTGGGAGCGGCCGCGGCCTCGGCGGGTGCGCCGGTTCTCGGCGTGGCCATGGGCGTGGGCACCGGTGCCGCCGAGGCGGCCGTAGGCGGCGCGGTACGTGGCGTCGCCGCCGACGCGGCCGCCGGCGCGGAGGCCGTAGCACTGGGGGCAGCACCGGGCGTCGCCGCCACGGCCGTCGGCGCCAACAGCGCTTCCGCCGACTTCATCGCGGCCATTCTGCGCGAGCGCGTGACCAGATACGCGCGGTCCTTCTTCTCCTGCTCGGGGATGCTCTGCGTGCGCGTTTCCGCCTCGATGTCGGCGCCGCGCTTCACGAGCGCAGTAATCGCCGATACGCGATTGGCCGCCGCCGCCCACATGAGCGGCGTCTGCGAGAAGGCCGCCTCGCGCACGTTCACCGACGCACCCTTGTCGACCAGCGCATCGATGGTGGCCGCATCACCGCTGGACGCCGCGAAGTGCAGCGCGGACGCGCCACCCGACGACGTAGTGGCGTTTACGTTCGCCCCTGCGGCCAGGAGCGCCTTCACCGTCTCGGCCCGTCCGTTCTGCGCCGCCAGGTGCAACGGCGTGTAGTTGCCGTTGCGCGTGACCGGATCCAATCGCGCGCCCGCGGACACGAGCATGCGCGTCGCCGCGAGATTGCCGCGTGATGCCGCCCAGTGCAGCGCGGTCATCCCATCGCCCTGCACTTCGTTCACATCGACGCCCTGCTTGAGCAGCACGCGAAGCCCGGCGCTATCACCGCGCATGACGGCATCCGCCAGCGGCGAGTCCGACGCCGGATTGCCCGCGGTCAGCATCAGGGCCGCGCCGAGCGCCATACCAACCGTGATCAGCCGCTTCGACGCGCGCTGCACGACGTGTCCCCCCGGCTGCTTAGGCATGGGAGTTCAGGTTGAGGGCACCCGTGCTGTCACCGAACGTGGTCAGGTCGTTCATACCCAGCGTGTGCATCATGCTGAGCATCGCATTCGCCATCGGCGTGCCGTCCGGCGCCTTGATGTGCAGGTTGCCGGCGAGGCGATTCTCGGCCTTGCCGAGCAGCATGAGCGGGCAGCGACGATGGTTGTGCACGTTCGGGTCGCCCATCGGCGAACCGTAAATGATCATCGTCTTGTCGAGCATGTTGCTCTCGCCTTCCTGAATGCTCTTCAGCTTGTCGAGCAGGTATGGCAGCATCGACACGTGGTACTTGTTGAGCAGCTGGAAGTCGCGCACGCCCTTCTCTCCGCCGCCATGGTGCGACGCCGGATGGAAGCCCTTGTCGGTGCCGCTTTCCGGATACGTGCGGCTGGTGCCGTCGCGGCTCATCTTGAACGAGAACACGCGGGTGACATCGGCGGCGAAGGCGAGCGCCTGAATGTCGAACATCAGTTCGACGTGCTCCTTGAACGAATCGGGCACGCCCGCCGGCGCGGCCGCGAGCTCGCGCTCCTCGCCGCTCGTGTTGCGCGCTTCCACCATCTGGATGCGACGTTCGACTTCGCGGATGTCCGTGAGGTAGCGATCCATGCGGTGACGGTCGTCGGCATCGAGTCCGCGCGACAGTGACGTCATCTGCCCCGACACGAAGTCGAGAATGCTGCGACGGGAGCGACGGCGATCGGCGCGCTCGGCGGCGTTGCCACCGACACCGAACAACTTCTCGAACGCCACGCGCGGATCGCGAATGACGGGGAGCGGTTCGGTGGGCGACTTCCAGCTGATGGAGTCGGTGTAGACGCAGGCATAGCCGTACGAGCAGCCGCCCGCCTGATCGACGTTCTCGATGCACAGCTGCATGGACGGGATCGGCGTGTCCTGGCCGAAGCGCTGCGCGTAGAGCTGATCGAGTGACGTGGCGATCTTGACGTCGGAGCCTTCCGTCTGCTTCGGGTGCGTCTGCGTGAGGAACGTGGCGCTCGAACGGAAGTGATCACCACCGATTTCTGGCGGCGCCGCCGGCTCGGCTTCGCGCACATCGGTGTTGCTGATGATCGTCATGTACTCGCGGTACTTGTCCAGCGACGACAGCGCCGACGGCGACAGGTCGAAGTCACGACCGGTCGCCGCGGGCGACCAGAAGTTGAGCTTCGATCCGATGTCGTTCGAGCCGGCGGCACCGTGCACCATTTCGATCGCGATCAAGCGCGGCGCCGCGTTGGCCGAGCCCATGATGCTCTGGCCACGCGGGACCATCGCATTCAAGTACGGCAGCGCGATGGTGGCGCTGAGGGACTGCACGAACTGTCGGCGAGGCATCGCCTTTCCAGTCAGGAACTGCATAGCTGTTGCTCCTTAGGAGTAGATCAGGAAATTCAGCGGCTGTTGCCGACTGATGCCCCGCTCGCGGGGAGTGCTGCCTGAGCGACCGGAACCATGCGCATCCGGAACGCGTCGCTCTTCACCACACCCAGCACGACATCTTGAATTCGGTAGTGCTTGGCTCGCACCGACGCTTCGATCTTGCGAATCGCCGGGCCATCGGAGTACTCCACGCGCCGACCGACGGCGTACGCCATCAGGTTCGTCACGAACGTGCGCACCAGCGGCACGGGACGCTTCAGCAGGACCTGCTGCAGCTCACGCGGGCCGGTGATCTTGGTGCCGTCGTAGTAATCGCCGCGCGTATCGAGCGGCATGTTGTTTTCCTTGATGCGCCACTGCCCGATCACATCGAAGTTGTCGAGCGCGAGTCCGATCGGATCGATGAACTGGTGACAGGAGCGGCACGAGGCGTTCGACCGGTGCTCTTCCATGCGCTCGCGCGTGGTCAGCATCCGTCCTTCCTTGCTGGCGCCGGTCACTTCGAGGTCGGGCACGTTGGGCGGCGGCGGTGGCGGCGGTGAGCCCATCAGCACTTCCATCACCCACTTGCCACGCAACACGGGCGACGTGCGATTGCCCTGCGACGTGAGCAGGAGCACGCTGCCATGGCCCAGGATGCCCACGCGGTTCTTGTCGGTGTAGGTCACGCGACGGAAGTCCGTACCCACCACGTCGGTCATGCCGTAGTGTCGGGCCAGGTCTTCGTTCACGTACGTGTAGTCGGCGGTGTACAGATCGAGCAGACTGCGGTTCTCGCGCACAAGGCTGGCCACGAACAGCTCTGTTTCCTTCTGCATGTTCTTGGCGAGCTGCAGATTGAACGCGGGGTAGAGCAGCGGGTCCGGATGGACCTTCTCGATGTCCTGCAGGCGCAGCCACTGCGCGGCAAAGCGCGTGGAGAGTGCATCCGCGCGCGGATCGGCCAGCATGCGCTTGGTTTGCGCGATCAGCACCGTGGTGTCGGTGAGGAGGCCGCGCTGCGCAACGCTGGTGAGCGTCGAGTCGGGCAGCGTGCCCCACAGGAAGAACGACAAGCGCGACGCCAGGTCGATGGAGCTGACGGCAACCTTGGAGCCCGGCTTCGCCGTGACCGCGACTTCATCGGCGCGGAATACGAAGTACGGGCTGGCCAGAATCGCTTCGACCGCACCGCGGACGCCGCTTTCGAATCCGCCCGACTTCGCTTCTTCGTCGTAGAAGCTCATGATCGCCTTGCGATCGCTCACCGTGAGCGGCCGGCGATAGGCCTGTGAGCCGATGCGGTTCACGATCTTCTCGGCGCAAGGACGCTGCTCGGCGGCACTGAGCGGACGGCAGCTGAAGATGCGACGACGGCTCGGCGTATCCGAGACACCCGTCGGGTTGAACGGGCCGGTGACCGTGAACAGCTTCATGTGGCCTTGAATCGTGATCGCGTCCTGAATGCCGATCTGCGTATCGGGCAGGCTGTTCCCGATCGGCGTCATGAGATCTTCGACTGGTCCTTCGAACGTGCGCACGTAGGCCGCGGCGACCACGCGCGGGCCGGCCTTCACCGTAATCGGCACCGTCTTGAGATCGAGTCCATTCGGCTCACTCTCATGCATGCCACGGTCGATGTTGAGCAATGCCACGCGCTCGCCGTCCACCGAGATTTCGATCTTCTCATCGAACGGGGCATTGCCACCGACCAGCTGGCCGATCGGCGTGGAGTGCAGTGACACGGCGAACACGTATTCGCCATCGGCCGGGAAGTAATGCGTAGCCGAGCCGCCACCGCGGGTACCGATCGGTGTATCGCCTTCGTGCCCGTTCTGATTGGCGAGGCGTGAGACCTTGAAGGTGGTCGTCGACACGTTCGCCTTCGCATCACCCACGGCCAGCCGGCTGATGGCGTTGGCCGCATCGAGATACGACTCGAGCACGGTGGCCGACGGGATCTGCACATCGGCGATGTTGTCGAAGTTCGCGCTCTTGGTGTCGAGCGGCAGCCACGACTCGGCGTTCACGCTCACCGTGAGCAGGTCCTTCACCGCGCGCTCGTACTCGGCACGATTCAACCGCTGGAAAGAGCGACGACCGACATCGGGCTTACGCACGGCGATCGCGTCCATCTGGCGTTCGAGCGTTTCGGTGAGCACGTCGAGCGTGTCGCCCGCCGGGCGCGGACGTCCCGGCGGCGGCATCATGCCCGTGCGCAGCTTGCCGATCATCTTCTCGGCGATGATCGGCGACGTCGCGCCGACGGTGGCGAGATCGAACGACTGGAGCGAGAAGTTGCCCATCTTGCGCTGATCGCTATGACAGCCCGCGCAGTTCTTCTTGACGACGTCGTTGAGCACCGCCGGCGCCAGCGCTCGCGTGGTACGCGCATGCGTCCCCACACTCGGGCGCATTTCATCGAGCGTCGCGCGATAGCGCGCCAACGGGTCCGACGCCGGCGACGCGATGAAGCTCGCGGGCGAGACGACATCGACGGGCAGCGCCGAGGGAGCGGCGCGTGATTCGACACGAGCATCGACGCGATCATAGCTGCTCGCGGCAATCGCGAGGATGATCGAGCCAGCACCTAGTGCAACGACAGATTTCATCCCAAAGCCTCGGGGCGGGGCGGGAACAGCAGTGCCGGGCGGGAAATACGGGCGGGAGCTTCTATGAACAGTGCGGACCGTTCAAAAATCCAGCAAGGGTCCTACGACATACGCGCAGGAGGGCTAGGCCGTTGCCGGAATTGCGCTTACGCCGCCTTTTCTCCTGATGTCCCCCCTCTGAATCATCGGGACGGGGTTGAGCCGGCCACCCGCTTCAAGGTGCGGTACAACATCTCAGTGCCCTGCCGTAACGACTCGACACTGACCCGCTCATCATTGCCATGCATCCGGCGCAACTCGTCGGTGCTGATGGGATACGGGTAGATGCCGAACACCGGAATCCCGCGATTGCGCCACGCCGCGGCATCGGTGCCCGCCTGAAACAGATACGGGGTGACCTCGGCCTCCGGCCACTGGGCCTTTGATTCGGCCGCCAGGGCGCGGTACAACAGCGAGCTGTCGGGCGACGCCGGCGACGGCGCGGCCAAGGTGGTCGCCATCTTCACGGTGAGTAACGGATCGTTGAACAGCTTTTCCAGCGTGCCGATGAGCACGGCCGGATCGCTGCCCGGAATCAGGCGCACATTGAGCGTGACCTCGGCCGAACCGGGAATGACATTGCTGCGGAACCCACCGGCCACGATCACCGGAGCAATGGTGTTGCGCATGAGTGAGTGGATGAGCGGATCGCGCGAGAGCATCCGATCGGCGGCATCCACCTGCTGCGGCGTACCGTTCAACAGTTGCGTGTACAGACGCGCCGTCTCGCCGGTGCTCGTCTTGGCGAGCGTCGCGAAATACTTGCGAGAATCCGGCGTGAACTCGAGCGGCGTTTCGTAGCTGCCCAGCTTGGCCAGGGCACGGCCGACGGTGACCAGCGCGTTGTCGGGCAGCGGCATCGAGGCGTGCGTGCTCGTGCCCTTGGCCGTCAGCGTTACGCTCAACACCCGCTTGTCCGACGTGGAGATGCTTACGTACTGCACGCGCCCATCATCACGCTTGATGATCCATCCGCCCTCATTGAGCGCGAACTCGGCGTCCATCTTGTCCCAATGCTGGCGCGACAGCCACGTCGTATTCATCGGCGCCCCTTCTTCGTCAGCCTCGGCCAGAAAGATGATGTCGCGATCGAGCGGCACCTTGCGATCGGCCAGCAACATCGCGGCGCGCGCAAACACCGCGATACCGCCCTTGAAGTCGATGGCACCGCGTCCGTACACGGCCCCGTCCTTGATCACGCCGGCGAACGGGTCGACGCTCCACTTTTCGCGCTCCACGCCCACGACATCGGCGTGCGCCGCGAGCAGCAGCGGCTTCTTCGACCCGTTCCCCTTCAGCCGTGCGAAGAAGTGCACCTTGGCCGAATCTGGTGTGGGGATGACGTCCACCTGAAAGCCGCGCGCCCGAAAGAGCGGTCCAAGAATATCGGCAATCTGCTGTGTGTGTCCCGGCGGATTGCTGCTATTGGCACGAATGAGCTGCGCGAGCAGCAGCGCGGTCGAATCGGCAGCAGCCGGTGACTGCGCCAGCGACGGAGTGGACGAGGCCAGCAGCGCCGCGCCCAGCGAAGGGAGCACGAGCGTACGGAGTACGGAGCGAATCATGCAATGACCTCGGACCGACGGAGATGGACGAGAAGGCTTTGTCGAAGCTAGTGGGACGGGTCGTCCACAGAATCTTCCGAGAGTAGGTACCGAAGATGCAAGTTTTCACGTCGGGCGACTCGCATCCCTCTGTTGACGACCTTCACCACTCTTCACGGAGCACCTCGATGTCAGATTCCTCAGTCCCGCGTCTTTCCGTGCTGGTCGAACAGCTCGCGTCGGACGACCACGGGGCATCACGCGGGCTGCCGGACGAGGATATGGCTGTGCTGGTGCTCGACTCCACGGCGGTCATCGAACCGGCTCCAGCGGGCTCGACTGACCGCCGGGCGTTTCTGGCACGCGCGTCGCTGCTGTCGCTCGCCATTCCGGGTGTCGGTGCCGCGCTTGCCGCGTGCGCACCGGCCGGCGATGCCGACAAGGCGACCTTGGGCCGTGACAGCACTTCCGCTCTTGGTTCGGGAAAGACCGTGGTCGGCGAGGCGCCGCTCGACAACTCGAACAGCCGACTCGACTCGGCCGTGTTGCGCGGTGAGCATCACGAGGGCACGTCGGCCACCACTGCGGCTACCGCGGGTGCGCAAACGACCGTGTTTCATCGGTACGATCCTGCCTTGCCGCCATTGCCCGCCGGCAACCGAATCGCCTTGAACTGGCATGCACGCGAAGTGCCGGTGCGCATTTCGAAGGACACCGTCGTCGCGGCCTGGACCTTCGAAGGGGACATCCCGGGACCGATCGTCCATTGTCGTGTGGGCGACACCGTGGACTTCACGCTCACGAATGACGTCGACATTCCGCACTCGATGGATTTTCACGCGGCGCAGATCGATCCGAAGCACGCATTCCGGTCGGTCACCAAGGGGCAATCGGTACAATTCTCGTTTACGCCGAAGTTCGCTGGCGCGTTCATGTACCACTGCGGCACGGCGCCGGTGCTCATGCACATCGGCTCCGGCATGTACGGCGCAATCATCGTATCCCCGCGCGAGCCACTGCCGCCGGCGAAGGAGTTTGTCATTGTGCAGAGCGAGTTCTATCTCGCCGAGGCCGTGAACGGGGTGCGGGCATTCGACTACGGCAAGATGACCGCGATGCTCCCCGATTTCGTCACGTTCAACGGGCGTCCCAATCAGTACATGGACGCGCCCATTCGCGTAAAGGTCGGCGACCGCGTGCGCTTCTGGGTGGTGTCGGCCGGCCCCACCCATCCATCGCATTTTCACGTGGTCGGCGAGCAGTTCGACACCGTGTACCTTGGCGCGCCGCCCGGCACGCCCATTCGCGGCGTGCAGACCTTCACCGTGCCCGCGGGCGGCGGCATGGTGTTCGAGCTCGTCTGCGACGTCGCCGGCGAATTTCCATTCGTGAACCACGGCTTCGGGCACGGACAGAAGGGCGCCATCGGCATTCTGGTGGTCGAGCCGTAGCCACATGGCGTGCGACCGGCGTAGCTTCGCGTACCCACAACGCGATCTCACCCGGAGCTGCGCATGAGCGACACCCCTGCCCCACTCGGCCGCATCAGCTGGACTGATCTCACGGTGCCCGACGCTACGGGGCTGCACGAGTTCTACACCAAAGTGACCGGCTGGACGGCGATGCCGCTCAGCATGGGCGACTACGACGACTACCTCATGCTCGGTTCCGACGGGGCACCGCAGGCCGGCGTCTGCCATGCGCGTGGCGCCAACAGCGGAATTCCGCCGCAGTGGATCGTGTACATCACCGTGACGGGGCTGGACGAAAGGTTGCGCGAGGTCGTGGCGCTCGGCGGCAAGATCGTGATGCCGGTGCGAAGCATGGGCAACACTGGCCGGTACGCCATGATCGAGGATCCGGCGGGCGCGGTGTGCGCGCTGTTCGAGACGGTGTAAGGCGCCGTGCCGCTCGCGGATTACGTCACGGCCATTCGGCTGCCAGCGGCGCTGACTGTGCTGGCCGTGCTCGTGCTGTGGGAGTCGGTGCATCCGTTCTTCCCGCTGTTCGGACACGGGCCGCATGCCGTTCGCGATCGCGTCGTGCACGGTGCGAAGAACATCGCCATCGGGCTCGCGAACATCGCGCTGGTGCGCGTCGGTTTTCTCGGGGTATGGATTGCCACCATGGCGTGGAGCCGCGAACACGGCGTTGGGGTGTTGCATTGGGTTCCCATGCCCGACGCGACCGGCTGGATCGTGGCGATCCTGCTGCTCGATGGCTGGACGTATGCGTGGCATCGATTCAATCACGTGGTGCCCTTCTTGTGGCGCTTCCATCGTCTCCATCACTCCGATCGACAGATGGATGCCACGACGGCGAGCCGATTTCATCTCGGCGAGATCGTGCTGTCGTCGATTGCCCGGGTGCCGCTGCTCGCGCTCATTGGCTGCAGCGTGGAACAATTCGCCGTGTACGAAGTCGCGCTGTTAGCCGTCGTGCAGTTTCAGCACGCCAATGTCGGCCTACCCGACGCGCTCGACCGGCTGCTTCGGCTGTTCATCGTGACGCCGCATCTCCACAAGGTGCATCATTCCGTGGTGGTCACCGAGCAGAACACGAACTTCAGTTCGCTTTTTTCATGGTGGGATCGGTTGGCGCGTACGCTGCGACTTTCACCCGATCAAAGAACCATCGTGTTCGGCGTCGATGACCCGCCGCCGGTTCGGTGAATCCGTGAACGTGCCGCCTTCTCTTGCCCCTGCCTGATGCGCTCGTCCGATTCCCCGCCACCAGACTGGCCCTCCGACATTCCGCTGCTCCCGTTCGACGAGGCCAATGCGCAGCTGATGCGCACGGTCGCGCCCAAAGGCTGGATGGCGCCAGTGCCGAAGGATCGCTATCACCTGGTGGTGATCGGTGCCGGAACGGCGGGTCTCGTGAGCGCCGCGATCGCGGCCGGTTTGGGCGCTCGCGTCGCGCTCATCGAGCGGCACATGTTCGGCGGCGATTGCCTCAACTTTGGTTGCGTCCCCTCCAAGGCGGTGATTCGCGCGGCCCGCGCGTGGCACGACGCCCGGACTGGCGCCGCGCGCTTCGGAGGCCCGCCGGTGACCGACGACGGCGATTTCGGCGCCGTCATGGCCCGCATGCGCGGCCTGCGCGCCGACATCAGTCCCGTCGACGGTGTAGAGCGATTCCGTTCACTCGGCATCGATGTGTTCCTCGGCAACGCCGCCTTCACCGCACCCGATGCGATCACGGTGAACGACACGGTACTGCGATTCCGTCGGGCCATCGTCGCGACCGGCGCGCGGGCGGCGCGGCCACCGATACCCGGACTCGCCGACACACCGTACGACACGAACGAGTCGATCTTCTCGCTCACCGAACGCCCGGCGCGGCTCCTCGTGATTGGTGGAGGGCCCATCGGGGCCGAGCTCGCGCAATCGTTCGCACGTTTCGGCAGCGCGGTGACCCTCGTGCATGCCGACACGCACCTCCTCCCGCGTGATGATGCCGATGCCGCCGCTGTCGTGACGGCCTCTCTCGCGAGGGACGGCGTCCGGCTGGTGCACAAGGCCAGCGTCGAACGCGTGTTACATGACGGGCAACAATTCAACGTGCATCTCTCGGGTGACGGCGCACCGTCCGTACTCGAGGCCGACCGCGTGCTCGTGGCCACCGGACGCACGCCGAACGTGGACGGGCTCGGTCTCGACGTGGCCGGCATTCGCTTCACGCCGAAGGGGGTCAGCGTCGACGACCGCCTGCGCACGTCGAATCCGCGGGTGTACGCCATCGGCGATGTGTCCTCCGCGCTGCAATTCACGCATGTCGCCGATGCGCAGGCGCGGCTGGTCGTGGCCAATGCGCTCTTCTTCGGCCTTGGTGGCGGGCGCGCCAGTGCGTTGGTCGTTCCGCGGGTCACGTACACCGACCCCGAAGTGGCACACGTGGGCATGACAGTCGAGGAAGCGTCGGCACAGGGCGTGCGCATCGACACGATCCAGGTGAAGCTCGAGGACAACGACCGCGCGCGACTCGACGACGAACCGCACGGTTTCCTGAAGGTACATGTGGCTGCCGGCACCGACCGCATCGTGGGTGCGACGCTCGTGGCCACGCATGCCGGTGAGATGATTGGCGAGATGACTGTCGCCATCACCAACCGCCTCGGACTCGGCGCGGTCGGCAAAGCGATTCACGCGTATCCCACGCAGGCGGAAGTGTTCCGGCGTGCCGCCGATGCGTGGCGCAAGCGGGCCTTCACGTCGCGGGCGCGGCAGTTCTTCGCGCTGTGGTTTCGCGTGTTTACGTGAGCGTGTTCACGTGAGCGTCGAGTGAGGCATCCGCGACGATGGATGCGCGCCGTCGTTGTCGTCGGTGTGGGCGGCATCTGCGGCCTGGCCACGCCGATCGCGTCCGCCTCCAGGCCGTCCCGTGCTGAGACTGATCTGTTCACGCTGGCGACGGCCACCGTCGGCGACTCGTTGCCGCCGCGGTGGCAGCGGCGCGCCGTACGTGGGTCGCGTTCGCCGTCGTCCACGGTGCGCGACGAGCGCGGTTACCGATTCCTTTCCATCAGTGGCAACCGTCAGGCCGCGTGGTTCGTGCTCGACCTTCGTGAGCAGCCGCTCTCGCCTGACGGCACGGCCACCCTCGAGTACCGGCTGCCGGTGCTCCCCGCGGGTGCCGACCTCGCGGTCACCGCCCGTTCGGATGCCGCCTTGCGACTCTACGTCGTGTTCGAGAGTGCGAGGCGCTTCCTGCCCAGTCGACGGGTGCTCTTCTACTCGCTTGGCGCCGTGAGCGATGCGCAGCGCATCAAGCGTGACGACAGCCTGTGCGACATTCGCCTGCCTACCGCGAGCAGCACGTCGTGGCAGCGATTGACGGTGTCACCGGCCGCCGATGCGGCACGAGACTGCGCGTGGCGGGACGGCCGGATCGCCGCCGTCGGCATGATGCAGGATACCGATCAAACGGGTGCGCGGGCCGAGGCCGACGTTCGCGCGCTGGTGTGGCGCGATCGATGAGGAACGACGCGGCGCGCTTTCAGATCATGTAAGCTTTTCGCCTCGTCGGGCACTGGTGACTGGGAATCCTTTCCATCCTCACGTCTCCCTATGCGAATGCTCTCGCTGCGCTCTCGTGTGCTGGCCCTGGCGCTGGTCAGCCCTGTCCCGCTCTTCGCGCAGACATCCGCTTGGCGTCTCGCGGCAACTCCGTCGGTGCGCATCGGCACGTCTGAAAAGGCCGAGCTTTCGCTGGCGGCACCGGCCGGCGCCACCCGCTTGCTCAACGGCAACATCGTGGTGGGCGATCTGGCGGACTACGCGATCCGCGAGTTCACGCCGGCAGGCGCACTGGTGAAGCGGTACGCGCGGAAAGGCAAAGGGCCAGGCGAAGTGGGCTATCTGGCACCGCTGCTGCGCTGCGGCAATGCGCTCGTGGCGAACGACATCACGGGGCCGCTGTCGGTGTTCACGCTCGACGGCACGTTCCAGCGCGCAGTCCGCTTGACCACGCAGACCTATCGCATTTCGTGCAATGCCAATTTGCAGTTTGCGGCCATGGGCTGGGCATCCGGCGGTGTCGCGAAGGCAGGGGCGTCTCGACCAAATGTGCGCTACTGGATTGCGCGAGCAGACTCGAGCCTCGAAGTCTCACTGGGCGACCTACCCGGCGGCGACCGATGGAAGGGCGGGGTCTCGCCTCTGCCTCTGGGACGCGAGCCGCGCGTCGCGATATCGGCCTCCCGCGCGTACATCGCACTCGGCGAGCGCCTCGAGTTGCTCGTGTTCGACTTGTCGGGAAAGCAACTGGCGCCGTTCTCGGCGCCCGGCGCTCGTGTGCGCGCGACCGCGGCCGATGTGAAGTCTGAACTGGAACGCTTGATCGCCAGTGTCGGCGAGGGAGCCAGGGCACCTCTGGAGCGCGACTTCGCGACAATGCCCCTACCCGAGTACCTGCCCGCTACACGCGATCTGCTCGTCGACGCCACCGGGCACGTCTGGGTGCAGCACTATCCCAGCGCCGCGTCCACGACCGTGCCGTGGACCGTGTTCACGCCGGACGGGAAAGTACGGGCCACGGTCACGATGCCTGTTGCGCTCGAGGTGTACGAGATCGGTGCTGACTACGTGCTGGGCCGGTACATCGATCCGGAGGAACAGGTGCCGGAGGTGCGGTTGTATCGGCTCACCCGGTGAGTATCTCCAACAACAATACCCTCACGTTCATCGGCCAGTCAGCGCCTGCTCCACTTCGCGCACAAGGCGCAGCGGCTCGATCGGCTTCGCGAGATATCCATCGCAGCCGGCGTCGATCGCATGCTGGCGATCACTGGGCAGGGCATGTGCGGTGAAGGCGAGGATGATGATCGACCGGGTGAGCGCGTCGTCCTTCAGGGTACGTGTCGCCGTCCATCCGTCGATGTCGGGCATACCGACATCCATCAGGATCAGCGACGGACGTTCCGCACGGGCAAGGTGCATGGCGGCAGTGCCGGTCTCCGCCTCGATGACCCGATAGCCGAAATGACGAAGGATCGTGACCGCGATGATCCGATTGTCCTCATTGTCTTCGGCCACGAGAATCAGAGGCGAGTCAGCGCGCGCGGGAGCGACGGGACTGGTCATCGGTGCGCCGCGCTCATGAGTGCGCGCCCACATCGCGATCGGCTCGGGTCATGAACTCGGTGATCAGCGCGATCGCCTGCTCTTGATTCACGCGAATCCGTTCGAGCGCCGCCGCCTGCGCCGGCGTGACCGAGCCATGCGTGCCAAGCTCGAGCAGTTGCACGAACCCGCCGATCGCCGCGAGCGGGTTGCGCAGTGCGTGCGCCAACCTGGCGACCTCGTCGAAAGCAATGGACTCCATCGTGTCGGAGTGGTTGAGGAATCAGGCGGACGTCGCCGCGATGGCCGACGTCGTGATGTCGCCCGGTCGCGCCGCTTCCGCGCTCGGGAGCCACACCGAAAAGCTCGAACCCTTCCCAACGGCACTTTCGAGGTGAACGGACCCGTCCATCGCCGCGACGAGCTGTCGCACGATGGCAAGTCCGAGTCCTGCGCCGCCGCCGCGTCGGGTCAGTGAGCTATCGGACTGGACGAAGGGTTCGAAAATCGAAGCCTGTTGTTCTGGCGGGATGCCACAGCCGGTGTCCGTCACGCAGATGATCGTCACCACGCCATCGCTGACGGCACTGAGCGTCACGACGCCACCGGATTCGGTGAACTGCAACGCATTCGACACGAGGTTGATCAGCACTTGCTGCACGCGCGCGCCGTCGGCGTGCACGCTACTGTCGGTTGGCTCTATGACCAGAGCGACGCCGCGTCGGGCGAGCTGATCCGCGAAGGTGCTGCCGAGCGCTTCGAACTGCTCACGAACCGAAACACATTCGCGCGTGACCGGGATGGGTGTCGCCTCGAGGCGGGCATAGTGCAGAATATCGGTGACCAGTCGCAGCAACTGTTCCTTGCTGCGGTCGATGCGTGCCAGCGCTTCGCGCTGATCGGCGGTGGTTGGACCGTGCACGCCGAGCGCGATCAGATTCGCGTAGCCCCCGATCGCATTCAGAGGCGTCCGCATTTCATGACTCATCACCGCCAGAAACCGCGCCTTGGCGTCGTTCGCGCGTTGCAGCGCGGCATTCTGTTCGGCAAGTGTCGCGTGAACGCCGCTGATGCGCGTCGCCATGAGGTTGAAGGCGTCGGCCAGTGCCGCCGTCTCCTCCGCACCGGCGGCCGGAACGACTTGTTCGTAATCGCCGGTCGACATGGCAACGGCAGCGCGACGCAGCGTGGCGAGCGGACGTGTTTCCAGCCGACTCAGCCACCCGGCGGCAACGGTACCAGCGAGGATCAGCAGCGCGCCGGTGACAACCAGCTGCATGAGGAACGCGCGAGGCTTCTCGAGAATCGACGCTTCCTGCTGCGTGAGCACGATTTGCCAGGGCGTGCCGGTCACCGACGCCACCGCCGCGTACGTCGGTTCACGAACCCCGTCGCTCACCAAGACCGCTCCACTGTCGGCGATGTCCTCGGCCCGCATCGGGCCGATGGGTGATGTGACCGCGCGACCTCGAATCGACGCCCACTGGCTCGAACCCCGACTCGTGAAGTACACCGTCGCGTTCTGACCCGACAGCCGCGCCAACAGCCCCTCGGTCGGGGCCGCACTGGCAATGCGTCGCAGCTCCGCGAGTACGCCGATCACCTGTCCGTCCTGCTCGACCGCAACGGCCGTCCACGCGTGGAGGCCTTCGCCGAACGCATAGATCACCGATCGTCCGGCTCGGCCTGGCCCTAGCGCTCCACTGACGGCTTGGTCCATCCGCGCCGCGTCGGCTGGGTTCATGGGTCCGCCGTACCGAATCGCGCGATTCGTATCAAGCAGATACCAGCCCACGAGCGTCGAGTCGGCTGGCCGGATCTTCTGCACGAGAAGCGACTCCAGCAATCGATCGGTCGCCGGCGACGAGACGACGGCGTGCGCCGGCGCATCGACTCGTGTGGCCCGTTCCACGTCGGTACGCGGCGAGCGCGATATCGCGTCGTCACGAGACGGCACGGCGTTCACACCGGTGAGCGCACGGCGAACGTCCGGCTCGTTGGCGATATCACGCAGCACCGCCGTTCTCGCCACCGCGCTCCGCGCAGCACTACCGGCAAGCTCGCGCGCAATCCCGACCAGACGATCTGTCGCGCGCATTCGCGCCGCGTCGTGGACCCCGCGATAGGCGACCGCGCCGAACACGGCCACCACCAGCACCAGGAGTCCCACGAAGAGCGCCGAAAGGCGCTGCGCCAAGGTCCAGCGCGAGGGTCGGAAACTACGGTCGGACGATTTCGCGATCACGTGAGCTCGACGTGCAGGGCGACGGTCCATGTGCGGGCCCCAAAACGACCCGGTCAACGACAGTGCAGCATGAACGTCAACAAACTTGCACGCAAGATGCTCGTATACTTCTGGCCGCTTTCTACTGGGACGGAATCGCAAACTTGGCGCAATTTCGTCCCAGTCGGTGAACAGGTGCGGACGCCGTCGTCAATGCTGCGCGGCGCGGGCAAGCATAGACATCATGCTCAACAGCACGACACCCGCGCCGAGCGTAAGCGCGATGGACCGCGCAACAATGACGGCCATCGACGGACGGCGGTAGTTCGCGGCGCGCAGAGCGCGGCGCAGGAGCGGTGGCGAGACGGACACGGTTTCCTCGCTGGAAGAGACAACCGTACTCTGTGGTCCGTCAGTCTCGGCAGCGCACTCGCCGCACGCGCGCGGTAGCAGTTGGTGCGGAACGGCGCCGCTTCCGTGACAACGACGTGACGTCTGTCACGCAAATGAACGCGCGCCGCGTGCGTACACTCGCGCCAGCCGCCCTATGGCCATGATGCAACGGCGCACTGCGACGACTTCCTCTGCCACATGACACCCCACCGGCCAATCCGGGATACACTGGCCTCTGGTGCCCGGGCACGCGCGGCCAGAGATCAGTGCGTCCTCCGACGGCTACAACGACTTGAGGTACTCAGTCAGATCGCGTTGCTGCTGTACCGTCAACCGAAGATTGCGCACGCGATCGTAGTGCGCGACGACATCGGCGAGTGTGCGTGCACTGCCGTCGTGAAAGTACGGCGCGTGCTGCCACAACCCTCGGAGCGGAGTCGTCCGATAGGCCTTCTGACTGGTACGTGCCGCATACCTCGGATCCATTCCCGTCTCACCCGCCGAGTGCCTGGCGCCGCTGTTGATGTCGGTGAACAGACTACCGACGTGGCATGAGGAGCACGTACCCTGGCCGTTGAACACCTGCCGCCCGCGGTTAGCCGCGGCGATATCGTAGCTCCCGGCCGGCGGCGACGGCGTACTCAGGCTGAGCTGGTATGCGCGCAAGGCACTCAACTTGGGTGTCACGAGATCGGGCGATTGGAGCACCTGAATACCAAGTCGAGAGTCGCTGAAGTTACCCTGACCATGCATTTGAGTGACCGCGACGTAGGCGTTCCAATACGAGACCGGCCCCTCGCCAGTGAAGGTCTCACGAGCAACGCCATGAAGGCCGTAGGCAGGAGGAATCACGATCGGCGTGTTCAGCCCGTCGATGTTGATCCGCGGGTCATACAATCCCGGTCCCCAGGAATTGAGGACCTGCTTGAGAGCGGCCGACACGGACGGCGACAGCGCAACGATCGCACCGGGATTCAAATCGGTGTTCGCCCAGCCGTCCCGTCGGCGGCCGATGCCTGGCGCGAAGGAGTTATCGACCGTCGAGTGGCAGAGCGCACACGTCACACCGAGCCGGGCGAGAGAGTCCCGACCACCTACGGCGACAACCTGCCCTTTCAGTCCTACCACGGCGTTCAGCTTCAGCAACGCGACGGTCGTGGCCGGACTCCCGAGATCGACCTGTCCGGCGGCGATCGCCGTTCGCAGTTCGACGGGCAGCGCGTCGATGTCGACCTTCAGTCCCACCGATAGCGCCGTGGCCGGCGAGACGGACGATTGCACGACCTCGTGCATCCGTAGCGTATCCGTCCAGTACTTTTCATCACCGAAGGTGTCGAAACGGAAGACGCCTTGGCCCTCTGTCACGAGAGCGGGATCCAGGACTTCAGGCGTCGGCTCGTCCACAGCGTCACTCTGGCAACTCACGAGCAACGCCAGCGATATGACCGAGAGGAACCTGGTCGCCAACCCCCGGCGGCCTTTGGCGGGGACTACTGCGGAACGGGCAGCCATGGTCAGAGGCCTGACGAAGACTTCGCCCCTTGCCCCAGCGCGAGCTTCTTGTCGAGCGCATCGGCAGCGGTCATGTGCGCCTGGAACGCGGGTGCGACCTTCTCGACCAGCGCCTTCACCTCAGCGTTCTGAATCGCCGGCAGCAGCGTCGTGGTGACGGCGTCGATAACCGCCTTGTGAAAGGCGACCTCGTGCTGCAAGAACGCATGGTCAAAGGCCCGCCCGCGCAACGCACGGAGGCGGGTCATGGCTGCGGCGTGCGCCCGCGCGGACGCATCGTCGGCGGGAGGGGTCGGCGTCACGTGCAGTTTGTTGGCGAGATCACGCCCAAGCTGACGCACCTGACGATGGTCACGTTCGAGCATCGCGCCGAACTCGCGAACCTCTGCCGACGCGCCCTGCTTGGCTGCCAGCGCCCCCGTTTCGATGTCAGCCGAGTTCGCCGCGTCGAAAATGGCGACGATGGTGGCGTCGTTCAGCGTCTTGGCCTGGGGCGCGTCGATGTTCGGCGCCCCGCCACCAAGGGTCCCGACAAGCAGCCCGTGGGTGGCCAAGGCGATCGCGAGCAGGGTAGAGCGGATCATGATTCGAGTCTCCGATGGGGGTCTTGCCTGTCGCGACGACGATCGCCGCGTGAATAGGCTTGGAGACAATTGTCCATTATTCACCATTTGTCAAGTTCTTATTTGACAAATGGTGTTTGCAAGAGCTTGTCGCTATGCTTCAGCATCACTCACGGGAGTTTCATGAACGGATTTGAGCTTGGACAGCGCTTCTGGGAGAGCACGCGAGGACAGGTCGTCGCCCTCTTACGCCGAGGGGCCCTGACCGTCGATGAGCTCGCCCAGCAGCTTGGCGTAACAGACAATGCCGTGCGAAGCCACCTGTCCGCGCTCGAGCGTGATCGTCTCGTCCGCCAAGACGGCGTTCGGCGCGGCGTTGGAGCGGGCAAGCCGGCGATTCGATACGAGCTTGACCCGGATGTGGCGCCGCTGTTCTCGCGCGCCTATGCGCCGACGTTGGCGACGGTCATCGACGTACTCGTCGACGAACTTCCGGTACCGCAACGCGAGACCGTGCTTCGGACGGTCGGCCAGCGGCTCGCGCGAGATCTCGGGGGTCTGGCGCCCGGTGACACCTCCGCGCGAGTCCAGGCGGCCGCAGCGATTCTGGTGTCGCTGGGCGCCGACATCGCGGTGGAGCAGACGACCGACGGATGGCGGTTGCGCGGGAGCGGCTGTCCACTGTCGGTGGTCGTCTCTCGTCGTCCGGAGATGTGTCGTGCCCTGGAGTCGCTGGTTGGCGAGTTGGTAGGCCAACCTACACCGTCGTGTTGCGAACACGGCGCGCAGCCGAAATGCTGCTTCGCGGTGCTCGCGAGTGAGTCGCGAACGTAGCGGTTGCCCCGATGTCACAAACTGGCAGGAAGGCGGAAGCGGACCGTGTGTCCGCGCGCCTCTGCCTGGGTGAGCCCTCTCCGCTCAGCGTCCGACCGGATTCCGCACGACGCCCGTGAACAGCAACATCCCGCTGAGCCGCTCGCGAATCAGGAACACGAACGGACGGTCGATGTCGACCCCCAGAGGCACCGATGTCACCACCACCCCCACCACGGTGACCGCAGCGGCCCGCGTGCCCTTCTCGTCCACCTCGACTTTCACGTTGTGCTGCACGAACGACAGTTTCGCGGACTCGTTCGAAACCAATCGCGGAAACTGGGCCGCGTCGGAGAAGGCCCGCGGCATGCCGAGTGCGCGCAGGTCTGGTGAAAGTTCGAGTCCGGTCTCCAACGTGAACTTCGGGAAGCGCAGGCGCTCGTCGGCGCGCGCCTCGCGCAGCCCCTGCACGACCTGCGTGAGCCGCGCCGTATCGAGAGTGGCCACGAACGAGCCCACGGCGTCGCTGGTCGGCATCAACACAAGCATGGAGAATGCCGCGTTGCCGTACGGCATCTCAACGGCCACGAGGCGATCGTCGCGCCAGCTGCGAAAGCCACCCTCGCGCGACATCATGGGCACCGTGGCCGTGGTGCGACCCTCCAGCTGAAAGCTGCCGGGGCTCGTCTTCGCGGGATCGAAGCGATCGCGCCACGTGCCGGCAAAGTACACGGCGTTGGCCAACAGCATCGCGAGGTCCCGTGGCGGATCCTGCTGCAGCACCTTCGGAATCATACCACGGGTTTCGCGATCACCCCACGCATTGACCGCATCGAACATCGCGCGCGGTGTCGCCTCACTCGTAACCGGCGCGTTGAAGAATTGGCGCGCCTCGCTCACGAACGACGCATCGGGCATCTTCGGCTGCAGCATCCAGATCCCGTTGGCGATCCGCACGGTCACGCTGGCATCGAGAGCGGGCAGCATCGTCATCAGGTCGCGATACGCCACGTTGATGTCGGCACGATTGGCCGTTCCCCAACCGAGCGTATGCTGCATCTCGGCCAGCGTTTCATCGGCGGCGCCGTTCATTGTCATGCCGAGGGCCAGCGACACCGACAGCGGCGACAGGAGCACGTTGCCGGTTTCGTGCGCGGTCGTGCGCTGCAGCAGCCGCAGCGCGAAGTCGTTGCCCGCGGTGATCGCCTGACGCTCGGTAGCCGTGAGCGCACGCGGCAAGGCGGTGAGCGAGTCGGCAGCGCCCGAGTCGGGCGCAGTGCCGCCGCCGGCACAAGCGGTCGACAACACCGCCAGCGCGGCGAGCGAGGCAATCAGGAACGGCGTGGCGAGGCGTCGGGGGCGCATACGTCGGCGGGTCAGAGGAGCCGGCAGGGCATACCAGTGATAACCCGCCATGCGCCCATGGTGTCACCACCGCCCGACACGGTGCACATGGCCGCGACGCACTCGGGCATACCCTGCTAGCGCGATGCGCCCCCGGGCCGCATCGTTTTCCTCTTGAGTTCCCGCCTGGTCCCACCCGCGCTCAGTCGCGCGATCGCTCCCCTCCGATGAGCCAGTCTAGCGGCGCCGACGACCGTTCCCGCCCCCTCGCTGCGATCCCTCCCGCCGACACGACACCCTCCGGCGACACGGCGCATGCCCCGCGGAAGCACAAGTATCCCGGCTTTCACGTGACCTGCAGCGGGAATCAGCTCGTGACGCAGTACATCGAGACGCGGATCACCGAAGGCGGCGTGTTCTATCCGATCACCCCGTCCACCGAAGGCGGCGAGATCTACCAGGCCTCCTACGCGACGGGCGAGCTGAATGTCTGGGGCCAGCAGAAGGTCGCCGTCGAAACCGAGGGTGAGCACGCGGCACAGGGCGGGGCCACCGCGTTTGCCGTGACAGGCAGGCGGACCGTCAACTTCACGTCCGGTCAGGGCATCGTGTACGCGATGGAGCAGTACTACCACGCGCCGGGAAAACTGTCCACGATGGTGCTGCAGGTCGGCGCGCGCGCCCTCACCAAGCACGCGCTCAACGTGCACTGCGGCCATGACGACATCTACGCCGCACTCGACACGGGGTGGATCATGCTCATGGCGCGCGACGCACAGCAGGCCGCCGACCAGGGCATCATTCTGCGCAAGGTCGCCGAGCTGGCGCTGAATCCCGGCATGAACATCCAGGACGGCATGCTCACCACGCACAGCGAGCGCATGTACATCGCGCCCGAGGCTGAGTTCCTGCGCGAGTACCTCGGCGCCCCCGACGACCAGATCGACTGCCCCACGCCGGCGCAGCGCGAACTGTTCGGCCCCACGCGCCGTCGCGTGCCCGAGATGATGGACCTCAAGAACCCGGTCCTGCTCGGGCCCGTGCAGAATCAGGAACACCACATGAACGGCGTGGTGGCCCGTCGCAACAACTTCAACGAGCATGTGCTGCCCATGCTGGTCGAGGCGTACGACAAGTTCGCCGAGCTCACGGGCCGCCACTACGGACTGGTCACCGAGTACAAGACCGCTGACGCCGACACCGTGTTCGTGTCGCTCGGGTGTGCCGCCGAGAACATCGAAGCGGCGTGTGACTACCTCCGCGACCAGCGCAACGCGAAAGTCGGGTCGATCCACATCAACGTCATCCGGCCCTTCCCGGAAGACGCGGTCATCAATGCGCTGCGCGGCAAGAAGAACGTCATCATTCTCGAACGCACCGACGAAGGACTGGCCGGCGACAATCCGCTCGCCCGCGATATCCGCGTCGCGCTCGGCAAGGCGAACGAAGTCACGAAGTACGGTGGCACGCACCCGGCGCTCACCCCGGATGAAACGCCGCGCCTGTTCCGCGGTGCCTATGGCATCGGATCGCGCGATTTCCGCCCCGAACATACGATCGGCGCGTACGAGTTCGCCACCGGCGTGTCACGCCGCACCGATGGGCGCGGCGCCGATGATGGCGAGACGTTCTTCGTGCTCGGCGTCGACCATCCGTACGCCGTGATCAGCAAGGATACGCCGTCGCTGCTCCCCGAAGGCGCGATCGCCGTGCGCTTCCACTCGATCGGCGGCTGGGGGATGATCACGACCGGCAAGAATCTCGGTTCCATCGTCGGAGACTTCGGCAAGTTCATCTCTGAGGCCCATCCCACGTACGATGCGGACGGCACGCTCGAAGACAAGTTGTTCGTCATGGCCAATCCGAAGTACGGATCGGAAAAGAAGGGCGCCCCCACGAATTACTACCTCACCGTGGCTCCGTCGCAGATCAAGGTGAACTGCGAGTTGAACCACGTGGACGTGGTGCTCTGCTGCGATCCCAAGGCCTTCACGCACACCAATCCGCTCGAGGGACTCAAGCGCGGCGGATCGCTGGTGTGGGAGTCGGGGGAATCGCCGGAAGTGGCGTGGCAGCGCATCCCGGCCCATCACCGCAAGTTCGTGATCGAGCACAAGATCCGCGTCTTCATCCTGCCCGGCTTCGACATCGCACGCAAAGCCACCGATCAGGTGGAACTGCAGCTGCGCATGCAGGGCAACGCGTTTCTTGGCGCGTTCTTCAGGGTGTCGCCGTTCCTCAAGACGTTCGACATCTCCGAGGAGCAGTTCCACGAGGTGGTCCGCAAGCAGTACGTCAAGAAGTTCGGGCGCTTCGGCGACGCGGTGGTCGAGTCGAACATGGCGGTGATGGAGGCCGGGTTCGCTCAGGTGAAGGAGATTGCCATCGGACGTGAGGATGACGCCGACAGCTCGTCGATGCGGAATCCGCTGCTGGCGCCTATCGGCGACCACCACTTCCCGCCGACGGCGGGTTGCGGCTCGTGCGGCAGCGGCGGCCTGGCGATGCCCGTCACGCAGCTCGCGCGCGCGCCGCTGCAGACGATCGCCAAGTTCGACTCGGAGTTCCGCGCCGGTCTCGGATACCACCAGCCGTCGAGCGCGCTCGCCTCGGTCGGCGTCATGAGCGCCGGCACCGGGGCGACGCAGTCCAAGTATGTCGCCCGGCGCGAGACGCCGGTCTACATCGCGGAGAACTGCACACAGTGCATGGAGTGCATCTCCGTGTGCCCGGACACCGCACTGCCCAACACCGCGCAGGAGATCAGCACGGTGCTGTACACGGCGGTGAACAACTACGTGCGCAACGCCGACGACCGTCGCGCCATGGTGGCCGAAGTCCCGGCGCTCGAGCAGCGGGCACGCGCCACCATGCACGAGTCGGTGAAGGCCAAGACCAACGTGCCGTTCAAGGATATCGTGCGGGCGGAAGTGCAGGCGCTCACTGGCATCTCCGACGAATCGAAGGCCGACTTCACCGGCATCATCGACAAACTGCCGCTCGCCTACAGCAATGTGCCGGCCATCTTCCGCACCGTAGACGCCAAGAATCCCGGCCACGGCGGCCTCTTCTCGATCTTCGTCTCCGACCTGTGCAAGGGCTGCGGCGAGTGCGTGCAGGTGTGCGGCGATCACGATGCGCTGCGCATGACCCGCGAGACGCCCGAGCTCAACGCCGACCTCACCACGGCACAGGTGTTTTCGCGCCTGCTGCCGGATACGCCGCAGAAATACCTCGGCCTCTACAACGACGACGACATCACCAGCTCCAAGGACGCCACGCTGCGCAATCACCTCATGGTGCGGCGCAACTACGAGGCGCTGGTCTCGGGCGACGGCGCCTGCGCCGGCTGCGGCGAGAAGAGCATTCTGCGTTCGGTGGCCACCGTGACCGAGGCGTACATGCGGCCGCTGTACCACAAGAAGGCCGACCGCCTCAGCGCCAAGGCTGCGCGCATGGCCGCCGAAGGTGCGGAGAAGCTCGCCGCGCTCAAACGTCGCAGCGACCGCGAGTATCGGCTGTTCCGCACCACCTTTGCCCACGTCATCATGGGACTGGGCGGCGAGAACGATGCCGACACCGCCAAGCGCATCGCCGCGTACGAGGCGGAACACGGCCCGATCACCGACGCGCAGATTGTCGGCGGACTGGAAGCGGTGTTGCGGCAGGATGCGTTCAATCACAAGGAGCTGCAGGCCATCGATGGCCGTCGCGCCAACGGCATGTCCGTGATGATGATGGGCGCCAGCACCGGCTGCAACACGGTGTACGGCTCGACGCCGGCCGCCAACCCGCACCCGTATCCGTGGATGAATTCGCTATTCCAGGATGGCGCGACCATCTCCTGGCTGATGGCCGAATCGGTGATCGTGAACCACGCGCGTCGATCGGTGGCGCCCGAGCGCCTCGCGACGCGCTGCTCGATCGCACCGACGGCGTGATCACCGACGCCGACTACTTCACGCTCACGCACCTCGACGATGCGCTGATGACGGAGCAGGAAGTGCGCGAGCTGCCCAAGGTCTGGGTCATCGGCGGCGACGGCGCGCTGGGCGACATCGGCTTCCAGAACGTCTCCAAGGTGATTCTGCAGAACCGTCCGAACGTGAAGATGCTGATGCTCGACACGCAGGTGTACTCCAACACCGGCGGCCAGAACTCCGATTCATCGACGATGCTCGGTGGCTACGACATGAACCAGTTTGGCGTCGCGTCGCAGGGCAAGCTGATCGAGAAGAAAAACGTGGCCGAGGCCTTCACCAGCGGTCACGGATCGCCGTTCGTGGCGCAGGTGTCCATCGCCAACGCGCCCAAGCTCTACAAGGCCATGCTCGACGGCCTCGAGTACCGCGGCACCGCGTTCTTCCAGTGCTACACGACCTGCCAGCCCGAGCACGGCGTGGGCGACAACATGAGCGCCGATCAGGCGAAGATGGTGCGCGATTCGCGCGGCGTGCCGGAGTTCGTGTTCAACCCGCGCAAGGGCGAGTCCATTCAGGAGGCCTTCGACCTCAAGGGCAATCCCAGCATCGACCGCGACTGGTGGCACACCACGTACGCCAGCACCGGTGAAAGCTACCTATTCACCGTGGCGCACTGGGCGCTCACGGAAGGTCGCTTCCGCAAGCACCTCAGGAAGATCTCCGAAGCGGAAGCGGCGTCGCTCACGCTGCTCGACGAGATGCTGTACTTCGTCACGCAGGATGATGAGATCAACCGTCGCGTGTTCGACGAATCGCACCGCAGCTTCATCCCCAACTTCGGCTGCTACATCAAGGTGGAGACCAACGGCCGGTTCACGTACTACGCCGTGACGCGGCAGATGGTGCTCTTTGCCGTCGAGCGCCGGAAGTCCTGGCGCATGCTGCAGAGCAAAGCCGGCATCGCGAACAAGGACTACGCCGCGCAGCGCGCGTTCGTGGCCAAGATCGACAAGGGGACGCTATCGTTGGCGGATGCGAAGGCGAGGACGGCGGAACTGATCGCTGAGGAGCTGGCGGCCGTGCAGTAAGCCGTACCGTCGAGCCACCAAAACAGAAAAGTCGCCGACTCAGCGTTGAGTCGGCGACTTTTCTCTTTTCGACATGCGTCGAAACAGTAGCAGGAGAGAGACTCGAACTCTCGACCTCGCGATTATGAGTCGCGCGCTCTAACCGGCTGAGCTACCCTGCCCCACTTCTCCAAATTTCTCACAATCCCCACTCGACCGCAAACCCAAAACTCGAGTGCCGGGACGCAAACGGCCGGCCCTTGCGGACCGGCCGAGTGCAGATGGCGGGGGCGGGATTTGAACCCGCGACCTTCGGGTTATGAGCCCGACGAGCTACCAGGCTGCTCCACCCCGCGTCAGAAGGAGTAACCTAGCGCCAGGGCAGCGAGAGTCAACCCCGACAGCAGAATTCCTGCACGCCCGCAGCGAGCATTTACGGCGCGCGTGACGTGTCCGTGCGCATCCGGTACAGCAACTCTTTCTGGCCGCGCACCATGCCCCACTCTTCGCGCGCCATACGCTCGAGCCGGACCGGATCGCTCGTCACTGCTTTCAGTTCCGCGCGCAGCGAGTCGACGTCCTCAGCCAGCATGTCGACGTTCTGCGCCAACGCCGCTTTCCGGTCGCGTTGCGTGAGCAGGTCGGAGGTGCCGTACTCACCGCCCTCGATCGCATACACGAGAACGGCGAGTGCACCAACGCCCCAGGCCACACGCTTCATCAGGGGCGTCATGAGTGAATCAGAGGCCGAAGAGCGCGCCACCCGGATACTCCGCGTAGCCTTCCAGCTGCTCTTCGATGCGCAGCAGCTGGTTGTACTTCGCCACACGATCGCTACGCGACGGCGCGCCGGTCTTGATCTGACCCGCCTGCGTCGCCACCGCGAGATCAGCGATGAACGTGTCTTCGGTTTCGCCGCTGCGGTGCGAGATGATCGCGTTGTAACCAGCCGCGCGCGCGAGCTCGATCGCTTCGAACGTTTCGGTGAGCGTGCCGATCTGATTCACCTTCACCAGAATCGCGTTCGCCACTTCGGCTTCGATGCCCTTCGCGAGGATTTCGCTGTTCGTGCAGAACAGGTCGTCGCCCACCAACTGGCAGCGATCGCCCACGAGCTCCGTGAGATACTTCCAGCCATCCCAATCGTTTTCGGCCATGCCGTCTTCGATCGACACGATCGGATAGTTCTCCAACCAGCCGGCGTACTTGTCGGCGAGCGCCTGCGGGCTGAGCGACTTCGCACCGCTCTTCTTGAAGTGGTACTGGCCACCCTGGAACATCTCGCTGGCCGCCACGTCGAGCGCGAGCGCGATGTCATGACCGGGGCGGAAGCCTGCCGCCTGAATCGCTTCGATGATCACCGTGAGCGCTTCTTCGTCGCTGGTGAGGTTCGGCGCGAAGCCGCCTTCGTCGCCCACACCCGTGGCCAGCTTGCGCGCCACCAGCACCTTCTTGAGCGCGTGGAACACCTGCGTGCCCATGCGCAGTCCGTCGCTGAACGACTCGGCGCCGACCGGCACGATCATGAACTCCTGGAAGTCGACGGTGTTGGTCGCATGCGCGCCACCGTTCAGGATGTTCATCATCGGCACCGGCAACGTGCGCGCCATCGGGCCACCGAGATAGCGATACAACGGCAGGCCGACTTCGAGCGCCGCCGCACGCGCCACGGCCATCGACACGCCGAGCAGCGCGTTGGCGCCCAGACGGCCCTTGTTCTCAGTGCCGTCGAGATCGATCAGTGCGCGGTCGATCGCGATCTGATCGGTCGCGTCCATGTCCTCGAGCGCTTCGTTGATCTCGGTGTTCACGTTGTTCACGGCGGTGAGCACACCCTTGCCGCCATACCGCTCCGGATCGCCGTCACGCAGCTCCACCGCTTCACGCTCGCCGGTGCTGGCGCCGCTCGGCACGGCGGCGCGACCGGCGCTGCCCGTTTCGAGAATCACGTCCACTTCAACAGTGGGATTGCCGCGGCTGTCGAGAATCTCGCGCGCGCTGACGGAAACGATGGAGGCCATATGATAAAAGCGAAGTAAGGAGTAAGGAGTCGGGAGTACGGGGTACAAACCGCACTATGCGGAGGCTTGTTCAGCCTCTTGGGGCGCGGCACGGCGCGAAGGTTCGATCGCCGGGTCGACCCCGTAATGTGCATGTAAACAGTCGGCCATGCGCTGGCGGACGCGCTCGGCGAGGTCGTCGCGGTCGGCGTAGGTAAGCCCTTCCGTGGGAATCGGCTCCAACAAATGCACGTGCACGGTACCGGGCGAGGCCCGGAATTCGGTGCGCGGGTTGACCTCGATCGTGCCGTAGATGACGACGGGGACGATCGGAGCGCCGGAGCCGATGGCGAGCACAAACGGGCCCTTCTTGAACGGCCGCAGCGCGTAGCTATAGCCGCGCGTGCCTTCGGGATACACGAGCACGGGCTGACCGGCCCGGATTTTCGACGCGGCGTCGTCGTATGCGCTGAAGGCGGCCTTCCGGTTTTCGCGGTCGATGTAGATCACGCCCACCGCGCGTGCGGCCGGTCCGAACAGCGGGATCTTCTCCAGCTCGCGCTTGGCCACGAACCCGTAGTGCGGCAAAGCGGCGATCATCGACGGGATGTCGAACCAGCTCACGTGGTTCGCCATGAACACCCGCGGTGCGCCCTCGGGAAGGTGGTGCTCATCATGCACCACCACCTTCACGCCGGCGGCGCCGAGCAGCCATGCCGCCCACCACCGGGGGGTCTTCTCGTAAATGCTGTTCGGACCGTGCGGACGCCCCAGCAACTCGGCCAGCAGCGTGATGCTGCCGAACAGGACCGTTCCTACCAACAGGGCCAATGCCGTGAATGCGGTGCGCATCATTGCAAGGTCACCCATTCCGGACCCGAATTCAACGCGGGATTTGGCCCAGCGCAAAGTGGTCGAAGCCGCGAGCTCCCAAGGGCACGGTCGCGGTCGGTTGCGCCTCGGCCGGGTCACGAACCACGCCGACCACCGTGAGTGGGACGGCACTAATCGCCGCCCAACCCGCCGCCAGTTTTCCATATGCCTCTGCCGGAATGCAGGCGAGCAGTTCGTACTCTTCCCCGCTCTGCATTGCCGCCTCGGCCGAAATCGCGGGCCCGGCCGGCACCAGCGCCGCGTCGAGCTCGAGACGCACGCCGCTGGCCGCCGCGACGTGCTGGGCGTCGCCGGCCAGGCCGTCGCTGACGTCGATCATGGCATTGGCGCCCGCGAGCGCCAACGCCTCGCCTTCGGCCCAGCGCGGCCGAGGGGACGCGAAACGCCCCCGGGACCATGCCGTGGGGCTCTCGCCGGCATCCCAAGCCTGTATGGCCGCCCCAGGGCCTCCCAGCAGGCCAGTGACCACCACCAGATCGCCGGCCCGGGCTCCGCTGCGCGACACGACGCGCGGCGCACACCCGATCACCGTCGTGGTAATCGAGAACACCGCGCCGTGGCTGAGATTCCCCCCCACGATGCGCGCACCGGCCTCGCGGATCACCGCGCCCATCCCGTCGGCCACCTCGCTCAGCGCCTCCCGCCAGGTGTCGGGAATGACGAACGCGATCAGCACGTACTCGGCGCGAGCACCCATCGCCGCCAAGTCGCTCAGTGCCGCGACGGCCGCCCGCACGCCCACGTCGCGCGCCGAAATCCAGGCGCGGCGGAAGTGCACGTCTTCCACACAGGCATCGACGCTGACCACTCGCGTGCCGTGTGTGCTCGGCGCCAACACGGCGGCGTCATCACCGATATCCACCGCCAGATCGCCCCAACGCGCCATCAGCGCACGGATCGTATCGAATTCCGCCCCTTCGCGCATGGCTTGATGCGGTCGCGGCTCGAGACTCATACCGCGCTCATGGCAACCCGCCATCGCCGCGACGGCGCAAGCGAATCAACCCCTGCGGCGTGCCGAACCACATGAAGTCGCGATTCACCGCGATGTCGAGCACCGGCCCCGGCAGATCGCCGGGCACACGCAGCACGCGCGTCGCGCCATCTCGACGCGACACGATCACCACGCCGTCGGTGCCGGCCAGCCACATCGTGCGCTCGTCGATCGCCACTTTGGTCACGCGCCCCACCTGTCGCACATCGAGCAGGTCCACGCGCACCGGCTCGACACCACCGCGCGGCGCGAGACGCAACACCGCATCGTCGGTGGCGGCCAGCAGCACGGTATCACTCCACGCCAGCGCGCGGACGGCACGTCGCAGCGCTGGATCGCTGCCCACCGGCCGCGAGACCACGCCGCCGACACTCCCGTTCGGCGAGGCGATCGCCATCAGGCCCGCTTCGGTGCCGATCCACAGCGTGTCGCCGGTGAACTGCAGCGCGTGCACCGGCATGTTGTCGAGCAGCCGCACGCCAACGCCGCGCGTGCGCACATTGCGCGTGTCGCTGCTGTCACTCACGTACACGAGACCGCGCGCCGTACCGGCCCACACACCGTCGTCGCGCGTCGCCACCGCGAGCACACGTCCGTCCGGCAGTCCGTCGAGGACGCCCCATGCCTGCATCGCCTGCGAGCCATCCAGGCGCACGCGCACGAGACCGCGATCGGTACCGAGCCACGCGCGCGAGGCTCGCGTGACGAGCGAGAGTCCGCGCACACCGACCAGCGGCACGGAGATGGTGCCGTCGATCCAGCGGAAGCGCTGCAGATCACTGCCCACGAACGACAGGCCGCCGCGATCGATCGACTGTCCGAGTCCGGCTGCCCACACGCCATCGGCCGCCAGCGCGAGTGCGCCGACACCGGGCTCGATGAGGCCGTACGGAAGCGGCGTGGATTGCATGAACGTCGGATCGAGCCGGAACAGCCCGTCACCGGCGGTGCCGAGCCACACTTCACTCGCGCGCTCGGGCGACGCCGCGCCACTGATGATCTGCACGTTGCGCAGCGGGCGATCGCTCTGCTGCGTGCGCAACAACAGCGACGGCTGCGTACGGAGCGTCGGGAACTGCGTGTACAGATCGTTCAGCGTGCGCGGAAGAATGAGGGCGCTCGCTACGGGCGGCCGCGCGATCGGCGTGGCAATGCCCACGCGCGAAATGCGTGTCCACTCTCCACCGGCGCGAACGATCGCGTCACCGGTCGCGGCACGATCGAACGCGATGAGATCGGGCACGCCGGTCACGATGGTGCGCTGCAGCTGCTCGGTGAGCGGGCGATACATGATTACGCCGCCGGGTACGCCCAGCCACAGCGCATCTTCCACCGGATCGCCGGCGAGCACGGTGATCTGTTGATCGGTCAGCCCGTCGTCGCGCGTAAGGGGCGGCAGCCAGCTGTTCATGGTGCGATCGTAAATCGCGATGCCGCTGCTGCCCGCCGCGAACACATAGCGGCGCGACACGGCCACGGCCTGCACATTGCTGAAGCTGCCGATGCGCTGCCGTTCGTCGCGCCGACCGAAGCCACCAAGCGGCCCCGACGAACCGTTGCCCGTACCGCTACCGGCCCCGCTCACCGCGCACGACGACCAGGTCAGTACACCGACCGACAGCGCCGCCAGTGTAGCGGTACGACGAAGAGAGCGCACAGTCACGCGGGCGAGGGAAGATCAGCGAGCACACCGGGAGGAAAGGTGACGGGATGCTCGAGCAGACGCCACGCCGCTGGCAACGATTCGAACACGGCCTCGAGTGTGCCGCCGCGAATACCGCCGAGCCGCGCGGTCGCCAACTCGGCCGCGCGTCCGTGCACCGTGGCCCCGCACACCGCGGCTTCGAGTGGATCGAGCCCCTGTCCCAGCAGCGCGACAATGAGTCCGCTCAACAGATCACCGCTGCCTCCGGTGGCCAGCAGGGGTGTGCCGTGCGGCACGACCGTCATCGGTCCGCCATCGGGCGTGGCGATCAGCGTCGGGGTTCCTTTCAGCAGCACCGTGACGCCGCCGCGCACGGCGAACTGCCGCAGCGCGTCCACGCGCGCGTCCCACTCCAACGGCACCGCCGTGCCGAGCAGCCGCGCGAACTCCGCCTCGTGCGGCGTGCACACGACCGCGCGCGAGTGGCGCGTCCAGTGGCGCATCAACGCGGCGGCATCGGTGGCGAGCGTGTTGGCCATCTCCGCGATGAGCCAGAGGGCATCGGCATCAAGTACCAGCGGACGATCACGATGTTCGTTCACCACGCGCTCGAGCAGCTGCGATGAACGAACGCCGCGGCCGAGTCCGGGGCCGACCGCCACGGCATCGCAGCGATGCAGCGTCTCACGTTCCGCACGCCCGCCAGCGGACTCACCGTTGGACGGTTCGGGTTCCACCGCATCGCTCCGTCGGCTGGCCGCGCGCACCGGCCACCGTTCGGCCAGTGCCTGTGGCACCGCGAGCTGAACGGTCGCGACGCTCGGCGCGTCGACGATCGCATGCGCGACGCCGGCGCCGGCAGCCAGCGCGGCCCGCGTCGCGAGCACCACGGCGCCGGCCATGCCTTCGTGCCCGCCCACGATCGCAACGCGACCGCGGCGGCCCTTGTGCGCATTCCAGGCAATCGGCGGCAACCACCGGGTGAAGTCGTCGGCATTCGGCAGATGCCACGCGCCATCCTCTTCTCCCGCGGCGCCGTCCAGGCTGAACCCGAGACCGATGTCGAGCAGCACGATGCGGCCGGCATGGCCACGTGACAACAAGAGTCCGCGCTTGATCGTGCCGAAGCACAGCGTCGCGTGCGCGGCGGGACTGCCGTCGGCCATCGCGCCGGTCGTGGCATCGAGACCGCTGGGCACATCGAGCGCGATGACCCTGGCGCCGCCATCGCGCGCGAGTGCAACACGCGTGCAGGCCGCCAGCACAGGTTCGCGGAGCGCGCCACGATGTCCCGTGCCGAGCAGGCCATCGACCACCAGTCGCTCGTGTCCGGTGGGCGCGCCGTGCACGAGCGCTGGTGCGGCGAGATGCAGCGCCCGGATCGCATCGGGCGTGCGCGGTGGCGCCGCGGCGTGCAGGCGCACCACCACCCCGGCTCGCGCGAGCTGCGCGGCGACGATGTAGGCATCACCGCCATTGTTGCCGCTGCCGGCGAAGAGCGCGACGCCGCGCGAAAGGTGCGCGGGAAAGTCGCGGATGATGGCGGCGGCGGCTGTGGTACCCGCCTGCAGCATGAGATCGAACGACGCGGTGCCCGCGGCGATCGCAGCGTGATCGCGCGCCGCGGCTTCGGCGGCGGTGGTGACGCGCAGGGCGTTCACCGGCATGTCATGCGGTGTACGCGCCGTCGGTCAGACGTGCGCGGTGCTCCACGGATACTCGCGACCGAACGCATCCTCGAAATTGAACACGCCAAAGAAATCGTCGCGCGAGTCCTGCGGCTGGCTGATGAGCAAGCCCATGTCGACGAGCGTGAACACGATGTCCCCGATGTCGCTCGTGGCTTTGAGTCCCCAGTGATCGAGTACCAGGCCGGCCATCACGCCGAAGCGCTGCAAGGCCAGTTCACGGCACGAGTGCGCGAGCTCAGGACCCGTGATGTGCCGACGCTCCGTGAGGCGCGTCTGGCAATGCTCGAGCGACGCGAGCACGAACAGATACGCGCGTTCGTCGAACCGCTGCTCGCGCAGACGGATCTGATCCATGATGCCTTCACGGAACGCCAACTCGGTCACTGCTGCTGCTCCTGAACGTGTCTGTGTCGTCTCTCTGCTCTGGACGCATGGCCGGCTCGCCGTGCAACGGATACGCGACGGCGATCGGCCGAAATGCAGCGGGCCTCCAGTGCAAGAATACTGGAGGCCCGGGCACCACCTGACAACTCCTTGCGAACGGCGCCGCGGCCGGTCCGCAAACCCGCGTTAAACCCGCGCCACCGACCGGTACAGCGGATACGCGTCGGCCAGCGCCTTCACGTCGGCCTTCACTGCCGCGATCGTGTCGCCATCTTCCGGCGCCGACAGCACGCGGTCGATGAGCGCTGCAATCTGGCGCATGGCGTCCGGTCCCATGCCACGCGTGGTGACCGCCGGCGTGCCGATACGGATGCCGCTCGTAACGAACGGCGACTGCGTCTCCTTGGGCACGGTGTTCTTGTTCACCGTGATCCCGGCTTCGTCGAGCACCTTTTCCGCGACCTTGCCAGTGAGCCCCTTACTGCGCAGATCGACCAGCATGAGGTGATTGTCGGTGCCGCCGGACACAATGTGATATCCGCGCTCCATGAGCGCCTTGGCCAGCACCTGCGCGTTTTCCACAACCTGACGGCAGTACGCCGTGAACGACGGCTGCAGCGCTTCATGGAACGCGACGGCCTTGCCGGCGATCACATGTTCGAGCGGTCCACCCTGCATGCCGGGGAACATCGCCTTGTCGATCGCCTTCGCGTGTTCGGCCTTGCACAAGATGATGCCGCCGCGCGGACCACGCAGCGTCTTGTGCGTCGTGCTGGTGACCACATCGGCGAACGGCACCGGCGACGGATACACGCCCGTCGCGGCGAGCCCGGCGAAGTGCGCCATGTCCACCATGAAGAGCGCACCGACTTCCTTCGCCACATCGGCGAACGCCTGCCAGTCAATGGTGCGCGAGTACGCGCTGTAGCCAGCGATGATCATCTTCGGCTTGTGCTCGCGCGCCTGCGCCCGCATCTGCTCGTAGTCGATGATGCCATCTTCAGTCACGCCGTACGACACCGCCTTGTACAGCAAACCGGAGAAGTTCACCGGCGAGCCGTGTGTGAGGTGTCCGCCCTGCGAGAGATCCATGCCGAGGAACGTGTCGCCCGGCTTGAGAAAGGCGAGGAAGACCGCAGCATTGGCCGACGCACCGCTGTGCGCCTGCACGTTGGCGTGATCGGCACCGAACAGCTGCTTGAGGCGGTCGATCGCCAACTTCTCGATCTTGTCCACCACTTCGCAGCCGCCGTAGTAGCGCTTGCCCGGGAGTCCTTCGGCGTACTTGTTGGTCAGCGTCGAGCCGACGGCTTCCATCACCGCCGGCGACACGAAGTTCTCGCTGGCGATCAGCTCGAGACCGTCGCTCTGCCGCTGCGTTTCGTCGTCGATCAGATGCGCGATCTCCGGATCCGCCTGCGACAGGGCATCCCCCGGCGGCAAGCGATCCCACTGCGACCAGTTCGCGCTGGCTCCACCACTCATGTCGTGCTCCCCGAGGCGTCGGCCTCACTGTCATCACGTTCGATCTTCGCCACGCGGCCCTGATGACGACCACCTTCGAACGGGGTCGTCAGCCAGGCCTGCAGAATGGCGAGGGCATCTTCGTCGGACACGAACCGCGCCGGGAGCACCAGCACGTTCGCATCGTTGTGTTTACGAGCGAGTGCGGCCACGTCGGGGTTCCACGCCACGGCGGCGCGCACACCCGGATAGCGGTTTGCCACATACGACATCCCGAGTCCGGTGCCGCACAGCAGCACACCGCGGGCGGCCTGCCCGTCGGAGACTTCCTGCGCCAGCGGATGGGCATAGTCGGGATAGTCGGTGCTCGCGGTGCTGTGCGTCCCGATGTCTTCCACCTCGTATCCCATCTCGGCGAGGGCCAAACGCAGGCGCTCCTTCAACTCGAAGCCCGCGTGGTCGGACGCGATGGGGATACGCTCCCCCGGCTTTGCCACATCCACCATGGTCAGTTGCTCCGTTGACTGCTCAGGATTCCTTGTTGGGATACTGCGGCCACGTCTTGATCATACCGCGAACGGCATGGATGCGCTGCTCCGCCACACGATCGGCGGCCTTGTAGGTCGGAATACCCGTGTCCTTGGCCAGACGGAACACGCTCAGCACGGTTTGATAGATCTCATCGGCTTTGCGCAGCGACCGCTCCCGGCTCCAGCCGGTGAGCTCGCTGTACACGTTGATCACACCGCCGGCGTTCGCCACGTAGTCAGGCGCGTAGAGGATGCCGCGGGCTTCCAGCGCGTCGCCGTGACGATCTTCGAGCAGCTGGTTGTTGGCCGCACCGGCCACGATCTCGACATTGAGCTGCGGGATCGTGTCATCGTTGATCACGCCGCCGAGCGCGCAGGGCGTGAAGATATCGGCCTTCGCGCGGTAGATCTCGTCGAGGGCCACCGCGGTGGCTCCCATCTCGTCGACCACGCGCTTGATGCGACCGGCATCGATGTCGGTGACGATGAGCTTCGCGCCCGCGGCGTGCAGCTCCTTGGCGAGATAGTAGCCCACGTGGCCAAGGCCCTGAATCGCGATTGTACGGCCTTCGAGGCTGTCGCTGCCCCACTTCTGGAACGCTGACGCCTGAATGGCGCGGAACACGCCATGCGCCGTCACGCTCGACGGGTCGCCCGACTTGGAGCCGATACCGGTCACGTGCTTCGTTTCCATGTGCACGAAGTCCATGTCCTCGACCGTCGTGCCGACATCTTCCGCCGTGACGTAGCGGCCGCCGAGTGAATCCACGAAGCGACCGTGCGCGCGGAACAGCATTTCGCGATTGGTCGTCTTGTTGTCGCCGATGATGACCGACTTGCCACCGCCGAGGTTGAGACCGGCCACGGCGTTCTTGTAGGTCATGCCGCGAGAGAGTCGCAGCGCATCGACGATCGCCGCCTCTTCTGTCGCGTAATTCCAGAAGCGGCAGCCGCCGAGGGCGGGTCCGAGCGTGGTATCGTGAATCGCAATGATACCGCGATAGCCGGACGCCTTGTCATGGCAGAAGACCACCTGCTCATGACCCATCTCGGCGATTGTTTCGAAGTAATGCATAGGTAGGAACCGGAAGATCAGTCTGGAAGAGATCCGTCGTTCGCGGCCGCTGCAGCCAGGGTTTCGCGAGCGATCACGATGCGCTGAATCTCGGACGTGCCTTCGTAGATTTCAGTCACTTTCGCGTCGCGGAAAAAGCGTTCGACGGGGTAGTCGGTCACGTAGCCGTAGCCGCCGAACACCTGCACGGCCTGCGTCGTGACCCACATGGCCGTCTCGGTTGCAAAGAGCTTGGCCATGCTGCTGAAGCGCGTGATCTTCTCGCCGCGCTGCTTGGCCGCCGCGGCCGCATGCAACAGCGTGCGGGCGGCGGTGATACGCGTCGCCATATCGGCGAGCTTGAACTGGATCGCCTGGAAGTCGGCGATGGGCTTGTTGAACTGCTTGCGTTCGCCGGCGTAGCGTACCGCCGCTTCGAGCGCCGCGCGCGCAATACCGATGGCTTGGGCCGCAATGCCAAGGCGCCCGTGATCGAGCGAGCCCAGGGCGTACACGAAGCCCTTCCCTTCTTCGCCCAGCAGCCGGTCACCCGGCACGCGGCAATTATCGAGATTGATCTGCAGCGTCGGCGACGCGCGAAGACCCATCTTGTTTTCCTTCTTGGCCAGATGGAAGCCGGGCAGATCGGGCGTGAGAATGAACGTCGAGATGCCCTTGCTGCCCTTGCGGGCGTCGGGCGAGTCGGTGCGCGCCATGCAGAGGATCACGCCCGCTTCGCTGCCATGCGACACCCATGCCTTGGTGCCGCTCAGCAGCCAGTCATCGCCATCACGCACGGCCTGACAGCGCAACGCCGCGGCATCGGAACCGGCCTCCGGCTCCGACAGCGCGAAGGCCCCGAGCAGTTCACCGCGCGCCATCGGCGGCAGGAAGCGCTGCTGCTGCGCGTCGGTGCCGAAGTTGAGAATCATCTGCGTGGGCAGCGAGTTGTGCACGCTGAGCAACACGGCCGCCGAGGCGTCACCGACGGCGATTTCTTCGAGCGCGAGCAGATAGCTCTGGGCATCGAGATCGAGGCCGTCGAAGCGTTCCGGCGTGAGCATGCCGAAGAATCCCAGCTCGGCCATCTGCGTGACCATCACGCGGTCGAAGCGCGATTCCTGGTCGCGCTCACCGGCGAGGGCGACGAGTTCGCGCTGCGCATAGGCGCGCGCGAGCGACTGGATTTCCCGCTGCGTTTCGTTGAGATCGAGGAGAGACATGGCGGATCAGTACTGGTAGAAGCCACGGCCGGACTTGCGTCCGTACCAGCCGGCCGCGACGTACTTCCGGAGCAGCGGGCACGGACGGTACTTCGGATCACCGAGACCGTTGTGCAGCACTTCCAGAATCGCGAGGCAGGTGTCGAGGCCGATGAAGTCGGCGAGCGTGAGCGGGCCCATGGGATGATTCATGCCGAGCTTCATCACCGTGTCGATGGCTTCGGGCGTGCCGACGCCTTCCATGACGCAGTAGATGGCCTCATTGATCATCGGCATCAGGATGCGATTCGCCACGAAACCCGGGAAATCGTTCACCTCCACCGGCGTCTTCCCGAGCCCCTTGGAGAGGCTCATGACCTTGTCGGTGGTGGCGTCGCTGGTGGCGAGGCCACGGATGACCTCCACCAGCTGCATCACCGGCACCGGGTTCATGAAGTGCATGCCGATCACCTGCTCGGGGCGCTTGGTGCGCGCGGCGATTTCGGTGATCGAGATGGAGCTCGTATTGCTGGCGAGGATGGCGCCGGCCGGTGCCAGCCGGTCGAGATCCTCGAAGATGCGGAACTTGAGATCGGTGCGTTCGGTGGCCGCTTCCACGATGATCGCGGCATCGGCGACGGCGTCGAGCGACGTGGACGTCGCGATACGCGCGAGGGCGGCCTCGGCGGCACTCGCCTCGATCGCTCCCTTCTTGACCTGACGGTCGAGATTCTTGGCGATCGTGTCACGTCCCTTCGCCAGCGCGTCGGCGTTCACGTCGATCAAGGTCACGGCATGCCCGCTGGTCGCGAACACATGCGCGATGCCGTTGCCCATCTGCCCGGCGCCAACCACAGCGGCGCGGTCCAAAGCTGCCTGCGTCCCGCTCTGCGTCCCGTCCTGCATATCGATTCGACTCCGAAAGGTTAGGTCTCTGTCAGTGAGTCGCGGCGACGAAGTCCGACGGCCAGCGATCCACCCAACACCAGCATCGCCACGAGCCCGCCTTCGGGGCCCCATGCGCCGCCGGTAATCCAATCCGACCCGCTGAGTGCTGCTCGGTAGCCCGGTGTCGCGAACGGCAGTCCGCTGACCGGCACGTGCAACACCGCCGCCATCACCCAATTCCAGGCGAGATGCGCCGTCCACGCGGCCGGCAGACTCGCGGTGCGCTCCCGCACGAGGCAGAGGCACAGCCCGGCCAGCATGACCACCGCCGTGGTGCGCACGTTGGCGCCGGGGTTCATGAGATGCACCGCCCCGAACGCCACGCTCGAGCTCAACCGGGCCACCCAGCGACCCGCGGCCTCATCGGCCACGGCGTAGAGATAGCCACGGAACACCAACTCTTCCCACAGCGCCGCCGGCCCCAACAGCAACAGCAGCCGCAGCGCCGTCCCTCCCCAGCTGTCCTGCACGAACATGGCACCATCGATGCTCGCCGTGGGCGTCGCTTCGATCCGCAACGCGCCGACCGCCCACAACACGCCCGCGGTGCCAAGAATGGCTGCGGTGCCCAACAGCGCACCGCTGGCCATCCGCTGCCACTGCCAGGCCCCTTCCCCGAGCGCCATGACCGACCACGGCACGTCGTCGACGAAACGCAACGCCACATAGCACGCCGCGGCGACGCCGATGAGCATCGTGAACGGATACATCGGCACCGTTTCGCCGACGCTCCGAGACAGCAGACCGAACAACGGCCCGAGTACCGACTCGGCGATCCCCTGCGCGAGAATCCAGGCGACGCCGAAGCTCAGGAGCCGCCAGGGAACCCGCAGGGCTTTGTTCACGAGACGACGATCAGTCGACGCGCTCCACGGACAGCGCCACCGCGTCTCCACCACCCAGGCAGAGCGTGGCGATACCCGTCTTCTTGCCACGATCGGCCAACGCATGCAGCAGCGTGACGAGCACGCGCGTGCCGCTGGCTCCGATCGGATGGCCAAGCGCGATCGCGCCGCCGTTCACGTTCACGCGGGCATCGTCCCACGACAGTCCGAGACCGTCGGCCAGCGCCTGCGACGCGAACGCCTCGTTGGCTTCGATGAGGTCGTAGTCGGCAATGGTGGTGCCCGACTTCGCCATCAGATTCTTCACCGCCGTGATCGGCGCGAAAAACAGATCCTGCGGCTCGCCGGCGCCGGTGGCATACGCCGTGATGCGGGCCAGGATCGTGAGGCCATGCTCGCGCGCGTACGCTTCCGACGTGACGACCACCGCGGCCGCACCATCATTCAGCGACGACGCATTGCCGGCCGTGACGGTGAGGTTGCTGTTGTCCCCCTTGCTCGGGAACGCCGGACGCAAGCCGGCCAGCGACGCTTCAGTGGTATCGGCGCGCGGGCTTTCGTCCACCGAGATGATCGTCGGTCCCTTCCGGCCCGGGATTTCCACCGGCACGATTTCGGCCGTGAACTTACCGGCCTGCTGCGCGGCAACGGCCTTCGCATGCGAGCCCGCGGCAAAGGCGTCCTGCTGCGCCCGCGTCACGCCGGCCTTGGTGGCCGTGTACTCGGCATGCACTCCCATGTGCACGTTGCAGGTGGGGCACCACAAGCCGTCTTTGATCATGCCGTCGACCATCGTCTGGTCGCCCAGCTTCACACCGCCACGCATGCCGAACACGTAGTGCGGTGCGTTGCTCATGCTTTCCTGGCCGCCGGCCACGATCACCTGCGCATCACCGGCCTTGATGGCCTGCGCGGCGAGCATGACGGCCTTCAGGCCGGATCCGCACACCTTGTTGATGGTGAGGGCCGACGCCGTGGCGGGCACGCCCGCCTTCAGCATCGCCTGGCGTCCGGGTGCCTGGCCGGTGCCACCCTGCAGCACGTGGCCCATGATCACTTCCTGGACCGCGTCGGGGGCAACGCCGCTGCGCTGGAGCGCGGCACGGATCGCGATGGCGCCAAGTTCCGGCGCAGAAAGGGGCGAAAGGCCCCCGAGATACCGCCCGATCGGAGTGCGCGCGGCACCCACGATGACAGGCTGGCGAGTTAGGTCGCTCATGTATGACAAGGAGTGGCGGGAACGTGCAGGTACAGCCTCTCAGGTGCAGCCTCTGAAAATAACCGATCTCACAGCAAAATCGGCGAAATCCGCAGCCACCAGGCCGCAGGATTTCGCCGATTTCGCTTCGTCCCAGCCTAGCGGCCGGTCATCCCTTTGATCTGCTTCACCGCATAATCGACCTTCATCTCGAACAGCTTCTTCCCGAGCTCCTTGCTGGCCTTCCGGGCGTCGCCGGTGATGCCGTTGTTCTTCCGGGGCGGCGCATTCGGGTCAGGAGCGGCGCCACGCGGGCCGGTCGGCACCGGATCGCCGACGGCGTTGGGGAGCTGGTCGAGTCGCACCCAGGTGCCGTCGCCGAGGTACAGCATGGTCGACGTGTCGGGGATGCCGGCGTGCGAGCTCGACGGGAAGCCGTTGGCCTTGAGGTACGCGTCGAAGTCGGCGTTGGCCGTGGAGTACACGGCGTCGCAGTACAGGACCTTGATGCCCTGCGCCGCGTACTTCTCGCTCAGCGACTTGGCCACGTCGGCATAGACGTTCGGCTGCCCACCACCGTGATCGCCCATCAGCACGACGGTCTTGAAGCCGGTCGCGATGGACTGTTCACTGATGCGCTCGAGAATGCCCTTGAGCAGTTCGGGTGTGAGGCCAATGGTACCCGGGAGCGTCGCACTCGCGTTGTTCGGCGTGTACGGCAGCACCGGCATGGCGATGGCATCACCCAGCTTCTCGGCGATGGTGCGCACGATGACGCGTCCCATGAGATTGTGGCCGCCGTTCACGTTCTGCGGGCCACGCTGCTCGGTGCCACCAGTGTAGAACAGCGCCGTCGTCTTGCCGGCCGCGAGCGCGTCCTTCACCTCGGGCCACGTCATCATCTCGAATTCCACGAGCGGCTTGCGCGGCTGCGCCTGAGCGGCGGCAGCGGGCGTGATCAGGGCGGCAGCGAACAGCGCAGCCAGAGTGAGGCGACTGGTCATGAGGGGCGTTTGCGGTGGGGAGTGTGGCCGGGGACTACCACTATCCTACGCCCTCGAAGCCCGCTTTGCTGTCCGCGTGGGAGGGGGACCTGCGGCCGGCATGCGGGTCGGGCCGAGTTCTCCCCTACGCGGCCATCCCGCCGCAGAAAGCGGCGAGCGATCAGTCGTCGTAGCCGACCACGAGGTTCATGCCCGCTTGCTGGGCGCGCTGCACCGCCGTCCCCGTCGCCGTGAGCAAGCCGTCCACGCTGATGACCGAATCCGTCACTTCGGCCACACCCACCGACAACGTACAGCGGACCCCCTGCACGTCACCGCTGAACACATGGCGCTGCATGCGTTCGCGGATACGCTCGGCCAGCACCAGCCCACCCGAGAGCTCCGTGCTGGGCAGCAGCACCGCGAAGGCCTCGCCACCCACGCGACCGACCACGTCGGTGGTACGCGACTCCTGACGGCACACCCACGCAATCGCCCGCAGCCACTCGTTGCCGAACGCTTCGCCGTGCTGCTCGTTGATCTCGCGGAAATTGTCCGGATCGACCAGCAGCATCGTGAGCGGCTGTCCGTAGCGGCGCGCGCGCGCCACTTCCGACGAGGCCACATCGAAAAACGCCCGACGGGCCGACACGCCGGTGAGGTAGTCGGTGGTGCTCGACGCGTCGTCGCGCAGACTCTCCTCGAGACGGCGACGCTCCGACACATCGTGCGTGACCACCGAGAATCCGTTCGCCGTGCCATCGGTAGCGCGGAGCGCCGTCACCACGGTACTGGCCCAGAACAACGAGCCATCCTGACGCTGGCGATGTCCTTCTTCCTCACACCAGCCATTGCGGGCGGCCAACGCCAGTGTGTCCTGCACGTACGCATCACCACCGCTATCCGGCGGTAGCAACAGCGTCATGGGCTGACCCACCACGGCGGCGGCAGGAAACTGATGCACCCGCTCCGCCGCCTCACTCCATGAGTCCACCGTGCCTTCGGCGTCGACAGTGAAGATCGCGTAGTCGCGCACGGCGCCTTCGACCGCGCGCAACCGCTGATCGGCGCGCGACAGTTGTCCGCGGGCTGACGCCAGCGCACCGGCGTCGTTCACCACGGCCACGATGTGACCGGGCGCCACCTTCACCAACGACAGATGCACCCCGCGCTGCTCGCCGGGGGCCAGCAGTTCGAGGGCATCGACGATCACGCCACGCGGTGAGTCGAACCCACGGACGCGCGCGGCCAGGTCTGGAGCCACCGCCCCCAACGCCACGAACAGGTCATCGAGCGAACCCGCACGCGTGAACGGTGTGAGCAGGGTGCGCGCCGCCAGATTGGCGACTTCGACCCGCCCTTCTTCGTCCACCTCCACGAGGCCGACAGGCGCCAGCACGAACAGGTCGAGCAGCGCCTCGGGGGTCACGTGGTCGCCTCCGGCTGTTCCGTCGCGGTCGCAGCCGCGTCGGACGCAGCGGCCACGACCTCAGCGGGGATGGCCAGTGTGCGGTCGGCGATTTCGTGCAGCACGCGAGCGATGAACGCGTCGGACGACATGATGTCCTGCTTCTTGCCGGCTCCACGCGACCGCAGCGCGACCGTGTTCTCTTCCGCCTCGCGACGGCCGATCACGCACATGTACGGCACCTTCTGCACTTCGCCTTCACGCACGCGGTAGTTCAGCGTTTCGTTGCGCGCGTCGAGCGTGGCGCGAATGCCCGCGGCCTTCATGCGGGCCACCAGCGCTTCGGCATGCTCGTTGTAGTCGATCGCGATCGGAATAACGCGCACCTGTTCGGGCGACAGCCACACCGGGAACACACCGGCGAAGTGCTCGATCAGAATGGCGATGAAGCGCTCGAACGATCCGCTCACGGCACGGTGGATCACCACCGGACGATGCGGCGCGTTGTCGTCACCCGTGTAGGTGAGGTCGAAGCGCTCCGGCGCGTTGTAATCGAGCTGGATGGTGCCCAGCTGCCAAGCGCGACCGATGCTGTCCATGACGTCGAAATCGATCTTCGGGCCATAGAAGGCGCCGTCGCCTTCCTTCATTTCGTACGGGCGGCCTGTGCTGTCGAGCGCGGCCCGCAGCGCGGCCTCGGCCCGATCCCACAATTCGTCGGAACCGATGCGCTGCTCCGGACGCGTCGCGAACTTGAGCTTCGCCGTGAGGCCGAACGTGTCGTAGTAGCCGAGAATGAAATCCATGAGGAACTTCACTTCGTCGGCGATCTGATCTTCACGCAGGTACACGTGACAGTCGTCCTGCGCGAACTGGCGCACGCGCGTGAGCCCCGACAGCGCGCCCGACAACTCGTTGCGGTGCAGCACGTCGAACGTGACGTAGCGCATGGGCAGATCGCGATACGAATGCTTGCTCGACGCAAAATACAAGTGGTGCGACGGGCAGTTCATCGGCTTGAGCGACATGTCGTGCTCGCCGGTCTCGCTGTCGAGTACGAGGAACATGTTCTCCTTGTACTTGCCCCAGTGACCGGACTGCTCCCACAGCGCCTTGTTGTACAGCAGCGGCGTCTTGATTTCCTTGAACGCTTCCTGTTGACGCTCGCGCACGAACGCTTCGAGCGTGTTGTACAACGTGGTACCCTTGGGCGTCCAGAACACGGCGCCGGGCGCGACGGGGAACAGCTGGAACAGGTCGAGCGCCTTGCCGAGCACGCGGTGGTCGCGCTTCTTCGCTTCCTCGAGATTGTGCAGGTGCTGCTCGAGGTCGTCCTTCTTGAAGAAGGCCGTGGCATAGATGCGCTGCAGCATCTGCCGCTTCACATCGCCGCGCCAGTAGGCGCCGGCAGTGGTGAGCAGCTTGAAATGCTTCAGGTATGACGTATCCGGGACGTGCGGTCCGCGGCACAGGTCGATGAACGGGCCATCGGTATACGTCGAGATGACTTCGTCGCTGCCCTCGAAATCATCGAGGCGCTCGAGCTTGAGCGGATCGTCGGCGAAGCGCACCCGCGCCTCACTGAGCGACACTTCTTCGCGCACGAACGGATACTTCTCGGCCACCACCTTCTTCATCTCGGCTTCGAACGCGGCCAGATCTTCGGGCGTGAACGGCTTCTCGACTTCGAAGTCGTAGTAGAAGCCGTCATCGATGGCGGGACCGAAGCCGATCTTGGCGTCAGGGCGCAACCGGCGCACCGCCGTGGCGAGGATATGGGCACCGGAGTGGCGCAACACCTGCACCGCACGCGGGTCTTTCTCCGTGATGACCACGAAGGAACCCGATGCCCGCAACGGGGTCATCAGGTCCAACACCTCTCCATCCACCGCGACGGCCAGTGAGGCCTGCAGCAGGCGCGCCCCGATCGAGCCCACGACATCGCGTGCCAGCGTCCCGGGCGGGACCTCGCGCGTGGAACCATCGGGAAGAGTCAGGACGATGTGCGCGTTGGCAGCAGCGTCAGCAGCAGATTGCGTACCGGCAGTCATCAGGAGCGGGCAGAAAGGTGAACGCCCTCGCTGAGCGAGGACGGTCAAGTTATCCTTGCACAAGGAGTCACGCCAAGATCAAACGCGATCCTCTTCTCGATCGTGGTGAACTGGCGTCGGGTCACGGAGGTGGCATCATGGCACAATCCCCATTCAGAAAGCGTCCGACGCGTACGTCGTCGGTGCTGTTGGTCGCGCTGGGCGCAGTGGCTGGCGTCGCTCTGGGCATGCTGGTGGCCGATCGCGTTGGCGGCCTGGATGGCTTGCTTCGCCGCGGTGGCCGCGGGAGTCGCCGGCAGCCGGGACCCGAGGGGTGGCGCGGCGACGAGCGCCGCACCGACTCGTTTGATGAGCTCGCTGACGACGATTCCGAGTTGTCCGGCGAATCCATCGCCCATATGCACGTCCGTCGTCGCGGGGAGTCACCGGTACCAGTCCCTGACGTCATGCCCGACCGACTCTCCACCCGCGAGCGCCTGCGGGATCGCATGCGTGATCGCCGGACGCGCTCCATGGAGCCCCAGGGCACAGTCGCGGCGGCAGCCGTCTCACCGCTGGCCGATCAGGTCGTGATCCCGATGGGCCCATCGGTGCCCACCCACGAGGAGCTCGAATCCCGGGTGCTCGAGGCGTTCCGCAACGATCCGGTGCTCGAGGCGCGCGCCATCGACATCGGCGCCGTGGGCGCCGGGACCATCGAGCTCACGGGCTGGGTGGAAAGCACCGGGGAGATTGCGCATGCGCTGACGCTGGCCCGGGGCGTGCCCGACGTAGCCTCGGTGGTCGATCATCTGGCCGTCCGCGGGCCGGGATCGATCCAGAGTCACCGGACCGCCCAGTACGAGACACCGCACCGACGGTGAGTCCGGTGTAGGCCGGTCGCCTGCTCTTCCGTGTTATCTTGGGCCATGACTGCGCCCGACACGAATCCGCTGCCGACGACCTACGACGCTGCCGCCACTGAGTCCACCTGGTACGCCCGGTGGACCGAGCACGGTGTCTTCACTGCCGATGCCGAACGCGCCGCGACGCGCGAGCCGTTCGTGATCGTCATCCCGCCGCCCAATGTGACGGCGGTGCTGCACATGGGGCATGGCCTCAACAACACCGTGCAGGACGTGCTCATTCGCTGGCGCCGCATGGCCGGCGATGAAGCGCTGTGGCTGCCCGGCACCGACCACGCGGGCATTGCCACGCAGAACGTGGTGGAGAAGCAGCTGGCGGCGAATGGCCAGACGCGCTTCGACGTGGGTCGCGGGCCGTTCGTGGAGAAGGTCGCCGAGTTCGTGGAGCACACCGGCGGCGAAATCCTGAATCAGCTCAAGGCGATCGGATCGAGCGCCGACTGGTCACGCACGGCGTACACGTTCTCCCCCGCCCTGTCGAAGTCGGTGCGTGAGGCGTTCGTGCGGTTGCACGAGGACGGCCTGGTGTACAAGGGCCATCGTGTGATCCACTGGTGTCCGCGCTGCGGCACCTCGCTGTCGGATGAAGAGGCGGAGTTCACCGACACGACGGGCAAGCTGTATCACCTGAAGTACACTCTCGCCGACGACCCGACGCAGTCGATCACCGTGGCCACCACGCGCCCGGAAACGATGCTCGGCGACGTGGCCGTGGCCGTCAATCCCGAAGACGAACGCTATCTCGCCATGATCGGCCAGGAAGTCGTGCTGCCGATCAACGGCGTGCGCATCCCGATCATCGCCGATACGTACACTGACGCCGCGTTCGGTACCGGCGCCGTGAAGATCACGCCGGCGCACGACGCCAACGACTTCGAAGTGGGCAAGCGCCACGGTTTGTCGATGCCGGTGATCATCGATGCCGAAGGCATCGTGCGTGAAGTCGAAGACGCCGCCGGACGTGTACCGGCGGCGCTGGCGGGGCTCGATCGCGCCGAGGCGCGCACGGCCATCGTGAAGCTGCTGGAGGCCGAAGGCGCGCTGGTAAAGGTCGAACCGCATGCCCATGCCGTGCGTCATTGCTACCGTTGTGATACGGTCGTGGAGCCGCGGCTGTCCGATCAGTGGTTCGTGCGTATGCGTCCGCTCGCCGACAAGGCGCTCGACGTGTTGCGCGGCGGCCAGCTGCGCATTCTGCCGGACCGCTGGGAAGCCGTGTACGTGAACTGGCTGGAAGGCATTCGCGACTGGAATATCTCGCGCCAGATCTGGTGGGGACATCGCGTGCCGGTGTGGTACTGCGACAACCCCGCGTGCGCGCAGGAGCCGATCGTGTCGCGCACCGACGTGACGACGTGTCCGGCGTGTCACGGCACGGTGCGTCAGGACGAGGACGTGCTCGACACCTGGTTCTCGTCGTGGCTGTGGCCCTTCTCCACGCTGGGCTGGCCCGATGAAACGCCCGACCTGAAGGCGTTCTATCCGGGCGACGTGCTGGTGACGGCGCCGGAAATTCTGTTCTTCTGGGTGTCGCGCATGGTGATGTCGGGGTGCTGGTTCCTCGATCAGACGCCGTTCCACACCGTGTATCTGCATGGCACGGTGCGCGACATGCAGCACAAGAAGATGTCGAAGTCGCTGGGCAACGGCATCGATCCGCTCGACGTCGTGAAGCTGTACGGCGCCGATGCGTTGCGGTGGACGATGACGGCCGGTCTCGGTCTCGGCGTCGATGTCATGCTCGACCCCAACGATCTCGAGAAGTCGTTCGCGCCCGGGCGTAACTTCTGCACGAAGCTCTGGAACATCGGACGTTTCCTGTTGTCACGCGTCGGCACGGAACCGCTGCAGCCGTTGTCGTCGATTGCACCGGAGCGACTCACCGCCGCCGATCAGTGGATCCTTGATCGTCTCGATCAGGCCATTCTCGATTGCGACGCCGCGTTGGGTCCGCCGCGGCCGGCCAACGGACACACCTGGACCGAGGCGGAACGCGGGCGCGGTCTGCGCTTGTCGGAGTACGCCGAGGCGGCCCGTCGGTTCGTGTGGAACGAGCTGGCCGACTGGTATCTCGAGGCGCTCAAGCCGCGGCTGTATGCCACGGAGGGTGAGGATCGCGAAGTGGCGCGCACCGTGCTGGCGCACGCCTTCGACGGGGCGCTGCGGTTGCTCCAGCCGGTGGTGCCGTTCATTACCGAAGCACTCTGGCAGCAGCTGCCGAACACGCCGGAGGGCGCGTTCCTGGCCCAGGCGGCGTGGCCCGTATCGCGTCGGGCCGATGGCACGGCCTCAGCCGGTGCGCAGGCCTTCGAGTATGCCCGCGATGCGGTCCAGGCGATCCGCAGCGTGCGTTCGGAGTACAACGTGAATCCGGGCGCGTGGGTGGAGGCGATGCTGGTCGCTCCGGCAGGTATCGCCGAGTTGCTGGACGCACAGCGCGACACGATCGGTTCGCTGGCGCGCGCGCGCGTCGCGATGGCATCGGAGAACCCCGGGGGCGCGTCGGCGCAGCTGTTGCTGCGTGACGGCGTGGAACTGGTCGTGCCGCTCGCCGGCATGGTGGATCTCGAGAAGGAGAAGCAGCGCTTGCAGGTAGAACTCACGCAGCTCGAAACGCAGCTCAATGCGCTCGACGGCCGTCTGGCCAACGAGAAGTTCGTCGCGAAGGCGCCGCCGGCGCTGGTGGAGGCGGAGCGTGCCAAGGCCGAAGAATGGCGGGCGCGCTGCGACCTGATGCGCACCAAGCTCGGTACGTTCGGCGCGTGAAGACCGCGATGAAGGCCGTTGCGCTGCGGGCGGCCGCCCTGCTGCTGCTCACCGGGTGCGCCAATCAGACGGCGCCACCGGGCGGTCCTCCCGACCTCGCGCCGCCGCTGGTGCTCAAAGTGACGCCGCAGGACAACGCGGTCGGCGCCAAGCCGAAAGCGGTGGTGCTGCAGTTCGACGAAGTGATCAGCGAAACGCCGAAGGGCGCGAAGGACATCGCGGATCTGGTGTTCATTAGTCCCAAGAGCGGCGTGCCCAAGGTGGACTGGGGGCGCTCGAAGATCGAGATCAAGCCCTCGAAGGGATGGAAGCCGAACACCGTGTACTCGGTGGTGATCAAGCGCGGTTTGCAGGATCTCCGCAGCAACGGCATCGACAGCACGATTCGATTGGTGTTCAGCACCGGCGGACCGATTCCGACCACGCGCATTACCGGTGTGGCGTTCGATTGGGCGGTCGGCAGCGGACTCTCCGGCGCGCTGGTGGAAGCCATCGCGCCAGACAGCACCACCTATCAGGTGGTCGCGGATTCCACGGGCCGTTACGTGCTGCAGTATCTGCCGCCGGGCCCGTACCTGCTGCGTGCGTATGGCGATCGCAACACCAATCGCAGCCTCGACCCCATCGAAGTGTGGGACTCGGTGAGCGTCACGCTCACGCAGACGGCCGATATCGAGTTCTACGGCTTCGCCCACGACACGGTGGGACTCCGCGTGTCGGAAGTCACGCCGTTGGATAGCGCCTCGTTGAAGGTGGTGTTCGACAAGCCGTACGCGCCGGGACGCCTGTTCGGTCCGGAGGATATCCTCATCAGGCGGTCCGATTCGTCGATCGTGCGCGTGAAGGGCGTCCAGACGATCCCAGAACGCAATCTGGCCGACTCGCTGCGGGCCAAAGTGCGCGCCGACTCCGTGGCGCGCGTGGCGGCGCTGCGCGATTCCACGCCGGCGTTGCGCGCCCGTACCGATTCCCTGGCGCGCGTCAAGCGCGCCGACAGTCTGGCCGCGGTGGCGCGCACCGAGCGCGAGGCGCGGGCCCGCGCGGCGGCGCGCCGTGGACGTCCCGGCGCGCCGATCGATACGACCCCGCCGCCCAAGATGCGTCGCCCGCTGCTGTACAAGGAGATCTACGTTACGCTCGACACGGTACTCGAGCCGCAGAAGCAGTTCCGCCTCACGGTCGCCAATCTGCGGAGTCTCTCGGGCACGGTTCGCTCACCGGCGCGTACGTTCACCACACCACGCGCCCCGAAGCCCGACAGCACGAGCGACGCCGCCAAACGCGATAGCACGAAACGCGACACCACGGCGGTGCGCCGGTGACCGCATCGCCCAGTGAGCAAGCACCGGTCCCGGCGCTGTTCATCGACCGCGACGGCACCCTCATCGCCGATGCGCACTACCTCGCCGACGCCAGCCGCGTACAGCTGATTCCGGGCGCGGCGGCGGCCGTCGCCAAGGCGAATGCGGCACAGGTGCCGGTGGTGGTCGTGACAAATCAGTCGGGCATCGCCCGCGGCTTGATCACGACCTTCCAGTACGAGGCGGTGCGCGATCGCACCAATGCCCTGCTCAGCGCCGAAGGTGCCGCCGTCCTCGCCACCTATCATTGTCCGCACTGGGGCCACCCTAAGGAACCGTGCGAGTGCCGCAAGCCGGGCCTCGGTATGTACCGCGAGGCAGCCGCCGCCTATGCCCTCGACCTGATGCACAGTGCGTACATCGGCGACCGGTGGCGCGATGTGCAGCCGGCGCTGGCGACCGGCGGTATCGGTATCCTGGTGCCTGGTATCGAGACCCCAGCTGCCGACGTGGAAGAGGCCCGCTCCGCGCTGTCCGCCCGCATCTTCATGGCGGACAACATTCTGGAAGCGGTCTCGATTGCGCTGGCGATGATCGGCGCCCGCACGCCCCTGCAGCCGACGCCGGGAGCGCAGTAGCTTGGGCGCCATGACGTCACAAGCGCGTATCTCGGTGCTGGCCTCGGGTGGCGGGTCCAACCTGCAGGCACTGATCGACCACTTTGCCGGTCCGGCGGCGAGCGCCGGTGTGATCACCTTCGTGGCCTCCGAGCGCGCGTCGTCGGGCGCGCTCGATCGTGCCCGCATCGCTGGTATCGCGACGGGCGTTATCGACGCGCCGAATGACAGCGATGCGATGCTCTCGCTGCTCGATACCGCCAAGACCGATGTGCTGGTGCTGGCCGGCTATCTCAAGTTGGTGCCCGCTGAGGTCGTGCGCGCCTTTCGCGGACGCATCCTCAACGTGCATCCCGCGCTCCTGCCGTCGTTCGGTGGCCCCGGCATGTACGGCATCCGCATTCATCAAGCGGTGCTCGATCACGGCGCGTCGCTTACCGGCGTGACCGTGCACTTCGTCGACGAGCACTTCGATCGCGGGCCGATCGTCGCGCAGTGGCCGGTACCGGTGCTGCCGGGCGACGACGCGACGGTACTCGCGGCGCGCGTGCTGCGCACCGAGCATCGCCTCCTGCCGCTGTGCGTCGCGGCCGTGTCATCGGGCGCGATCGTGCTTGGCGACGACGGGCGCGTGCACGGGCATCTCGACGTCCCCGTGTCGATGCACGCACCCGACTGGCGGTTTGCACTGGCCGAGGATACCGCCGGTCCGACACCGGCGTTTGCTACTGATGTCGCGCGACTCTTTCCGCGCTGAGTTTCTTCCGCTGTTCTTCTCCCTCTTCTGATCCCGTCTCCATGCGCGCGCTGCTTTCCGTTTCCGACAAGTCCGGTCTTGTACCCTTCGCCACCGGCCTCGCTCAGCGGGGATACGAGCTGGTCTCCACCGGCGGAACGGCCAAGGTCCTGCGCGACGCCGGCCTCGCGGTGAAGGATGTCAGTGAGATCACCGGCTTCCCGGAAATGTTGGACGGTCGCGTGAAGACGCTGCACCCGGTGATTCACGGTGGCCTGCTGGCGCGACGCGACCTGCCCGAGCACATGGAAGCGATCAAGGCGCATGACATCGGCACGATCGATCTCGTGGTGGTGAACTTGTATCCGTTCCGTGAAACGGCCGCCAAGCCGAACGTGCATCCGGAAGAAGTGATCGAGAACATCGACATCGGTGGCCCGTCGATGCTGCGCTCGGCCGCGAAGAACTTCGCGTCGGTGTGGGTGATCGTCGACCCGACCGACTACGCCCATGTGCTCGAGATCGTGCAGTCGGGCGGCGACGACCTCGCGTTCCGCACGTTGCTAGCCGAGAAGGTGTACGCACACACCAGCAGCTACGATTCGGCGATCGCGCAGTGGTTCGCGCAGCAGCGAAACGAGCCCTTCCCCGATCGCTATCCCATCGCCTTCGAGAAGCAGCAGGCGTTGCGCTACGGCGAAAACCCGCAGCAGCGTGCGGCCTTCTACGTGGAGAAGCCGGGAGCCGGTCTCGGCGCGTTGGTGCAGAAGGGCGGCAAGGAACTCTCGTTCAACAACCTGCTCGACCTCGAAGGCGCGCTGCTGGCCATCGAGCCGTTCGCGAGCCAGCCGGCCTGCGCGATCATCAAGCACACCACACCGTGCGGCGTGGCCACCGGCATCGACGCCCTCTCGGCCTACAAGAAGGCGCTGGCCTGTGATCCCGTGTCGGCGTTCGGCAGCGTGATCGCGTTTACGGTGCCGGTCGATGTGGCGGCCGCGGAAGCGATCTCCAGCTTGTTCGTGGAGTGCATCGTGGCGCCGTCATTCTCCGATGAAGCCGTCGAGATTCTCGGCCGCAAGAAAAACCTGCGTGTCCTGGAAGGCCGCGCCGCGTGGCCCAAGGGTGGGATGGATTACAAGCGCGTGCGAGGTGGCCTGCTGGTGCAGGATCGCGCCCCGGCCCCGATGGAGCCGGCCCAGTGGAACGTGGTGACCAAGCGTCAGCCCACGACCGAGGAGATGGTGGATCTCCACTTCGCCTGGAAGTCGGTGGCCAGCGTGAAGTCGAATGCCATCGTGCTCGTGCACGACGGCGCCACGATCGGCATCGGTGCCGGGCAGATGTCGCGTGTGGATGCCAGTTTCCTGGCCGTGCACAAGGCGACCAGTGTGGGCCATGTCACCGAGGGAGCCGCGCTCGGCTCCGACGCGTTCTTCCCGTTCCGCGACGGGATCGATCAAGCAGCGGCGGCTGGTGTAAAGGCTATCGTGCAGCCCGGTGGATCGGTGCGCGACGCGGAAGTCATTGCGGCAGCCGATGAGCATGGCATCGCGATGGTGTTCACCGGCGAGCGCCTGTTCCGCCACTAGGCCCCGTGCGTTCCCCTTGGTCGGAGATTTCGTGATGGCTCGACGTGTGACGTTGCTCGGCGCCGCCGTTTTCGGCGCCATCATGACCGCGACCATCGCGGCCGCCCCCCTTGCTGCGCAGAGCAAGTCGGTGAAGGCGGCCGTATCGCCGTCGCCCGTGCTGCTCGGTGGGTGGAGCGGTACGGCCACGGTGCCGCTGCCGGACAGTGTGATCGTGGTGCCGGTGCTCTACACGTTCACGCAGTCGGGCTCCACGATTACCGGTCAGGCCATGGTGCCCGGTCAGGGCACCGGGCCGATCTCGAACGTGGTGCTGACGGGCAAGCAGGTTCGTTTTCGCGTGACCGCGCCGGAAGGCAAACTGCTGGAACACGACGGCAAGTTCGGCGCGGACGGCAGCATCGAGGGCATGGTGAACATGGACAACCAGCCCATCGCGAAGTTCAAGATCGCGCCGAGAAAGGACTCGAAGTCGACCCCGAAGAAGTAGGAACTACGGGCGTGGGCGCTTCGATCTTGAGCGCCTGAAAGGCCGCGTTCGACACCAGACAGTACGCGGCGAAGCAGTAGAACCCGGTGCCGGCCACCGCCGACAGATTGGCGGTGCCCTTCCCGACCAGCAGCGCGATGAGCATCCCGACGGCGAACACGTCGGCCATCGACCATTTGCTCATGGCCTGCACCACGCCGTACAGCCGATACGACGTCGCGGTGCCACGCAGCGCGAAGATCGGCACCAGCAGCGCCGCTTTGAGGACGGGCACGAGCACGCTGAACAGCACGATCAGTCCGGCCACGAAGTTGTTGCCCGTGTTGTGCAGGCTCTGAATCGCGCTGATCACGCTGCGGGTTTCGTTGGATAGCTCGCGCGTGTTACCGAACAGTTCCATGGTGGCGCGAATGGTGAGCACCGGCTGCACGAGCCCCGGCCACAGCAGCACCAGCGACACCAGCGCCAGTACGATCGCGAGTTTGTTTCGTGGTGTCATGAGGATGGGCTAGGCGGCGAGCCGCGTGATGGCGCGAACAAAGGCATCCAGTTCGGCGGTCGTGGTGAAGAGCTGCGGTGTGACGCGCACGCCGGTCACACCGGCGGTGTCGATCGCTACGGTGAAGATCTTGAAGCGGTCCATGAGTGCCGTGGCGAGGTCACCCGGCGTCATGCCGTCGATGCCCACGTTGGCAATCGCGCCGGTGCGCGCCGGATCACTCGGCGTGAATAACCGCACGCGTGGCACACCACGGACCTTCGTGGTCCAATACTGTTGCAGCCAGCGCAGTCGTGCTTCCTTGCGCTGAATACCGATCTCCTCGTGGAACGCGATCGCGTCTTCGATCGCGAGATCGGTGTGCACCGGATGTGTGCCGGTGTGATTGAGCTTGGCGATGCTGTTCGCGGGCTGTCCTTCGTCACCATAGATCGGCCACAGCTTCTCGATGGCGTCGCGACGCACGTATAGCAGGCCGGCCCCGAGTGGTGTGCCAAGCCACTTGTGCAAGCTCGCCCCGTAGAAGTCACAGCCAAGGTCGGGAATGCGGAAGTCGAGCTGGGCGAAGGCATGTGCACCGTCCACCATGACGGGCACACCGCGCGCATGGGCCATATCGCAGATCTTCTTCACCGGCAGCACATGGCCCGTGATGTTGATCATGTGACAGACCATCAAGAGGCGGGTGCGCGGTGTGATGGCGTTGGCGTACACCTGCACGATCTCATCATCGCTGCGCGGGTCGAGCGGCACGGTGACCTTGCGGTTCACGATGCCCCAGCGGCGGCCCATGAGCGCGAACTGATCGAGCATGGCACCGTAGTCGTGTACCGCCATCACCGCTTCGTCGCCGGCCTTCCAGTCGAAGCCGGAGATCACCGTGTCGAGCGACTCGGTGGTGTTGCGGGTGATGATCAGCTCTTCGGGAGAACATCCCGCCAAGGCCGCCAGGCGGGCCTGCACGCGCGCCTTGTTGGTGCCCTGCACCGTACGCATGTAGCGCGAGCTCTGGGCGTTCACGGCCCGTACGTGGCCAATGAAGCGCTCCAGCACCGGCTGCGACTGCATGGAGTAGTAGCCGTGCTCGAGATGGACGTAGTCGGCGGGGACCAGGTACTTGGCCCGGATCACGTCCCAGAAATCGGCGCGGCTAGCCAGCTCATCCACAGGCAGTCGGGAAAACGCCCGAAGCTGGGCCGGCGTGAACAGGAGCCCGAGGGACGCGCCGCCCAGAGCGCCGCCCACGGTACGGAGAAATTCGCGCTTGTCCATGCGTCGGGAGAGATGAGTGGCCCGGACCCGGCGGAAAGCAGTTGTGCCCCCCGTCGCTGTCTGCGAACTTACCTGATTGTGTCAGCTCCGGCCGCCCCCGGTCCGGAGCCGCCCCACCTTCCGTCCAGTCCATGACCGTCGCAGCCACCGCTACCGCGACTGCCGCTTCCCGGCCAGCCGCCGCCATGAGTGCCGGCGCGGCCGAGCTTGATTACCGCCCGTCGTACCTGGCCGCCGGAATCGCCGGCCTCGTCGTGTTTCTCCTGTACCTCGTCACGCTGGCTCCGACGACGTCCATGTGGGACACCAGCGAGTATATCGCGGCCGCGTATGTCCTCGGGATTCCCCACCCGCCCGGCAATCCGTTCTTCGTCCTGATCGGACGCGTGTTCGCGATTCTGCCCATCGCGCCCACCGTCGCCATGCGCATCAATGTGCTGGCGGCGCTGTCGAGTGCCGTGTCGGCCGGCTTGTGGTTCCTGATCACCGAACGCGTGCTCGTGCAGTGGATGCCGCGGCGCTGGCAGCGCATCGCCGGTGGTGCGCTCGCCGCCCTCATCGGCGCCACCGCCTTCACGGTGTGGAATCAGTCGGTCGTGAACGAAAAGGTGTACACGGTGTCGCTCGTGGGCCTCGCGATCATCTGCTGGCTCACCGTGCGCTGGTGTGATGATCCGGAAGGCCCCGTGGCCGACCGCCTGCTCGTGCTCGTCGCGTACCTGCTCGGCCTTGGCTACGCCAACCACATGGCCGGCATGCTCGCCGCCCCTGCGGTCGGACTCGCGGTGCTGATCCGCCGGCCGTCGTCGATTCTGCGCTGGAAGTTGCTCGTGGCCTGCGGTGCCGCGCTGGTGTTCGGCCTGACGCCGTTCGCCACGCAGCCGATTCGCGCCGCGCACTTCCCCGCGATCAACGAAGGCGAACCCACGGGCTGCGTGACCGAGCTCAAGATGGATTGCACCTTCTCGGCGCTCACGTACGACCGCTTCATGTACAACTTCAATCGCGGTCAGTACGGCAAGCCGGAGCTGGGTGAGCGCCAGGCACCGCTGACCGCGCAGGTCGGCATGTACTGGCTGTACTTCAAGTGGCAGTGGCTTCGCGACGCGTATCAGGAAAACCCGGGGCTGCAGAACGGGCTCGCGGTGTTCTACTTCATCTTGTGCATCCTTGGTGGGTGGATGCACTTCAAGAAGGACCGACGAAGCTTCTGGTTCTTCGGCCCACTCATCGGCACGATGACGTTCGGGCTGATCTTCTATCTGAATTTCAAGTACGGGCACAGTCAGGCGCTGGAGCTCGGCGAATCGGTACCGCGCGAAGTGCGCGATCGAGACTACTTCTACCTATGGAGTTTCTCGGCGCTCAGCGTGTGGGCCGCGCTGGGTCTGATCTATCTCTGGGAAACGGTGGCGAGCCTCTTCGGCGCCGATGAAGTGAAACTGGGGCGTGAGACGGTGGTGGAGCCACGTACGCGCAGCTTCCTGCTGGCCTCACCGTTGCTGGCCGTGGCGTTCATCCCGCTGTTCGGCAACTGGCAGCAGGCGTCACGCTCGAATCAGACGGACACGACCGACTTCGCGCGCGACCTGCTCAACTCGGTCGAGCCGTACGGCATCCTGATCACCGTCGGCGACAACGACACCTTCCCGCTCTGGTATGCGCAGGAAGTCGAGGGCATCCGCAAGGACGTCATCGTGGCCAACACGTCGCTGATGAACACCGACTGGTACACGCGACAGATGATCCGTCGCCCGGTGTACGAGTACGATGCGGCCAAGGGTCCCGAGATCTACCGCAGCCAGCAGTGGAAGAAGCCGGTCGGTCCGCCGGTGAAGATGACCTTCGACGAAGCCGACGCGCTGCCGCTCGCCATTCAGACGCCGCCGAACGCGGCGTTCCAGAAGGGCGACATCATTGCCGCGCCGCGCTCGCCGCAGCTCATGCGCGCCGATCAGCTGGTGTACTTCATGATCCGCGACACGTATCCCGATCGGCCGATCTACTTCAGCCGCACGGCTGGCGGATATCCGTACGAACTCGGGCTCGAGCGCTACGTCCTCACGCAGGGCATGGCCAAGAAGCTCGTGGGTCAGCAGATCATCCCGGGGCGCGACACCGTGCTCATTCAGGGTGAAGGCATGGTCGACGTGAAGCGCTCGTACGACCTGTGGACGAAGGTGTTCACGGCCACGAAGTCGCTGGCCGCCCGCAAGGGTTGGGTGGATGACGCGTCGGTCGGCATTCCCGATCTCTACGTGATCAGCGGCGTCACGCTGGCCGAAGCGCTTGCGCAGACGGGCCAGATCGCGCGCTCCGACTCGGTGTATCAGCAGTCGAAGGGCATCGCGACGGCCATGCGCCGCGCGCAGGTGTTCGGCTTCGATCGTCAGCCGGCAATGCCGGTGGTGCCGGGTGCCGACGTCGGTCCGCAGCAGCAGCTGTTGGTGCCGCAGACCAAGCCCGACTCCAAGTAAGCCGCATTGCTCTCGCGAAGGCCGGGGATCAACGACATGTTGATCCCCGTCTCGTTTCCCACCTCAGGAGTTTGCCCGTGCGTCGCTCCCGTTTTGTGTCTGGTCTGTCCGTGGGCCTCTCGATGGCAGCGGTCGCTGCGTTGGCCGCGACGCCCACGTGGGTGGCCGCCCAGCAGCCGCCGGCCACGCAGCCGCCGCGTCCGCCCGCCGGCTTCCGCGGCGGTACACAGATCAAGCCCGGCGAAGATTGCCCCGCCGGTATGACGGAAATCCGTCCGAACAACTGCCTCGCGCCGGCGTCACCGCCGCCGAGCATCGTCGACTATCGCCCCAAGTCCACGCTGATCGTGCCGTCGGCCGGCATGAAGTGGAAGGCGAAGTATCCGGTCGTCGATTTCCACGGCCATCCGTCGGGACTGCTCGGCAACGCCGATGGCATCGCGCGGCTCGGTGCCTCCATGGACTCGGTGAACGTGCGGCTCATGATCGCCGCCGACAACGTGAGCGGTGACCGGCTCACGCGCACGATGGAGCTGGTGAACGGCTCGCCCACCATGAAGGATCGCGTTCGGCTGCTGACGGGCATCAACCTGAATGGCGTGGGTCCGGGCTGGGCCGCCAAGGCGGTCGCACAGCTCGAAGCCGACGTGAAGGGCGGCGCGGTCGGTATCGGCGAAATCGGCAAGGGCTTCGGCCTCAGCACGAAGAAGGCCGACGGCACGCGCTTGCGGTTGAACGATCCCGATCTCGATCCCATCTGGGAAGCGGCCGCGCGTCTCAAGTTGCCGGTGTTCATTCACACCGCCGACCCGCAGGAGTTCTTCCGCGAGGTCGACAACACCAACGAACGGTGGCTCGAGCTCACGCTCTTCCCTGAGCGTTTGTACCCGCAGGACAGGTATCCGAGCTTCAATCAGCTCATGGCCGAGCGCGACAGCCTGTTCCTGCGTCATCCAAAGACCACCTTCGTGGCCGCGCACCTCGGCTGGCACGCCAACGATCTTGGACGCCTGGGACGCATGTTCGACAAGATGCCGAACGTGCTCGCCGAGGTTGGCGCGGTGCTCTACGACATCGGTCGTCAGCCGCGCAGCGCGCACGACTTCTTCGTCAAGTATCAGGACCGCCTGCTCTTCGGCAAGGATTCATTCCAGCCGGAAGAGTATCCGTACTACTGGCGCGTGTTCGAAACGCGTGACGACTACTTCGACTACTACCGCGACTATCACGCCTTCTGGAAGCTGTACGGCATCGACCTGCCGGACGTCGTGCTGAAGAAGGTGTACTACCAGAACGCACTGCGCATCATGCCGGCGATTCAGATTCCGGGCTGGCCGAAGTAAGTGCTGCTTCGGTCTGGCACCGAGAACAGATCACGCAGAGGCGCAGAGAGCGCAGAGGCGCAGAGAATGCAATTTTTTCTCTGCGCCTCTGCGCTCTCTGCGACTCTGCGTTTTCGGTTCAGCGATTCATGTCGAGAGCACCGACGCCGCAATCGCGTCCAACCCACCGCGCATCGGATCGCACACCGGCACGCCTAACTCAGTCGAGACACGTTCCGCGTATTCACGCCACGCTTCATCGGACAGCGTCGACGAATTGATGCTCACGCCTGCGAGCCGCACGTTGCGGTTCGTGATGCGCGCGGCGGTGAGGTACTGCGCCACGGCGTCGGCCAGCGGCGGAATGGGATGATTCGGGCGGTACTCGATCGTGAGCCGCGAGGGATCGTGACAGAGCACGATGCAGTCGGGCTGCGAGCCGTGCAGCAGCCCCAGCGTGACACCGGCGTAGGCCGGATGAAACAACGAGCCCTGCCCTTCGATCACGTCCCAGTGATCGGGCTCGTTGTCGGGCGACAGCACCTCGGCCGCACCGGCGATGAAGTCGGCGACCACCGCATCGATCGCGATGCCGCTGCCGGCGATCATGATGCCAGTCTGCCCCGTCGCTCGGAACGTCGCCTTGGCCCCACGCGCGCGCAGCGCATTGGTGAGCGCGAGCGCCGTGTATTTCTTGCCGAGCGCGCAGTCGGTGCCCACGGTGGCCACGCGCATGCCAGTGCGCTTGTTCCCCGTGCCGGCGGGGAACGTGGCATCGCTGTGCCGCACGTCCATGAGACGTACGCCGTGCTGCTGTGCGGCCGCCACCAGCCGCGGGAAGGACGTGAGCCGAGTGTGCATGCCACTCACGATGTCGAGCCCACTGGCGATGGCCGCTTCGAGATCGGGGAGCCAGCTGTCGGGCACGCGCCCGCCCACCGAGGCGATGCCGATCACCAGGCTGCCTGCGCCGCGGGCGGCGGCGTCGGCGGGCGACAGGCGCGGCAGCCCCACGCTGACCGTGGCCTGCGGCAAACTCCACTCGCCGATCACGTCATCCGGACACCAGTCGCGCAGGCCGCACGCCGTCTTGGCATCGGTGGGATGGGTGGAGTCGCCGAGGTAGAGGAGGTACGGCTTGCGCAGCTCTGGCATGGTGGTGCTCTCGCAGGAATTGGGGGCAGATCAGGGGTTGCCCGCGCGGGGGCTTCGCGATTTTCTTCACTCAGGTCAGCGGCGTGAACGTCGCGCGACTCGAAGGCGTGGTGGCCGAGTGGTTTAAGGCAGCGGTCTTGAAAACCGCCGAACCTGAAAGGGTTCCGTGAGTTCGAATCTCACCTACGCCGTGTGCAGAACGAAAGACGCCCGCGATCGGTAAGCTGATCGCGGGCGTCTTCTGTTCGCAGGTGGTGCTTACGGCGTGATCGTCGCGCGGAGCGTCACCGCGGAGTACGCGGAGAAGGCATCAACACGCACGCTCCAGAGACCCGGTGTGAGCGTCGTTGTGATAGTGCACGTTTCTACAGTAGTCGCGCCTTCGGCCGAGCAGGCGGCTGTGGTAGCGCCCGGACGGAACACGAAGATGTCGATGTCCTGCGCAGCAGAGCCCGTCGTGCCTACCACGACGCTCGTTGCTCCGGCCGGCACTTCGAAGGTCCATGTGAACTTGGTGCCGTTCGCACCGGCAATCGTGAGCGGCGTGCCCGGGATGAGCGGGTTGAATGTCAGACGGCCCGTCTTGCCTTCGCTCGTCGCCGACACCGTGAACGTTCCCGGCGTCAACGCGGTCACCAGGCCGGTCGAAGACACGGATCCGGTCGCGGCCGAGTTCGAGGCCCAAACAATCGGACGATTCGACAACACGTTGTTGTTCGCATCGCGCAGTGTCGCCGTGAGCTGCTGCGTGCCGCCGGTCGCGAGGACCTGCGTCGTCGGAGACAGCGTGACGGTGTTCACCGGCGCGAGCACTTCGACGGTCACGTTCACGGTGGCCGTCCGACCTTCACTTGTCGCGGTGATGACCGAGGTACCCGGCGCGAGACCGACGACCACACCATCGGAGTTGACGGTCGCAACCGTTGGCGCAGACGACGACCACGTCACGGTGCGTGCGACCAAGACGTTGCCCGATCCGTCGAGGGTACGGAATGACAGCGGGAACGTCTCACCGACCGCGACAGGACGAGTCAGACCCACGATCGACACCGTCGCCACCGACGCCACGCCCTGCAGTGACGCGATGCCGGTCACGCCGTCGATCGTGGCCTGAATGGCCGTGCTGCCCGTCGTGAGCATCGTCACGAGGCCGGTCGATGAGACCGTGGCGATCGTGGGCTCAGCCGAGGTCCACGTGACCGCGCCCCCCGAGATCGTGGCGCCCGTCTTGTCGAGCAACGTGGCCGCAAGCTGCTGCGTCTGGCCGACGCGGAGACTCGAGACGCGCGGCGTGACCGAGACAGTGTTGGTGTTGATGACCGGCGCGGTGACGGCATCGTCATCGTCGTTACACGCAGTCATGCCGCCCACGAGGAGCGTGGCACCGAGAAGCAGGCGGGTCGCGACAATCCCGCGACGAAGGGAGCGAAGCTGAAGCATCGTCAGAAGGCTGGAGGGGCACGGCGCGGGATCGACACGATCCCGGTGATCTGGAACACCCTAGGAAGAGAATCAGCGATCCCCGACTTTCGCTAGGGATTTCGTCCGCTGATTGCACGCGTAGCTTCCTTCCTATGGCAAATTCCTCGACTCGTCCCCATCGTTCGTCCCGGTCGCACAGAGTGCTGATGGGTTCGCTTGCGTGTCTCGCTGGCGCCGTCGCGCTCACGCGTGCGGCGACGGCGCAAACGCCGACGCTGGCCCCGGCCGTGCGCATCACCGAGCAGACCAGCGGCACGTCCAAGCTGCTGCAGGCGGTGCATGCGGTGTCCGAGCGCGTGGTGTGGGCGTCAGGCCACGGCGGGGTCGTGCTCCGTTCGATCGACGGTGGTGACACGTGGGAAACTCGCCCCACGACGAGTGGCGACTCGCTCGAATTCCGCGACGTGCATGCCATCGATGCCGACACGGCATGGATCATGTCAGCCGGCAGCGGCGCAAAATCGCGCATCTATCGCACGACCAATGGTGGCGCCTCGTGGACACTGCAGTTCATGAATCCCGACACCGCAGCGTTCTACGACTGCATCTCCTTCGGAAGTGGTCGTGGTCGCACCGGCGTTGCGTTCAGTGATGCATCGGGCGGACGAACGAACATTTTGCACACCGAGAACGACGGTGCGTCGTGGCGGTTGTTGGCGCCATCGGTGGTCCCGGCACCGTTGCCGGGCGAAGGCGCGTTCGCGGCGAGTGGCTTGTGCGTGGTGCACGGCGATGCACGCTCGGTGTTCATCGCCACCGGCTCGCCCGGTGCGCGCCTGCTGCGCAGCCGTGACGGCGGCAGCACGTGGGATGTGGAGAACACACCGTTCACGCGTGGCACCGTGGCCGGCCTTACCGGGCTCGCCTTCAAGGACGGCCAGATGGGTATGGCCGTGGCCGCCGACATCAACCGACTGCGCACCGATAGCTCGACCTCCGTCGTGGGCATTACCACCGACGCCGGCCGCACGTGGGAAATGCGTACGCGACCGCCGCTGCCGGGCGCGCTGGTGGGAGTGGCGTGGGTGCCGGGCGCCGGCAGTGAGACGGCCGTGGTCACGAGCTACGGCGGCGCATTCGTCACCAGCGACGCCGCGCGGACCTGGCGCACGCTCACGAACGCACTGACGACGGGCGTGAGCGCCGTCGGCGCGCGGGCGTGGGTCGTGGGCGGCAACGGCAAGATCACGCGACTCGACTGGTAGCAGCGCGCGCCGGGCGTGTGCTGGACGATGTAATCAGCGCACGCCATGATTCAGGGATGCACACTCCTCTTTCTTCACGGCGTGGCGCCATCGCGCTGACGCTGTCGATCACCGCATCGTTCGCCGCGTGCGCTGGCGACAAAGCCCCCGAGTCGGCCAGCGCCACCAGCGCCGACTCGGCCCTCGCGCCGGCCCTCTCGGCCATTACCGCCGATGGCCTGATGGCCCATACCAAGGCCCTCAGCGACGACTCGCTGGAAGGCCGCGCGCCGGCCACACCGGGCGAAGACAAGACCGTCGCCTATCTCCAGTCGCAGTTCGCCGCGATGGGGCTCAAGGGCGGCATGCCCGACGGCTCCTTCGTGCAGAAGGCCACCTTCGCCGGCATCACCGGCAAGCCCGAGGCCTCGTTCCGCATTGGGTCGCGCGTGATGCCGTTGTCCTTCCCCGCCGACTACATCGCGCGCACGCGTCACGAAGTGCCGGTGATCGACGTGGACGCCGAGATGGTGTTCGTGGGCTACGGCGTCGATGCGCCGGAGTACGGGTGGAACGACTACAAGAACGTGGATGTGAAGGGCAAAGTGCTCGTCATGCTGGTGAACGATCCGGCCGTGCCAGATCCGAACGACAGCACGAAACTCGACAGCACGATGTTCAAAGGGAAAGCGATGACGTACTACGGTCGCTGGACCTACAAGTACGAAATCGCCACCGCGAAGGGCGCTGCCGGTGCGCTCATCATTCACGAAACAGGTCCCGCCGGCTATCCGTTCGAAGTGCTGAGTGGCAGCGCCGCCCTCGAACAGTTCGACATCGCCACCGCGAACGGCAACAAGGGCCGCACGAAAGTGGAAGGCTGGATCACGCAGCCCAAGGCCGAAGAACTGCTGAAGGCCGTCGGCAAAGACTTCGCCGCGCTCAAAGCCGCCGCACGCCGCAAGGATTTCACGCCGGTGTCACTCGGCGCCTCCGCCAAGATTCACATCAGCAACCGCACGCGTCGCGTGGAATCACGCAACGTCGTCGCCACGCTTGAAGGCAGTGACGCCGCGCGCAAGAACGAGTACGTGATCTACAGTGCGCATTGGGATCATCTCGGTCGCGACACCAGCATCAAGGGCGACCAGATCTTCAACGGCGCGCTCGACAACGCGAGTGGCACCGCGCAGCTGCTGCAGATCGCGAAGGGCTTCAGTGCCCTGCCCACCAAGCCGGCGCGCTCCATCATGTTCGTCGCACTCACCGGCGAAGAGAAAGGTCTCATCGGTGCGAAGTACTTCGCGGCCAATCCGCCGGTGCCGTTGGCCAACGTGCTCGCCAACATCAACATGGACGGCTTCAGTCAGTGGGGGCGCACGAAAGACGTGACCGTGATCGGACTCGGCAACAGCACACTCGATGACGTGCTTGCCGAAGTGATCAAACCCGCCGGCCGCGTGCTGGCCGGTGACCAGGAGCCGGAGAAAGGCTTCTTCTACCGCTCCGACCATTTCGAGTTCGCCAAGGAAGGCGTGCCGGCGCTGTACACCGAAGCCGGTGTGCAATTCGTGGGCAAGGACTCCACGTACGGCATGAAGAAGCGCGAGGAGTACACGTCGCGCGACTATCACCAGCCGAGCGACGAAGTGAAGCCCGACTGGGATCTGAGTGGTGCGGTGGAAGACACGCAGGTGCTGCTGCAGGTCGGCTATCGCGTCGCCAATGGCACCGTGTGGCCGACCTGGAAGCCTGGCACCGAGTTCAAGGCAAAGCGTGACTCGGTGCTGAAGGCTGCCGGCAAATAGTGCGGGTTACTTGGGCTCTGGTTCGAGGTGCGATTCCACGAACCAGAGCTGCTTGTCGGTTTCGCTGGTGATGCGCGTGAGCAGGTCGGCCGTGATCGCATCGTCGGCGGCTGACGCTTCTTCGATATCGGCCCGCGCCGCGTTGGCGCAGAAGGCCAACGCCTCGGCCACCACGTGCACCCACTCGTCGGCGTGGTCGACCACCAGCGGCGCCTTGGGCAGCCGGCTCCGTTCGGCGATCACCTGCAACGTGCCCTCGGCCGGCACGCCAAGCTGACCGGCGCGCTCGGCCAATTCGTCAGACCAGCCGACCGCCAGGGCTGCCGTGGCGTCGAACAGCTCGTGTAGCTGCTGGAAGCGCGCGCCACGGATATTCCAGTGCGCCTGCTTGGCCTGTCGCTCGAGATCGAGGTAGTCGGCGAGGCGCTCGTTGAGAATCATCCCCATGGCCGCGCGCGTGTTGGCGGGGAGGTCGATGCGCGTATGAAAGTGGGTCGTAAGATCGGTCTTTTTTGACATTCTGAACTCCCGAATTGTCTGGAAACCAGCGGAAAACGGACGGCGTATCTTGGTAGTGCAAGGGGCGCGCCGACGCGTTCCTCTGCAATTTCCGTCGAATTTACCGATTCCGCGACCGGTTGACCCCGGGGCGTCTCCGGGTGAGATTGCTGGTCTGAAGTACAACGAAGTACAACTGGCCTGCACCGCTGCCCTCGGGCACCGTCGGCAAGCTTGGGAGGGGTGGCCGAGAGGCTGAAGGCACCGGTTTGCTAAACCGGCATAGGGGGTCAACCTCTATCGCGGGTTCGAATCCCGCCCTCTCCGCTGCGCGGGTCCGCTGCACTGTCGGCGGGCCCGCGCTGTTTTTTTATCCAGTCCTGTAGCGTTCCCGATTCTTCGGTCTGCCGCATATATGTCGTCGTCTGAGTCCATCGTGAAGCGCCCTCGTGTGCGTTTCGCCCCGTCCCCGACCGGCTTTCTCCACGTCGGCGGCGCGCGTACTGCCCTGTTCAACTGGCTGTACGCGAAGAAGTTCGACGGCGACTTCCTGCTCCGCATCGAAGACACCGATCGTGCCCGCAGCACCGACGAAAGCACCCGCGCCATTTTCGAAGGACTCGAGTGGCTCGGCCTCACGTGGGACGAAGAGGTCGTGTACCAGGGCGCCAACGTAGAGCGCCACTACACCGACGCGCACCGGTTGCTCGACAGCGGCGCGGCGTATCGTGACTTCACGCCGCCGTCGGAAACGGAGCGCCTGCGCAACGAGGCCGAGGCCCGTGGTGAGTCGTACCGCTTCGATCGCGACAGTGCGATGCTGAGCGAGGCGGACGTTGCCGAGAAGCTCGCGCGCAACGAGCCGTACGCGATCCGCTTCAAGGTGCCCGATGGCTACACCGAGTGGCCTGATCTCGTGCACGAGCGCATCGCGTTCCCGAACAAGGACATCGAGGATTTCATCATCCTCCGGTCTGACGGCACACCCGTGTACAACATGGCCGTGGTGAGCGACGACATCGCGATGGGCATTACGCTCGTGATGCGCGGCGACGATCACATCTCGAACACGCCGAAGCAGATCTTGTTGTATCGCGCGCTCGGTGCTGATGTGCCGCAGTTCGGACACGTGCCGATGATTCACGGCGCCGACGGCAAGAAGCTGTCGAAGCGTCATGGTGCGACGGCCGTCGGCGACTATCAGCATCTCGGTTTCCTGCCGCAGGCGATGCTCAACTTCCTCGCGCTGCTGGGCTGGTCGCCGGGTGAGGACATCGAAGTGATGCAGCTGCCGGAGTTGATCGAGCGCTTCAGCGTGCATGGTCTGCATGCGAAGGCGGCGATCTTCGACACGAAGAAGCTGGAGTGGATGAACGGCCAGCATTTGGCGTTGATTCCGATCGCCGAGCTGGCGCAGGTGGTGGCACCGTTGTTCGAGAAGGCGGGGCTGGCCACGGTGGCCGACCTCGAGTCACGCCCCGAGTGGTTTCACGGCGTGCTGGAGTTGCTGCGCGTGCGGGCGCGTCTCACCGACGAGATCGTGCAGTTGGCGACCACGTTTTTCGGCGAGACGGTGGAGTACGAGGCCGAGGCCATCGGCAAGCAGTGGCGTGACGCGGCGGTGACCGGCGAGATCCTGCAGGCCACGCACGATCGGCTGGCTTCGCTGGAGTCGTGGGAGCCGGCGGCAATGGAGGAGGCGCTACGCAAGCTGGCCGAAGAGAAGGGCATCTCCGGCGGCAAGATCTTTCAGCCGCTACGCGTGGCGCTCACGGGCAAGACGGTGAGCCCGGGCATTTTCGAGGTGCTGCTGTATGTGGGGCGCGAGCATTCGCTGGCGCGTGTGGCGGCGGCGGTGTCGTTCTTGAAGCAGGACGCGTAACGGGGGCGCGAGACGGCCGACTTGCGCCATAGCACGAAGATGCTACTTTTGTAGCATACCCATGCTACGGAGTCGACATGGTTCGTGAGCTGACGTTGCGACAGGTTGGCGGCTCAATCGGGGCCACCATCCCCAAGGACATGGCCGAGCGGCTGCATCTCGAAGTCGGCGATCGGGTACTCGCGATCGAGACCGATCGTGGCATTCTGCTTACGCCCTACGACCCTGACGTCGAGGCCGGGCTGGCGATCGCGGCTGAGGCGGCCAAGAAGTACCGAAACGCACTCCGCGAACTGGCTAAATAGCGCGTGCGTGAGCCACGCTGGGTGCCACGCCTGGTCGTTGAGGCCACGCATCTTGACCAGTTGCGCCAGCATGGGGGCTTGTCCGGGCTTCGAAACGAACATGGCCTGGAAGCAGCGCTCGCGCGACCGAAGCAGAAATGGCATTTCGACCCGAAAGTCGACCTCGCTCTGCTAGCTGCATCCTACGCCTTCGGACTGTCCACGGCGCACGCGTTCAGCGACGGCAACAAGCGCATCGCCTTCCTGACCGCCGTCATCTTTCTCGGATTGAACGGGAAAGAGCTGGACGCGACCGAACCCGATGTGGTCGAGACCATGACTGCACTGGCGGGTGGCACGCTCTCAGAAGACGAGTTGGCGACGTGGATACGCGAGCGCATCGTTCGGCGGTCCCGCTAACTACGCCCGCAGAGCCCTACCGGTCGCCGCCGCTCTTGAGCGGCGCGGCCACCGTGGCACTCGGCGCCTTGAGTCGATTACGCCGTTCGGTCTCGCGACGATCGCGCAGTTCATTCACGATCTTGCGGAAGTCGGCCTCGCCCATGCCGCGCTCGGACATGCGCATGATGTCGGTGCGCGCCGCCGACAGCCGACGCTCGGACTCCATCTGCGACATATTGCCGCTCATGCGGCCCGCCGTACCGGCGTTGAGCGGCAGCAGCGCCAGCAGTGCATTCGGGATCATCACCTTGCCCAACCGAATGCCTTGGCTATCCCAGCCCCACTTGTCGCCGTTCTTGCCGGTCTTGGTCCAGTCACCGGGCTTCCGCCCCGTGCGGCCCTGCGCGCGATTGAGTGAATCGAGCGAGTCGGCCGCCTGCGTGAGCATGAAGCCCATGATGCTGTCGAGATTGTCGGCGCGATCACCACCGCCGCCACCGCCGGCGTTGCCGACGACCACGGGATCACGCCACACGCGCCCGTCGAAATAGCCCGGCCGCACGCCGCGCACGTTGGGATCGCCGGCACCGATACCGCTGCCGTCGCCCTGCCCCACGGCGGCACCGCTGCCGGTGTCACGCGGCGCTGACGGGGCCGACACGACTTCGGGGCCCGACGTGACCGGCGTGGTCACCGAGGGGCGCGTGGTGGTCGTGGTCTGCGGCGTCGGCTTCTTCACCTCCGCCACCGGCTTCGGCTGCTCGCGCGGCGCCACGTACGTGAGCCGCTCTTCGATGGGCGGTTCGCCGGCGCCGAAGCGCAGCCACGACGGAATCCCGTGCCCGAAGGTGAGCACCTGCACCAGCACGACGCCCACCACCACGTGGATGCCGACCGCGATGAGCACCGCACGCGACGCGCGCTGCTTCTCGCGTACGGCTCCGCCCGACCGGGCGCGCGCACTGAGTGCGCCCCGCTTGCGACCGGCGTCTGGCGCTGACGATCCCCCCGCCGGCGGAACCGGCGGCGTGTCACCAGAGGGCTGGCGACCGCGGGAGGGGGGAATCGAGGACATATCTGAAAAGATACCCTGAAATTCGGCTCAGGTGCCCGCGACCACGGGATTCGTCACGATGCTCAGCCCTTCGAGCTCCACTTCGACCACATCGCCCGGGTGCAGGGCTTTCGTCCCAGCCGGGGTACCGGTGGCCACAATGTCGCCGGGCTCGAGGGTCATGAACTGGGAAATGAACGACAGCAGCATCGGGATCGGGAACACCATGTCGGCCGCCGTGGCGCGCTGGCATTCCACGCCGTTCACGCGGGTGATCAGCGTGATGGCGGACAGATCGGCCGGCAACGGGTTCTCGGGGCCGATCGGGCAGAACGTGTCCATCCCCTTGGCCCGCGACCACTGACTGTCACTGCGCTGCAGATCGCGCGCGGTCACATCGTTCAGGGCGACCACACCAGCGATTCCGGCGAGCGCCTCTTCTTCCGTGGCCTTGGTGAGTCGACGACCGATCACCAGCGCGATCTCGCCTTCGAACTCGATGTGCGACGAGATGGGATGCAGCACGATCGCATCGCCATCACGGATGATCGACGACGGCGGCTTGAGAAAGAACATCGGCTCTTTCGGCACATCGTTGCCCATTTCCTGGGCGTGCGCGACGTAGTTGCGGCCAACGCAAACGATCTTTGACGGCGTATGCATAGGAGTCGTAGGTCCGGAGTTGGTGGAGCGTGCAGAGTGCCTATAAGAACCTATCGCTTGGCCAGTTCGCCTGCATAGAACCGAGACACTTCATCGCGTACCGTACCCCACGGCCCCGTCACTCTTTTTGCCGGCGGCAGCGCGTTCAGCAAGTCGCGTCCGTAGCGCTTGGTGACCACGCGTGGGTCACTGATGACGACCACACCCGAGTCGGTGGCGGTCCGGATAAGCCGGCCAAAGCCCTGCTTGAGGCGCAGCGACGCATGCGGAAGCATGAACTCCACGAACGCATTTCCGCCGCGCGCTTCGATCGCTTCGCACTGCGCCGCCACCATGGGCTCGGTAGGCACGCGGAACGGCAGTTTCGCGATGAGCAACCCGCGCAGCGCGCTGCCCGGTACATCCACGCCTTCCCAGAAGGTCGCGGTGCCCAACAACACGGCGCGCCCGGAATCGCGAAAGCGCTGCAGCAGCACGTCGCGTGGCTCTTCACCGTGCACCAGCAGCGGTGTCGGTCCGTCCATCCCCATCTCGCGCAGCTGCTGCGCCATGTCGCGCACGTCGCGATGACTGGTGAACAGGCCGAACAGGCCGCCGTCACTCGCGATGATGAGGTCGCGCATCTGCTGCACCACCGCCGCGAAATGTTCACGCGGATGTTCGTTCGGCGCCGGCAAATCGGTGGGCACCACCAGCAGCGCCTGACGCGGGTAGTTGAACGGCGACTCGAAGATCGCGGTGCGCTTGGTGAACTTGCCTTCGTCGAGCCCGAGGCGCTGCTCGAGAAATCCGAAGCCGCCGTCGGTGGCCAGCGTGGCGCTCGTGATCACCGTGGTCTCCACGCGGCCGAAGAGATCATCACGCAGCACCGGCGCCAGGTCGAGCGGCACGCAATGCACCGCCACGTTGCGCTCGGTGGCGGTCGGCTTGCCCTGGAATTCCATCCAGCGCACGACCGGATCCTTGTCCTTGGGCGGCTGCAATCCGCGCGACAGCGAATCACCGGCGCCCGCCAACCGGCGCGTCACGGCGCGCACTTCGTTCAGCAGCGGCGCCATCTCTTCACTGCGCTTCTGATCGCTCTCCAGTCGCTCCGTCACCAACCGCAGCCCATCGGAAAGCGAGGCGATCTCGATGAGCAGGTCGGCCAGCGTGTCTTCGATGCCGTTGATCCAGAGCGCGTGCTGCTGAAACTCGTCGGTGAGCCGCAAGATCGGCGCACCGGTGCCCTCGAGCACCGCCGACAGCAGTTCGAACAGCAGCTGTGTCCGATCGCGCGCCGTGGCCGCACTCGACACCATGCGCGTTTGCACCAGGTCGAGACTGGCCACGCTGTGCAAATCGCTGAAGCCACCCAGCTTGGCCGCGAGCGCCGGCAACAGTCCCTTGCCGCGACGCTCAAGTCGGTTGAACAACCGCGCCAGCGCCCGTCGCGTAATAGAGCTGCCCAAGTGCGACGCGGCGGCATCTTCGAGATGATGGCCTTCGTCGATCACCAGCCGCTTGTACGCCGGCAACACGGCCGAGTCTTCCCAGTTCTGCGCCTGACGCCGTACGGCGACATCCGACAGCAGCAGGTGGTGATTCACCACCACCACATCGGCCGCTGCCGCTTCCTTGCGCGCCTTGAACAGAAAGCACTTGTCGTAGAACGAGCACTTCATACGCCCGCACAGATCAGGCTCGGCGGCGACCTCATCCCACACATCGGGACGCGGCGGCGTGGGCAAGTCGGCCAGCGAGCCGTCCTGCGTTTTCTCAGCCCATTCGGCGATCTGCTCCACGTCGCCGGCACCAGCCGCGTCGAACAGCGCGGCCCCGGCCCCGCGCGCCTGCTCGAGGCGCATGAGGCACAGATAGTTGCGCCATCCCTTCAGCAGCGCGAAGCGCACCTTCTGATCGGTGAGCGCGCGCTGCAGAAAGGGCAAGTCTTTGGCGACCAGCTGCTCCTGCAGCGTGATGGTGTTGGTCGATACGATGGTGCGCTCACCATTGGCCGCCGCCCATCGCAGCGCGGGCACGAGATAGCCCAGCGACTTACCCACGCCGGTGCCGGCTTCGAGCAGCGCTACGCCGCCGCGATTGAACGTCTCGGTCACCGCCGCCGCCATCGCCCGCTGACTCGGTCGGTCTTCGTAATCACGCGAGCCGCTTACGCGTTGCATGGTCTGCGCGATCAGGCCGTAGGGCCCGAGCGTGACATCCACATCGTCGAGCGATACCGGCAGCTTTTGTTTGCTGCGCGGTACTTCGGCCACGACGTACACGCGCGTGGCCTCGTTGTCCACGATCGCGAAGCCCACGCCGTTGCCGTGAATGCGCGCCGCCACTTCGAGATCGGCATCGCTCGGCTCGAGCAATCCCGACGGATGGTTGTGCAGCATCAACTCGCCGCGCTCGGCCACTCCCGGCAGCGCGAGGACACTGCGCACGTCGCCGCGGAACACCACACGCGCCGTCGTGATCAGGTTCTCGTCGTCGACCGTGCACACGAAGCAGACTTCGTTGCCGCCGGCCAATTTGATCGCGACGCGCACGGCCGTCGCGGCCTTCGGAGACAGACGCGTGACCCCTGGAGTGCTCGCGCCGGCCTTCACCATACGCTTACCCGTCACGTCTTACCCGTCACGTCTTGCGCGGCTTCTTCTTCGCAGCGGGAAACAGGACGTTGTTCAGGATGAGCCGGTAGCCGGGCGAGTTCGGGTGCAGCGAGAGATCGGTGGGCGCGCTGCCGATGGCGTGCTGCGGATCCTCGGGATCATGCCCGCCGAGGAATGTCCACGAGCCCTTGCCCGCGTCGCCATGAAGATACTTGCTCCACGGGGCGCCGTCTTCACTGGCGAGCACGGTCACACCCGGCTTCACGATGGCGCGATTGAAGCTCGTCGTCACGCCGTAGAAATCGGGCACGACGGTGCGATGATTCTGCACCAGCATCGTGGCCACCGGATCGAGCTTGGCCGAAAAGTCGAACAGCGTGAACGTACCCAGCGGCTGACGACGCGCCGGCACATTCACCTGGTGGCCGTCGATGTCGCTGAGCGCGTTGATATACGGCGACGGCTCCACATGCGCGCCCGTGAAGGCGAGCGCTCGCGTCCAGTCCATCCGCGCGTCAGCGTCGGGCGCCGGCGGGGTGCCATCGGAGAACGGTCCGGCGATATCGACCGTGAACGCCGCAATCGCGAGATCGAGCGACTCGGTGGCACCGCACATGGCGAACAGGAATCCACCACGTTCGACGAAGCCACGGATGTTGTCGGCCACCGCCTTCTTGAGCGCCGGCACGTCGGCCTTGCCGAACCGCTTGGCCATGGCGATGTCGCGTTCGCGCTGCGCCACGAACCACGGCGCGTCGCGATAGGCGAGGTAGAGCTTGTTGAACTGGCCCGTGAAGTCCTCGTGGTGCAGGTGCACCCAGTCGTACTTCGACAGGTCGCCCTGCATCACGGCGTCGTCCCACACCGAGGTGAACTCGATGCCGGCGTACGTGAGCGCGAGCGTCACGGCGTCGTCCCAGGGTGGCTGATCGACCGGGCGGTAAATCGCGATCTTGGGCGCGCGCTCCAACACGACCGCGTCCATGTTGCCACCGGCGATTTCCGCGCGCATGGAGGCCACGGCGGCATCGGTCATCAACTCGATGCTCACGCCGTCGAGCGCGGCGCGGCGACGCAGGTCGGGCGCATCGGGCAGTAGAAACGAGCCGCCGCGATAGTTCAGCAGCCACTCCGCCTTTTGCCCGTTCTTGAGCGCAAGGTAGGTGACGCCGTAGGCCTTGAGGTGATTGCGCTGACTATCGTCCATCGGCAGCAGCATCGACTGGGCCGACAGCGAGCGCGCCATGGTGAGTGACACCATGGTCACGAGCAGAGCCGCGATCACGCGGCTCCAGAGATTGGTGCGAACGTACAAGCGCATAAGAGAAATGTACCCGCGGGAGCTCAACGAGTGACGGACGAGCCGAACGCCGGCGGAACCTGCCCCTTCATCCGCTCGAGTTCACGGCGCGCCTGTGGGGCCAGCGCGCTGGTGGGATAGTCCACGAGCAACGTTTCGAAACGCGTGGTGGCGCCCGCCTTGTCACCGGCGGCCAGCAGCGCGCGCGCCGATGCCAACAGCGATTCGGCCGCCTCGGGGCTCTTGGGCCAGCTGGCGATGATGCGATCCCATAACGTCATCGCACCGGCCTTGGGCGACAATCGCGCCGCCATGGAGAGCAGCGCCGGCGCCGCCGGCCCTACGGAGTCGGACAGCGCAACGAAGCGTGCCGCCGCGCCGGCGGAATCGCGACGCGCCAGCGCGAGGAACGCCGCGCCGAGTCCGGGCGATTGATCGACCCGCGTGCGCGCCAAAATGCCGAGGGCGTCCACCAACTCGCCGCGTTGCGTGGCGGCGCGAACGAGTCGCTTTCGGGCGGTGGCGAGATCACCGTCGTACAACGCCAACCAGCCGGCGGTTTCGTCGTCGTCTTCGAGGTCGGTGCCCTTCACCGCTTCCTTGGCCCGCGCCAGATCGCCGGCGCGCAGATAGGCGCTCACCAGCGGTCGCGCCATCGCCGACCGCGCGGTTTCGTCGAGCAGCTTGCCTGATGCTTCGATGCGCTGTTGCGCTTCCGAGGCCCGACCGAGTTCGCCAAGGGCGGCGATCTCGATAGGAAGCAAGGCGCGGGCGCGCACCACATCGGTGCCCGGTCCTTTGCGGGCCGTGAGCTGCAAGGCGCCGGCGGCATCACCAGCGTTGAGCGCAGCCTGTGCGGCCCGCTGCTGCGCTTCGAGGTCAGCGCGCTTCTCGAACACGGCCGTCCACGCGTCACGCGCCACCAGCCAGGATTGCGCCAACTCGGCCCGTTCGCCGAAGGCACGCCACGCCGCCGACGTGGAATCGTCGGCCTTCACCGACGCCAATGCGAACCACGCGCGTCGCGGCTCGCCCCACGCCAATTCGAGCGCCGAGAGCAATCGGCGCGGCGCCAGGAGTGCGGGATCGGCCAGCAGCACCGTGCGAATGGAGTCGCGCGTGGGTGCCGGTGCGCGATTCAGCGCGAACATGGCGGCCGTTTCGAGATACGGCTCGTCGCGCAGCGCTTCGCGGAACGCCACGGCGGCCGCGTTCCAACGGCCGAGGGCGACATGCAGCTGCGCCACTTCGCCCGAGAGCGCGCCGCCGGATCCCAGCAAGCGTCCCGCTTCGCCGAGTACGGAGTCGGCGGCCTGCGCGCGTCCCTGTTGCAGCAGCAACCGCGCGTATTCGCGAAAGGGCGCACCATCGTTGCCGGCGGCACGACGCCACGACGTGAACGCCGCCCGTGCTTCGTCGTCGCGCCCGATCGTGACCAAGGCGCGCATCTGGATGCTGCGCGCCACCGGATCGGTGGGACGCAACTGTACGACGCGTTGCGCCACCGGGATGATGGAGTCGCGCATGCCCAGCTCGGCCCACACGCGTTCGAGCCCGAGCAGCGACAGCGCCACCTTGTCGCCGTCGGAGTTGCCCGGAATGAGCGCACGCTGCAGCACCTCGCGATACGCGAGGGCGGCCTTCTTCATGTCGCCCTTGTCTTCAGCGTCGAGCGCGGTGCCCAGCGCGTCGGCGGAGTCGACACGCGTAGCCGGCGGACGTGCGCCGCCTTGTGCACGTACGGCCGCCATCGGCGCGGCCGTGAGCGCGCCTGTGAGCGCGCCGATGGACAGCGCGAGTAACAGACGAGGCGTTACGAGCACCTTACGGCGGCGTCGTGCCATTGAGCTTGCGGAAGTACTCGATCACGATGCGACGCTCGTCGGGACCCAGACCGCGCAGCTCGTTCCAGGTGGGCGGCGCGAACTTGTTGGCCGCCTTGCCCGACTGCGCTCCGTCCACGCGTCCCGAGGCGCCGTTGCCGTTGGCCGCCTTCGCCTCACGCGGGCCCTGATCGTCGCGCTCATCCTGCTCGAGGAAGCGACCGGCATCGAGCAGTCGGCGATACAGTTGCGCCTGACGGGCCGCGACCGCGGGGTCGATGCCGTTGCGTTCGATCTGCTGCGACAACGTTTGCGCTTCCTTCGCCAACGCATCCATGCGACCGGTCTGGTCGGCATCCGATACGTCGTTCAACGAACGCGCCACATCACGCTGCTGTTTGGCCAACACGCGCGACTGCTGCCGCGCGGCGTCACCCTTCGCGCCGCCGGGCAACATGTTGAGCCCCTGCATCTGTCCGTTGAGCTGCCCCTGCTGCTGCGCGAGCTGCTTGAGCTGCTCCATCATTTCGGTGAAGCCCGACGCCGACTGCGCGCCGTTCATCTTTTCGCGATCGCGCACCAACGATGACAGCGCCTGATTGAGCGCTTCGCTGGCGTCCTTCATCGCGTTCTGCGCCTGCTCGCTGCCGCCGGGCTGTCCCGACTGTTGCATCTGCTGCGTGGCCTGCTCGACCCGACGCTGCGCTTCGCCCATTGCCTTCTGCGAACGCTGCGACAGCAACGACGAACTGCGCCCGGCCTTCTCGAGCCGTTCGGCCGCCTGTTGCACACCCTGCTGCAGCGCGCTCTGCTCGCCTTGCATGCCCTGCGCACCCTGCTGACGGGCCTTTTGTTCGAGCTCCGACTGCTGACGCGCCAACTGCATCGTTTCGTTGATCGACTGATCGAGCTCGCTGGACAGCTCCGTCTTCCACGCATCGACCTGTGCATCGCGCGCGGCCGACAGCTGCTGCGCCGCCTTGTCCATCGCATCGGCGGCCTTGCGAGCCTGATCACCCGGGTCGCCCTGCTGGCCAGCCTGCGGCTGACCGCCCTGCTGTTGGCCGCCTTGCTGCTGACCACCCGGTTGCTGGCCTTGCTGGCCCGCCTGCGGCTTGCCGCCCTGCTGGCTCTGCCCCTGCTGGCCCGGCTTCGGCGTGCCCTGTTGCCCCTGCTGACCGTTGGGCTGCGCGCCTGACTTCTCGGCGCCCGGCTTGGGCTCGCCGCCTGGCTGCTTCTGTCCGGCAGCGCCCTCTTGGCCGGGCTCCTTACCGGCTGCGTTCGGATCCTTCTCACCCGGCTTCTCGCCAGGCTTCGGCTGGCCCTGTTCACCGGCCTTCTCACCGACCTGCTTCTGGCCATTCTGCTGCTGCGCCTGCGCCGCCTTCTGCATGGCATCGGCCGCCTGGTTCACCAGCGGCTGCGCGGCACGCGTTTTCGACGCACCGGGCTTCGCGCCTGCTTCTTCGAGACGCTTGGCCAGCGCCTGCACTTCGCGCTCGAGCTCGCGCGCACGATCGGCCAGCTCCTTCGGACTCGACGACGCGCTTTCCTGACGCCCTTCGCTCTGGCGGCTCTCCCCCTGACGCCCATCCATGCGGTCGGCCGCCTGTTTCTGTTCCTTGGCGAGATCCTTGGCATCGTCACGCAGCGTCTGCATGGCGCCTTCGAGTGCGGCGCGCTTCAGCATTTCGGCGCTCTTCTCCAGCTGCTCGCGCATCTGCTTCTGCTGCTCACCGAGCTGCTGCATCGACTTCTGCGCTTCGGTGCCGCTGAGACGATCCGAATTCTTGTTGAGCTCCTCGAGCTGCTTCTGCATCTCGGGAGTCATCGCATCGCGCAACATCTTCTGGATGTCTTTCATGCGCGACGCCAGCGCGGTGTCGAGCGCGTTCGCGTTCTTGAGGCGCGACTCGAGTTCCTTCGCATTCTGCCGCAGCGAATCCACCTTGGCGCCCAGCTGCTGCTGATCGCGCGCCAACTGCTTCGCCTTCTCGGCGGCCGAGAAGCTCATCGACTGACTCTTGCCGCCCTCGCTCTTGGCCGTGCCGTTGGCCTTCGCCTCTTCCGACGTGCCGCCGCCCTTGAGATCGCGATTGCGCGCGGCGTTGTCGGTATTCTGCTGCAGCCGCTTTTCCTGCTGCGCCAACCGCTGCGCCTGCGCCGCCAATGAATCGGCCAACGCGCGAGCCATGGCGCGCTGCTCCGTGAGACTCGGCACGCGCAACAGCACTTCGGCACTCGCGGTGGTCTGACGCCACGGCGAATCGTCGGTGGCGATCGCCGTCACATGCAGGCGATCGCCGGGTTCGAGCTTACGCCCATCCAACGTGATCGACGCTCCGCCTTCGAACAGCGGCGACGATGGCGACGCCACATCGATGCGCTCACGCGTGACCGCACCGGTGGCGCCGGCACTCTCGCGCCACACCTGCAGCGACACGTTGCTCACGCCGTGATCGTCACTGGCGTCGACATACACGGGCACGATGCCGCTCGGACCGATCGCGGTATCAGAGCCCGGCGATACGATCGCGACTTCCGGACGTTTGTCCGGGACCACGGTGAAGGCCAGTGCATCGGGCAGTTCGGGCGGCAACGTGGCGGCATCGGCACTCGGCGTGGCCGAGGCGATCCAACTCCACGTGCCATCGTGATCGAGCGGAACGATCGCCGACACCGACGCCCCGTTCACCGATGCCGGGAAGCGCACGGTATCGCGGCCATCGGTGAGCATCGCGTCGCGCGCCCCACCACGCAGCATCGCCGTAATGCGCACCTGCGTGCCACGCGGCACACGCAACGGCGGCACCGGCTCCATCGATTCGTCGGTGCGACCGAGATACGCCGGATAGTCGGCAAACAGCGCGACATCGCCGATCCAGCCGCGGTCGGCCACCGTGATGATGCCGTTCAGTTCCGGCGCGCGCCCATCGTTCACGCGCACCGTGATCGGCGCCGACACGGCACCGAGCGCCAGCGTGGCGAGGCCATCGGCGCGAACACTGAGCGTGGTGTCGCGCCATGCTTCACCTTCGGCACGACGCGAGATGGTGATGCTGTTGCGCCCCTCGGCGCGCACGCGCAACGACACGGGCATACCACGCGGAACGAGCGTGGGAAGTTTGTCAAAGCCAAGCGCCGGCAACAGCGTGCCACGCCACGCGCGCACCGGATGCACGGTGGCCGCGAAGCCATCCGGCGCCTTGCGCGCCGACCACGACAGCGCGCCGACCGTGATCGCGGCCAACACACCCGCCACGGTGACGCCACGTCCGAGCCGCTGCGCGACCTGCGGTGCCAGCGCTCCTGGCGCCAGACGACGAGCGACATCCTGCGAAGCGCGCGCGCCAAGAACGCCGGAGCCCGCGACTTCGAGCGCACCGCGCAATGAACCAGAGCGCAGCGCCTGTTCGCGTTCGATCGCGGCAGCCAGCGAGGTCAGAGACAGCACATCGGCGTTTCGCTTGCGCAGCGCCCACACCAGGCCCGCGGCGGCGGCGAACGCGGCGACCCACATCGCGATCGGCACGGCGCGCGGCAACGTCATCCATCGTCCGTCGGCCATCATCCACGCACTGGCCACCAACGCCAGGGCGATCACGCCGATCACGGCCAGCACCACGGCGGCCATGGAACGGGCGCGCAACGTGGACTGTTCGCGCGCGAGACGTGCGTCGAGCGTTTCGGACGACGATACCGTTGTGCGGAGTGCCGGAGCGGTCATGGAGTCACCCGGCTCGTCACCGCGTAGGTAAACAGATTCACGCCCATGCGGATGGCCTGTTCGTGGAGCATCGGCGGATCAGGATACGTGCCCACGTCCTCCCATCCGTTGCCGAGGTCGGCGGAGTAGGTGTAGTACACGGCGAGTCGGTTGCCGATGAAGATGCCCATGCCCTTCGCCGGCTTGCCGTCGTGCTCGTGCACTTTCGGCGGACCGTTCTCGAAATCGTACACGAGATGGTAGATCGGATGGCTGTGCGGCACATCGACCAACGGACGGTCGGGAAACACACGCTTGATCTCGCGACGGAAGCTGTCGTCGAGTCCGTAGTTGTCGTCGACATGCAGGAAGCCGCCGCGCGTGAGATACTCGCGCAGGCGCTTCACTTCGATCTCGCTGAGCTTCATCTCGCCGTGTCCCGTGATGTGCAGGAACGGAAAGTCGAAGAGCGACGAATCGGTGAAGGTGACCTTCGCCTCGGCGCGCTCGATGGGCAGCGCCGTGCGCTCGGCGATCGCGCGAATGAGATTCGGCAAGCTGGACGGATTCGCGTACCAGTCACCACCGCCTTCGTACTGCACGCGGGCGATCGCCAGGCGACCCGGGCCACGCAGCGCAGCGAAGGGTGTGAACGCCAGCGAGGCGCCGGTCACAGCGGCGAGCAGCGCGAAGCGGAGGGAACGACGGGCCGGAAGCCGCATCAGGTGTCGTGGGCGAGTCGGTAGGCGAGATTGCGGCTGGCACCATGTTCGTCCATGAGCCGCTGGACGATTTCACGAGGACGGAACCCTTCCTCGCGCAGCGCCACCGCCACCGCCTGGAGTCCGTCTTCACTCGGGGCGACGACCGACGCGCCACCCAGAACGATCACGATTTCCCCGCGCGGTGGCGTGCCCTCGTAATACGCGGCCACCTCCTCGAGCGTTCCGCGTTTGACCTCTTCAAAATGCTTGGTCAGCTCGCGGGCCACGGCGACCGGTCGGGTGGTGCCGGCAATGGCGGCCAGATCACGCAACGTGTCGACCAGACGGTTGGGTGATTCGTACAGCACGACGGCGTGCGGCAGGCGGGCGGCGAGGGCCAGCTGCTCCTCGCGCTCCTTCCCCTTCCGCGCGGGAAATCCCAGCATGGTGAAGGGGTGCGGCACCATGCCCGACGCCACGAGGGCGGCCAGCACGGCAGACGCGCCGGGGATCGGGACGACGCGCACACCAGCCGTGGCAGCGGCCTCAGCCAGACGGGCACCGGGATCGGACACCAACGGCGTACCGGCGTCGCTGATCAGGGCGATCGCTTCACCCTCTTTCAGGCGCGCGACCAGACGCGGTATGACGCTGGCTTCGTTGTGCTCGTGCACCGCGATGGTGGGGGTGCCGATGCCATACCGACTGAGCAGGGTGCGCGCGTGCCGGGTGTCCTCACAGCAGATCACCGCACATTCCTTGAGCACGGCGAGGGCGCGCAGGGAGATGTCTCCCAGATTCCCGATCGGCGTGCTGACGATATGCAACGCCCCGGAAATGGCCGCGGACGGCCAGAGCGTCGCCGCCCGGTCGGCGAGATCGGAGGCCAAGACCTCCGATTCGGCCGAACCGGGCGCGTCGCCCACGTTGGTCAGGCGTGCTCCTTGAACTTCGCTTCGAGCGCCGGGCGCGGAACCGCGCCGACGACCTGATCCACCAGCTTGCCGTCCTTGAAAAACAGGATCGTCGGGATCGAGCGCACGTTGAAGCGCGCCGCGGTCCGCTGGTTATTGTCGACATCGAGCTTGGCCACCTTGGCCTTGCCCGCATACTCGGTTGCCAGCGCTTCCACGATCGGCGCGATCATGCGGCACGGCGCGCACCACGTGGCCCAGAAATCCACCACCGCGAGGCCTTCGTACGCCTCGATCTCGGTCGCGAAGTTGTCATCCTTCACTTCAACTGCGTTCGCCATCATGTGCTCCGTTGGCGCGGCTTCCGGCCTTTACCGGTTGCTCTCGCGCCCGTCTGCAGGATTAGAATTCGAAATTCGTTCACGCCCGCATCAACACCGCCGAACATGACCGACTCCGTACGCCGCGGCACGCGCATCGCCCACATCGGGATCGCCGTGCGTGCCCTCGACGAGCTGCTTCCCTTCTACCGTGATGTCCTCGGGCTGCCCGAGGTCCCACTGGACGATGCCGACGGTGCCACCATTGCGGGACTGGCGGCCGGCGAATCGCTGGTGGAGCTCCTCGAAGCGAAGTCCGACGACTCCCCCATCGGCAAGTACGTCGCCAAGCGGGGTCCCGGTATTCACCACGTGTGTTTTGCCGTGGACGACCTCGACGGCACCTTACAGCGCTGCCGCGACGCCGGCCTCCGGCTTATCGATGAAACACCACGCCTGGGAGCGGAAGGGAAGCGCATCGCGTTTCTCCATCCAAGCGCCACTGGCGGGGTGCTCGTCGAACTGTCCGAATACTAGCCTGGGTGTCCAGCGTCACCAGTCCAGCTCGCTGCGATTTAGCGGCAGAACTCTTTCAGGGGGAGGAGGTTGATGTCCTCCACGAACCAGCGATTCCCCGGCCCGCTCACGGTCACAATCGAGGTCTTGGCACTGCGCTGCCCCTGGAACATCTCGATCTGGAATTCCTGACGTCCACCGGTCTGCAGCCGCGGACGGTCTTCGATGAACGCCCAGCGGTCATGGGTGAGCGTGCATTGCATGATGATGAGGCGCTTTTCGAGGTCTTCGCGCTTCATGAGGTCACGCGCGGCGCCCTTGTTGGTGCCCCAGATCGCGCTCATCGTCTGAAGATCCTGCGCCTTGACGGCCTTCAGGAAGCCTTCCACCGCGGCCTTGCCCGTTGCCGCACCGATGGCATCCGGCGCATCGGCCCGCACAGACGGCGCCGTCGCGCCCGGGATCGACGTCTCGGTGCTCTGGATCGTCCGGGTACACGCACTCAGGCCGGTCGCCGTGGCGATCAGCAGAGAGTACATCAGCACACGGTTCCGCATCATCTTACGCTGCACGCAGGCCTCCTACCCACGGTGTTGACCATCTTGACGGATCGGCATCGTACGGGCCTGTCGCTCACAGGCACCAAAGACGGTCCCGTCCGTTCGTCGGGGAGAAAGGTACCCCACACGTTCTTCTACCGGATACCCCAGTGACGTCGCTTCGCTACCAGCGCCTTTATGTGAACATCGATCACGTCGCCACGGTCCGGCAGGCGCGTCGCAGCGCCGAGCCGGATCCGGTGGCCGCTGCCGTGCTCTGCGAGCAGGCGGGGGCCGATGGCATCACAGCCCACCTCCGGGAAGACCGGCGGCACATCCAGGACGCCGACATCCATCGGCTCGCTACGACCGTCACCACCGCGCTGAATCTGGAGTGCGCCGCGACCGACGAGATGCTGGCCCTGGCCGAAACGCTCCGCCCCGTCGCGGTAACCCTCGTGCCCGAGCGCCGGGAAGAAGTCACCACCGAGGGCGGCCTCGACGTGTTCCGGGCGGCCCCGCAGCTCCGGGAGTCGATTGCGCGTCTGAAACGCGCAGGGGTGCGCACCAGTCTGTTCATCGACCCCGAGGCCGCGGCGGTTCGCGCGGCGCACGAATTGGGGACCGATGCCGTGGAGCTGCACACCGGTCAGTACGCGCACGCGCCGACCGACCCGCGCACGTTGCGGGCGCTGGCCGACGCTGCCGCGCTGGCATCGTCGCTGGGTCTCGCCGTCCACGCCGGGCATGGCCTGTCGGTGCAGAATGTCGGACCGGTAGCCGCCATTCCGGAAATCGAGGAACTGAACATCGGGCACGCCATCGTCGGGCGCGCCATCTTTGTTGGACTGTCCGAAGCCGTGCGCGAAATTCGTCAGGCCATGGATGATGCGCGTGAGGCCGACCGTTTCTAGTGCCGTTTGAGTATCACCGGATTCACCTTCTTCGTCCGAGCAGCCGCGCATGAGTGCACCGCACGCCCTCATCGAGTTCTTCCAGAAGGAAGCGATGGAGTATCTCGGCCGCCTCGACCAGATGATGGCCGACGCAGAAGAGCAGACGCCGGACGCCGCCGCGTTTCTCACGAACGCGCGCGCGTTGCGTGGCAGCGCGACCATGACACGACTCGAAGGGCTGCCCGATCTCGCCTCGACGATCGAACGCATCGCGACCGGACTGCGCGACAACGAGCTGCGCTGGGACCAGCGGCTGCACTTCGCCGTGCGCGGCGCGCTGGTGGAGCTGCGCTCACTCGTAGAACGGGCGGGCGTGTGGACCGACGCCGAGCAGCGCCGCAGTCGCACGCAATCGGTGGCGCTGGCGGCGGTAGCGGCCGGCTATCTCGCCACCGATACGCCGGCCGCCTCGCCGGCCACGCAGGTGGTGCCGATCTCGCGTTTCTTCCCCGACGACGGCATGCCGGCGATTCTGCAGCGCAACGCGGCACCACCGATCACGTTGGCGCAGCGTTTTCGCACCGATATCGCTGCCGCGGCCGATGGTGTAGCGCGCGAATCAGCGGCGTTGGCCACCAGCAACGCCGGTCCATCGCAGCTTGCGCTCGCCGATGGGGTTCGTCGCTCGCTGCTGGGATTGGCCGACGTGGCCGAGAGCTATGGCGCCGCCAGCATCGCCAATATGGCCACGCGCATGGCGCGCGCGCCGTTGGCGACGGCCCACGAGCGTCAGGGCGTGCAGAGTGTGGCGCGGCTGCTGATGGATCGGGAGATCACCGACCAGCAGCTGGCACAGCACGTGAAGCAGGCGAGCATCACGTGGGCCGGCGCACCGGAAGCGCCGTCCGCGGTGGCGCCCGCCGTGATTCCGATCGAGTCCCTGCTCTATCGCGGCCACTCGGCCATCACGCGCGCACGAAAGGTGCGCGACGAACTGAAAACGCATTGGCAGCGCGGCACGCTGGCCGAACCGGCGGCGCACTCGCTGTTCGAAGAGCTGTCGGACCTGCTGGATCTCGCGGTGACCACGTGAGCGCAGTTCGGAGGCGCACGCAGTGAAGTTGGATTGGAAGAGTGGACTGGGGATCGCGTTCAGTGCGGTCCTGCTCTGGTGGACGTTGAAGGGCGTGAACTTCAGTGAAGTCTGGACGGTGCTGCGCACGTCGAACGTGCTGCTGTTCGCATTGAGTCCGATCGTCGGCACCTGCATCTTCCCGCTGCGCGCGCGGCGCTGGCGCACGATTCTCGAGCCGGTGGCCGGGCGCATTCCGTTCGGCCCGCTGTGGCGCAGCACGGCGATCGGGATGATGATGAACAACGTCTTCCCGTTTCGACCCGGTGAGTTCGCCCGCGCGTTTTCGATCACGCGTGAAGTGCCACGTGTAGCGATCACCACCGCGCTCGGCTCGCTGGCGGTCGATCGAATTTTCGATGCGATCGTGATCTTCGCGATGATGTTCGCGGCGATGCTCGATCCGCGCTTCCCGTCGGGTGTGACGCTGGCCGGCCGCACGGTGCCCCAGCTCGCACAGTTCGGCGTGGGGGGCATGCTCGCGCTGCTGATCGTGTGCTACGCGATGGTCATGCAGGCGCCCCGTGTGTTATCGATGGTGCGCTGGGTGGCGCACCGCGTGGTACCGCGCTTCGAAGATGTGGTGGTGGGTTTCGTCGAGAATGCGATGGGCGGGCTCGCGGTGTTGCGCGACGGGCGCCGCTTTCTGGCGGTGCTGGGCTGGGCGATTGCGCACTGGGCCGTGAACGCGTTCGCGATGTACATCGGTTTCCTGGCCGTCGGCATGGATGTGCCGCTGAGCGCCGCGTTCTTCCTGCAAGGTGTGGTCGCGCTGGCGGTGGCCCTCCCGAGTTCGCCCGGTTTCTTCGGCGTGTTCGAGTTGTCGTCGGTGCTCGGTCTTGCCGTATACGGCATCGATGACAAGCTCGCCGTGAGCTGGGCGCTCGCGTACCATCTGCTCAGCTTCATTCCGATCACGATCATCGGTGCCGTGTATTTCGCGCGCCTCGGACTGAGCGTGGGCACGTTGAGCGGCAAGAGCACGGAAGACGATACATGACCTGTGAATCCCGCACCGAGCGCGCGCACGCCAAGATCAACCTGATTCTCCGAATCCTGGCGCGTGAAGCGAGCGGATATCACAGCATCGAAACGCTGTTTCAGTTGCTCGAACTGCATGATCTCGTGCACGTGCGCGTGGGCGCGATGGCCCCGTCACTCACCTGCGCCGGCCCCACCATGCCGGCCGGTGGACTCGGTCCCGTGGAGCAGAATCTGGCGTGGCGCGCCGCGGTCGCGTACACCAGCGCCAGCGGATGGAACACGGGATGGGCAATCGAGATCGAGAAGCAGATCCCGGTGGGCGGCGGCCTCGGTGGTGGCAGTGCCGACGCGGCCGCCGTGCTGCGCGCGTTCGAAGCGCTGAGTCCCGCGCCGCTGGGCATGGAGCGGTTGCTGCAAATCGCCGGGACGCTTGGTGCCGACGTGCCATTTCTGGTGAGCGGCGAATCGTTGGCATGGGCCTGGGGGCGCGGTGATCGACTGCTGCCGCTACCGGCGCTGCCGACGGCCTCTGTGCTGCTGGCCGTGTTCGCCGAGGGTGTGAACACGGGGGCGGCGTACGGTGCGTTCGCGCGAGCCCGCGAGGCGCGCGGTGACGCGGTTCACGCCTTCACCTATCCCGCCAACGCGTTCTCCTCGTGGGCGTCGATCGCCGCAGTCGCCGCCAACGACTTCGAGCCGGTGGTGAGCGAGATGCACGAGGGCGTGGCCGGCGTCCTACCGTTCTTTCGTAGCATGGCAGCGACGGCGAACCGCAACGGCGCACCAGCCATCGGCCTGATGAGCGGGAGTGGAGCGACCTGTTTCCTGCTCTCCAACGGCGGCGTGGGATTGCAGGCGAACCTCCCGGTCACCTTACTGCAAACGCTCACCCGCTGATCAGAACAGCGCCACGCGCTTCTGAATCATCTCGGCCAATTGCGTTTCGAACACACCGGTTGAGCCGCACGCGACGGGATCCTTCGACACGCCTTCCACGTCCTGCGCACCGGCAAGCATTCCCACCCGGATGCGCGTCTCGGTCGCCGTCACGGGCTCGAGCCACACAAAAATCGCCATCGTCACACGCCAGCCGTCGGCGTGCGAACCGCTCATGCCCTGCCCGCAATTCAGATACGTGGACAGTCGCTCGCGCCCGAGTTTGCGGATCATGCGCGCGCTACCGCTGCCCAAGACGCGCATGGCGGGATCCTGCGTAGTGACGGGGATCTTGAGTTCCGTGAGCACCGCGTTGGCGGCCTTGTATGTGGTCTCGCGCGAAGCCGCGACCATGACCGGTGTAGCGGCGACCGAGTCGACCGACATCGGCGTGAAGTAGCCGGGAAGTCGCAGCCGGATGGGCGGCGACTGCGCCCGCGAAACCGTCGGCGCCGCCACGCTCATGAAGGCCAGCATCGCGAGCAGCACTCGGGACAGCAGCACGCGCGGACTCGGCGTGGAATGGTGGGACCCGTTGGCGAGCGAAGGCATCGACGTATGACTCATGGCATCACAGCGCGCTTGCGGATCTCGTCAATCAGAAACGACTCGAGCACTCCGCTCGACCCGCACAGGAGCGCGTTCTTGGACACCCCCTCGAGGTCCTGGACGCCGGCCAGCACGCCCACTTTCACGCGGGCCGCGGCCGGGCCAGCCGAATCGACCCAGACGAACAACGCCATCGTCACGCGACGCACGTCGGCGTAGGGGCCGCTGTTGCCGGTGCCGCAGCTGAGGTACTTCGACAGCCGCTCGCGACCGAGTGTCCGGACCATTGAAAAGCCACCACTACCGACCGTACCGGTGTTCGGCTCGTCGACGTCGAGCGGCACCTTGAGCTCGCGCAGCACGGCGGCGGCCGCCGTGTAGGTGAGCGTCGGCGAGGCGGATACGCTCGCCGGGTCGGTGGCAACGGAGTCGATCCACATCCACTGCAAGTTTCCCGGGATCCGGACGCGAATGGGCTTTCGCTGCGCCGACAGCTCACTCGCGGCCGAAGCAGCGAGCAGGGCGTACACAACCATCGCAACAAGCACTCGGAGAGCAAACGTCATTGGCGACAAACTCGGCTGGGCGTCGTGGGAGAAGAATCGCTGCGCGAATCTACGGCCTCGCAGCGCCCGCCGAAACGATCCGTCGGCTACTTCTTGTCGAACTCAGCTTTGACATACGGAGAACTGTTCGAGGATGGCATCGATGCCGGCGCAGTCACTCAGGCCAGCGCCACCTGTGCCGCGGGAGAATGGCGCTCACCCGTCTGCCGGTACTCGCCATCGGCGTGCAGCTCCCACGCCGTGCCGTCCCGCAGGTACGCGTCGAGAATCGTATCGAGCCTGGCGTGGAAGGATGCCCCGGGCACCGGCACCAACACTTCGACCCGCCGCCGGAGATTACGTGACCGCAAGTCGGACGACCCGATGAGATACTCGGGAGTTCCGCCGTTCTCGAACCGGTAGATCCGTGAATGTTCGAGCAGGCGCCCCACGATCGACGTCACCGTTATGCGGTCGGAGACGCCGGGAACGCCGGGCCGCAAAATGCAGATGCCGCGCACGATGAGATCAACCTGCACGCCAGCCTGCGACGCTCGCTCGAAGGCATGCACCATTTCCCGATCGCCGAGTCCGTTGATCTTGATCGTGATGCGCGCGGGCTTTCCTGCGCTGGCGTGCTCAATTTCACGTTCGATGTGCTCCAGCAGTCCAGTGAGCAGCTGATGCGGGGCCACGAGGGCTCCGTTCGGCAGGGCGGCCGGTGGCGCATGCCGCTCAGTCAGACCGGCGAAGAGCACGTCCATCGCATCGGCGAGCTCTGGGCGGGCTGAGAAGAGACTCAGGTCGGTATACTGGCGGCCCGATCGCGGATTGTAGTTGCCCGTGCCGACGTGCACGTACCGTACCGATGCGCCGTCTTCGACACGCGTCACCATCGCGACCTTGGCGTGCACCTTGAGACCGGGGATCCCGTATGTCACGCTCACGCCCGCCGCCTCGAGCGCGCGCGACCACTGCACGTTGTGCTCCTCGTCGAACCGTGCCTTGAGCTCCACCACCACCGCCACGCGCTTGCCCGCTTTCGCAGCCCTTACCAACGCGTCCACGATGGGCGACGGGTTTCCCACGCGATACAACGTCGCCTTGATCGCCGTGACATCGGCATTGTCGGCCGCCTGCTGGAAAAAGCGCACGACGCTGTCATCGAACGACTCGAACGGATGATGCAGCAACAGGTCTCCGTCGCGCAGCAGCGAGAACATCGAGCGATCGCCGACGGCGTGCTTCGTGGGCATCGGGGGGAATTCGAGCGACGGATTCTTCGGCAGCGGCAGGGACTGCAAACAGCGCAGATCGAGCAACCCGTCTACGTGCTGCACCGAGGTGACCGTCAGCTCCATGTCGCGCCCGATCGCCTCACGTCGCAGCGTCTCGAGGATGAGCGCGCCGACCGCGTCGGGCATGCTGCGCTCGACTTCTACGCGCACCGCCGGGTTGTGCACGCGTCGCTCGGTAGCCAAGGCGACGGCGCCCAACAGGCTGCCGGTTTCATCGTCCATGATCGGGAGATCGCCGCCGCGTGTGACGCGGAAGAGATACGCGCTCTCGACGATCGTTCCTGGATGCAGCAGGTGCGCATTGGCCCGCAGCACCTCCTCGATCGCGATCACGGCACCGGCACGATCCGGCACCGCCAGCAACCGCGGCATGTCACTCGGCAAGTCGTGTTCGGCTAATCGCACACGCTCACCGGGGGCCGTGCGATACAGCACCGCGAGAAAGAGCCCCAGATGCGGCAAATGCGGCAGCGGATGCCCCGGACTGAGCGTGATCGCCAGCGGGCGCAGGTCCGGCTGGATCTCCTCGAGATATTGCACGCGGAGCAGATCCCGCTCGTGGCGACTCAGGTCGCTCCACGACAGCAGTCGCACACCCACCCGCTCCGCTTCGCGCAGACACTGCGTGGCGCAACGCGACTGACGCGCGAGGAGCTCGTCGAGGCCCCGCTCTACCGTGCGCAATCGCTCGGTGGCCGGCCCCGGTTCGTCGATCGCCGCACGGCGTAGTTCCGCCATACGCACCATGTACAGCTCATCGATGTTGCTGGTGACGATGCCCAGAAAGCGAAGCCGCTCGAGCAGCGGCACGGCGTGATCTTCGGCCAACGCGAGAACCCGGCGCTGAAAGGCCAGGAGACTCAGTTCGAGGTCGATCTCCACGTCGTCGGATGAAATGGTGGGCCGTCGCGTTGTACAGGGAGCGGTGATACCAGCGAAGCTACAGTCCCCGCGGCCATATTGCAGCATGTCCGACCGATCCGATTCTCCCATGCACTTCGAGCCGCGGCCGGGCGACCCCTCGCCGCGCCGCATCCGGCGAATCGGACGGCTTGTGGCGGTGTTCGCCGTGGCCGTCATGTTCATCGCCATGCTGTGGGTCTTCACCGGTATTCCCACGCCCGTCGCCACGGCCATGGACGACGCGCTCTGGGCGCCCTGCCCGGCGCAGTATCTGACGGCACACACGGCGGTCGATTCCGGCCTGGCGGATGGCTACGTGCTGCGCCCCCGGACGCGATTCGAGCGCGCGATCACCTGTGGCAGCGAGCGCCGTCGACGTGCGGCGGCAGGTGCTCCGGCGACGTCGCGCCCGCGGTAGCCGCGCGTCTTTCGGCGGTGCGTGCGGGAGTGGATAATTCAGCATGCCCACCACGCTCCCCGCTGTTCCGACGATCGACGATATCCGTGCCGCCGCCGCACGCATCGCGCCGCACGCGCAGGTCACACCGCTGCTCACCTCACCGGCGCTCGATGCGCGCGCCGGCGGCCGAGTGTTGCTCAAGGCCGAAGTGCTGCAACACACTGGGTCGTTCAAACTGCGCGGCGCCCTCAATCGCCTGCTGCAGCTCACCGACGACGAACGGTCACGCGGCGTGGTCGCCTATTCGTCGGGCAATCATGCGCAGGCGGTGGCCTATAGTGCGACCCTGCTCGGCATGCGCTCGGTGATCATCATGCCAAAGGATGCGCCAGCACTCAAGATCGAACGCACGCGCGCCTTCGGTGGCGAGGTGGTGCTGTACGACCGCTACACGGAAGACCGTGTCGCCATCGGCAGCGCGATCGCCCAGGAACACGGCCTGACGATCGTGCCGCCCTTCGAAGACGCGCATATCGTAGCGGGACAGGGCACGCTCGCCCTCGAAGCGCTCACGCAGGCGGCGGCGATGGGCTACACGCCCGATACGCTGCTGGTGTGCTGCGGCGGCGGCGGGCTCACCGCCGGCTCGGCGCTGGCCGCCGAAGGCGTGTCACCTACCACGGTCGTACATCCCTGTGAGCCGGCGGAATTCGACGACACGGCGCGTTCGCTGCGGCTCGGTCATCGCGTGGCCAACGAGCCCGGGAAGCGCTCGATCTGCGATGCCATCGTGACCGAAATGCCCGGTGAGTTCACGTTCTCGATCAATCAACCGCGCGTGGGCGCGGGGCTGACTGTCACCGACGACGAGGTGCTGGCGGCCATCGCCTTCGCCGTGCGCGAACTCAAGCTGGTGGTGGAGCCGGGTGGCGCGGCAGCACTGGCCGCGTTGCTGTCGGGCAAACTCGAAACGAAAGGCCGCACCACGATGGTGGTGATCACGGGCGGCAATATCGATCCAGCGATGCTGGCGCGGGCGGTCGGTGCCGTCTGACGTCGCGGCCCTGGTCCTCCTGCTCCCGGGACTGTACGACTCGGGACCGGACCATTGGCAATCAGTGTGGCAGGCCCGGGCCACGTCGCTGCCCGTGGAGCGGGTGGTGCAACAGGAGTGGGCGGCGCCGCGCTGCGCCGACTGGGTGGCACGACTCACCCACGTGATGCAGGAGCACGCCCACGATGTCGTGTTGGTCGCGCATAGCAGCGCCTGTGCCATGGTCGCGCACTGGGCGCGCGAGGCGCCGATGGCGCTCGTCACGCGGGTACGCGGCGCGCTGCTGGTCGCGCCGAGCGATCCGCAGGCATCGGCGTATCCGAGTGGACCCACCGGCTTCGCACCGGTGCCGCTGTCGGCGTTGCCGTTCCCCAGCACTGTCGTGGCGAGTCGCAACGACGAGTACGTGACGTTCGCGCAGGCCGAGCAGTATGCGGCAGCGTGGGGCAGCAAGCTGTGGGATCTGGGCGAAGCCGGCCACATCAACGCCGATGCGGGTTACGGCGCATGGCCCGAAGGCTGGCGTGCCGTCGAGGCGATCGCGGCGGCGCCGCAATGCCGCGTGGCGCGGTATACCGACGTGCCGGCGCTCACGGCGTTGATCGATGCCTCCGTGCGCCGTCTGGCCGCGGGCTACTACACCGACGCGCAGATCGCGTCGTCGTTGGCGTACGTGTTCGGCGTGGACTCGAGTCTGATTCACGATCGCAGCTACTTCGTGCTCGAGCAGCACGGTGCCATCGTGGCCTGTGGCGGATGGAGCGATCACCAGACGTTGTTCGGTGGGGATCAATTCCACAGCCGCGGCGAAGGACGACTCGATCCCGCCACGTCACCGGCACGCATCCGCGCGTTCTACGTGCACCCCGATCACGCGCGCCGCGGTTATGCGAAACGACTGTTGGGCGTGTGCAGCGCCGCCGCCCAACGCGCGGGCTTCTCGACGCTGTCGCTCATGTCGACGCTCCCCGGCGAACCGCTCTATCGCGCCCTCGGCTTCGTGCCCGACGCCGGCGTCGACTATCCAATGCCCGACGGGACCACGTTGCCGTTGATCCCGATGACGAAGGTGATCGGGTAGGCAACAGCAACAGCAACAGCGAAAAGCAACCGCGAAAAGCAACAGCTGGAACACGGAGGCAGTTACGGAGCTCTCGAACGCACCGCGAACCGCTGGAAACCGGAACGCTCGAGGCGGTGTTTCATTACTGAGGCATTGTCTGCCCACGTAATCAGCTCACATCCGAACCAATCCCTACCCATGAACGCTTCCACGAACACCGCCCGGCTCGCCGCTGGCGTTGCCCTGCTCTTCACCGCCAGCACCGTCGCCGGCGCCCAGGCCACCCAGTCCGACTACGCCGCGGCCATGCACCGCGAGCACATGAACGAGACCCCGACGGCCTCCGCCGGCGCCCGCATCGCGCCGCGTGTGGACGTGGTCGGTGAGACCGTGACCTACGGCACGATCAACGGCAAGGCCATCAAGGGTTTCCTCGCCAAGCCGGCCGCCGGCGCCAAGACGGGCAAGGCGATCATCATGGTGCACGAATGGTGGGGCCTGAACGACGGCATCCAGGCCATGGCCAAGCGCTACGCCGGTGAAGGCTACACGGTGTTGGCCGTCGATCTGTTCGGGTCCGTGGCCACCACGCCCGATGCCGCGATGAAGTTGTATCAGGCGGGCATGGCGGACATTGCTGGTGGTGAGAAGAACCTGGGCGAGGCTATCACGTATCTCAAGAAGGCCGGCGCCACGTCGATCGGCTCGGTGGGCTACTGCTACGGTGGACATTGGTCGCTGCGCACCGGTCTCGTGGGCGGCGCCAACCTCGACGCCGTTGTGATGTATTACGGTGCGCCCATCACCAATCCCACGCAGCTCGCGCGTCTCAAGGCGCCGGTACTGGGACTGTTCGGCGGCAAGGACACCGGTATCCCGCTCGACAGCGTGCGGGCGATGGAAGCGGCCATGAAGAAGGGCGGCCGCAAGGTCACGATCAACGTGTACGAGAACGCCAATCACGCGTTCGCCAACCCGACCGGTCAGGCCTACGACAAGGCGGCTGCCGAAGACGCATTCGCCAAGACCGTGGCCTTCTTCAAGACCAATCTGAAGTAATGCGAAGCAACGCAGGTCACGCGGACCCTCCCGCGTGACCTGCTCTGTCGCGGGCGATAGATTCGGGACATGACTACTCGTCGCGATTTTCTCGTCACCGGCGGCGCCGCACTCGGCGCGCTGGCGATCGGCCCGAGTGCGCTGCGTGCACTGCCCGGGTTCAAGCCGCTCCCCGCGCTCTACACCGACGCGGCCACCCGCGAGCTCATGATGGAGGCGCTCGACGCCGCCAAGCGCTACGGCGCCTCATGGGCCGACGTGCGCATCTCGCGCAATCGCAACAACAGCATCCAGACGCGCGAACGTCAGGTCACCGACGTCGTCGACACCGACACGATGGGCTGCGGTGTGCGCGTACTGGTCGACGGCTGCTGGGGCTTCTGCGCCACGCAGGAACTCACCAAGGAAGGCGTCGGCACTGCGGCGCAGGAAGCCGTGGCCATCGCCAAGGCCAATCGCATTGCGCGCGACCGACGCGTGGAACTCGCGCCGTCGCCTGCGCATCCGAACGCCACGTGGCGCAGCGCCTATCAGATCGACCCATTCACCGTACCGGTGGAGACAAAGGCCGATCTGCTGCTGCGCGCCAACGCCGAAGCACTGAAAGTGCCCAACGTGCGCTTCGTGAACTCCGGCCTGTCGTTCGTGAAGGAAGAGCGCAACTACGCGAACACCGACGGCTCGGTGATCACGCAGGACTACGTGCGCAGCTGGGTCACGATGAGTTGCACCGCTGTGGCGCCCGATCGCTCAGGCACCGCCGTGCGCGGCCCCGAAGTCGTGCAGCCCGCCGGTCGCGGCTGGGAGTACGTGCTCGAAGCCGACATCGTGAAGAACGCGACCAAGTGGGGCGAAGAAGCGGCCGAGAAGCTCACGGCCAAGCCAGTGGAGCCGGGGCGCTACGATCTCATTCTGCACCCGTCGCAGCTGTTCCTCACCATCCACGAATCGCTCGCGCACCCCACCGAGCTCGATCGCGCCATGGGCTACGAAGCCAACTACGCCGGCACCAGTTTCATGGCGCCGCCGGAGAAGGTGCTGGGCTCGCTCAAGCTCGGACCGCCCATGATGAATCTCGTGGGCAACCGCAATGAAGTCGGCGCCCTCGCCACCATCGGTTACGATGACGACGGTGTGCAGCCCGACACCTTCCACATCGTGAAGGACGGCATCCTCAACGACTACCAGACCACGCGCGAACAGGCGCCGTGGCTGTCGTCGTGGTATGCCAAGAATGGCAAGCCCGTACGCTCGCACGGATGTTCGTACGCGCAGAGCTGGGCCGATGTGCAGTTCCAGCGTATGCCGAATGTGTCGTTGCAGCCGGGCGCGAAGGACTTGAGCTGGGACGATCTCATCGCCGCGACCGACAAGGGCATCGCCATGATCGGCCGCGCCTCGTATTCCATCGACCAGCAGCGGTACAACGCGCAGTTCGGCGCCCAGCTCTGCTACGAAGTGCGCAAGGGCAAGATCGTGGGTCAGGTGAAGGACGCCGCGTATCAGATGCGCACGCCGGATTTCTGGAACACGCTCGACATGCTCGGCGGCAAGAGCAGCTATGAGTTCGGCGGCACCTTCAACGACGGCAAGGGCCAGCCCGGACAGGCCAATGCCGTGAGCCACGGCTGCCCGCCCACACGCTTCAAGAACGCGAACATCATCAACACGGGACGCACGGTATGAGCGAGTCCATGAGCGATACGAAGGCCATGGCCGCCATCGGCGTGCTCTCGCGCGAACAGGCGCAGTCGATCGTCGAGCGCGCGGTGAAGCTGTCGAAGGCCGACGCCGTGCGCGTGTCGGTGAACAGCTCGCGCGAAACGAATCTGCGCTTCGCGGACAATCAGATGTCCACGTCAGGCGTGACCACCAACAGCACGATCCGTATTCAGAGCGTATTCGGCAAGCGCAAAGCGAGTGTGGTCACCAACGATCGCAGCGACGAAGGACTGCGTCGTGCTGTCGAACAGTCGGAAGCGCTGGCGCGACTGGCTCCGGAAGATCCCGAGTATCTCGGTGAGCTTCCGCCGCAAACGTATGCACCGGTGAACGCGTGGTTCGATCGCACCGCCGATCTCTCGGCCGAAGATCGTGCCAAGGCCGCCATGACGGCGCTCGCGCCGGCGCGCGCGGCGAAGGATCTCACCGTGGCCGGCTTCATCATCTGTAACGCCAACGCCAGCGCGATCGGCAACAGCGCTGGCCTGTTCGCGTATCATCGCGGCACGAGCGCGAACTACACGCTCACCGCGCGCACCACCGACGGCACCGGGTCTGGTTGGGTCGGTAGCGAGAGCAACGACTGGAGCGCGATCGACTTCCAGTCGGTGGCCGACCGTGCCATCGACAAGGCGCGTCGTTCGCGAAATCCCGTTGGCATCGAGCCCGGTCGCTACACCGTGATCTTCGAACCCGAAGCCACGGCCAATCTCGTGAGCCTCATGGGCGGCGCGTTTCAGGCGCGTTCCGCCGACGAAGGTCGCTCGGCCTTTTCGAAGGCCGGTGGCGGCACGCGCCTCGGTGAGAAGATCGTCGACGAACGCGTCACGCTGCTCACCGACCCCGCCGATCCGCTCATTCTCGGATCGCCGTTCGACGGCGAAGGCATGCCCACCGGCAAGCAGACGTGGGTACAGAACGGTGTGCTCAATCAGCTGGCGTACAACCGGTTCTGGGCCAACAAGCAGGGCAAGACGGCCACCGGTGGTGCGCAGTCGCTGCGCATGGCCAGTGGCAAGGATACCATTGAGTCGATGATCGCCAGCACGACGCGCGGTGTGCTAGTCACTCGCTTGTGGTATCTGCGGCCGCTCGACGCGCGTACGCTTATGTACACGGGCCTCACGCGCGACGGCACCTTCCTGATCGAGAACGGCAAGATCGCGCGTTCCATCAAGAACTTCCGCTTCAACGACTCCCCGTTGTTCATGCTGAACAATCTCGAGGGCGTGGGCGCGGCGGTGCGTACCGCTGGCGGTGAAGGCGGCCCTGGCGTCGCGATGCCCCCCATCAAGGTGCGCGACTTCAACTTCTCGAGTTCGTCGGACGCCGTATGACCGACCCACGCGCGGCGCGCCGCACGAAACTGGCGGTGCGCTTCGCCGTGGGGCTGTTCTTGCTTGGCACGATCTTCTATTCGGGTCCGCGCCCCAGCGTGGAATGGACTGACACCAGTCCGTACGCGGCCACGATGCACGAGGTCGCGACGGCACTTCCCGACAGTATCACCGCGTTTCCTGCGTGGTTTGCGACGCAGGAGCGCGCGGCCGGAGTGACCGATCCCGACGTCGCGAAGCGCGTGGTGTTCGCCGACAGCGCGCACCCGGCCAAGACGCCGTGGAGCGTGGTCTACATCCACGGCTTCTCCGCCACGCGACAGGAAACGTCACCGCTCAGCGAAGACGTGGCGCGCGCGCTCGGCGCGAACCTGTACGAGACACGACTTCGCGGTCACGGGCTGCCCGGCGATTCGTTGGGGAGTATTCAGGCGCGCGATTGGATGGGCGATGCGGCGTTCTCGCTCGACGTGGCGCGTCGACTCGGCGACTCAGTGCTCGTGATCGGCACCAGCACCGGCGGCACCCTTGGCGTGTGGCTGGCCACGCTGCCCAAGCCCGTGCGCGAGGGACTGCGCGCCCTCGTGCTCATCTCGCCCAACTTCGGCCCCAAGGATCCGGCGGCCGGTTTGCTCACGCTGCCGTGGGCTGAAGTCGTACTGCCGCGTTTCATCCCCGAGCGTGAGTGGGTCGCGAAGAACGACGAGCAGAAGCGCTTCTGGACGATGCGCTATCCGTCCACTTCGCTCTTCCCCATGCAGGCGCTGGTCGAGCATGTGCGCGATGCGTCACTGAGCGGCTACGACGTGCCCACGCTGGCCTTCTACAACGAAGGTGATGAGGTCGTGGATGCGAAGCGCACCACGGCGTGGCTCGATGCGCTTGACGCTGAAGGTACGGTGAAGGCGCAGCGCGTCGTGGTCATCCCCACCACCGGTGAAGATGGCCACGTGATCGCGGGGCGCATCGTGTCGCCGAGTCAAACCGCGACGTTTCGCGATCGCATCGTCGCATTCGTACGGAAGTAAGCTACGCCCCGTACTTCCAGTTCCGCGCTTTCCCTTCGGCCAGCATCTCGATCGCCTGCTCCACGCGCTTGGCCTTGGTCTCGTCGCGCTTCGCCTCCGCAATCCACTCGCAGTACTCGCGGCGGTGCGACGGACTGAAGGCGTCGAATGCCGCCTTGGCGCCCTCGTGACGAGCCAGCGCCGCTGCCAGCTCCGGGGGCACCACCACCGGCTTCGCCGCCGCGCCCTTCTTCGCGGCCGGCCGCGACAGCTTCACGCCCGCGTCGTTCAACGCCATCGCCTTTTTGATGTACTTCTTGAGCGTGGTCTTGTTGGGCAGGTCCTTGATGCTCGTGATACGCCCGAACTGCCCCATCGCTTCATCGGTCATCTCGTCTCCCAGCACCTGACGCCCGAGCCAGAAGTTGAGAGCACAGTGCGCTTTGAACGACGCCGTGCTGCACATCATGCCGTGGTAGTCAAAGTGCGGGAAACTCCACTTCATCGTTTCCTCGACGTCGGGACACGCCTCGTGCACGATCTCGCGAATGTGTACGAGAATTGGCTGCGCGAACGGCGCTGACTTCGCGATGTACGCGTCAATACGGGGGTCACGAGAACTCATGAGAAATCCTCAAGAATCGCGGAGCCTGATCAGCCCTTCCTGCGCCACCGACGCCACCAGCGTGCCGTCCTGCTGAAAGATCTCGCCGCGCACGAAGCCGCGCGCACCTGCCGCCGCCGTGCTGTCCATGCTGTACAACAGCCACTCGTCGGCGCGGAACGGCCGGTGCATCCAGATCGTGTGGTCGAGCGACGCGAGCTGCAGGCGCGGATCGCGATACGACACCTGATGCGGCAACAGCGCCGTCGGCAGGAAGCCGTAGTCCGAGGCATACGCCAGAATCGCCTGATGCGTGATCGCGTCGTCGGGCAGCGTGTCGATCACCCGGAACCACACGAAGCGCTTCGCCCCGCGCGATTCATCCGTACCCGGCACGTGTGACGTGAACGAGCGGAAGTCGATAGGGCGATCCTGCGTGAGCACCGTGCGCAGCTCGGGCGGCAGCACCTCGGCGCGCTCGCGGATCTGGTCCAGCTCCGGCATCAGATCTTCCGGCGGCGGCACGTCGGGCATCTCGCTCTGATGCTCGAGCCCGTCGATGTGCACATGGAACGAGGCCGACAGATGGAAAATCGCCTCGCCATGCTGGATCGCCGTGACCCGGCGGCTGGTGAAGCTGCCACCGTCCCGGGGCCGATCCACGAAGAATACGATCGGGGCCTTGAGGTCGCCGGCCCGCAGAAAGTAGCCGTGCACCGAGTGGGCCTCGCGCGGTTCGTCCACCGTGCGACGTGCGGCGACCAAAGCCTGGGCGAACACCTGTCCGCCGAACACACGGCCGGTGCCAAGGTCACGGTTCTGGCCGCGATAGATATTCACCTCGAGCTTCTCGAGCTCGAGTAGCGATAGCAGTTCTTTGACGACGCTCATGCAGTGGAATATGGGCCCGAGTTGTGGCCCACGCGACGCGGCGGTAGCATGGGCCAATGAATCGCGCCCTTCGTTCCTTTCTGTTGGCGTTGGTCTGTGCCGTCGCCGCCTGGTCATTGGCCCGCACCAAGGGCGCGTCGCCGCCGACGCTGCCTACGCCGGCCTCGGCCCCGGCTTCCGTGCCGACAACGGCACCAGCCGCGTCACCGGCGACGTCCGCCAGCCCGATCGGCTTTCGCTCGACGGCGCGCCTTGTGGAGCATTACGAGAAGCACGGACGGGAGTTCGGTGCGGTCTCGCAGGCGCAGTACCTGCAGCTCGCCCAGCAGTTGCGTGACGCACCGGTGGGTGGCGACATCGTGGAGGTCGTACGGCAGTCCGACGGGGTGATTTCCCGCTTCGACCGGGCCAGCGGTGCGTTCCTTGCCGCTGACCCGGACGGCACCATCCGCACCTTCTTCAAGCCCAACGACGGGGAGGCGTACTTCCGCCGTCAGGCCCGTCGCTCTCCCCGATCGTGAACCCGGTTCAGACGACACCATGATCAGCGCCGAGCAGCTGCTGGAGCAGTGGGCCCGTACGGTGGACGACGTGGAGCATGGCTACGCGCTCACCTACGAGGACTACCTGAACGATCTGGATATCCGGCGGGCCCTCGCCGACGCTCCCCTTCCCCACGCCGCGCGGGAGCGCCTCGCCGCCCTCGATGCCCGCTTTCAGGAGGCCACGTTTCCCTCTGGCGAGTGCGTCTGGGGGGTGGAGAACGAGGAGGCCGAGGGGTGGGACCGGGTGACCCATTGGTACTACTGGCGGCTGCCGACTCACCCCGGGTCCGCCTTTCACGACGAGTAACCGATTAGCTTTCAGGGCTATGTCCCAAAGTCCTGACTCCGTGGAAGCCAGTATCAGCCTGTCCGAGCGTGTTCGTGCCGCGACCGAGCTGCTCGAACAGTTCGCCGTGAACCGGGCCGAGTTGCTCGACCTGACCGACGACGATCGCAATCGCCTGCTCAAAGCGGCCGGCGAAGTCTCGCGCCCCGACGCCATCCTGCGTCGCCAGATGGTGAAGGCGACCAAGCGGAAGAAGCGCGTCGAGAAGACGATGCGCACGCAGGAGGCCGAGTCGCAGCTGCAGGAAACCGGCATCCGCCGCCTGCGCCGTCAAACCGTGTTCACCACGCCCAACTATCTGCCGCCGGCCTCCGACGAGCAGACCACGGTCGAGGCCGAGCCCGACTTCCGCGAAGCGCTCGAAGAGCAGCACTGCTACGTGTGCAAGCGCAACTTCACCGTGCTGCACCACTTCTACGACCAGCTCTGCCCGTCGTGCGCCGAGTTCAACTACCGCAAGCGCGGCGAGTTGGCCGACCTCACGGGACGCACCGCCCTGCTTACCGGCGGCCGCGTCAAGATCGGCTATCAGGCCGGCATCAAGCTGCTCCGCTCGGGCGCGCACCTCATCGTGACCACGCGCTTCCCGCGTGACTCCGCCGCGCGGTACGCTGCCGAAGCCGACTTCGACCAGTGGTCGCATCGCCTCGAGATCTTCGGGCTCGATCTGCGTCACACGCCGAGTGTCGAAGCGTTCTGTCATCACCTGATGGAGACGCACGACCGGCTCGACTTCATCGTGAACAACGCCTGTCAGACGGTGCGTCGTCCGCCCGATTTCTACAAGCACATGATGGAGGGCGAGACGGCCGCGCTCAGCAGCATGCCCGAACGCGTGCGCAAGCTGCTCGGCGCGTACGAAGGCGTGCGTGGCTATCACATGCTGCCCGGTTCGACCGACGCCGAAGACGGCGAGATGCTGACGCCGAAGAATCTGCCGCGTGCGCTGGCCGAAGTGGCGGGCATCACGCACGCCGCCGAGCTGTCGCAGGTGGCGCTGTTGCCCGAAGAGCACACCGATCGCGGCCACCTCTTCCCCGAGGGCAAGCTCGATCAGGACATGCAGCAGGTGGACTTGCGTGATCGCAATTCATGGCGCTTGCTGATGCATGAAGTACCGAGCGTGGAACTGCTCGAAGTGCAGCTGGTGAACGCGATCGCGCCGTTCCTGTTGAACGCGCGCCTCAAGCCGCTCATGCTGCGCACGCCCGAACGCGACAAGCACATCGTGAACGTGTCCGCGGTGGAAGGCCAGTTCTATCGCAAGTTCAAGACGACGCGTCACCCGCACACGAACATGGCCAAGGCCGCGCTCAACATGATGACGCGCACCTCGGCCGCCGACTACGAGTTCGACGGCATCCACATGAACGCGGTGGATACCGGTTGGGTGACGGACGAAGATCCCGTCCACATTGCGGAAAAGAAGGTGGCGGAACATCGCTTCCATCCGCCGCTCGATATCGTGGACGGCGCCGCGCGTATCGTGGATCCGATCATCGACGGCATCAACACCGGCGAGCATGTGTGGGGCAAGTTCCTGAAGGACTACAAGCCCACGGACTGGTAGCCCTTTCGGGCATCCAACGGCGTCGGCCATTCGGCTAGATTTCCCGAATGGCCGAACCCACGCAGTCGTTTCCGATCGATCGTCCCGCCATTCCGGGATTCCGACCCGTGCCGCACACGGGCGTCATTTACGTCATGGACCGTGCCCGCCAGCTGGGATTCCGGCCCGGCAGCACGGATTGGTGCAACCTGGGTCAGGGTCAGCCGGAAACGGGCCCCCTGCCCCATTCGCCGCCGCGTCCGGCCGACGTGCACATCTCGTCGGACGACTACGAATACGCGCCGGTGGGCGGCATGGAAGCGCTGCGACGCGCAGTCGCCAATCTGTACAACGCGCGCTATCGCGTGGGGAAAGCGTCGCAGTACGGCCCGGAAAACGTGTGCATCTGCGGCGGCGGCCGTTCGTCGCTCACGCGCGTGGTGGCATCACTCGGCAATGTGAATCTGGGCCACGTGCTCCCAGACTACACGGCCTACGAAGAGCTGCTCGAGATCTTCGGAACGTTCAGCGCGATTCCGCTGCTGCTCGAACCGGAAACGGGCTATGCGCTCTCCACGCGCGATCTGCGCCGTGAGATCACCGGCCGCGGACTCGGCGCGCTGCTCATGTCGAATCCGAGTAACCCCACCGGCCGTGTGCTGCGCGGCAGTGCGCTGGCATCGGCCGTACACGAGGCGCGTGAGCTCAAGTGCACGCTGATTCTCGACGAGTTCTACTCGCACTATCTGTGGGATGAAGCTCTCGTGTCGGGGACGACGGTGAGCGCGGCCGAGTATGTGGACGATGTGAATGTCGATCCCGTGGTGATTCTCGATGGGCTCACCAAAGGCTGGCGTTGCCCCGGCTGGCGTCTCAGCTGGATCGTCGGCCCGGCCAGTGTGATCGACGCGGCCACGAGTGCCGGCAGCTTCCTCGACGGCGGCGGCAATCGTCCACTGCAGGACGCCGCCTGCGAACTGCTGGAGCCCGCGCGCGCGCGTCAGGAAGTGATCGCCATTCACGAAGCGTTCGCGAAAAAGCGTCGCCTGCTGGTAGACGGCCTGCGCTCGGCGGGACTCACGGTGGAGCACGAACCGGAAGGCGGTTTCTACGTCTGGGCCAGCGTAGCCTCGCTCCCCGCGCCGCTCAACGAAGGCGACGCGTTCTTCGAGGCGGCACTCAAAGAGCACGTGATCACCGTGCCCGGCAGCTTCTTCGACATCAATCCCGGCAAGCGCCGCGCGGATCATACGTCGCGCTTCCGTCAGTATCTGCGCTTCTCGTTCGGGCCCGACGAGGCGAGTGTCACGACCGCCGTGGAACGGATCAAGACGATGGTTGCGCGCGCTGGCGAGGCGTAAACTGCGAACAGCAAAAGCAAACGGTTCACGCGAAGAGCGCGAACAAGCTATTGCTGTTCGCAGTTGCTGTTACCAGCTCAACCCACGCAGATACTCGAAGTTGCTCTTCGCACTCGCCAATTCATCGGCCGCCCCTTCCTGCTCCACGAAGCACGGCTTCTTGGCCAGCTCCGGCACGGCGGCCAGGAACGCGCGCAAGTCGAACACACCGGCACCCAACTCGGTGTCGGATTTGCGATCCGCCACCACGTTCTTCAGGTGGAACGACCCGATGCGGTCCTTGTAGCGGTTCAGGTAGTCCATCGGATCGCCGCCGCCCATCAGCATGTTGCCGACGTCGAGCTGGAAGCGCACGAACTTGGGCTCCGTGCGGGCAAGGAACACGTCGAGCGGTATCTCGCCCTCGACCTTTCGCAGATGATCGGGCTCGTTGTGGAACGCCAGCCAGATGCCGGCCCGGCGGGCCTCTTCGCCGGCCACGTTGAAACGGTCGGCCCAGATTTTCCAGGCGTTGATCGACCGCTTGGTTTCGCTCGGCAGGCTCGGCACCACCAGATACTGGTGCCCCAGCGTCTTCGCCGTGCGCAGGCTCTCCGACCACTCACTGAGCAGGGTCTCTGGCGCCATGTGGGCCGACGTAGCGGTGAGCCCCGCCGCCTTGAGCGCCGCCTTCACCTGGGCCGTCGAGCGATCGAAATTCTTGAAGCTCCAGAGCAGCTCCACGTCGGTGTAGCCGATGGCACGGATCGCGGCGAGCGTCTTCTCCGGGTTCTCCTTCATCGCCTTTCGGACCGCGTACAGCTCGAGACCGATGCGGTCCAGGCGGCCAACCGGCGCGGCGCCGGGAGTGGCAGAGGCGGCGCGAGACAGGAGTGCACTGGCGCCCAAGGCGCCAGTGCCGAGGGCCGCGAGGAAGGAGCGACGGGGCATCGGATTCGTCATCCCTTGAGGTTACCGGCGAAAAGCTGAACGCGCGACCGTGCGGGCGCGTAAACTTTCCGAGAGTCTCTCCTACCTCCGGAGTCGAGCATGTTTGTGATGTCCCCCCGACGGGTCGCGTCCCGTTTGGCCACCGTCGTTGTGGTCGCCGCGCCGGCGATCCTCTCGGCGCAGAATTCCAACGCCGGTTGGGATGCGCAGCAGATTCTGCGTACCGAATCGTTCGTGAAGCCGCCCGAGAATCTCGTGCGGATGATCACGACGCCGCGCGTCGATATCTCCTTCACGAACGCGAGCCCCGATCGTCGCTGGTTCTTGCGTGCGACGGGCAGTGACCGCGGCGACATCAAGGCGTATGGCGCACCGCACATCTGGCTTGGTGGTGTGCAGGTCGACACGCGGGCCAATCGCGCGCGGTCGCTGACCACCAGCAATCGCAACGGCCTCACGCTGGTCGATCCGAAGACGGGCACCACGCGGGCGATCAGCGTGCCGGCCGGCGCATCGATCTCGTCGCCGGTGTGGTCACCGCGCGGCACGCAGGTGGCGTACATCGCGAACTTCCCGACCGGCTCGTACGTGTACGTGGCCGATGTGGCGAGCGGCAAGTCGGCGCAGCTCTCGCGGCGCGCGTTGCTGGCCACGCTGGTGACGAGCATCGAGTTCACCGCTGACGGCCGCTACATCGCGGCGGTGCTGGTGCCGGAGAACCGCGGCGCGGCACCGGAGCATGGCGAAGGTGGTATCGAAGATGGCCCCCAGGTGCGACTCACCGATGCGCGCGCCGTGCCGCAGCCGGTGCATTTCAGCTTGCTGCAGGATCCGCACGACAAGGCCCTGCTCACGTATTACACCAAGGGGCAGCTCGCCCTCATCGATGTGAACAGCAAGGCCGTGCGGGCCATCGGTGCCCCCGCCACGATTCGCGATATCGACGCCTCCCCTGATGGGGCCTTCGTGCGCGTGACGCGCATGACGGAGCCGTATTCGTATCTCGTGCCGGCGTCGGCCTTCGGCTCGGTTGAAGAACTGTGGGACGCCAGCGGGAAGGTGATTACGACGCTCGCCACGACGGCGCTGCGTGAAGGCGCACCGGCGGACAATGGCGATCCGACCGCTGCGCCGGGCGCGGCCCGTCGCGGACTGGGCGCGGACAGCGCCAAGCGCAACATCCAGTGGAATCCGATCGGCACCGGACTGCTGTACGTGCAGACCGGCAAGGTCGTGCACTGGCGCGCGCCGTTCGGCGCCAATGACACCACCGTGCTCTATCGCGGCAGCGCGCAGCTCTCGACCGTGTTGTACAGCAGTGACAGCAGCACGATGTTCGTGACCGACAGCGGGGCGACGATCGCCGTGCGCGTGAAGGACACCTCCAAGCGCTACAACCTCGGTCGTACGGTCACGTTGCCGGCAGCGATCGCGGGCTTCGGCGGCGGTGGTGCGCCACGCGGCGCCGTGGACTCCACGCAGGGTGCTGTGCTGTTGCGCACCGCTGCCGGTGGACGTCGGTACGTGCTCATGGCCAAGGACGGCAAGTCGATCGCCCTCTCCGGCACGCGTGCCTACGGCGCCAAGTGGGCCACGCAGGCGCCGCGTCCGTGGGTCGACAAGCTCGATATCGAATCGAAGACTCGCACCCGTGTGATGGACAGCCCGGCGAACATGTACGAAGAGTTCGTCGCGCCGCTCGATGATGACGTCTCGCAGTTCATCGTGACGCGCGAGTCGAACACCACGATCACCGACGCCTGGCTGCGCACCGCCGGCAGCGCCGACGCCAAGAAGCTCACGACCAATCTCGACGTCGCCCCGGAAGTCACCGGTGCGCAGTTCAAGCGCCTCGAAGTGACGCGCCCGCGCGACGGCACCAAGTTCTGGGTGGAAGTCACGGTGCCGCGTGATTGGAAGCCGGGCACGAAGCTCCCGGGCGTGATCTGGTTCTATCCGCGCGAGTTCAGCAGCGCGCAGGACTACGAGCGCTCGCGCTATGTCACGAACATCAACAAGTTCCCCGAAGTCCCGTCGGCCCGTCCGGCCACCGCCACCAAGCTGTGGGTGAGTCAGGGCTACGCGTTCATCGAACCCGACATCCCGATTTTCGGCGACGCCGGCAAGATGAATGACAACTACACGCGCGACCTCAAGGAAAACCTCGACGCCGTGCTCGATGCGGTGGTCGACGCCGGCTTCGTGGATCGCGACAAGATGGGCATCGGTGGACACAGCTACGGCGCGTTCAGCACCGTCAACGCGCTCACGCTCATGCCGAACTTCAAGGCGGGCATCGCCGGCGACGGCATGTACAACCGCACGCTCACGCCGTTCGGCTTCCAGAGCGAGCGTCGCAATTTCTATCAGGCGCAGGACACGTACCTCGACATGTCGCCGTTCCTGCGGGCCGACAAGATCTCGGGCGCGCTCCTCATGTATCACGCCATCGAAGATCAGAATCAGGGCACCGATCCGATCAGCTCGCGGCGCATGTTCCTCGCGTTGCAGGGACTCGGCAAGCAGGCCGCGCTGTACATGTATCCGTACGAAGACCACAGTGTGGCCACGTACGCCAGCGACCTCGATCTGTGGGCGCGTTGGGTGGCGTGGATGGACACGTACGTGAAGAACCCGAAGCCGGCGCAGGCTAAAGCGGCGCTCGTTCCGTAAGTTTCGGTGGTGACCACGCCACCGACTCCGCACTACTTCGCCAGCGCCGCCGACTTCCGGCGCTGGCTCGAAACCCACCACGACTCGCACCGCGAGCTCGTGGTGGGTTTTCACAAGGTGGGCACCGGTACGCCATCGATGACGTGGACCGAATCGGTACGCGAGGCGCTGTGCTTCGGCTGGATCGACGGCGTGCGTCGGCGCGTGGATGACGCGCGGTACTCCATCCGCTTTACACCGCGCAAAACCGGGAGCATTTGGAGCGCGGTGAACCTGCGCCACATTGAGGAGTTGCTCGTCGAGAACCGCATGCACGCCGCCGGACTGGCTGCGTATGAAGCGCGCACCGATGCGAAGTCGAAGGTGTACGCGTTCGAGCAAGCCGAGGTCGCATTTGGCGACACCGATCTCGCGCAGTTTGCCGCCACACCGCACGCGCTCGCGTTCTTCGAACGGCAGCCGGCCGGGTATCGCAAGCAGGCGACCTGGTGGGTGATCGGCGCCAAGCAACCCGCTACCAGGGCCAGACGTCTGGCGCAGCTGATTGCCTGTTCGGGCAACGGGGAGCGTTTGCCGCAGTACAGGCGCTAAGGCCGGGCTCGCTATAAGGGTACGCTTGCATCTCGTTTTAGTCTTGCCTAATCTTTTGTTATGCCAATGCGATACCAGATTATTCGTGTACTCTCGATCGGCGCCCTCTCGGCGTCCGGGTTCTCGGCCACCTCCCTCTCCGCCCAGCGCCCGCCCGCCGACAGCACCAAGCGCGATACCACCGCGCGTGCCCTTCCCACGTTGCAGGTAACCGCCACGGCGGTGGCCACCGAGGCGCGCCGCATCGCGCAGCCCACGGCCCTGCTCAGCGGGGCCGAACTCCGACGCGCCAACTCCGCCTCGCTTGGCGAGACGCTACAGCAGATCCCCGGCATCCGGTCGCTCTCCATGACCACCGGCATCGGCAAACCGGTCATCCGCGGGCTCACGAACAATCGCGTGGTCACCCTCGCCAACGGCCAACGCACGGAAACGCAGCAGTGGGGGCACGATCACTCGCCCAACGTGGAATCCGCCGACGCGGAGCGCCTCGAGGTCGTGAAGGGACCGGCCAGTGTGCTGTACGGATCCGACGCGCTGGGTGGCGTCGTGAACGTGGTGCGGCGACCGCTTCCGATGGCGGACAACGGCGAGCGCGTGGCCCGCGGTCGCATCGCCACCGCGTGGAACAGCGCGGCGCATTCGCCGTCGCTCACGCTTGTCGGCGAAGGCGCGAGCCCGGTCGGCGCGGGATCGCTGGGTTGGCGCCTTAGCGGCACCGGACGCCGCGCCGTCGATCTGCGCACACCGGGCGGCATTGTGCCCAATACCGGCAACATGACCGGCTACACCGAGGGCGCGTTGGGTTGGCAGGGTGCACGCGCCGATGTCACCGGCACCGGCTCGCTGCGCGATGAACGCATTCAAGTGGCCGACGACCCGATCACGGCCCCGAACTACACCGGACGCCAGCAGATCCGGACACTGCGCGGCACCGTCGACGCCAACCTACGACACGGCGGTCAGCGCCTGCAGTTGCAGGCCGGCATCGAGCAGAATCGACGCGCCGAATTCGGCGACGACCGCACGCAGACCGTGGCGCTCGGCTTGTTGTCGCGCACTGCGTCAGGCTTCGCGCATTGGCACCACACGCCCATTGCCGGTGCCACCGGCGTGTTCGGCCTCGCGGTGCAGCACACGCGCTTCAGCACATTCGGTTCGCAGACGCTGATCCCCGACAACACCGCCCGCTCGTTGGGCGTGTACGTGCTGGAACAGCGCAACGTGGGCGACTTCGCGCTCTCCGCCGGCGCGCGTCACGATTGGCGCACGTTGTCTACGCCGGGCAACCGCGTACTCGTCCTCCTGCCCACCGATCGGGCCTTCACCGCGACCACCGGCACGCTCGGTGCCGTCTATCGACCCACGTCACCACTTTCTGTTGCAGTGAACGTGGCGCGCGGATTCCGCTCGCCGAGTGCGTCCGACTTGTTTGCCAACGGCTTTCACGAAGGCACGCGCGCGTTCGAGATCGGACGCGCCGATTTGCGCGTGGAGTCAAGTGTAAATGTCGATGCCGCCCTGCGCCTGCGCACCGCTCGCGTAACGGGTGAACTCACCGGCTACGTGAATCGCATTCGCGACTACATCTACCTCACGCCGGTCGGTATGCCCGGTCGCGCCTTGGATTCTTTGCAGATCGAGCAGGGCAACGCACGTCTGGTCGGTGCGGAACTTGGCACCACCGTGGCGCTCACCAGCACCCTGTCACTGCAGACCACCGCCGACGTCGTGCACGCCACCAACACGAGCGATCGCACCGCCCTGCCCTTTGTGCCGCCACCGCGCGCCGTGCTCACCATGCGATGGGACGAGCGCGCGCCGGGCCGTCATGCGTCCCTCTCGAGCGAGTGGAACGCCAAGCAAACGCGCACATTCCGCAGCGACTTCGCGCCGCAGGCCTGGAACGTGGTGTCGGCATCGGCGGGGCTGAGTCGTCTCACGCCGCGCGGGCTCGTGCACCTCGACCTGAGTGTGCGCAACCTGTTCTACACCCGCTACCGCGACTTCATGTCACGCTACAAGGAATTCGCGGATGCGGCGGGACGCGCCTTTGTGCTCCGCGTGTCGGCTGACTTGTAACAGCGCTTCGTGCGGTCCCGCGCTACGTGTCGTCGCGGTGCGTCTCATACGTTGAAACAGCGCTTCGATCGGTGACCGGCATGCGGGTCGGGCGCGCGGTCTCCCCTTCGCGGCTTTGCTGCGCCGGGATGGCCGCACAGCCCGCGTGCATCCGCCAGGTGCGCGTCCCTCCTACAAAGGCGTGCGTCCGCTCGGGGCAAGTCGCGCACACTTGGCCGAGGCACATGCGCCGCGGTGCCGTCACGCCCCCCGCTCGCGCCTCGCCGTCGCGACGACCTGTCACCGCCAGGGCGCGACGGGGGTCCCTGCAGCCGCCTCTGCGTGGGAGGGGCCGGCGCCGGAGCGAAACGACAGGCGCGCGGCCATCCCCGCGCAGCAAGCGGCGAAAGGGATCCGCCCGCTCGCGCCCGACGCGGCCACACCAATCCAGCCACCGCGAACCACGAACTATGAGCAAAACAACGACGGCAGCGAAACGAGCAGCGAAGCCGAAGCGCCGTTAGCTGCGAACTTTCAATAGCAGCGCCGGCACCACCACCGCGTTCACATGGCAGGTGCCGGCCGTGACGCGGACGTTGGATGTATTGAAGCTCTGATAGCCCGCCAGTCGCACTTCCACGCTGTAGGTGCCCGCACGCTCGAAGGCCGCCGCACGCGTTTCGGGTGCGATGAGAACGAGCGAGTCCACGTACGCGCCGTCGCGCACCACACCACGCGCCGTCGCGGCCAGCGGCTCCATCGTCTCGGCGTCCTTGATCGTGACCGTGATGCCGGCCCGCGCCGACGCATCGCACACGATCGGATCTGACGGCGAACTCGAGCACGCGCCGAGCGTGCACAGCGCGGTCAGGAGGAACGCCGTCGGCGAAATCGAAAAGGGTCTCGTCATGGCTCAATCTTATCGCGCGTGCCGCCATTCGGTTCCCCGACACAGCCACGACTACTTGCCAGCGGCCGTCCGCCCGGCAGCTTCTACGCATGCTGACTTCCCGCTCCCGCCTCCTGCTCGCGACCGTCCTGCTGGCGACCGCCAGCCGCCCCGGCCACACCCAAGCCGCCGCCCCACGAACGCCGCAGCGGCCACCCGCCTGGGCCGCCCGCCTCGACGGGGCTGCCCGTGCCGCCCTCGCCAGTTCGAAAGCCCCCGGCGCTACCGTGGCCGTCGTCGTCGATGGCAAACTCGCGTATGCGCAAGGCTACGGCATCGCCAACGTGGAATCGCAGCAACGGATGACCCCCGACATGCTGCTGCGCGTTGGGTCGGTGACCAAGATGTTCACGGGCACCATGCTGGCCGAACTCGCCGAGCAGCAGCGCATCGACATGGCGCAGCCGATCGGCGATATCGTGCCGTCGCTCAAAGGAAAGAAGGTCGGCACCGTCACGACGCAGCAACTCATGACGCACAGTGCTGGATGGCTGGACAACGCCGTCGCATATGGGCGCATGGGTGAGGGCGCCCTGGGCGAAGTCATGCGCGATGTCGGCGACACGCTGTTCTATACCGAGCCAGGGCGCACGTTCTCCTACTCGAACCCCAGCATCTCGATGGCGGGCTACGTGGGCGAAGTGGCCGGCAAGCAGCGCTTTGCGGCGCTGGTGGAATCGCTCGTGATGCGCCCGGCCGGGATGAAGCTCAGCACCTTCAAGCCACTGGAGGCGCTCACGTATCCGATCGCGATGGGGCATCAGGCTGGCGCCAAGGGCATGCAGATCGTGCGCCCGATGACGGAGAATACGGCGCAGTGGGCGGCGGGATTTCTGTTCGCCACGGCGCCGGAGTTGGCACGATTCACGATCGCCTTGATGAACGGGGGCATGATCGACGGCGCGCAGGCTTTCTCCTCCGGCGCGGTCCGTCGCGTCACCACGGGCTACGTGGCACATCCGGGCGGCTCCGGACTCGATTCCGCGATGTACGGCTACGGGCTCGTGGTCGGTCGCTCGGGGAAGGATCGCGTATGGACGCACGGCGGCGCGATCAACGGCTACAACGCGAGCATCACCATGCTCCCCGATCGGAAGGCCGCGGTGATCGTACTCGTGAACGGCCCGGGCGCGGGGATCGATGCGATCGAATCGGCCGCCCTGCAGCTGGCGGTCGGGTACACCCAGCCGAAGGTCACGGCACCCGCACCACGCGATGCCAACGCCGCCGAGCGTGCGGCGTTGATCGGCCGATTCGCGCAGGGGCGGAATGTGCTGGAAGTGCTCGAACAGGACGGCACGCTCAAAGTGAAACAGGGCATCGCCGTCATGAACGCGAAACTCGTCGGCGCGAACGAACTGCTGGTCACGCCACCTCAGGGCGCCCCCCTCCACGTGTTCGTGCGCTCCGAGAACGGCCGGGCTGCCTACCTCTACGCCGGTTCACGGGCCTTCGCCCGGCAGTAACCCATCGACCGGCGGCCGGCTGACCTCACGCCGGGTGCATGTAGGCCGAGAAGAGCGTCACCATGTCGGGCGGGATGCGCGTGATCCGTCCCGTGTCGCGCGAAATCAGCGTCCACAGCGACCGGCCGCGGGCCAGCACGTGATCGTCGGCGGTCCGCACGATTTCGGTGTGCCGCTCGAATCGCCGGGAATCGACCGCACCAATCCAGGTGCGTGCCACGATGGCGTCGCCGAACACCGCTTCGCGGCGATAGTCGATTTCGTGGCGGGTGGCGACCCAGCCGTACACCGCTTTCATCGCGTCGGAGGCGCTGGCATTCCAGTGGGCCAGCGCCACGTCGAAGATCCAGCGCAGGTACACCACGTTGTTCACGTGGTCATTGTCGTCGATATCCGCCGGCAGCACCGTGATCGGGATATCGAAGACCTGCAGGCCATGCTTGGCGAACGACATTCGGGGGGAGGGAGGGGTTGAGGTCCGTGAAGCCGGAGCGGAAGTTAGCACGATGCGATTCTCATCGGGACGAGCCCTCCGCGAGCAACACGCCCATGCCGTGACCTTTTTCGGCATGTCCGGCGTGGGCAAGACCTCGCTCGCCGGACTGCTGCAGAAGCACGACTGGTTCCAGTATTCCGCCGACTATCGCATCGGCACGCGATACATGGACGAGCACATCGTCGACAATTTCAAGCGGGAGGCGATGCGCAATCCCTTCCTGCGCCAGTTGCTGCGCTCGGACTCGATCTACATCCGCTCCAACATCTCGTTCGAGAATCTGAGTCCGCTGTCCACCTATCTGGGCAAGCCGGGCGATCCCGAACGGGGCGGTCTGTCGTTTGATGAATACCGGCGCCGGCAGGCCCAGCACCGCGTGGCCGAGATCCGGGCGTTGCTCGACGTGCCCGAGTTCATCGAACGCGCCAAGGACATCTACGGCTATTCGCATTTCGTCTGCGACTCGGGAGGCAGTCTGTGCGAAGTCGTCGACCCGTACGACGAGCAGGATCCCGTGCTGCGCTGCCTCGCCGATCATACCCTGCTCGTGTACATCCGCGGCTCGGCGGAGCACACGCGCACGTTGGTGGATCGCTTCCGCGCGCATCCGAAGCCCATGTACTACAACCCGGCATTCCTCGATGCGAAGTGGACCGAGTACAAATCGCTGCGCGGCATCGTGCACGACGACACGGTCGATCCCGACGACTTCGCAGTATGGGGATTCGAACAGCTGCTCGCCCACCGTATCCCGCTTTATGAGGCGATCGCTTCACGCTATGGCTACGTGATCGACATGAATGATGTTCCCGGCGTCCGCACCGAGTCCGACCTGCTCGACCTGTTGGCGCGCACGATCGACGCGCAGGTGACCACGTGAGCGCGCCGGCCGCGGCCACCATCGGCGCCCCGAAGTCGGCCAGCAGTCGCCTGCGCTCCATCGTGGGCGGCTCGGTAGGCAACCTCGTCGAATGGTACGACTGGTACGTGTATTCGGCCTTTTCGCTCTACTTCGCGAAGAGTTTCTTCCCGCCGGCCAATCAAACTGTCCAGCTGTTGAACGCGGCCGCCGTGTTCGCCGTGGGCTTTCTCATGCGCCCAGCCGGCGGTTGGCTGATGGGACGCTACGCCGACAAACACGGACGTCGCGCCGCGCTCACGTTGTCGGTGCTGCTGATGTGCGGCGGCTCGCTGCTGATTGCGATCACGCCAAGCTATGCGAAGATCGGCGTGATCGCACCGGCCATGCTGGTGCTGGCGCGCCTGCTGCAAGGTCTCAGCGTGGGCGGCGAATACGGGGCCAGCGCCACGTATCTGAGTGAGATGGCCGGCAAGACGCATCGCGGCTTCTGGTCGAGCTTCCAGTACGTCACGCTCATCATGGGCCAGCTATTGGCGCTGGCGATGCTGCTGCTGTTGCAGCGCACGATGGCGCCGGCCGAGCTCGAGGCGTGGGGCTGGCGTATTCCGTTCATCGTCGGTGCCGCGTTGGCCGTCGTTGCCGTGGCCATGCGCCGCGGCCTCGAGGAAACGTCGGCCTTCGAGAAGGATCGCGCCTCGCGTCCGCCGCAGAGCGCGGCTGCCACCGTGCGTGGCCTGATGGCCCATCCGCGCGCCGTGCTCACGGTGGTCGGTCTCACCGCCGGCGGCACCGTCGCGTTCTACACGTTCACGACGTACGCGCAGAAGTTTCTCGTGAACACGGCCGGATTCAGCAAGAGCGACGCGACGTACATCAACGCGATCTCGCTGTTGATCTACATGATGCTGCAGCCGGCCATCGGTGCTCTCTCCGACCGCATCGGTCGACGGCCGGTACTCACGGCGTTCGGCGTGCTTGGCACCCTCGGCACGGTGCCGTTGCTCACCGCACTCGAGGGGGCGCGCACGATTCCGCAGGCGCTCACCCTGCTCATCATGGCCCTGGTCGCCGTCAGCGGCTATACCGCCATCAATGCCGTGGTGAAGGCCGAACTGTTCCCGACCAGTATTCGCGCGCTCGGCGTCGGCTTTCCGTATGCCGTCGCGGTGTCCGTGTTCGGCGGCACCGCGGAATACTTCGCGCTGTGGTTCAAGAACATGGGCCACGAACGCTGGTTCTACTGGTACGTCACCGGCTGCATTCTCGCCTCACTGGTGGTGTATGCGACCATGCCGGAAACGCGCGACAACACACACATGGACGAGTAGCGCGGACACGCAACGCGACTACGGGCGCCACACCACGTCGGCACTCGCGTTGCCCACCTTGTCGATCGCGTTCACCACGACGCCGTCGGTTCCGGCCGACGGCACATCGACGGCGAGCGCGCTCACCCGCTGTGCGCGTTGTGACCACGTGCCGTTGGTGCGCCAGCGCACGAGGTACCACGACAGCGGCTCACTCGTCACCGGCGTGATCGACACGCGGAGCACGGCGCCGAGCGACGTCACCGCGATGGTCGGCGCCGGTGGAGCCACCGCGTCGAGCCAATCCGTAGCAGGCGGCAACGCCCGCGCGGCGAACACACCACTCGTGAGCAACGATCGCAGCCCGCCGCGATCGTTCAGCACCACCGTCGTGTTGTACAGCAACGATCCGGTCGAACCACCGGCGGCGGCGTTCTGCCCGCGCGTGAGTTGCACCTGCGCCGGAATTTCCGCGGCCGTATACGGACTCGTGCTGCCGTCGCTCACGCGATAGGCCGCCAGGCCGGGCCAGAGATGACGACGCATCGTGTTCTGTTGCCCCCACCAGGTCAGCAACGCACCGAAGTTCTGGCCGGTGGACGCGATCGACCAATAGAGCTGCGGCGCGAAGTAGTCCACCCAGCCGCGCTGCAACCACGTGCGCGAGTCGGCGTAGATCGACGCGTACGAGTCGAGCCCCACGATGCCCGCGGGACTACCCGGCCGCCAGATGCCGAACGGGCTGATGCCGACGCGCGCGGTCGGTGACACGATGTGCGCCTCCCGATACAACCGTTCCACGAACCGGTTCACGTTGTCGCGGCGCCAGTCGGCGCGCGCGAGCAGTCCCCCGCTCCGCTGATACGTGGCGTAGGTGGCGCTGTCCGGGAAATCGAGTCCCGCACACTTCGAGTCAGGGTACGGATAGAAGAAGTCATCGAGATGCACCGCGTCCACGTCGTAGCGGCGCAGCACGTCGGTGATCACGGCGATCGCCTGATCCTGCACGGCAGCCTCACCGGGATCGAACCACAGCTGTGTGCAGTATTTGCGCGTGAGGTCGGGACGACGGACCGCGAAGTGCGAACTGGCCAGGCGCAGCGTGTCGCTCAGATTCGCCGCGCGGAACGGATTGAACCACGCGTGCACCTCGAGACCGCGCAGTCGCGCCTGCGTGATGGCGTAGGCCAGTGGGTCATAGCCAGGGTCGACACCCTGCGTACCGGTCAGCGAGCGCGACCACGGCTCGAGCGTGGACGGAAACATGGCGTCGCCGGCCGCCCGAACCTGCAGCACGACGGCGTTCAACCCGGCCTGCTCGGCCGCATCGGCGATCAGCGAGAACTCGGTCTGCTGCTGTGCCACCGACAAGCCGCTGCGCGACGGCCAATCGATGTTGGCAACCGTCGCAATCCACATCCCGCGGAATTCGCGCGTCACCGCTGGCACCGTGAAGGCGACGGGCGGCGGTGGCGGCGGCGGCGTGACCGGCGCAGTCGGCGACTCGCCGGTTGCGCACGCACCGAATAGCGCGGCGGCCATCACCGCCTGCAGAACACGTGGAGTAGCCTTGATCCATTGCATGGCGTAGCTTCGCGCAATCCCCGCCAATGCGGAAGCAGAGGCGGATCGTTTTCGTGGCTCGACTCTCCCCCGACTCACCTCGCCATGTCCCGTGCGTCGAGTTCGTTGCAGCGGTGCGCGAGCGCGCTCGCGATGGTACTGCTCGTCAGTGCGCCCCCCACGGCGGCCCTCGGTGCCCAGACCGCGCCGAAGTCAGCGTCACGCGCCACACAGCCACTGCGTCATGGATTCGCCGTCGACCGGCTGGCCCGTATCGACTCCATGCTCGACGCGGCCGTGGCACAGGACGAAATCGGCGGCGCGGTGGCCCTCGTGTTGCGCGACGACCAGGTGGTCTACGAACGGGCCGTCGGCTGGAGCGATCGCGAAGCGCAGCGACGCATGACACCCGATGCCGTATTCCGCATCGCCTCGCAGAGCAAGGCACTCACCAGCACCGCCGTGCTCATGCTGCTCGAGGAAGGACGGCTCACGCTCGCGACGCCGGTGAGCCGGTTTCTTCCGTCTTTTGCCCGCACCACCGTCGCCACACGCACCGACACCGGCGTCGCCATCGTACCAGCCCGACGCGCCATCACCATCCGCGATCTGCTCACGCACACCGCCGGCATTTCGTACGGGACTGACGCGTCGGTGCGCGCGCGTTACGAGCCGATGGGACTCGGACCCGCCGCCGGCTTCGGCTGGTACACGGCCGACAAGACCGAGCCCGTCTGCACCACGATGGACAAGCTCGGCACGCTCCCCTTCGTCGCGCAGCCCGGCGAGGCATGGGTGTACGGCTACAATACCGACATTCTCGGGTGCATCGTGGAGCGCGCCTCAGGCATGCCGCTCGACGCGTTTCTGCGCACGCGTCTCACGCAGCCCCTCGGCATGCGTGACACACACTTCTTCCTGCCAGTCGCCCAGCGCAATCGTCTCGTGACCGTCTACGCCAACGACTCCGGTCGCGTGCGCCGCGCGCCGGACGGGGCCCGCGGTCAGGGCCACTACGTCGACGGGCCACGCGTGAGCTTCGCCGGTGGAGCGGGAATCGTGTCCACCGCTCGCGACTATGCGCGCTTTCTGCAGATGATCGCGCACGGCGGCCGCTGGAACGGCCAACAGTATCTCGCACCGCACACCGTGGCCCTGATGACCACGAATCAGGTGGGCACGCTGCACGGCAACACGATGGGCTTCGGACTCGGCTTCGAAACCACCGAACGCTACGGCGCGAACGGATCAGTGTCGGCCGGCACGTACGGTTGGGCTGGCGCCTACGGATCGAACTACAAGGTCGATCCGGCCGAAGGCCTCGTCATCGTGTTCATGATCAACCAGCTCCCCAGCGGCACCGATGTCGTCGGCCGATTCCAGACGATGCTGTACAGCGCGCTCGTCGATGCGCGTGCGATGCGCTAACCGGTGCGTTAATGCAGCGCGTCAGGCGAGCCACTCACATGCCGACTGGCTGATCGAGCAGACTGCGCACGCGGCGTGACAGCTCTTGAATGTCGAACGGCTTCGTAAGCAGTTCGACACCATCGGGTACGATGCCGTGCTGCGTGACAGTGCCCTCTGGATATCCCGACAGATAGAGCACGCGCGTGGTGAGTGATTCGGCCAAGTACTCGCGCGCCAACGTCACACCCGTCATGCCGGGCATCACCACATCGGTCACGAGCAGGTCCACGGGCCGGCCAAGCGAGCGACCGATGCGCAGCGCCTCCAGTCCGCCAGGTGCCTCGAGCACATGGTAGCCGCGACGGCGCAATGTTGCCGCCGTCACGCGTCGTACCGGCTCGTCATCGTCCACCACCATCAGCGTTTCATTGCCGTCGGCTGCGGGCTTCTCCGGCACCACCGCGGCATCAGCCACGCCTTCAGCCGCCGGGAGAACGATCTTCACGACCGTTCCCTGCCCCAGTGCCGAACTGATCGACATGGTACCGCCGGCCTGCGTCACAATGCCGTAGCTCGTCGCGAGCCCGAGCCCCGACCCCTTGCCGGCGTCCTTCGTGGTGAAGAACGGTTCGAGCGCCCGGAGACGCGTCTCTTCCGTCATACCCGCACCGGTGTCGCTGATCTCGAACACCACGACCGGTCCGAGCGGTGCGTTCGGCAGCGCCATCGACTCGGCGTCACCTGCCCGCAAGGCACACCGGATCGACAGCACGCCGCCGTCGGGCATCGCGTCGCTCGCGTTCACCGCAAGATTCATCAGCACCTGATCGAACAACGCGGGATCCACGCGCACGCGACCCGCATTGCCGGCGATGTCGAGCTGCAGACTGATACGCTCGCGCAGCAGACGACGGATCAGCGGTACAGCGCGGTCGATGATTTCCGTGACCTCCACCGTTCGCGGCGCCATCACGTGACGTCGTGCGAAGCCGAGCAGCTGCCGGCTCAGCGCGGCACCGGATTCGGCCGCCGCGCGAATCTGACCGGCACTGATCGCCACGTCGCCACCCGGCTCCGCATCGAATTCCAACAGGCTCGCTTCACCGATGATGGTGGTGAGCACATTGTTGAAGTCGTGTGCAATACCGCCGGCGAGTTGCCCCACGCTTTCGATGCGTTGCACCTGGCGCAGTTCGTCTTCCAACCGGCGACGGTCGGTCACGTCGATGAACACGCCGTTCCACACCGTCGAACCGTCGGTCCCGCGCTGCGGCAGCGCCTGGCCGCTGAGCCAGCGCCAGTGCCCCGCGTTCTGCCGGTCGATGACGCGGAAATCGTAGGCCCACGGGGTCAGGTCGCGCTGTGAACGGGCGGTCGAGTCGAGCATGCCTGGCATGTCGTCAGGATGCACACGACTCCACGCCACCGTTGGCGACCGCATGATCGACTCCACATCCGCCCCGATCGCGCGCTCGGCGAGCTGACTGATGTACGGGAACGATTCCTGGCCGTCGGCCGTGCGCACATACTGGTACACGATACCCGGCATCACCGAGGTGATCTGATCGAGACGTTGATCGCGCGCGCGGAGCTCACGTTCCGCCACGATGACATCGGTGATATCCGTGACGCCGAAGACGACCGCCTCGATCTTGCCGCTCTCGTCGAACAGCGGCGCACCATTGATCGACAGCAGCTTCCGCCGGCCGTCGGGCCATTCGATCCCGTGGCGCACGTCGAACACCGGCTCTCCGGTTCGCAGTACCATCGCGAAGGGCTGGTGCTCGTCGGCAAACGGCCCGCCGTCGAGATCGGTGTGGTGCCACTCCGGGGCATCGAAGCGACGGCCCTGCATGTCGCTCACCCGCAAGCCCAACACCTCTTCGGCGCGTGCGTTCGCGAAGATGATCGAGCCGCCGATATCCACCACGATCACGCCGGCGATGCTGGTGGCCAGAATGCCTTCGAGTAGATCGCGCTCGGCGCGCTGCTGCACGTGAAATTCCTGCGTCGTCGCGTACAGCTCCTGCACCCGGGCCAGGGCGCCGGCGAGTCGCGATTCGCGCTCGAGCGTGCGCAGCTTGCCGCTGCGCAGACGCCCGCCGAAGAACGCGCTGATCAACGCCAACACGTAGTACACGGCCAGACGGTATCCGTCAGGCCCCAGCACGATCGCTTGCGCGTACTCGGCGTCGAGCAATGTGAGTGTCGCGGCGCCCCACCCGGCCAGCAGCAGCGGACCGACACCGCCGGGCACCAGCAGCACCATGGTGAAGCCGGCCAGGAAGGGGAACAGCACCCCGAACTCGTGAAACGCGATCAACACCAACGCCGCGCCACCCACGGCGGCCAACACCGCCAGCGTATACCAGCGCGTTCGCGCGCGGGGGCTGATCATCGACTCACGCAACGCGGCCGCGGCGGCCAGATGCTCGCCCGTCGACCCCATGCCTGCACCGATGGCAGCGCTGTCGGGTTCGGACGCCTTCGGAGAGGGTGAGGGCATCCTTGGAGCTTACGCGCCGAGACTCGCGGGAGCCAGTGCGCATGACACGAGATATTTGCTCACGCCCGCTAGTGCGCGCGCCGTTTGGAGACGACAATTTCCGCCATGCAGATCGGGATTGACCTCGGCGGCACCAAGATCGAAGGCATCGCCATCGACGCGACGGGCCGGGAACTCGTGCGACAGCGCGTCGCCACACCACGAGCCTATCACGAAACCGTGGTGGCGATCACCGCACTCGTCACGGCGCTCGAATCGGTCACCGGAGAGCGCGGGACGGTCGGCGTGGGCATCCCGGGCGCGGTGATGCCGGATTCGGGGTTGGTGAAGAACGCGAACTCGGTGTGGCTCATCGGCCAGCCGCTTGGCGCCGATCTCGCCGCCGCACTCGGACGCGAGGTGCGCCTCGACAACGATGCCAACTGCTTCGCGCTGTCCGAAGCGAGCGACGGCGCGGCGGCCGGTGCCGAGGTGGTATTCGGCGTCATCATGGGCACGGGCGTGGGCGGCGGCATCATCGTGCGCGGACACGGACTCACTGGCCGCAACCTCATTGCCGGCGAGTGGGGGCATAATCCGCTGCCCTGGCCGCAGCTCGACGAGCTGCCGGGCCCGCCCTGCTACTGCGGCAAACACGGCTGCATCGAGAGCTGGATTTCGGGACCAGCCGTTGCTGCTGACCATCGACGCGTTACTGGTGAGGCGTTGGCAACGCCCGACGTCATCGCGGCCGCCGAAGCGGGCCAGGAGGCCGCGCTCGCCACGCGTGCGCGCTTCGTCAACCGCGCGGCGCGCGGACTGGCGACGGTGATCAACCTGCTCGACCCCGATGTGATCGTGCTGGGCGGCGGCATGTCGAACGTACCGCGCCTGGCCGACGATATCGCCGCGCAGCTCCCCGCCTTCGTGTTTTCCAATGGCGTGCGCACGTCCGTCGTGCGCAATCGCCACGGTGACTCGAGCGGGGTACGTGGCGCGGCGTGGCTATGGCCCGCCTCATAACGGCACTGCTCGCGCTGTTGGCCGTGGCGGTCGCCGTCTGGGCGACACGCCGCTACCTGCACGGGTACGCGCGGCGTGCCGGTCGTCGCACGGTGATGCGTGCGCGCGTACGGATCGACCGCTACAAACTCACCCGTAAGGCGTATGTGATCGACGCGCTGCTCGCCGACGACGCCATCGCTGACGCGGTGCGTGCGCATGTCGCCGAGACCAATGACAGCGAGGCGGAGACCTGGCGACGCGTGCGGCGCTATCTCGACGAGATCGTGCCGTTTTTCAACATTCTCGCCTACTACCGCCTCGGCTACTGGGTGAGTCGCGCCGCGCTCGGCCTGTTCTACAAAGTGTCGGTGGAGTACGAGCGACCCGATCCTTTCCGCGGCGTGCCTCGCAACTCCGTCGTGATCTACCTCATGAACCATCGTTCGAACGCCGACTATGTGCTGGTGGCGTACGTCATGATGGGCGCGGTGTCGATCTCGTATGCGGTCGGCGAATGGGCCCGCGCGTTTCCGCTGGAAGTGTTGTTCAAGAGCTTCGGCTCGTACTTCATCCGTCGTCGCTATCGCGAGCCGTTGTATCACGCCGTGCTGCAGTCATACGTGCAGTTGATCACGCGCAACAGCGTCACGCAGGGGATCTTTCCCGAAGGCGGCCTCACGCGCGACGGCGCGCTGCGCCCCGCCAAGATCGGCTTGCTCGACTATGCGCTGGGAGTGGCGCGCGATCCCGAGGTGCGATCGCGGATGTACGTGGTGCCGGTGGGTATCAACTACGACCGCGTGCTCGAAGACCGCACGCTGTTGCGCGAGCTCGAAACCAAGCGGCAGATGCCCACCCGCGACCGCATCGCACAGGCCGCCGATGTGGGACGCTTCGTGTCGTGGAACGTGGGCCGCCTGGTCACACGCCGGTGGCGGCGTTACGGACGGGCGGCCGTGACCATCGGCAGCCCCGTCTCGGTGGATGCGTGGCTCACCGGGCTCGAGGCCCAGGGGGTGTCGCTGTTCGAGGCACCGCGGGCCGATCGCTTGCCCCTGGTGCAGCACTTTTGTGATGACGTGCTGCAGCGGATCGGCACCATCATTCCCGTCACGCCGGTTCCGCTGGCCTGTGCCACCCTGGCCAGTTTCGACGCCGATTACGTGACGCGGGCGGCCCTGCTGGAGCGCATGTCGGCCATGCGCGACGTGCTCAAGGAGTTCAATTCACGAGTGTTGCAGGCCGACCGGGACATCGAGGAGACCTTCGAGCGGGCCTACCGCATGCTCCGGATGCGCCGCGTGATCGCCCGGACGGGCGCCGGGTTTCTGATTCTCCCCAAGGGACGGCCGTTGATCACCTACTACGCCAACAGCATCGTCCATCTGTTGGGCCCCTTCGGCGAGGGAATGCGGGCCCGGGACGCCCTCCCGTTGCACGACTGGGAGCGGGACGCGCTTGTCCGCGGTCCGGCCCCGGGATAGCATACGAGCGTTGGACGCTGTCGCTACAGGTGGCCTATCGTATAACGGTTATTACCCCGGCCTTTGGAGCCGGAGATCTCGGTTCGATTCCGAGTGGGCCTATAGTACCCAGTTCGCGTCGCGCAGGACTTGAAGCAGCCGCTGGTTCTGCTAGCTTGAAGGGCTGGCCTAACACACGATCGGGACGGAGCCGCCGCGCCTCTTATCAGGTACCGGCGACACTCCGCCCCATTTGTATTGGTTTGCGCTGGCTCGTAAACGTTCCGTACCAACACCCTTCACGCTGGTCGAGACCTCCGGATGACTCCGTCTTTGGACGCACCGTCCCCGTCGCCGCGCGGCTTCAAGATCCTTTCGGGAACGGCCAATCAGCCGCTCGCGGAAGAGGTCGCGAAGACGCTGGGCACCGAGCTGTGCAAGGTGACCTGTACGCGTTTCGCCGACGGTGAGGTGTTCGTGCGCATCGACGAGAACATCCGCGGTGCGGACGTCTTCGTGGTGCAACCCACGAATCCGCCGGGCGAAAATGTGCTCGAACTCCTGCTGCTCATCGATGCGGCGCGCCGTGCCTCGGCCGCCCGCGTCACCGCGGTGCTCCCCTACACGGGGTACGCCCGGCAGGACCGCAAAGATCAGCCGCGCGTCGCCATCGGCGCCAAGCTCATGGCCAACCTC